>CAJUIA010000001.1 GCA_910586485.1 uncultured Acetatifactor sp.
TTATAGTGAAAACTTTGATATTAAATGGCTCTCCAAGAAAAAATGGTGATACTGCCAGTCTTATTGAGAAAATTACTGAAAAAATTGTAGGAGAATATAGAATTGTAGATGCTTATAGGTGCAATATTTCGCCCTGTTTTGATTGTAGGTATTGTTGGGAAAATAGTGGGTGTGTTATAAATGATGAAATGCAAGAGATATATAAATACATACAAGAATGTGACAACATTATGATTGCTTCGCCGCTTTATTTTTCGGAATTGACTGGAAAATTATTAGATGTTGGAAGTAGACTTCAAACATATTTTTGTGCCAGATTTTTTAGAAAAGAAGAACCTATTATAAAATCTAAAAAGGGTGCCATTGTATTAGTTGGTGGAGGCGATGGTCATATAGATACTGCTTATAGTACAGCTTGTACGCTTTTGCATCATATGAACTGCTATGACATTCATGAGGTGGTATATAGCCATAATACTAATGAAAAACCTGCCATTGATGATGAAAACGCACTTTTGGGACTAAATAGTATTTTAGATTTTTTCGGAAATAAAGAATAAGGCAAATTCCAGTTTGTTGATTAGAGTGGTGGAGGACAACAAATTGATATTTTCCTTGTTAATGTTATTTATACATGGTGCTAGCACCATGTAATATGGTTGGATAAGGAGAAAATGGGTATTTTGCTAATGGCTCTATTTTGGCTCTAAAATTTTTCAAAACAGTAAAAATATAGAGATAAACTGGATAATATAAAGAAAAACAAGCAGGAAAACTAAAGAAAAACATTTAGATTTCATTTCCGAGAGCTCGTGAGGGTGGACGTACAGTAGGTTCTGGTCGTGTTGCTACGATCATTGAGTAATTTTTAGATTAGAGCCAAATAATAAAAATAAGCACCGCAATCCTTTGAGAAATCAAGGGGTTGCGGTTTCTTAATGCCTGAAAATAATCTTCAGACACTTTCTTTGTCACTGACAAGGCGGAGTAATCCGCAAGTTGTTGGAACAATAAGAAGTGTGGGGCGTGGCGGTTGCTATGCCTTGCATTTTTGTGGTTAATGGAGAATGAAAGTGGTATAATTAGTTTTGCAAATTTGATGAGAGAGAATAAGGAGGTGAGAAGTTAATACAATTTATGAAAAAGTTATTGAATCAGATGTCGTTTTCTTTGTATTGCCACATTATGCTCCATTCCCGGAAAAGTTAAGTATTATACTAGAAAAAATGGAAAAACGTATTAGAAGAAGATGGTGTTTTCTGATTCAAGAATATGATTGAAATTTGCTTATACATGAATTAAGAAACTATGTAGAATTGGTTTTAAGAGAAGTATCGGATTGATTTTGTAAATTGAAGGCAGCCATATAAGGCATATGGAGGGAATGATGTGTAATAGGGCTAAGCTGGCAGCTATAGCGAGAGAAGAAGCTGAAAAACCGTACTACGGAAAATTGAATAATTGTGTGCCAAATATACAGGATATAGCTGCATTATTCCCAAAGTGGTCTGTGGACGAGGCTGATGGGCTTTGGTGTGCAGCGTTTGTATATCATTGCGTCATATTAGCGGGATTCAAAATTCCTGTTCGTCCGAAAGAGTCCTCTTGTTCCCTTGCAGGTTGTGTTGCCTGGGAAGAGTGGGCACAAGCTGATAGCCGTATCGAATGCCATAGTGGGAATGAAAAAGCCTTTAAGCCTGCAGCAGGGGATATTGTCCTTTTTGATAGGGTATTCAACAATATGGAACATGACCATATTGGAATTGTACTTGAAAATTATGATGATTATATTATAACTGCAGAGGGAAATGTTGAAAATGTCTCTCGGATTTTAGAACGTAAAAAGAACATTCAAATTCGTGCGTATATTCGTATTCCTGATAATTATTCGTATTAAAGCAACTTTCTGTTGGCGAAGGAGATATAAGGGGGGATAAGGTGAAAATTATTTTGGTGACAATTATTTAATTACGGTGAGGGCTGCAGGACTGTAGGCTCCGGTCGTGTGGCTATGAGCGTGAATTCTGCTTATGCCCGCAAAGCAAGGCTTTATACGAAAATCAAAAATTTATGTTTAATTATCATAGTAATTTAGCATATATTCATAAATGTTTCTGGTCTGTTCTTCATCTCCCCATGATAAAGGATCATCGGCGTAGCATAGAGCCCAAAAAGGTTCTATGTTCTGAATGTTCCTGGGAAGATTTTTCCATAAGCTATACATCCGACTCGCGAAAAATTTTATATCTGAACAATTTTCATAAACTACCTTTAATTTGTTCATTAAAGTTCTGCCGAACCATTCAAGGTCAAGATTTTTGTACTCAATATGTGTCCTCACATAAATAATAGCCTTTTTGATGTCTGTTTCCCATTCCAGGTGGAGCAAGTCCTCGATTTCGGGATTGTCGAGAAATAATTCGTCAAGCCGTTCACTGTATTCGTTTTCTACTGCTAAGCCCTCATAAAGCAAAAGCGCGTAAACCAGTAATTCCTCCATGATAGTGCCCCCAATTCCTGATCTGTCTTGCAGACAGCAAAAATATAGAAGAGATTTTACATATTATAACATCGCACAAGGAATTACGCGATATATAAATAGGGAAAATATCTAATGCACTGGTATCTTTTTCCCAGAAGAAATGGAGACAGCATAAATGGTAAGAAAAGGTGGGTTGCCGACGGTTTCGCGGGCATATGCCGGATGCCCGCGAAACCGGCCGTCAGGATCTTGCTTTTATCTTCTGTTCAGACGTTCGGAATCCGGAGTACCTGACCGATATTCAGAATGTCGCTGCTTAAATTATTCAGGTTTTTGATAGCATCAACCGTTGTGCCGTATCTTTGCGCTAACAGCCAAAGGGTATCCCCGGAGCGGACGGTATATTCAAAATACGGGGCCGGCGCCGCTCCGGCAGTAGGAATTTTCAGTATCTGACCAATGCTGAGATCATTGCTGGACAGGCCGTTTAAGTTTTTGATTGCATCAACCGTTGTATTATATCTTTGAGCCAGCAGCCAAAGGGTATCTCCGGAGCGGACAACATACTCAAAATAGGATCCGCCTGAGGCTCCTGCCGTGGGAATCTTTAGTACCTGGCCGATATACAGATTATTTCCGGTCAAACCATTCAGGCTTTTGATGGCGTCAACGGTTGTATTATATCTCTGCGCCAGCAGCCAAAGGGTATCCCCGGAACGGACAACGTATTCAATCACCCCTGTGTCAGGGCTGGGTGGAATCACATTATCTACGCCCAGATACGTATTATACAGTGCCTGCCATGTGAGTGGTCCAACTACACCGTCAGGTGCAAGTTCTGCTGCTCTTTGGAAGGCCATAACCGACTGCTGGGTTCCGCGGCCGAAATTTCCATCCTGGGACGGAGCAGGAATTGTAGGATCAAACTCGGCGGCTACATTTAAAAGATATTGCAGGGTGATGACGTCCTGTCCAGAGGAACCTAGGCGCAGGACCGAAGAAGGAGGAACGGTTCCGATTCCTAAGGATGTTCCCTCACTGTCCAGTTCGGCAAGTCTGGTCACGGAAGTATACAAGTAGGAAAGCTTGTTCCAGGTGGACTTTCCTACTATCCCATCAGGTGTCAGGTTAAATATACTCTGAAACTTGGCGACTGCCGCACGTGTACTCTCGCCGAATACGCCTGCCGGATCTGTAATTGCCGGAATGGCAGGATAATTGCGCCGAATTCTCTGTAAATATGTCTGGATCGTCTGTACATCAAGTCCGGTACTGCCCGTTTTAAGTGCAGCTCCGGGATAAGAAGATACAATTCCAGTAATGATATTGGTTTCTGCAATTTCTACATCCTTTGGGTAATAGGAACGCAGTATTTGCAGGGGGCTGAGTCCCTGATTGGCCAGCGTAACCGTTCCCCATTGTGATAATCCTGGACAGGTGGCGGTGGATCCATTGCAGAAGGATGTGAAATAAGGCGCGGTTTGTCCCTGCCTGCGGACATATTCATTAAAAATTTCATCCACGATTCGGCTGATGGATTCATAAATATTTCGGCCGTATATAAAATTTTGGTCGTAGGCAGTGCTGTTCGTTATATCAAAGTTGAAGCCGCGACTCCTATACCATTCGGTATAAACCCGGTTCAGGGCAAAGGTAATAATCGCGTAAATATTTGCTCTTAGTGACGATTCCGGCCATGTGGGATATATTTCACTACTGGCAGCATTCTTTACATAATCAGAGAAGGAAACCTGTACATTGGAAGCGGATGCGCCCGGACTGCCCAGGTGTACCGTAATGGGGTTGGGAATAACCACCTGGCGGAGTACCCTGGATTCCGTAACGGGTCCTTCCTGATAACGGTTGCCCGTGGTGGAAACGGCGGGTGCACCGATCTGAATTTCCGTCACGGTGGGGGTGCGCTGCAGTTCGCGCATGGGGACAAATTCAATGGGCTGAATGGCCGTTTCCCCCTCCAGAATCGGAATGCCTACAATGTGGACCGAATTAAAGCCGTTTGCAAGTGCAAGTACATTGTAGCTGATAAAAGGTGTTCCGGAAAAGTTTGGATCCAGGGATAAGGTCCGCTCCAGAGTTTCCAAAGAAATTTTTTCCGTTTCTCCGCTTTCATCTGTTGTTAATTCATATATTATTTTTTCCTGATGATCCATTATCCGAATCTGGACCCCGCTGAGCGGAAGGGCGTCGTGGGCCGTTCGTGCCTGTATGACCAAATAACCGATAGCCATGACCGATAGATTCCTCCTTCAAGTGATTCTCCTATATTTTATAAAGTATGAAATAAGGCGATTATAGTGACTGTATTCCTGCAAGTATTGAGTTAAAGCTTCAGGGAGGATATTGCTTACCTTTTTAGTGGCGGGCCGGCAGCGGAAGTGATATAATGATTCTGCTGACGCAGAATTCAAGCCAGCTGAAGCTGTCTTGCCGGCACATCGTGCCGCATTATACTTAGCCATAGCTTGAAAAGTAAATGCCTCTTCGAGGCGCTTCCTTTTCTGCGCATATGGTATAATACACTCAAGAATCCAGTCGCTGCGCGACTGCCGCGCTTTGCGCTTCAAGATTCTTTCGTTACCATATCAGGTAAAATCAAATGCTCACTGCGTTCGCGCTTGATTTTCTGCTGATATGGTATAATGATTCTGCTGAGAGAAAAGGGTTCCGATAGAAAGGCAGGGGGCAATAGAAGAAAGCATGAAAATAGAAATACAGCCTGACGGAGTTTGGTTTCATGGTTCGAATATGCTTTTTACAGAGTTAAAAAGCGGCAGCACAATAACACAGTGGAAAGAGCTTGCAGAGGCATTTTCGCACCAGCCAAGCATGCTGGGATATGACGATAATGGTATAATCAGCCATAATGGAAAAGAACAGGGATATTTGTATATGATAAGTGAATCCGTTGATATTCAGAAGGATATATACCAGCATCCGAGAACAACAATGGATGAAAATGCTGAATTTATAACGAAGCGTCCCCTAAAGGTAAAAATGATTTGTGAATTACCCGCAGGGAATGCCATACCGACGGGAGAACAAGCCTGAATGAGGACATTTGCAAAGAAATTCGACTGGTGAACAATATTTTAAAGGCAGAGGACTTTATCAGGCTGCGGATTGAAACGGGATTTGCAGAGATCTCGGTGGAACATGCAAGGAAGGCCTTGCAAAACGGGCTAATAAATGTTTCCGCACTATATCGTGGTGAACTTGTGGGCATGGGGAGACTTGTGGGCGATGGGGCCATGTATTGGTATCTCCAGGAAATAATTGTTGTGCCTCAGTTCCAGGGGAAGGGCATTGGGAGAATGATTGTGAACCATCTGATTGAGTATGCAAGGGTAAATTCCACTGCCGGGAAATTTACAACAATCGGGGGAGTTTCCGCCAGAGGCAAGGAGCCGTTTTATGAGAAACTGGGATTTGAGATTATTCCAAACGGAATCAAAAAAATGCTGGAAATCCGCTAAAATATCCTGTAGCAGGCCGCGGATACTGAAAAATGAAGACAGGGATTATGGAGGTACACATGAGGTTAGGCGAAGTCTGTTTATTGACTAATGATGTTGTGAAGCTGGCAGATTTTTATAAGGCTCTGCTGGAGACGGATAATGGCAGTCAGGATGAGGTGCATCAGACAATTATCTCGGAAGAGACCATGTTGACGATTTATAATGACGGGTCAGTAAAAAACAATGATAATCAAAACATGTGCATTGCGTTTACCACGGATGATATGGAAAAAGAGTATGAAAAGGTTTCAGCGTTAGGCGCAGAAATAATTGAAAAGCCAACGAAACGTCCGTGGGGTGCCGTAAACATGAGCTTTTATGATCCGGACCGAAATGTTGTCTATTTAAGGGAGTTTCCTGTGAACATTATTTCCATGGAAGTCACAGAGAAAAAAGTGCTTAGACTTTTTTCGGAGCATGATGATTTTATGATTGATTTTTTGGGAGAGGATCAGATCTACTATACAAGATATAGCGAGAATGAAAAGATAGAAAAGGTGTGGGTAGCATTTTCCGGCGATCTTCCCATAGGCTGCATAGCATACCGTAAAAAGGCGGAGGGAACGGGTGAAGTAAAGCGGCTGTATATAAAGGAAGAATATCGGGGCAAAGGAATCTCGAAGGAGCTGCTGAAAACGCTGGAGGGTTATGCCAGGGAGCAGGGGTGCAGCACCTTGTTTCTGGATACCAGAATAACACTGGAGCCGGCGGTCTCCCTGTACCGTGCCTTTGGTTTTTACATAGTTTTTCAGCAGGGGCTTTATATCCAGATGGAGAAGGAACTTTGCTGAGTAAAATTTCGGAGATACTTACGATAAATGAAAATGATAGATATGAAAAGGGCGGAATATGAATAAAATTGTGTTAGAAGCGACCAATGAAATTAAAACATTATCGGAAAACACAGCAGAAGGGCAGCATATTGTAACTGGTGATATAAGACGACTGGCGGCACGCTTGTATAGAAAGATCGAGGATAAATCAATCGAGAATGTGCTGGGCTTATGCGAAGAATTATTAGAAGAGCATAGCTGGGCCTTTGGCGTCATTGCCTTTGACTGGGCATACAGGGTACGGGACCAGTATTCCGAAACCACATATGATACCTTTTATACGTGGTTAAAAAGGTATGTCCGGGGCTGGGGAGACTGTGATGATTTTTGCACACATGCTTTTGGCGAATGGCTGAGAAGATATAAATCCGCTTTTCAAAAGGTAACAGAGTGGACGAAGGATGAAGACTTTTGGGTTCGCCGTGCGTCTGCAGTGATATTAATTCCGGCTGTTTTGCACAAAGATTATGACGGAATAGACCCTTTGATTATTTCTGACGCGCTTTTGACGGATGAGCATGATCTGGTGCAGAAGGGATATGGCTGGATGTTAAAGTGTTTATCCCAGGTGGACCGGGAAACGGTGAAAAATTATCTGATTCTGCACCATGGGGAGATGCCAAGAACTGCCTACCGTTATGCGCTGGAAAAGTTTGATCGGGAAACGAGAAAAGAATTAATGAGCTTATAGAAAATTGTGAAACAGTGTCATTCTTGCTGTACACAGCAAAGATAACGGACTTATTATTATGATTTGCTATCGCTATTTATCCCCTTTCGCATACTTTTCATCAGCATAAGACACACTATCAGTATCAGCGGGAACAGGCATCCGATCAGCATTCCCCGCTTCAGATTATTGCCGGACATTTGGGTGATAGTACCCACCAGCCCTGGCCCCAGTGAGCCGCCCAGGTCTCCGGCCATAGCCAGCAGGGCAAACATGGCTGTACCGCCTGCAGGGAGCCTTCCGGAACAGATGCTGATGGTACCGGGCCACATAATACCCACAGAAAAACCACACATAATGCAGCCGATCAGCCCCAGCACGGCATTGTCCGACAGGGAAGCCGACACGTAACAGAGCAGGCACAGGCAGCCGGAGCCGATCATAAATTTCATCAGATCCAGTCGGTCGCCGTATTTCCCGAAAATAACGCGGCTGATGCCCATAGTTACCGCAAACATGCAGGGGCCGGCCAGATCTCCTATGGCCTTAGACAGGCCAAGGGCGGATTCCGCATAGGCGGAAGCCCATTGAGACATGGACAGTTCGGAAGCTCCTGCGCATATCATCAGGATAATGGCGATCCAAAAGACGGGTACCCGGAGCAGGCGGCTTACCTTCATGCTTTCGCCGTCCTCTGCCAGAGGCTCGATGGGGCAGGTGGCAAAATTGTAGATATTATAAAGGGGAATCAGCGCCCATATGCAGGCAAGCCACTTCCAGCTGCCGATGCCAAATATCGCAAAAAAGACGGTGGATAAGAGGATTACACCTACCGAACCCCAGCAATAAAAGGAATGCAGCAGGCTCATGACGGCTTCCTTATGGTCAAAGGGACAGGCCTCCACGATGGGACTGCATAATACCTCGATCAAGCCGCTGCCCACAGCATAAATGATTACGCTGATAATGATGCCGGCCAGAGGGTCGGGAAGGAGTTCGGGCAAAAAGGCAAGCCCGATCAGCCCCAGAGCGGAACAAAGTTCTGAAGCTATTACACATCTGCGGTATCCGATACGATCTGCAAAATAGGAGCATAAAACGTCTATTATCAGCTGGGTCAGGAAAAAGACCGTGGAAATCAGAGCTATTTTTCCCAGGGGGATATGATAATCACTGTGAAATTTTAAAAACAGCAGGGGCGCAAAATTTGCGGCAATAGCCTGTGTGATAAAGCCCAGATAACAGGCTGTCAGTGTTTTTTTGTAATTTTTGTTCATGTTGACTCATGCTTCCTTCCTTGCTACAATGAGTTACATTATATGGCAGGTCAAAATGTAAATCAAGATAGTATTTCGTAAATTTATTACACAATATGGCAGTTTTGCGAGAGAAACAGGATAAGAGGCAGGAGAATTGATATGACGGCATCTGACAGTTACAGTAAAATTATAACGGATGAGTCCTTAAGGGAAACCATTCGTCATGGCAGTGATGAGTATCCGTTTCAGTATTATCTGGAGGATATTTGGCTTTTTGATTTTCACTGCATAGACTGGCACTGGCATCCGGAAGTGGAATTTGTACTGATTGAAAAGGGCACGGCGGACTTTCTGATCGGAAGTGAAAGATATGTGCTGCGTGCTGGAACGGGTATCTTTATAAATTCTCAGGTGATACACAGGTTTGAAGCGGCGGAAAGTACCGTTATCCCTAATATAGTGTTTTCACCTTCTCTTCTTGCCGGGGAAGAAAGTCTGATTTACCGGAAGTTTATACAGCCGGTTCTTGATTCGCCTGCCGAATGTATGATCTTTTCTGCTGATGATTCCGTGGAGAAGGAAATAAAGGATACGCTTGTTTCTGTGTTTGCCCTCCAGGAATCGGGCAAGGAGTGTGAAATAAAAACCGTAGAACTGCTTTTAAAGCTGTGGTATATGCTGTTCAGACAGATGCAGCCGGCCGAGGAAGCATCCGCGCCCCGTTCCTCTGTGCGGAACCGGGCGCAGCTTCAAATTATGATGCAGTATATACATAAGAATTTCAGGGGGCCGGTTTCGCTGGATGATATTGCGGGTACGGTGATGTTAAGCAAAAGCAGTGTGCTGAATCTGTTTCGGGAAAATATACATACATCACCCATAGAATATCTGATCAATTACAGACTGAAATATGCGGCCAGACTGCTGGCTGCCACGGAGAACAGTGTCTCCACCGTGGCCCGGGATGCCGGGTTTGAAAATATCGGTTATTTTTGCCGTAAATTTAAAGAGGTATTCGGGGTAACGCCCGGCGAATACAGGAAACAGGGATGAAATTACTGTCTTCGGGCATTCTCCTGCAGGTATTGATGCACATCCTCCCGAATGGCAAAAAACACGTCCACCAGCACGGGATCGAAATGCTTTCCAGCATCCTCCCGGAGAATGGAAAAGGCATGTTCCTCCGCCATTGCTTCCTTATATACACGCTTACAGACCAAGGCGTCAAATACATCCGCCACCGCCATGATTCGTGCCGAAAGGGGGATTTCGCTGCCTCGCAGGCCCATGGGATAACCGCTGCCGTCCCATTTTTCGTGATGGCAGCACACGATTTCTTTAGCCATCTGCAAAAGCTCTGGTTCCGCGTTGCCTGCCAGGATCTTCTCTACAATGTCCCCGCCTAAAAAGGCGTGGGTTTTCATGATCTCAAATTCCTCCGGCGTGAACTTTCCGGGTTTGTTTAAAATCACATCGGAAATGAGAATCTTGCCCACATCATGCAGCGGGGCCGCATTGCGTATGTAAACTGTAAATTTTTCGTTCACTGTCTCCGGATATATGTTATTTTCCAGCATATAATCAGCCATCATGGATACATAGCGCTTCGTATTGCGTACATGCTCGCCGGTGGAGTTGTCCCGGCTTTCGATGATGGCAGCCATGCCCTCGATTACACTTTCCTGCATGCGGATCCGCTCAAGAGCCTGCTCCTTGATTTTCTTGGTCTGTGTCTCTACCCGCTCTTCCAGAGTGGCCTGATAGCCTTGCAGCTCTTCGGCATATCGGGTAGCTTTGTTTCTGTTGCGGTAACTGGAGGTGCAGAAGTACCCTACTACAATAAAAATCAGTACACTTACAAAAATATTCCGCCATAGTGTAACCTTGACTCTTTCAAACAGGTCAGCCGTATTGATTACCATGACTACATACCAGTCCTTTTGGACCTCTTTGGAAAAGATCATACATTCTTCACCATCCAGCTCCATGGTCACGGCTTTTTCGTTACTGGAAAGAATTTTCCGGGTCATTTCCGGCAGCTGAGTGTCCTGCATATCCTCGTCGGTGAGATAATTTTTCCCCTTTTGAGAGTCGTCTTGATGGGCAACCACCAGGCCGTTTTTGTCAATGATAAAGCCGTATCCTTCTCCGTTCAGCTGGATGTTCTTTGCCATCTGCTGCATTTCATCCATTACAATATCCAGGGAGACCACACTTTTTCCGTCTGACAGAAGCTGGCTTACCGAAATCATGATGCTGCCTGTCTGGGCATCCAGATAAGGGGAAACTACCATGGGGCGGCCGCCGCCTGCCAGGGCTGTTGTATACCAGACCCGTTCCTGGGGGACATAATCATCATCCGGCACCCAGCCGATGCCGTCCAGATAAACACCGTTAAAAACGCCGTATATGCCGGTAAAATTTTTATCAATGGCGCGTGCATAATCCTCCGATTCCTGCAGCAGAAATTTTTCGATTTCCTCCGGGTCGGCGCCGCCGCGCATCATGGAATCTACCACCAGCCCTGTCACCTGCAGGACGTCAAGTCCCTGCAGCAGAAAGTTGTTCAGCTCTTCGGCTTCCTGGGATACGGAATTCTTGCCGATGGTAACGGCATCCTCCATAGCCACGGAATAAAAAGAAGCGAAAGTATAAAAAGCAATAACGCCAAGGGCAAATAATGTGATTACCAGTGTTAAAATATACTGAATGCGGTTATGGCCTTTCTTTGACTTCATCTCATATTCCTCTTGTCAATATAGCGAATTTGATTATATTGTTTAGTATAGCACGCACAAAGAAATTTGGAAAGTTTATTATCGAAAATGAAAAATTCCTGTTGACTCTCCCCCAAGGTCAGATACTATACTGTGTACAGATTCGAATCTATCAAGAGCAAAAGGAGTGGAGCGGAATGCTGCAGATCGGAGAATTCTCCAAAATATGTCAGGTCAGCGTGAAGACGCTGCATCATTATGACAAGATCGGCCTGCTGGTACCGGCAGAGGTGGACCGCCTTACCGGCTACCGGTATTATCGGACGGAGCAGATTGACCGGATGAACTATATACAGCGTTTGAAGCGGTATGGCTTTTCTTTGGAGCAAATCCAGGAGCTGCTTGCTCTTTCCGATGATAAAATGCTCTTGAGCGTGCTGCGGCAGCAGAAGGAAATTTTAAGGCAAAAGCAACAGGAAACGGTGATTATTTTAAACGAACTACAGACGCATATTTCTGTATTTGAAAGGACAGGTGATATTATGACTTATCAAAAGAGTTATGTTATAGAAGTGAAAAATTCTCCGGCTATGAATGTATTGACAAATCGTGCCGTGATGGGGGTGGATGAATTCGGCAAGTATTACGGCACGCTTTTTGAGCGGGTGCCTAAGGAGCGGGTCACGCCCACAGGCTTAAATGGAGCCAGATATTATGATCAGGAATTTAACCAGGAATCATCGGATGTAGAGCTGTTTATCGGCATTAAGGAAAAGGACAAGGCAGACACGGTTTTAGAGCCTGTAGAGTGTGCCATGACCGTTCATCACGGAAGCTATTCCACGCTTTCGGAGGGCTATGGCGCCGTCGTTTCCTGGATCATTGAGAACGGCTATGAGATGGCGGGAGCACCTTTTGAGCTTTATATTAAGACTCAGTTTGACTCCTATTCCCCTGAGGATTGGGAGACGGAAATATATTTTCCGGTGCGGAAGAAAAATGGATGAAGGACAGGTTACTGGTCAAGGAATAAGCAGTAACAAAGAAAGGGCTCCCCAAGAAATATCGGGGGGCCCTATTGATGGCAATTAGGGCAAAAAAGCAGTATCATCCAAAGGTAAGGCTGTGCGCTAATGGCCGCTATGCGGTAAAATCAATATCATACCGGGTGCCGTGGGAAAACAATACGCCGTCGGTAAGGCGGATCTGCAGGATGCAGGTGTTTTCGTCTTCAAAATTGGTGTGACCATTGTCAATCCATGAGGCAAAAGCTTTTTTCAGCATGTCGGTGATTGCTTTGTTCTCCGGTTTGCCCACATAACCCAAATTGATGCCCTCACCGTGGCCGGTAAACCAATCGCCGCAGACGGCTACGGAGGGATTCCTGCCGATCTGCCGCATTTTATTGGACAGGCTGTAGGTAATTACATAAAACGAACCGTCTTCATAATAAGCGTCCACGTTGCGGACATGGGGAATGCCATCCTCCACCGTTGCCAGAGGAAGGATGAAATCGTGACCAAACCTCTCGTCCATAAGCGCCCTTGTAGTATCTGTTAATTTTTCCATTCGTGTTCCTTTCCGCCCGTTTCGGGCACTGCATTGGTAATGTTTTCAGACAATGCTGACTTTCTCCGGATGAATTCGATAAACGGCAAGAAATATTTCCCGGCCTTCCGCGTACTTTTTCCGCAGTACGGGGTAGGAAGAGAAAACCAGCTCGTGACAGACAGGAGAATCGTCCTTTTCTGCGGTGCCGCTGATGCGGATCCATTTTCCAGAGGTCAGGTTATAGCTTGCCAGTTCTACGCTGCCGTTCCGGGCAAGGTCTGAACTGACACTTTTTCTGCTGTCCGTGACGATGAACAGATCCTGTCCGTCGCTTAAAATCATTCCCAGAGGCCGGAGCCTGGGCCGGGAGTCACTACAGGTAGCCAGAAAGAAATATCCGCACTCCCGGATAAAGGATACGCAGGTGTCGGCCGTTATCTTCGCATCGTCCGGACTGTCCCGGACAATCACATCGCTGAGCAGGTAGTCTATGCTGCAGGAGAACAGTCTGCTCAGCCGGATCAGCTTTTCCGTTTCGGGGAAGGCCAGATCCATTTCCCAGCGGGAAACAGACTGTCGGGTTACTCCCAGCAGCTCTGCCAGTTGTTCCTGTGTGATATTGTGGCCCTTGCGGAGGGCAGCTATTTTTTCACCGGTTGTCATCTTGGCCTCGTTCCTCCGCATAAGCGGCAGTCAGGATGTTTTCATTATACACGAATGTTTGTTTTTTTGAAAACCCCTTTTAAGGTGCAGGATGTAACGTTGAGATTGCATATGTGGACAAGCCTGCCAAATGTCAGCCCTCAGATTTTTTCAGGTAGAAATTTCCCAGCTCCAGCAGCTTTTTCTGAGCCGCGAGAATTTCTTCCTCCGTGCCGTGCCACTGCTTCATGTCTTCGTGAATAAAGTACAGCATTCTGTCCGAAAGATTTTTCAGGAAGGCCTGCACCACGCAGCCTGATGCGCCGGTGAGCGCTGCCGTCAGAGCAGCGTTATCCGTATCCCGCAGGATCAGCTGGATTTCGAAATCTCCCAGCTGCGCAAAGGCTTCCAGCAGGTCCGTATGCTCGGAATATAGTTTTTTATCCCTGTATTGGTCCAGGATGTCCTGACGGGTGTATTTCAAAAGCTCGCTCATATTGGTTTTCCTTTCTCGATAATCAATGCCGATAAAGGATGAAATCAGCTCCTGCATCATTTCGGGAGCATCCCCGGCAAAGATTCTTTTTAATGCTGCCGTGATCATGCGGCCCTCCTGGCGCTCCGCATCCGGGAGTGTCGTGGAATAATTCTCAAGAAGCTGAAATGCCGCGTCCGCATCTACTTGCTTCATAAACAGATACATAATAAAGGGAATGGCAAAGGCCAGGAATCTGCTTCCGCCCTTAAGGTCGGGGATACAGGCTTCCATGGCAAGCAGCCCCTGTTTCCTGCTGATTTCACTGCACTTCAACAGATCCTCCCCGATTATGGCAAGACGAAATTTTTGAGCGTCATAGATACCCAGTTCTTCTACCTGTCCGGGGGTTCTGCCCACCAGCTCGTCTATGCTGCATTCAAAGAGGTCCGCCAGGGCCCACAGCATTTCGATGCTGGGTTTCGACAGGTTTCGTTCCCATTTGGAAACGGCAGCAGGACTGACATTCAGTACGGCAGCCAGCTGCTCCTGATTCATTCGCTTTGCCATACGCAGGGAATATATTTTCCCGCCCATGGCTATCCCGTGATATTGTATGCTCTCCATGCTTCCTCTCCTTGTCCGTTTTATGGGACATCAATTTAATACTTGTTTTTGCCGACAGTCCGTCAGGTCTGACATTGGAAGTCTGCTCCAATCGCCTGCAGGCGTCATTGCTGCCCTCTGCAGAAGGTGCGTTTATAATATACAGTTTAGGGGGTCGCTTATGTAAAGTCAAAGGATAAAACATAGAGTTTTTCAACTGTAGGTTTTCTGTATGAGTGATCGAAAACGATTATACTTGTTTTTTCCACTGGTGTACAGGCCGATTATGGTGTAATATTAAAAGTATCCATACACATGAAAAGAGGTGATAAATATATGAAAAATTGTAACGGATTTAACCATAAACGTGGCTCTGGTGCCCATGCAGAATAGCAGTTATATAGAAATCTGTATGGGCGGTAAAACTATATAATCTGCTGTTTCTGCGACTTGTTTATTATGGAACGATTCATTGCGGCGCAAGCAATGTCTGCTCAGCGAGCAATTTATACTCGCGGGAATAAATAAGGAGTGGGAAAGATGAAATATACGAATGCAGCAGAAATTTTACCTTCCGGGCTATTGCGGGAGGTGCAGTGTTATATTGAAGGAGAGCTTCTGTATATCCCTAAGTCCGAAGAAAAACAGGAGTGGGGTGCAGTCAGCGGCTCAAAAAGGTTTTATGAGGAAAGGAACAGCCGGATCAGGGAATTATTTCATGGCGGCATGTCGATTAAAGAGCTGTCCGAAAAATTCGGATTGTCCGGCAGTACAATAAAGAAGATCATTTATCATAAAAAAGATCGTTTATCAAAAGAAGACCGTTTATCATAAAGAAGAACATTTATCAAAAGAAGATCGTTTATCAGAAAAATAGTTTATCGAAAGAAGAATGTTTGTATGTTAAGGCTGTTCTCCCGGAATTTTACATCTAATTCCGGGGGATTTTTTGCCTTATTTAGGAAATTTCTTCTGCCGTAGGAAGCTGGCAGTTGTAAATTTGACTATAATCATTTTGAAGACTCGAAGCCGCCGCTTTTTCATTATATAGTATATCCGGGTGAGGGATAATGACGGTAAACGAGATAAAAAAATACAGAAAAAAAGATGCCTGCTCCTATTGCCTGGGCTCTTTTCCCACATTTGAGCTGCTGCGGGCCAGGCCGGAAACGGCGGAAATGGTTTTACTGCATTCCGATGCAAAGGCAGAGCTTCGAAAAGGGCTGGAGCTGGCGTGTAAAGGAGCGGACATCGGAATCATATGCAGTGACCGGCTCGTGGAAAGGCTGCGGGATAAGGATAAGTGCATTGTGATCGGCGTATTCAAAAAATATGAGTGTACACTGGAGCATCATGCAAATCATGTGGTGTTGGTCAATCCGGGGGATATGGGTAATTTAGGCACTATTATCAGGAGCTGCATGGGTTTTGGCATTACGAATCTGGCAATTATCGAGCCGGCGGCGGATATTTTTGATCCCAGAACAGTGCGGGCGTCGATGGGGGCATTGTTTGGAATAAAATTCGAGTATTTTTCCGATTTTGGTCAGTATGCCAAAAGGTATGGCGGTGAACGGGAAAACTATGCCTTTATGCTGGAGGGAAAGTACCGGCTTGGGGCCTTTCAGCATCCGGAAGGCAAACCATATTCCTTGATTTTCGGCAACGAGGCAAGGGGCCTGGATGCAAGCTATATGAGTGTAGGCAAAAGTGTGGTGATTCCCCATACCAATTCCATTGATTCCCTGAATTTGTCCCTGGCAGCAGGGATCGGCATTTATGAATTCTGCAGGGAGCCGTTTTAAGCCTGAATCAGATGACATGGCGTGCGGGTTTCACGATCTGCATCTTTCAATCAATTTTCTGTAGATCCATTCTACAAACCAGGGCTCTGTCGATACCTTCAGAGCGTCCTCAAAGGTGAACCATTTTACTGCCTGGTTTTCCGATTCGTTTACAATCAGCGCCTCGCTTTCGTCAGCCTCGGCCAGGTAAGTGACGTTCATATGTAAATGGCTGGGCACATAGAGCCCTCTGCGCATATGTCCGTTGACAGTAAGCATTTCCAGACTGAAAATTTCAGGATTCAGCAGTCGGGCGCTTTTAACGCCTGTTTCCTCCTGCAGTTCCCGCAGGGCCACGGCGCGCAGGTTTTCATCGCCGTCTGCATGGCCCCCGATCCAGGACCAGGAATCGTAGATATTATGGTATACCATTAAGGTTTTGGTACGTTCTTTATTGACGGTCCAGATCGAAGCGGAAAAATGAGCAATCCTGTTTCCTCGCTCCAGATGATCCGGGTTACGGATCATAAAGTCCAGCATCAGCTCCCGGTCACAGGCTTCCTGTTCATTCAGGGGAGTGTAGTTTTTGATGTCCTGAAATAAGCTCATTTCATACCTCCTTGGCAGCAATAGTCAAATATTGCTTTTTTGATTTCGTTTAAGTGATAATGGACGGCTCTGAAAACATTCCAGTCTCGCAGAATTTCCCGGTCAATACTATAAAAAAGCAAAAAATGAGTGCGCTTTTCTTGCGAACTCTATTATACGGCTTGATTTTTTTCCCTGCAACAAGTATCATGAATATATAGCAAGATTCTGATATATAGTCAGGACGGAATGAACTGTTGTCAGATGAAATCATGAAGTAAAAGGGGGCTGTAAATGCTGTACATAGGTATTGATTTGGGAACATCAGCAGTGAAGCTGCTGCTGATGGATCAGGACGGAAAGATTGTCAATGTGGTTTCAAGAGAGTATCCTTTGTATTTTCCTCATCCCGGCTGGTCGGAGCAAAAGCCGGAGGACTGGTATGCTCAGACCATAGAAGGAATCAAGGAGCTGATTAAGGATGTGGACAAAGCCCAAGTGGCAGGCATCAGTTTTGGCGGTCAGATGCACGGTTTGGTGATTCTGGATCAGGACGATCATGTGATTCGTCCGGCGATCCTCTGGAACGATGGGCGTACCACGGAGGAAACGGATTATCTGAACAATGTGATCGGGAAGGAAAAGCTGTCGGAGTATACTGCAAATATTGCTTTTGCCGGATTTACTGCGCCTAAGATTCTGTGGGTGAAGAAAAACGAGCCTGAGAATTTTGCGAGGATCGCAAAGATTATGCTGCCCAAGGATTATATTGCGTACAAGCTGACGGGCGTACACTGCACCGATGTGTCGGATGCTTCCGGCATGCTGCTGTTTGATGTAAAAAATCGCAGGTGGTCACAGGAAATGTGTGAGATCTGCGGGATTCGCATGGATCAGCTTGCAGCCTGCTATGAGAGCTATGAAACGGTGGGAACCCTTCTGCCGGAGATTGCAAAGGAGCTGGGCTTATCCGCTGCCGTAAAGGTGGCGGCCGGCGCAGGAGACAATGCGGCGGCTGCGGTAGGTACGGGTACGGTTGGGGACAATATGTGTAACATTTCTCTGGGAACCAGCGGCACCATCTTCATTTCCTCAGGAAAGTTTGGCGTGGATAAGTTTAATGCGCTCCATTCCTTTGCCCATGCGGATGGCAGCTATCATCTGATGGGTTGTATGCTCAGCGCTGCCAGCTGTAATAAATGGTGGATGGATGATATTATCGGCACGAAGGATTATAGCGCGGAACAGCAGGCTATTCAAAAGCTGGGTGAGAACCATGTATATTATCTGCCTTATCTGATGGGAGAGCGTTCTCCCCATAACGATCCAAACGCCAGAGCGGTCTTTATCGGCATGACCATGGACACCACCAGAGCGGATATGACTCAGGCGGTGCTGGAGGGTGTGGCATTTGCCCTGCGGGATTCCCTGGAGGTTGCAAAGTCCCTGGGAATCAAGCTGGAGCGCACCAAGATCTGCGGCGGCGGCGCGAAGAGTCCTCTTTGGAAAAAGATTGTGGCCAATGTGCTGAATCTGAAGGTAGATGTGATCGAGAGCGAGGAAGGTCCTGCTATGGGAGGTGCCATGCTGGCGGCGGTGGCCTGCGGCGAATTTAAGAGCGTGGAAGAGGCAGCAGAAAAGGTGGTAAGGATTGTGGATACGGTGGAGCCGGATCAAAAGCTGGCGGCAAAGTACGAAGAGCGCTATGCACAGTTTAAGGAAATATATCCTGCCTGCAAGCCTTTGTTTCAGGTGATGAAATAAAGCAGTCATAGCTGGCAGCTGGTAGAATAAAGGTCTGCGCCCATGGCGCACAAGGAGGTATTAGCATGAAAATATTACCTGTTACGGATCCTGCCTTTAAGAAATATGGGCGGATGATAACCAATGTTGATTTTACGGAGCTGGTGGCGGCCATGAAGGAGACGCCCGTTCCTGAGGGGGTGGTCTATGAGCCAAGCATCCGGGAGCTGGAGGCCTTGCCTGTGATGCAGAAGCTGTCGGATGTGGCATACGGAGAGATGCCTATTCAGATCGGTTACTGCAACGGCCATAACACAAAGCTGAATGCCGTGGAATATCATCGGGATTCCGAAATCAATGTGGCGGCCACGGATGCGATCCTGATTCTTGGCAGTCTTCAGGATGTAGAGGCAGATCATACCTATGAGACGTCAAAGATGGAGGCGTTTTTACTGCCTGCGGGAACAGGAGTGGAGGTTTATGCCACAACGCTGCATTATGCGCCCTGCAGCGTAGAGGGCAAGGGCTTTCAGGTAGCCATTGTGCTTCCGAAGGGAACCAATTACCCCTTGAAAGTATCTCATCCCAGGGCTTCCGGTACAACCACGGACAATGAAGATCATTTGATTACCGCCGTGAACAAGTGGCTGATTGGCCATGCAGAGGGCGGCCTGGAGCCGGGCAGCTTCTTAGGGCTGAAGGGTGAAAACCTGGATATAGCAAAGTGCGTGAAAGAATGAAATTTCGGCGGGATTACCGCCCAAATAATATAGTACAATTATAGGAGGATCAAAACATGAACAATTTACCCCAGGTAAAGATCGGTATTGTTGCCGTAAGCCGTGACTGCTTTCCGGAGAGCCTGTCTGTCAACAGAAGAAAGGCGCTGGTGAAGGCATACACGGAAAAGTACGGTGCGGCGGATATTTATGAGTGTCCCGTCTGCATTGTGGAGAGCGAAATCCACATGGTACAGGCGCTGGAGGACATTAAGAAAAACGGATGTAACGCCCTGTGCGTTTATCTTGGCAACTTTGGCCCTGAGATTTCTGAGACCCTGCTGGCAAAGCATTTTGACGGTCCCTCCATTTTCGTGGCAGCAGCGGAAGAGAGTCAGGCAGACCTGATGGACGGCCGCGGCGACGCATACTGCGGTATGCTGAATGCCAGCTACAATTTAAAACTGCGAAATGTTAAAGCTTATATTCCTGAGTACCCCGTGGGGACTGCTGAGGAATGCGCTGACATGATCAACGAGTTTGTGCCCATTGCCAGAGCAATTATCGGACTGTCTGATTTAAAAATCATTTCCTTTGGCCCCAGACCCCTTAACTTCCTGGCATGCAACGCGCCCATCAAGCAGCTTTACAATCTGGGAGTGGAGATCGAGGAAAATTCCGAGCTGGATCTTTTCGAGTCCTTTAACAAGCACGCGGGGGACGAGAGAATCCCTGCCAAGGTAAAGGAGATGGCAGAAGAGCTGGGCGCAGGAAACAAGAAGCCTGAAATCCTGGAGAAGCTGGCGCAGTATGAGCTGACTCTGCTTGACTGGGTGGAGAATCACAGAGGGTATCGGAAGTATGTAGCCATTGCCGGAAAGTGCTGGCCTGCATTCCAGACCCAGTTTGGCTTTGTGCCCTGTTATGTAAACAGCCGTCTGACCGGTATGGGAATTCCCGTATCCTGCGAGGTGGACATTTACGGATGCCTGTCCGAGTTCATCGGCACCTGTGTCAGCGCGGATGCCGTAACGCTGCTTGACATTAACAACTCTGTTCCTGCAGATATGTTTAAAGAAGCGATCGAGGGCAAGTTCCCTTATACCCATAAGGATACCTTTATGGGCTTCCACTGCGGTAATACCTGCACCAAGAAGCTGGCATTCTGCGAGATGAAGTATCAGAAGATCATGGCCCGCAGTCTTCCCGTAGAGGTGACCAACGGCACCCTTGAGGGCGACATTATGCCCGGCGACATTACCTTCTACCGCCTGCAGTCCACTGCGGACAACAAGCTGCGCGCTTATATTGCACAGGGCGAGGTGCTGAATGTGCCCACCAAGTCCTTCGGCGGCATCGGCGTGTTTGCAATACCTGAGATGGGACGCTTCTATCGCCATGTGCTGATCGAAAAGAATTATCCCCACCATGGCGCTGTGGCCTTCGGACATTTTGGAAAAGCGCTGTTTGAGGTATTTAAGTATATTGGAGTACCGGTGGAGGATTTGAATTACAATCAGCCCAAGTCCCTGCCTTATCCTACGGAGAATCCGTTCTGCTGAGGGGAAGCTAAGGGCTGATGCAATGCTCACACATTGTGAGTGTCTTGAAACGGCATATAGGGAATAAAGGAGAACGCTTTTAGGTTATGCGCCTGAAGGCGTTCTTACTACTTAATAATTGTATTACAGCAACTTTGTATCGGCCTTTTTTGTAGTTGAGAAGAAACATGGAATATAATATGCTATAAGAGCATAGTGTGAAGGGAATGAAGATTCTTAAGTCTGCAAAAAACGCAGACAAAGAAAATCTAAGTCATTCCCCGAAGAACGCAGGCGAGCAAACTTGCCTTAACCAGCGTTCTTCGGGGACCTTTAATTCCATGAGATTGATTTTTGCCTGCGGCTCATACGACATAAGCTTATGCTTTTCGCCGTTAAAATTTGCAGGTTGTGGAAAGCTATGGTTATTAATATGAAGGAAGGGGTGAATTTATGTCTGATTTACAGCAAGAGGCAGTTCGAATGATAAGTGGGCTGTCGGATGATAATATCCGTTTTTTGCTGAAGATTATCCATAGGTTAATACCACAGGATGGAGAAAAAAATACTTTTGCCATATTATCTGCAGATGAGGATAATAAAATGCAGACATTTTTGAGGCTTGATGCTGCCAGGGCGGAGATTCAACAGTATCTTCCGGAAGAGTTTCTGGAAACCATCTCCAATAATCTATGAACAACAAATAATATATCGGTTAATGTGAAAAAAGCCTACTCATATGAGGGGCTTTTTTGAGTATGACAGATAAGCTGTCAGCTTATAGCGAACGTCCGTAAGCGGCGCAGCTGCAGAAGAACCCAGGGCAATTTCCAAGGTTGACACTGCGAGGTTAGCAACGCTGATATTGTGCCAAGGTGTATAGAGTACGGAAAATACCTTGGTATTTTCTGCATTTTCCACATCTGATAAGCCTGAAAGGCCGTTGCTTTAAGCGGTTTTCGTTTTCTTTTTTTAGGGAGGCTGGCAGCAATGTGGTGTGCGGTGCATGTAAAGGATGGGGATGAAATCAAAACAGAATCCATTGTGAAGGCACTGCTTCCCGAAGAATTGGATGCCAGATGTATCCAGTTAACCAGAAGAAGGAGAAAGAAGTATGGCGGGCAATGGCGGACCGTGCAGGAAAAGCTTCTGCCGGGATACCTCTTTATTGTAACCGACCAGCCGGAGGCTGTCAGCGCTTGATTGTATAGAGGCGGGGTGTAATTTGATTATTGAAAAGCCCATAGCCTTGTCGCTTGCCGATGCCGACGCGGTCATAAAGGCAGCAAGGGAAAAAGGCGTTAAAGTCTGTGCAAACCATCAGAACCGATTTAACAAGTCTGTACAAAAGATACGGGAAGCACTGGATGAGGGGCGTTTCGGACGCATGTTTTACGGGACGGCGCATATCCGCTGGTGCAGGGACAGGCATTATTATGACCAGGCAAAATGGCGGGGCACATGGGAACAGGACGGTGGGGCACTCATGAATCAGTGCATTCACAACATAGACTTGCTCCGCTGGATGATGGGGGATGAGGTTGATGAGGTCGTGGGGATGACGGATCAGTTAAATCACCCGTATCTTGAAGCGGAGGACCTGGGGATTGCACTTGTAAAATTTAAAAGCGGAGCATATGGAATCATAGAGGGAACCACAGATATTTATCCAAAGAATCTGGAGGAGACCCTCTATTTATTTGGCGAAAAAGGCACGGTAAAGGCGGGAGGCCAGAGTGTAAACCGCATTGAAGAGTGGCGCTTTTCGGATACCCTGGACGATCCGGAAGCAGTGAAAAATCAGTTTGCCGAAAATCCGCCCAATGTATACGGATTTGGGCATACGCCGCTGTATGCGGACATGATCGGTGCAATAGAAAATGACAGGGAACCTTATGTAAATGGGGAAGCCGGAAGGAGAGCACTGGAGCTTGTACTGGCAATTTATAAATCTGCGGCGGAAGGGAAAGCGGTCAGGCTGCCCTTAAAGGAATGTTCTACAATGGACTTTTACGGCAGATTTCAGGAGGTTTTGAAAGAGGGGGCTGTTCTTAAAGGGGGCAGCATGAGAAAAAAGTATATTGTTCATGAAAGCAGCTATATAGATGATAATGTGGAGATAGGCGAAGGAACAAAGATATGGCATTTTTGCCATATTCAGTCAGGTGCAAGAATTGGAAAAAACTGTTCGCTGGGGCAAAATGTGAATGTGTCAAATAACGTCATTATTGGGGACTCCTGTAAAATACAGAATAATGTATCGCTTTATGAAGGTGTTGTGCTGGAGGACGGGGTATTCTGCGGGCCGTCCTGTGTGTTCACGAATGATCTGACACCAAGAGCTGAATACCCCAAAGGGCATGAGAATTATAAAAAAACATTGATAAAAAAAGGAGCATCCATCGGTGCCAACGCCACAATTGTATGCGGACATACGGTGGGCAAATACGCCATGGTTGCTGCCGGAGCGGTGGTGACAAAAGATGTGCCGGATTATGCGCTGGTGGCAGGGGTGCCGGCGAAGGTAGTAGGACAAATAGACGCGAGAGGTAATTTGATGAGAAATGAAAGTTGATAAGATGACATTCTTTTTTCGGATGATGGGTATAACTGAGATGCGAAAGGTTAAAAAACAACGTATTTATCGTATAAGGACAAGCAATGCTATCCGTTTTATTGAAGGAGGTATTATATGAAAACAGCATTAATCACAGGAGTAACGGGCCAGGACGGGAGCTATCTGTCGGAGTTTTTAATCGAAAAGGGATATGATGTCCATGGAATCATCCGCCGGTCTTCGGTGGATTATCGGGAACGTATTGCGCATCTGGAGGGGCATCCAAATTTTCATCTTCACTATGGAGACTTAGCGGATTCCATGAGTCTGGTCAAAGTGATCGGAGCCGTCAGGCCGGATGAAATCTATAATCTGGCAGCGCAGAGTCATGTACAGGTCAGCTTCGATGTGCCTGAGTTTACTGCCGATGTAGATGCAACCGGCGTGCTGAGGATTCTGGAAGCAGTAAGAGTCGCAAGCCTGGCCGATACATGCCGTATTTATCAGGCCTCAACCTCCGAGCTTTATGGCAAGGTGGAGGAGATCCCGCAGTCGGAAACAACGCCATTCCATCCATACAGCCCTTACGCGGTGGCAAAACAGTATGGTTTCTGGATTACAAAGGAATACCGTGAGGCATACGGCATGTTTTGTTGTTCGGGCATCCTGTTTAACCACGAATCGGAGCGCAGAGGCGAGACTTTTGTGACCAGAAAGATTACGCTGGCGGCTGCGAGAATTGCACAGGGTAAGCAGGATAAGCTCTATCTGGGCAATCTGTCCTCTCTGCGTGACTGGGGTTATGCAAAGGACTATGTTGAGTGTATGTGGCTGATCCTGCAAAATGACAAGCCCGAAGATTTTGTCATCGCTACCGGAGTACAGCATTCCGTCCGTGAATTCTGCACTCTGGCATTTCGGTTCGCAGGCGTTGAATTGGAGTGGAGAGGGGAAGGACTGGATGAGGTTGGTATTGACAAGGCAACAAGGAAAGAATTGGTAGCAGTTTCCCCGGACTTTTATCGGCCTACCGATGTCGTAAACCTTTTGGGGGATCCGTCGAAAGCGAAGCGTGAGCTTGGCTGGAACCCTACGAAGACCAGCTTTGAAGAGCTTGTGCGAATCATGGTTGAACACGATATGGAAAAGGTTGCTGTGGAGCGCGCATAGAAAAGCATCTAGAAGCGGAAGGGTATTTAATTTGCCAAAGATCTGAAGATTATACTTATCTAAAAAAGGCGATACAAGAATGGTAGAAAGGTTTATTCTGGCAGAACTGTGGATGAGGGAATTTGATGTGAGAATTGAGACTTAATTTATGAGCTTAAGTTCAGTTCAGATTGTGAAAAGAAGAAGGAGATTTACCTCGTAAGAAGCATTTGCGAGATTCTTGGGAATCAGGAGAAATGGGAAATAGATGGTATTTACGAATAGCTTTTTCCTATTTGCATTTTTACCGGTTGTATTACTTGGCTGCTATATACTGAAGAGAGAAGTATAATATATCTTTGCGTGACTGGCATTAGACGAAACTGGCGAATTTGATTCTTAAAAAATGGCGGTGAGGTAAAGTATATGCAATTCAGAGATTTACAGAGACAATATAAGGAATTAAAGGATGCAATCGACGCATCCATTCAGGAGGTTATTTCCTCCACGCAGTTTATTTCCGGAGAACAGGTTAAAGCATTAGAAGAGAAGCTGGCGGCGTATGCTGGAGTCCGCCATTGCATTACCTGTGGAAACGGAACGGATGCGCTGAGCATTGCCCTGCTTGCATGGGGAGTGGGGCCGGGGGATGCCGTGTTTGTGCCGGACTTCACGTTTTTTTCTTCTGGGGAGTGCCCGGCGGCACTGGGGGCCGAGCCGTTTTTTGTAGACGTGTGTCGTGATACTTATAATATGGATGCCGTTTCGTTAGAGCGGGAAATCAGGAGAGTCATTGCGGAAGGAAAATTGATTCCTAAGGTGGTGGTTGCAGTGGATTTGTTCGGGCTCCCTGCGGATTATGACAGGATACGCGCTATCTGTGATAAGTATCATCTGCTTCTTTTGGAGGATGGTGCACAGGGCTTCGGCGGAGAACTGCACGGAAAGAAGGCCTGTTCCTTTGGCGATATTTCCACCACATCCTTTTTTCCGGCAAAGCCTTTGGGCTGTTATGGAGACGGCGGCGCTATATTTACGGATGATGACAGGGTTGCCGACCTTTGCCGTTCAATAGCGGTGCATGGGAAAAATGCAGATAACAAGTATGATAATGTGCGGCTGGGAATGAACAGCAGGCTGGATACCCTGCAGGCGGCGATTCTGTTGCCGAAATTCGAAGCTTTCAGGGAATATGAATTAGAAGCTGTGAACAGGGTGGCAAATATGTACAGGGAGAATCTGAAGGATAGGGAAGAGCTGAGGCTCCCAATAGTGAAAGAGGGATATTATTCTTCCTGGGCACAATATACGGTTCAGCTGCCGGAGTGGGCAGACCGGGCACAGATTCAGGCCTGTATGAAGGAAGAGGGAATTCCTACCATGATTTATTATGGAAAGCCGATGCACAGACAGGGAGCCTTTGCCGGAACAGGCAGTGCCATTGCGGATTGCCCGGTGACGGAGGAATTATGCAGAAGAGTGCTTTGTCTTCCCATACATCCCTATATGGCGGATGACGAGGCGGAGACGGTGGCAAAAGGGCTGAAGGCAGCGGTGGGCAGACAGAGTTAAGGGCAGAACAGTAAAATATTGTGGGGAAGAAACAGAAATCCCGGCATATGCCAAAATCGTGCGTATGCCGGGATTTCTGCGTTTGTTCGCGGTGATTCTTAAAATGGCATATTTCTTTCGCTTCTTAAAAGGTATATTTTGATTGACAGGTGCTGCAGGATCTGTTACACTTTAGATACATATCTGGGAAATCTATCAAACCATTTCGGTTGACAATCCCTGTATGAGAATGGAATGCAGACATTCCGAAAAATATGGCGGATTGCAGGAATGGGATAATAGGAGGGATTCGTTCCCTCAGATTGGATGTCGGACCAGCGAGAGTATTTTACTTGACGGCCGACACGAAGTTCTTCTTTCCGTTAAATACGAAAGGAGAACTGTATGAAAGAAGAAGCCGCAGAAGGGAAAACAGCAAAGAATCAGCCTGTATTCAGGAAGCTTGAGGATATGAATCTGCTGGATGATTTCCTGTTTGGCTCGGTGGTGACGTATCCGGAAATTGGGGAGAGGTTTGTGAAAAGCCTTTTAAAGACGATTTTTGGGCGGGAGTTTAAGCATTTATCGGTTACGGCCCAGAAGGTGCTGTACGGAGCAGACAGGAATCTGCATGGGGCCCGTCTGGATGTGTATCTGGAGCCGGAGACGGAGGATGATCCGGAAGGGCGGGCCGTTGTGTATGACCTGGAGCCTGACCGGAAGGACAGCCCGGAGGATATAAGGGCATTGCCTCGGAGGGTGCGCTTTTATCATGGTAAGATTGCGGCAAGGAGCCTGAATTCCGGCGCGGATTATGAAGAATTGAAGGATGTTGTGGTGATTATGATTTTGCCCTTCGATCCGTTCGGGCTGAAGCGCATGGTTTACACTGTGAAAACTCAGTGTGTGGAAGTACCGGGAATGGAGTATGAGGACGGGGCAAGTACGTTGTTTCTATATACGCAGGGAATAGAAGGTGTGCCCAGTGAAGAATTAAGGCAGCTGCTACATTATATGGAAGCTACTATTTATGAAAATGCAATAAATGATGAGCTGCGTGAAATCCACAGGATGGTGGAGACGGTAAAGAAGGATCCGGAGGTGATAGGGATGCGGATACAGATAGTGGATGATGTGATCAGGCTGCAGGAAGAGAATGCCAGAATAGTGGAGGAAAAGGACAAAATATCAGATGAGAGGGACAAAATATCTGAGGAAAAGGACAGAATATTAGAAGAAAGTGCAAAGAAGACGGAGCAGATCACAGAACTGGCAACAGAAAATGCCAAAATGGCAGCAGAGCTTATCAGGTTGCAGGAAGAGCTTGCTCGTAAAGCATGAGGAAGGGTGAGGTAAGTATATACTTACCTCACCTGCCAAACCACTCCTTCATAGTCTGCAGCACCTTAACCAGTTCTTCTTCCCTGATTACATAGGGCACCATCGCATACAAATAATTCAAGAAGGGACGGCTGAAAACGCCGCGGTCGTAAGCAAATTGCTGATACCCCTTAATAGTGGCGGAATCATAAACCTCCAGGCACACACAGGCCCCCATAATGCGAATTTCCTTTATGCGGGGATCAGAAAAACCGTCCATCTCCCGGCGGGTAATCTCTTCGATTGTGTGGATTTTGGACATATAATCTTGCTCTTCAAACAGTTCTACGGACCTTAAGGCAACGCTGCAGGCCAGGGCGTTCCCCATAAAGGTAGGACCGTGCATCAGAGCATGGGCAGGATCGTCATCGTAGAAGCCCCGAAACACTTTTTCGTTGGCTGCGGTTACGGCATGGCCGATATAACCGCCGGTCAGAGCCTTTCCCAGTACGAGTATATCCGGCAGGACCAGGTCTGCCACAAAACGGTTTCCGGTGCGGCCAAAGCCGGTAGCCACTTCGTCAAAGATTAAGAGGACGCCGTACCTGTCGCACAGTTCTCTGGCACGCTTTAGGAAGGAAATGTCATACATTCTCATGCCGCCTGCTCCCTGCAGCAGAGGTTCGACGATAAAGCAGTTCAGCCTGTCATGGTATGTCTCGAAGGCATTTTCCAGAGCGCTGATTTCAGTGGGAATGTGAACGACATATTTACTTTCGCCGTAAGCTTTCAGTACGAAATGATAATCTTCGTCGTCGCCTGTCTCCATGGTTTTAAAGGTATCCCCGTGATAGGCGTGCTCCAGTGCCAGCACCATGGTGCGCCCGGTTTCGCCTCGATTCATAAAGTACTGCAGGGCCATTTTCAAGGCCACCTCCACGGCAACGCTGCCGGAATCGGAATAAAAGCAGTAATCCAGATCCCCCGGCAGAAATTGCTGCAGCTTTTGAGTGAGTCTTTGGACCGGCTCATGGGTAAGACCGCCTAACATTACGTGAGCAAATTTTCCAAGCTGGGTTTCTATTGCCCGGTTCAGTTCAGGATGCTTATAACCGTGAATTACGCTCCACCAGGAGGATACGGAGTCAATCAGTTTTTGATCCTCCGTGTAAAGACAAACGCCTTCTGCGTCAATAATTTTATAGGGAGCCTTCATTCCCTTCATTTGTTCATATGGATACCAGATCATTTTCGTCCTCCGTTCTGTACAATGCCTCCAGCTGCTCCGCGGAAAGCTCCAGGTCAGTATCTCCCGCCTTTACACAGGCTAATACTTTAAGCCCGGTCAGAGCTTCGCACATGATCAGATTGTCCTCATGCAGAATATTTCCCGGCTCAAAGTGGTTGAAAATAATGCCCTTTAACGGGAGCCTCCGGGCGTTCATGTATTCGACGGTCAGCACCACCGAATTAATGGTGCCCAGGCCCGCATCGGCAATTAGCAGGGAGCTTAGGCTGCGGGCGCGGACAAAATCCTCCAGGCCGATCCTTTGGCTGTCAAAGCGTAAAGGACAGAGGATGCCGCCGGAGCCCTCAGCCGTTATAAAGTCGTATTTGCTGCATACAGCGTCAAAGGCGCGAAGCACCGTGTCCATTTCCAGGGGTCTGCCTTCCAGCCGTGCTGCCAGATGGGGGGAGAAGGCGGCTTCATAGACATAGGGGCACATTTCCTCCAGGGGCTGGCTGATGCCGGAAACGGTCTTTACATGCAAGGCGTCTCCGGGAATCAGGCTCCCGTCTGTTCCGCGCCCATTGCCGCTCATCGCCGCCTTATAATAGGCTGCGTTTTTTCCGCACTCCCGCAGTTTTTTTAAAATCAGGCCTGTGACATAGGTTTTGCCGATGTCGGTGCCGGTTCCCGTGATAAAAAGCTTTTTACTCATTGGTCGTTTTCACCTCGTATCCCAATTCTTTCAAAAGGGCCAAATCCGTTTGCACAGTGATTCCGGCAGTGGTCAGCATGTCGCCGGAAATGGCGGCGTTTGCGCCGGAGGAAAAGCAGCCCTTTCCCTTATCCGGTAAAAGTCCTCTGCCCCCGGCAAGGCGGATCGAAGCATCCGGCAGGATAAAACGGTAGACTGCCACGATACGGCGCATATCTTCATTTGTCAGTTTTTCATTCTTTTCGAAGGGGGTGCCGGGAATGGGATTCAGCATATTTACGGGGACGCTTTTGATTCCCAGCTCCCGCAGGCTCAGGGCCATATCAATTCTGTCCTCCACGGTTTCTCCCAGTCCCATAATTCCTCCGCTGCATACCGAAAGCCCGGCTGCCTGGGCGGCACGGATAGCCTGTACTTTATCCTGAAAGGTATGGGTAGTACAGATATTGGGAAAGTTTCTTTCCGAGGTTTCCAGATTGTTATGTACCCGGCTCACACCGGCTGCCTTTAACTTACGGAATTGTTCCTCCGTCAGCAGGCCAAAGGAGACACATACTAAAATGCCTGCCTCTGTCCGGATCCTTTGAATCAGGCTGCACATGCGGTCCACCTCTCCGTCGGAGAGCCGTTTTCCCGATGTGACGATGGAGTAGCGCAGGACGCCCTGTCGCTGATTGATTTTTGCCTGGGCTAAGATTTCTTCATCGGGAAGCAGAGGGTATTCCGTTACGCCCGTGTGATTATGGGCGGATTGTGCGCAGAATTTACAGTTTTCGGAGCAGCGGCCGCTTTTGCCGTTGATGATGGTGCAGAGGTCAAAGCAGGAAGAACAAAAGTGTCTGCGGATTTTGTCCGCACCTTCGCACAGCTGGTCCAGAGGCTGGTCATATAGATAGAGGGCGTCCCCCTTGGTAACCTGTTCTCCTTTTAAAACCTTTTCTGTTAAAGAATTTACATTCATTTTACGTTATCCTCCAAGTCGGTTTTACTGAGTTTGCAAAGCAGCCAGGCCTGCGGATTGCTTTTGAGCGAAAGCGACCGTGAGCATTGAGCCGTATCCGTGGCATTTTACAAGGTCTTCAGTACGGGGATCAGCCGTTTGGCTAAGATGGCGCCTAAGATGCACAGGCATATGTCTCCCGGTACGGCCAGGATAAAGCAGTACAGGAACAGCGGCCATAAGCCGATGGGCGATCCAAGGTAAAAATTGCTCATCAGATAATAATATACCATCCCAAACAGATAGACAATCCCAAGACCGATAAAGACAGCGGCAAATAAGCGCTTATAGCCTGGATTTGAGGTTTTGTTTGCAATCGCGCCTGTGACATAAGCGGCGGCTGCAAAGCCAATGATATATCCAAAGCTGGGCTTCAGCACATAGGATATTCCGCCGCCCTCTGCAAAAACAGGCAGTCCGATCAGGCCTATTACAATATACAGGCATACGGAAAGTGCGCCCCATTTACGGCCCAGCAAAAGTCCGGCCAGCATGGTAAATAAGAACTGCAGGGTGAAGGGAACTACCGGTACGGGTATTTTGATAAACGCTCCCACAGTGATAAGAGCCGTAAATAAAGCGCATAAAATCAGGTTTCTGGTTTTTTTGATTCTCATAGTATAGTTATGTTCCTTTCCTGTTTCCGGTCATGCTGCAATCAGCGGTACAAACAATCACTGTAAACTTTTTCGCCTTTGATACGGATTTCTCCCGAAGAGCAGGCTTCCTCCGTTCCGTCCTCATACCGTACCAACAGGCGGCACCGATCATCAATATCCAGTACAACGGCGCTTTTTGTTTGACGGGCAGATTGAAGCAGAACCTGTTTTCCGATCACAAAGCAGCGCCTGCGGTATTCTTCTATGTAGTCCGAACAGGCAAAACGGGCATAGTAATCATAAAAACGGTTTAGAAATTCTGCCGCAAGCCGGTTTTTTACATCATTCTTTTGAAGCTGAAAAAGTGTGCCGGCCAGGGGCTTCAGCTCCGCAGGAAAATGCTGCTTCGGCGGATAAATATTGATGCCAAGGCCTAAAACGGCATACTCCAGCATACCGTTTTCCAGGCTGAAGGACCCTTCCGTCAGGATTCCGCAGACTTTTTTTTCATGCAGGTAAATGTCGTTTACCCACTTGATTTGCGCCTGTTCTTCGGTATCGGATACGCTGTCTATGGCCTCACACATGGCGGCGGCTGCCATTGTGGTAATCTGCAGAGCCTGCTCCGCCATACAATTCCCCGGACGGAGCAGCAGGCTCATGTAGATTCCTGTCTCCGGTGGAGAAAAGAAATTCCGGCCCATGCGGCCGCGGCCTTTTGTCTGCTCATTTGCCAATACAATACAGCCCTCCGGCGCTCCGCTGCCTGCCCGTTCCCGTAAAAAGGTATTGGTGGAGGATACGGTGGGCAGGACGGTAATATCAAGTCCTGCAAGCTGTGGACGGAGATATTTTTGGATTCCCTGGGCCGAGATTATATCATTTTGCTCTAAGAGGCAGTACCCCTTGTTGTTGACGGCGGCTATGGCATATCCCTCGTTTTGAAGGGCTTTTACTGCTTTCCAGATTGCAGAGCGGGAGAGGGAAAGAATCCGGGCAATGGTTTCGCCGGAAAGGTAGGCGCCTCTGTGGGCCTCCAATAATTCCAGCAGTTTTTCTCTGGTTTGCATGTTCTTTCTCCTTATGTCAAATCGAGTTTAGCATAAAATGGAAGAGAATGTCAACAGAAAAGTTTGTGATGGTTTACAATAGCTGGCATTATTGCAAAATAGCGGAAGAGAAAACGCAAATGAAAGTTTCTTTAGCAAAAATGTACATTGCACTGCAAAGAGAATGCGAATATACTCTTTATTCGGCAAGTCAACATAATTGTCTGTGCAGGCGGAGCCGGCATATGCTGCAATGACTGCAATGGAAGAAAAGGGAGATGAAATAAAGAAAATGGCAGTGACGAGGGACATGACAAAGGGTTCGCCCATGAAATTGATTCTGGGTTTTTCCATACCGCTTTTTTTTGGATTTTTGTTTCAGCAGTTTTATAATCTGGTGGACACGGTGATCGTAGGGCGCTTTCTGGGAAAGGAAAATCTGGCGGCGGTGGGAGCCACTGGCTCCGTGAATTTTCTGATCATCGGCTTCTGCATGGGGGTATGCGGCGGCTTTGCAATTCCCATATCCCATAAATTCGGAGCAGGAGATTATTCCGGCGTGCGCAGGGTGGTGGCAAACTGTGTGTGGCTTGCTTCCGGCTTCGCGTTGGTGATGACGGTGCTGACTACTTTGGCCTGCAGGGGCATTTTAACCGTAATGCAGACACCTGCAAATATTATAGACGATTCTTATCACTATATTTGGGTGATCTTTTTGGGGATTCCCGTAACATTTCTATATAATATGACCTCTGGTATTATCCGGGCTATGGGAGACAGCAAAACGCCGGTGATCTTTCTGGTGCTGTCTTCCTTTCTCAATATCGGACTGGACTTGTTTTTTATTATCAATTTGCAGTGGGGTGTTCGGGGAGCAGCCTGGGCCACGGTGATTTCACAAGGATTTTCCGGGATGTGCTGTCTGATCTATATTATAAAGAAATTTGAGATATTGAAAATAAAAAAAGAAGAGTGGGCGCCTAACAGGCATCTGATGGGGACGCTTTGCGGTATGGGAATCCCCATGGGACTGCAATATTCCATCACCGCCATCGGCAGCGTGATTCTTCAGAGCGCCACCAATACGCTGGGCTCCGACGCGGTGGCGGCGGTGACGGCGGCAGGGCGTATTAACGGTTTCCTGGCTTGTCCCTTTGATGCCTTCGGCTCCACCATGGCCACCTATGGCGGCCAAAATGTGGGTGCGGGCAGGCTGGACCGGATCGGAAGCGGCTTGAAATCCTGCGTCCTGCTGGGGGCGGGGTATTCCGTGATTGCTCTGGGGGTGGCTGTTTTTCTGGGCCGGCCCCTGGCGACGATTTTTCTGGATGCCTCGGAAGCAGCCATTATCGGGGATGTACGGTTTTTCCTGATTTGCAGTACCGCATTTTATTTCCCGCTTGCATTGGTGAATATTGTCCGTTTCCTGATACAGGGTATGGGCTTTCCCACCTTTGCCATTCTGGCCGGTGTTTTTGAAATGGCGGCCAGAACGCTGGCAGGCTTTGCTCTGGTGCCTGCATTTGGATTTACCGGGGTCTGCTTCGGCAGTCCGATTGCCTGGGTCTTTGCCGATATTTTTCTGATTCCGGCATATTTCCACGTGAAGGAGGTGCTGGGGAGCAGGCTTAAGGCTCAGCCAAACAGCAGCTTATAGTCCTGCCGCTCTCAATTTTAACCACCTTCCTGTCATAAGTTACCAGTCCGTTGACCTCTTCTTCCACGTCGGAGAGCTGGGTGTAAACGGCACCGCTTAAGCCTCGTTCGATCAGGGGTGCAAGCTGTCCACTGATCAAACGGTCATACGCGGCAGCAAGCTCTTCCTTTGTCTCGTATCTTTTATAGCCGAAGACCTGCTCAACGGAGGAATGGCCTTCGATATGGCAGGCATAGCCGCCGTATTCGCTGATGACAAAGGCCCGTTTCCTGTCATGCTTTATTTTCAGCTTCCGGAAATAATTATGGATGCTTTTGAAATCCCCACCCTTCTGGTCAAACCAGCCACTGGCGTGGTCCACCGGACGGGAGGGGTCTTTTTTCTTTACCAGCTCGGCGATTCTTGCAGCATCAAACTGGCCCCAGCCTTCGTTAAAGGGAACCCAGATGGAGATGGACGGGGCGTTGTAAAGATATTCCACGGTATCCATACATTCCTGTTCCCAGGCCCTTCGCCCTTCCTTATCTTTTCGGGAGAAAAGCTTATAGTGACTGTCCTTTGTATGCCGGGACATGTTTGGAAAAACGGTTGGCATGTAGCAGACAAAGGGCATTTTATAGGAGGTGCCTCCGCAGACCATGTCCTGCCATACGATCATGCCCAGCCTGTCGCAGTGATAGTACCAGCGCTGGGCTTCGATTTTAATGTGCTTTCGCAGCATATTAAAGCCGGTCTTTTTGGCCAGCTCAATATCATAGATCAGGGCTTCATCACAGGGGGCGGTCATGAGGCCGTCCGGCCAGTAGCCCTGATCCAGCAGTCCGTGAAGAAAGAGGGGCCTGTGGTTTAAGCAGAATCGGGGGATTTGCTTTTCGTCCGGCTCTATGGAAAAGCTTCTTAAAGCAAAGTAACCCTGAATCGTATCCTGATCCGCGGTGACGGTAAAGCCGTAAAGCCAGGGCTCATCCGGTGTCCAGAGAAAGACATCCTCTTTGGGCAGTATCAGCCGCAGTACATTGGGGGCAGAGGACTCCCGCTGAACGGATACGCCGATCAGGGCAGGCGTGCGTTTCCCGGAACAGGCAGGGGAAGCCGCGTCATGGGAGGACACAAAACGGGAGGCTGCCTGATACACCGTGCAGGTAATGGAAGAAAAGTCCTTTTGAGAAAACAGTTTGATGGACACCGCACCCTGATCAATATCCGGGGTGATCTCCAGGCGTTCAATATGGTTGGCCGGTACCCATTCATACCATACACTCTGCCAGATCCCGCTTTGGGCCGTGTAGAACATGCCGCCTCGCTGCAGGGTCTGTTTTCCACGGGAATGCCAGGAGGTATCGCTCACATCCCGGACCCGCACCTGAAGAAGGAGGGGAGCGTCGGTTACATAGTCGGTAATGTCGGCGTGGAAAGGAAGATAGCCGCCGGTGTGGGAAACGGTTTCTTTTCCGTTACAGTAAACGACGGCCTGCTGGTCCACTGCCTGAAAGTGCAGCTTGCAGCGCCAGCCTTTTGCCTTGAAGGCATGGTCCTCTTCCGAAAAGGCAATCTGTTTTTCGTACCACAGATACTCGTCCGGCTGCAGCTGTCTGCACACGCCGGAGAGCAGAGCTTCCGGGGAGAAGGGCACCAGGATTTCCTGCTTTTCGGAAGCGGCGCCGCGCTCTGACATCGGCGTGAACCAGCAGCTCCAGCGGCCGTTTAGAATTCTGTAATGATCCCGTTCCAGCTGGGGTCTGGGGTATTCCTGCAGCAGCTTGTCCGTATCCCCATCCCTGACTGCTTCGCCCCAGGGGGTGTACAGGGGCAGCAGCGGCGTATCGGGATGCTTTTTATTGATGTTGGAAACAGCATCTTTTATTCTCATAAGCTTTTACCTCGATCATGCTTGAAAACGGTTTGGTTTTCTGCATTATATCATATTAAAGTGGGATGTGCAAAATTTATACTTTTTTATTTGACATTTTATGGTGGAAGAGCTACACTTAATGGGTAAAGTAAAAAGTTTAGTATTTCACTGAAAAGTGAAATAAAAAAGGAGAAGGGGTAAAGAAAATGGCAAAACTGTATGTGAATCCCAATGTAAAAAAGGGCCATATCAATCCTGAGCTGCAGGGGCATTTTTCGGAGCATTTGGGGAGATGTATCTACGAAGGGCTTTTTGTGGGGGAAAACTCGGATATTCCCAATGTGAACGGTATGCGTACCGATGTGGTGGAGGCGCTGAAGGAGATTCAGGTGCCCGTTCTGCGCTGGCCGGGAGGATGCTTTGCGGACGAGTACCATTGGACGGATGGGATCGGCCCCAAGGAAAAGCGTAAGAAGATGATCAATACCCACTGGGGCGGCGTGGTGGAGGATAACAGCTTCGGCACGCACGAGTTTATGGAGCTGTGCAGACAGCTTGGCTGTAAGACATACATAAACGGCAATGTGGGCAGCGGCACCGTGCAGGAGATGAGCGAATGGGTGGAGTATATGACCTTTGAAGGGGTATCTCCCATGGCTGATTTGAGAAAGGCTAACGGTCATGAGGAACCCTGGACGGTGGACTATTTCGGCGTTGGCAATGAAAACTGGGGCTGCGGCGGAAATATGCGGCCGGAGTATTACGGAGATTTGTATCGCAGATACCAGACCTATGTGCGGAATTACAATTCCAAGAAGCCCATTGCCAAGATTGCCTGCGGTGCAAATGCGGATGATTACCATTGGACCGAGAAGGTCCTTGAGACTACCTTTGACCATGGCTGGGGCTTTATGAATGGTATGTCTCTTCACTATTACACAATTCCTACCGGGGATTGGGGTAAAAAGGGCGGAGCCCTGGATTTTGACGAAAAGCTGTGGTATCGTACCATGAAGGCTACTTTGAAGATGGAAGAGCTGATTCGGGTACACGGCGCAATCATGGACAGATTTGATCCGGAAAAGAAGATCGGCATGATGATCGACGAGTGGGGCACCTGGTATGATGTGGAGCCCGGTACCAATCCCGGCTTTCTGTATCAGCAGAATACCATGAGAGACGCACTGGTGGCTGGCATCAACCTGAACCTGTTCAATAAGAACTGTGACCGGGTGAAGATGGCAAATATTGCGCAGATGGTGAACGTGCTTCAGGCCGTAATTCTCACGGAGGGTGAGAAGATGGTCAAGACCCCTACCTGGCATGCGTTCAACCTGTATAAGTATCATCAGGACGGTGAGCTGGTAGAGTCCTCTGTAGAGACGAAAGAGGTGGGGCTGGAAGAAAAGTATATGATTCCCGATCTGACCGAGTCTGTATCCTTAGGTAAGGACGGCAGACTTCATGTGACTCTGACCAATGCTTCGCTGACGGACAGCGCTGACATGGAAGCGGTCTTTGCAGAGACACCCGTGAAATCCGTGAAGGCATCCATCCTTACTGGAGATATGAAGGCACATAACACCTTCGAGGCGCCTGATCAGGTACACAGCGCAGAATTTACCGCGGTCTCCGTAAACGGGAATAAGGTGAGCTTCACTGCGCCTGCATGCAGCGTGCTGCATCTGGAAGTAGAGATATAGGGGTAAAGCAATGTATCAGTATCAGGAAACCATGGACAGGCTGATCAGGCAGGAGGTGGAGAACGGCAGCGTGATGGGTGCTTCAGCGCTGGTACTGCACAGGGGCCGGGAGCTTTATTACAATGCCTTCGGTGTTGCTGACAGGGAGCGGGGATACGCCATGAAGCGTGATACCATCATACGTCTTTACTCCATGTCAAAGCCTGTCACGGCGGCAGCCGTCATGATCCTTGCGGAACGCGGGGATCTGGACCTTTGGGATCCCGTGTCAAAATATCTGCCCTGCTTTGCGGGGCAGAAGGTATGGGACGGCGAAAAAGGAGAAATTCCGGCGGAGCGTGAGGTTACCGTTTATGACCTTTTAAATATGACTTCGGGGATCACTTATCCGGATGAGGCCACAGAGCCCGGCAGACGCATGGGCGCACTGGTAGAGCGGCTGGTGAAGGCAAGGGAAAAGGGTGAGAGGGTGGATACGCAGGATTATATGCGTGGGATCGCCTCCGTGCCTCTTATCTTTCAGCCGGGAGATAGATGGATGTACGGCTTTTCTGCAGATGTGCTGGGCGGCGTAGTGGAAGCGGTCTGCGGCATGAGCTTCGGCGCTTTTCTGCGGCGGGAGCTCTTTGAGCCGCTGGAGATGCCGGATACGGGCTTTTTTGTGCCGGCTGGGAAGCTGGAGCGCTTTGCACAGATCTATGAGCAGACCAAAGAGGGCCTGGTCCCGCATACAGGGGCTCATCTGGGTGAGTATTATTATGAGGGAGTGGCCTTTGAATCCGGCGGAGCCGGCTTGGTATCCACATTGGATGATTATGCTCATTTTGCCTCTATGCTGGTGCAGGGAGGCACTTATAAGGGAAAACGTATTTTAGGAACAAAGACCGTGGATTTTATGGCCAGAAATCATCTGACAGAGCGTCAGAGACAAAGCCTGGATTGGGACAGCGTGAAGGGTTATGGCTACGGCTGTCTTATGCGGGTGCTGGAAAACGGCGGCGCAGCGGGCAGCAACGCATCCTGTGGTGAGTTCGGCTGGGACGGCTGGGCCGGGAATTACGTGACCATGGACAGAAAGGAAGATCTGGTATTTTTATACTTTATTCAGCTTTGCGGAGCAGGAACCACACCGTTAGTGAGAAAGCTGCGCATGGCAACCTATGGTGCGCTGGAGTGAAACCTCCGGCGCACTGAGTTTTTTCGCCCTTTAATCCTCCGAGTCCGTCTCTGCGGCCACGGCAGCCGATACGGAAGAAACCACCGCTACCACCACGGCAACAATAATCACAAGAAGTCCGCCTGCTAATAAAATAAACATATCTGTTCCTCTTTTCCAAAGTAATTGATGTCTTCAGTATAGCATTTTTGAATGAAAATCACAAGGACAAATTCCATAGACTCAGCTGTTGGGCAGCGCCTTTTTCTTCAAAGGTCTGCAGATAGTGAAATATTTCATCGTTATTGTGGACAATTCCGTTTTCACGGCATTTATCTGTAAACAGCTTCATCAGAGGACGCCCGTTGGGGCTTTCGATCATATATTGATTTCCAAATGATTGAATATATTTTTCCTTTAAACCAGGAAACAAAAGCTCCAGCTGCTTATAAAAATACTCTCGATTTCCTTCCCGAAGAGTCAAGCCCATGCCAAAGCAGATGATGCCGTAGACTCTTGCTTCGATGCACATGTTTAACAGGCCGGAGATATTATCCTCCGTATCGTTGATAAAGGGCAGTATGGGGGAAAGCCATACGACGGTAGGAATTCCTGCATCCCGCAGCTTTTTTAAAACCATAAAGCGCTTCTTGGTGGTGCTTACATGGGGCTCCATTTTCCTGCACAAGTTTTCGTCATAGGTGGTCAGGGTCATCTGTACCACGCATTTTGTCCGTTCGTTTATTTTCTGCAGGAAGTCCAGGTCCCGCAGGATATTGGCTGACTTTGTGATGACGGTAAATCCGAAGCCGTATTCATAGATTAATTTCAGGGCCTTTCTTACCGTTTGCAGTTCCATCTCCAGAGGAATGTAGGGATCGGTCATGGAACCGGTCCCGATCATACATTTTTTCTTTTTATGCCGGAGGGCATACTCCAGCAGATCAAGTGCATTTTCCTTTATCTCAATATCCTCAAAGGCATGCTCCATATGATAGCACTTACTTCTGGAGTCACAGTAGATACAGCCATGGGAACAGCCCCGGTACAGATTCATGCCGTTGGTTGAGGAAAGGATGCTTTTTGCCGTTACAAAGTGCATTTTTCCTCTCATTCCGCCGCGCAAGCGGCATCTAAATTTGCAGGAACTTTGGGACGCGCAGCGTCACAAATTCCGAGATTGAAAATGACAATTTTCAATCTTGTACCTCGTTTTTTGTTGATGGATCTATCATACCATAAATGCTTCGCATTTACGGTATGGATGGCCATTCGGCCGTTTCCTGTCCCGAATAAGGTCATTATACCATGATTTCTTCGGGACGTCCAATGGAGCGTCGGAAAAAAATTAAAAAAGGTATTGACATTTTGTTTTATACCGTGTATATTTTAAGACACCTGATCCGCTCGGATCAGGCATCTGATACTTTTTTCTCAGGCTGTTTCGGCTGCGATCACAGACACAGAAGCTACAAAGGCAGAAACTACAGTGCACGGTATTTTTGCCGTAAAAGGATGGGAGGGATGGATGATTAAAACTGAATACGGTGCATCGGAGGATGCTTTGCAGAAGCTGGTGGAGGAATATACCACGAGAAAGCAGCAGTCTCTGATGCAGATGAAGAAGGGCCTGATTTCCAAGGAGGCTTTTCTGGATGAGGCGGCCGCCTGCATTGCCGAGTATTATCACCGGTCGGGACAGGAGGATGCGGCGCTTCTGACGGAATTTGAGCAGTATATCTTCGGCTATTCCAGGCTGTCGGGGCTGATAGACGACAAAACGATTTCCGACATCCGGGTGGTGAGTCATGACAACATCAGGATCAAGAAAAAGGGGCAGCGGATGCAGGCGGAGGCGGTGTTTGCTTCCCCGAAGGAGTACCGGCAGTTTATTGATTACATTGCCACAAGAAATCAGGTCAATATTTCCAATCTTAATGCAATTCAACGATTCACCGACAATGAGAGCCACCCGGATTTTATCTTACGGTTTACGGTTTCCATGCCGTTAGTGAATACCTATGACGAACCTTATCTTTGTATTCGAAAAATTCCGAAAGCTTTTCCGCAGATAAAAGATTTAATAGAACAGGGTATGCTTGACCGTGAGACGGCGGAGCTTTTAGTCTGCCGTTTCAGAGAAGGCTCTACGCTGATCTGCGGCGGTAATTCCTCCGGCAAGACCACTCTTTTAAACGCGCTGAAGGAAACACTGCCGGACAACTGCGCGGTTCTGGTGGCGCAGCAGGCGGATGAGCTGACCACCATGTATCATCCGGACATGATGTTTCTGCATTCATTGCCGGGAACGGGGGAGCAGCAGGTCAGCTATGATCTGGAGCATATCAGTATTGCAGGACTTACCATGGACGTGGACTTCTTTATTATCGGCGAGGTCAAGGGAACGGAGGCTATGTACCTGCTGAATGCGGCATATACGGGACAGATCTGCGCCGCCACCATTCATGCGCCCTCTGCGGACAAGGCAACCGACAAGCTGGTGGATTATTGCCTTGGAAAGAGCAAGTATTCCAGAAATGAGCTGATGCGGATGCTGGACTGCTTTAAAACGGTGATATTTATGGAGCATTACCGGATAAAGGAAATTTATGAATGCAGGGGCTGGGACGAAGAAAGTAAAAGCCTGCGGTATGGACAAATTTCGGAAAGGGGTGAGGCATGCGCATGTTAGGCATCAAATTGTTGATTCTGTTGTTTTTGTTTCTGGGATTTTTCCTGTTGTTTCGAAAACTGGAAATCTTAAAGCATATTGCCGACACCCTGCAAAGGACCCGTATCGGAATGAATGCCGCGTCCAGGCAGCGGACGCTGGCAGACAGGCAGAAGCTGTTAAGCGTTCAGGAAAAACATTCACGCTGGTATTCCATGGAGCAGCGGCTGCAATACTGCGGTGTGAAAAGCCGATTCCCCGGAATTACGGCGGAGTGGTGGCTCTTTGGAAATCTGGCGGCAGCGGCCATGGTATTTACGGCAGTATCCCTTCTGGGAGGTCCGGGGCCGGGGGCGGCAGCGGTTATGCTCTGTGGGGCATTGGAAAGCGTAAGCTTAAGACGGCTTAGGCGCTTAAATTTCCGCCGTACCGAGGCAAATCTTACAAAGCTGCTGGACTTTCTGGACAATTACTCCGTGGCATCCGGGGAGATCACGGGAATATTCGGACAGATCAGCAGATATATGGAGGAACCGATAAAGAGCGCGCTGGATACCTGCTGTTATGAGGCGGCTACTACGGGAGATGTAAGCATGGCGCTGCTTGCCATGCAGGAGCATATAGAGCATCCGAAATTTAAGGAGCTGATCCGAAACATAGAAGTCAGCGTCAGATACTGCGCGGATTTTTCCGTGCTGGTAAACAGCAGCAGAAGAAGCTTAAGAGAGTACCTTAAGGTGGCTCAGGAGCGAAAGGGCATGATGCGGGAGGCAGCGGTAAATCTTGGGCTGCTGGCCGGGATGTCGGCTGTAGTACTGCTGATAGTGAGAAATTTTACGGAAGGCGGATGGGCATTTTAAGTGCGCATAAGGGGATAGGATGAGAATGTCAGAAATGGAGCAAATCAGAATTGGCATAACAGCAGTCTCGGCGCTGATGGCGGCAGAGGTGTTCTTTGTCCTGCTGGCGCTGGGAAAGGGTGGTCAGAGCCAGAAAAGGGTGTTGAAGGCATATTATGAAATTTCCGGCCTGCTGCGGGAAAGAGGGAAGAACAGCAGCTGTTATCAGCAGCTGACAGGATGGCTGTTGAAAAACGGCGCTGTATACCATTACGGGAAATGGGTGGAGCCGGTGCGGTTTCTTGCCCTTTGTATGACGCTGGGGCTGGCGGGAGCTTTGGCCTGCGCCCGGCTGGGGGCCGCTTACGGCGCGGCGGCATTTTTCCTTTTGGCTTTGCTGCCGGTATGGCTGCTGCGCTGTCTGAATAAACGAGACAACGAAAGACTGCTGCCGGAGCTTAAGCTTGTGTATCATGCCCTGGAGATTCAGATCAGGGCAGGGGTTTATGTGACGGATGCCTTGGCGGAATGCTATGGAAACGTGCAGGAAAAGCGCCTGAGGCAGGCGCTGCTGGAGCTGGCGGGAGACATTGTCTTAAAAGCGGATGTGCGGGACTGCCTGGAAAAATTTCAGGGAAAATTCAGCAATTCCTATGTGGATTCTCTCTGTATTACGGTCCTGCAGGCCCTGGAATCAGGACAGGCGGTGGAGCTGCTCCGGGATATTGGAGAGCAGGTAAAGGATATGGAAGCGGTGGTGCTGGAAAGGAAAAAGGCATCTCTGGACAGGAAAATCACATTCTGTCAGCTGGGAGTGCTGACGGTGGTTCTGGGAATTGCGCTGTATTTATGCGTAAGCTATATGCTGGGCGCAGCGGCAGTGTTTTAACATTCTGCTTTTTCTTCACCATCATAATCTAAAAGATTATTTTCTATGTTTTCTTCCGGGCAAAAAAAGGAATACTCTCCCGGAATCGTTTCAATAAGAATCCTTCCGCAGTTTGGGCATTGATATATTTCTTTTAATCTAATGTATTTTTTCCCTATACGGACATTTTTGCGAAATGTCATGGTTAAACGTTCTTTTGGGCTAGAGTCTGTTTCTATTAGTTTATCAACAAAATCATACATTTTAAACAGCTCTTTATCAGAAATAATATAACCTTTATAGGGCAAATTGTCTGTAATATCAGGGATTATATTTCCGCATCTGCATATTAATTTTGACATAACTTAGCTCTCCCCATGCTCTGATTTATATGCTCTATTATAAAAGATATATTTTATGAGTGCAATTTACTTTTACAAGTTCGTTTTCCATAGGTAAACAATTACGAAAAGTGGCAAAAAAACAAAATAAATAAGAAAATGGAGGAAAAACAATGATGAGACAAGTAAAAAACAGGATAGCGCAGGCAGGCCGGTATATCAGGAGCAAAGCAATGAAAAAGGAGCCGGGAATAGACGGTATTCTGGTAACGGTGGGCTTGTGCATTATTGCGCTTTTGCTGTGCGTGGTCATGAAGGACAGTCTTACGGCTTTTATTAAGACGCTGGTGGAGGCCATGACCACCAAGGCCCAGCAGATATTGACAGGAGTGGCTGCATGAAAACAGAAAAGGGAAATATCGGCGATCTGATGTCGGCAGGTATCTGTATGCTTCTGATGACAGTGCTGCTTGTGGCATACATGGACAGTGTAAGACTGGTTGACGAAAAGATGGAGATCAATCAGATCGCCAGAAAGTACATTCTGCGGATGGAGACTGTGGGGATGCTGACAGAGAGTGACAGACTGCTGCTTGGCAGGGAGCTGGAGGCGGCGGGGGCCTCCGGCATCAGTCTGGAGGGTACAACCTTTGAACGGGCAGGCTACGGGGAAGAGGTCTTTTTAAAAATAAAAGGAAAGCTGAGGGGAGTATATGATTTTGAAGAAAAAAGAATGTCTACTGCGAAGTACTGAGAGCGGCCAGATTGGGTGGGTGCTTGGGTTGTGGTTTGCCCTGTTTTTGGGGATACTGCTCTGTGTTCTGATACAGCTTGAGGCTTTTCGGGCGTCGTCGCAGTATATGGAGGATGCTCTTGCAGCCTCGAATCTGGCTGCGGCCGTAATAGATGTGAAGGAATACGGCACTTCCCACAAAATAAGGATCGAAAGTCCGGATCAGGCGTATGAGCTGTACAAGAAAGCGCTTCGGGAAAATCTGAATTTGAATGACGGGTGGGAATGCAGCAGCAAGGGACTGATTTCCGGACCGGTTCGTATTGAAAAATTTACGGTATATAATGTGACTGGCAGTGAGGTGGAGGCGCACGGCTTTGATGAAAACGGAGAGCGGAAATGCTGGAGCGGTATCTTGGGGCAGGAGTCGGCGCCTGACGGCAAAAAGGTGGAAAATACGGGAATTTACAGTGAAATATCCTATCGGATTAAGGGTGTGCTGGGGATAGAGGTGGCGGCCGGAAAAGGAAAGCTGGCGGATGTCAGTGCCAATCGTGGATTGTAAGCTCTGGCGAGGATAATAAGGTTTGGTGAGAATAAGAAAGGCAGGACAAAAAAGCAGGATTAAAAAAACAGAATAAGAAAGGGAAACGGATGAAGAAAAGCGGGAAATTAAAACGAGAAAAGCCGGAGGCTGCTTCGATCAGGCGGAAAACCGGGGGTGCTGCGGCGGCATTGATTGCGTCGTTTGCAGTCTTTATCGCTATGCTGCAGATGGAGAAGGGAATGCTGGAAAACTACGAGAAGGGGACAATATATGTTGCGGCGGAAAAAATACCCAGGGGTCAGGTGATAACACAGGAGACCTGCAGCCAATATTTTCAGGAAAAGCAGCTGGACAAATCCGGTATACCGGAAAGCGCATTATGCAGTCTTGAGCAGGTGACGGGACTGGCGGCGGCATTTGACATTGAGCCCGGCGTATTTTTGGCGGAGGGGATGTTTGAGCGGCTGGAGGATGTGCTGAAGGAAATGGAGGAGCCTGTAGTGGCGGGCTTTAAGGCGGAGGATCTCTATCAGGTGGCGGGAGGCGTACTGCGCGCCGGAGACAGGATTCATATATACAGTGTGTCCGAGGAAGGACAGGCCGTCCTGGTCTGGGACAATGTGTATGTACAGGAGGTGTTTGACCAGGGGGGCAGCAGGATTGCAAGCGGGGACAGGACCACGGCAGCCCAGCGGATTAATATCTATCTGGACAAAAAGGATGTGGAGATGTTTTATTCGGAGCTGGCAGGGGGAGCTCTTCGGGTAGTCAGGAGGGTAGTGTGAGAAAGAAAATGATATTGATACTGCTGGCGGCGGTTATGTTGGCAGGGTGCGGGAAGCAGGCAGAAAAGTGCGGGGCGCCTGAGAGGGATACTCCGGCGGTGGCAAATGCTCCAAAGGCGGCTCACGGAAATACGAAGACGGTGCTGGCCTTTGGCCAGCAGGAGCCGGACTGCTTTCATGGGGCGGAATATGATGTGATATGTGCAGACTGCGGCGAAGTTCTTGATGTTATTTACAGGGAAGCCTTGGGCCATGCACGGGACGTAGGAAGGGTGACCTGTCTTCCAGACTGTACGGGAGGCGGCAGCATCAGATATTCCTGTACCCGGTGCAGAGCGGAATGGAGCGAAGCCTATGGACAGGTGCAGCCTCATACATGGGTGGAAGGAATCGGAAGGGAAACGGATTGGGAAAATGGAGGAAGCAGGGAAATTATATACCTGTATTGCAGCGTATGCGGAAAAAGACAGGAACAAAGCCAATCGTAAAGGAAGGGGGAAACGAATGAAGAGATCCAGGATGGCGGGGATGCTGGCGGTATTTTTGATCGGCTTGCTTGGACGGGCGGCGCCGGTGACGGCAGAAGGCTTGCAGACAGTTTATAACAGCCCTTATGTATCTTTTTCGCCGGACGGGCAGGCATGGACCGTCAATTTGGGGGACAAAAATACCTGCTGGTATCCGAAGGGGGAGACTGTGAACACGGGGATCGTTTCCGGCTTAAAGGCTCCGAAGGCCGGCGAACATTATTATTACAGACAAGTGGAAGGCCAGGCGGCAGTGGGCCGCTGGGTGGTAGAGCATAGCAGGGGGCAGTGTATCCATGATGAATATCCGCCCACTTACCATGGTGTCAGCTACGGGCGAAAATCCTGCGAGACCAGGCATTACTCCGGGTGGATCGCCTATTGTGCGGACTGTGGGGAAGCGCTTTCAGATATTCTTGTCTATATGAGCAGAGAGGCAGCGGAAACGATAGACTATATTCCCATGAAAACGGATCATTACTCGCTTTGCCCCTTTTGTGATAATCTTGAGCAGGGAAGGACCTTTCTGCATACCTGCAAGGCGCTCTCGGCCAATATGTACAGGGTGATCTACGACGGAAACTTCCCGCAGGATGCGGAAAACCCAGGGGGTTACATGGCGTACAGTCTTCATATGTACAATGATGCGGCGGAGTATGAGGGGATGCCGGTGACGCCCGTGCGGGAGCTGACAAAGAATGCCTATGGCTGCACGGGTTATCGGTTTGCGGGATGGAACAGTGCGCCGGACGGCAGCGGAGAGACTTATGAGGACGGTGCAGGGATACGCAATCTGACATCGGAAAACTGGAACGGTCTGCCCGGACGGAAGGAAGCAGGCACCGTTATTCTCTATGCTCAGTGGGAGCCGGTGGAGAGCATCCTGCAGATCGACCCGGCGGGGGGCGCTTACGATGGCAGCACGGACATGGTGGAAATTCCGGGGCGGTATGGCGCCGCATACACGCCGGATGCTTCCCTGGTGGAGCCGCCGGAAGGATATTTGGTTACCTTTCGGACAAACGGCGGCAGGGAGATTATGCCCGTCAGAGCAAAGAGGCAGTTTTTGGAGTGGGCGATGATGCCTCCCTTTTCCGGCTTCTTTAAAAACGGAGTGTATTCCTATCTGTCCGACGCAGGCGGCACCGATACCCTGCAGGCAGTTTACGGGGAGGGCAGCATTGTGCTGCCTCCGGTCGAGCGGGAGGGGTATTCCTTTGGAGGCTGGTATTATGATCCCGAAATGCGGCTTCCGGCCGGAAGCCCCGGAGACTGCGTAACTCCGGCAGGGGATTTGACGCTTTATGCTCAATGGGTGGATCTGACGCTGGAAGCGGCAGATAATTATCATGCTTACGGAGGAAGCGGCGCCGTAGATCTTTCCTGGCGGATAGATGACGGAAGGGATAAGGCATACCTGCTGTTTCAAAGCACGGACGGGAAGGAGTGGGTTAAAATCAGCGATGCGGAGCAGGCCTGTGAGGATGAGGGGCTGCATCTGGAGGTGAAAAAGACTGGCGGGGAGAAGCGATATACCATCCTGCAGTCGGGAATTTATCATATCACCCTGTCCGGTGCTCAGGGCGGCAGCCATAAAAGCTATATCGGCGGAAAGGGCGGAACGGTAAAGCTGAAGCTGTGGCTGGAAAAGGGTGAGGTCTTGACCCTTCAAGTCGGGGGAAAGGACGGATATAACGGGGGAGGAAAAGGAAGTACATATGGAAACGGTGGAGGCTGTACCGTGCTGTCCTCCGACAAAAAGGGACTGATTGCGGTGGCGGGAGGAGGCGGTGGAGCTTCCAGAAGCGGTAATGGCGGAGCAGGCGGCAGTGCGGCATTTTTAACCGAGACGCAGTTTGCCGGTGAGGATGGCATGGCAGGAGGCGGTGGAGGCTTTCTGGGAGGCGCGGCCGGGGAGTATGTTCTTCATACCCACGGACCTGCCTGCTATGAAGAGACCAGCGGCACGATCAGACCAGGATTGGATTTTTACGGTAACTACAGCGCCTGGTTCGATAACGTGTATGCACGGGACACCATAGTCTCCGGCGCAGGCATCGGTATCGGAGGGCATTCCAGCGGCAGCGTTGCGCTGGCAGGATTGCGGGTGGGAAGTGAAAGTGCTTATCTGGAGACTCCTTATGCAGGTACGCTTACCTTTACAGATTTGGCATCCGGAGAAGAGGGAAATGTGTGGGGCAATGGGGCGGACGGAGCCCGGATGACGGTCAAGGTCTTCTTGATCCATGAGGACGGAAGGGTGAGCTGCGAGACGCTGAATCCGGAGCAGTTGAGCCACACCACTACGGTGAGCAGGGAGACCTGGTACAGGGAAGGAAGCTATAAGGCGGAAAGACCGGTGTATACGCATATTTATTCACACAGTCAGTTTCGGGGGACGATTGAGACCAGGCCGGATGCGGACTGCGAGAATCCCGAAGGCTCTTTTCATGGCATAAACGCCAACTACAGGCTGAGCGGTACCTTTGTTTTTGAGGTAGCGGAGGATGTGAAGGGGGTATATATTGAGGTATCCAGATCCGTTAAGCATTGGCGGGAGGGCTGCTGGTTGAACGTGGGGCTGCGAAATGTAGCATATCAATACAGCGGCAGGACCTGTGTCTGCGGGTATGAGGAAGGCCAGCTGGAATCCTCGCTGCCTGCCTACGGAGGAAGCAGTTATGTGAAACGGGAAGCGGTACTGGATTATACCATGACAGCCGGAGACCGGGAGGGGGACGGAGCTGCCATGCTGGATGGTTTGCAGATGGGTTTTCAGGAAGAGATGAAGCTGGAAAACGTAAAGGCGGCAGACCGGGCAGCCCCCGGCTTTGTTTCTCCTGATTCGGTGAAAAAAACACCTGCAGGAAACGGAGCGGTATCCGTCTCCTGGGGAAAACCGGAAGATAAGGGTACTGCCTATTACCATAAGGCGGAGGCTTATCTGAAGGGCTCCACGTCACTACTCTGCACCTCCAATATCACAAAAAACACGTTGATTTCGGGAGTGAAGGGTTATTATTATGTAACGGACGATAAGGCCGATACCAAAGCAGGCAGCTCGGATCATTATACCGCGGATGAAAATGTGGAGGTTCCTCTGGCAGAAGGAGTGTGCTATCTGCATCTGGCGGCGGTGGACGCGGCAGGAAATATTGGCGGGACCACACATGTGCGGATTGATGCAGGCGGAGTGCCCTGGCAGATTATTACCGGGCAGCTGCAGCTTGCGGAGGGAGAAAATGTGTATGCGGCAGGGGAAAAGACCTATTACGTGCGATGTGACGGCATGACGCCGTTTTGCCTAAAGCATGAAGCATACATGGAGGGGCCTGCCGCCTTGGTGAATCGTCTGGCGTACAGTATTTTTGAGGCCCCGGAATATGGGCAGAATCTTATTTATACGCCGCCCGGAAAAGAGCAGGCCAATGAGGAAGAGCTTTCCTATTATACTACAGGAGCGCCGCTTCTTACCCGTTATCCCTATTTGGAGACGAGGCGAACGGATCAGGGAAAAGGGCTGACGGCGGAGCAGATGTTTACTTTGGGAATGGAGGCGCATGGACGGTCCATGGAAATCAGGCCCAGAGCCGGAGCCGTGCTTTCGGAAAACGGACAGCAAAAGACTTATTATTCGGAAGAGGCGGCCGATGCCGGAAACGGTATTGTTTTGACAGGTGACGGAGAGGGACCGGTGGTCAGCGGTTTGGAGGCACTTGAGGACGGACGGCTGATTGACAGACGGGAAGAAGCAATCCGCCTGTATATTACGGCAGTCGATGAATTGTCAGGTCTGGCGGAATTTTATGTTAAGGTTGCCAATCAGGATAATTACGGCGTAAAAATATATTATCCTCAGGGAAATAGTATAGAGCTGGAAATTACAAGGGAAGAAGCGCTGTTTACGGGAAATTTCACGGTGACGGCTTGCGCCAGGGACCGGGTGGGCAATGTAACGGAAATATCCAGATCGGTGACGGAGCTTTCGCTGGAGACAAGGATCGAGAGGATTCTTACGCCCCACGAGCCTGTGTTTAAATGCGGGGAAAGCGGCATTTTGTATATTACTGCTTACGGCTATGCGGACAGGGTGGAGGTGGAATTTCCTCCGGAGCTGGCGGCGGCAGATGAAGCTCTGAAAAAGGTGGTATTTGATTACAGGGATATGCAGGTATACAGACAGGAGTCCGCCGTGCAGTTTATGGTGCCCCTGTATGCGGAGGCCGACAGGGATTATATCCTGCGTGTGCGGGCGTTCTGGGGAGAGATCTGTCTGGAGAGCAGCCCTCTGCTGCATGTTACCTCGGAGGGCGGAAGCGTTTTGGATGAGTTCCGTACCCGTTTAAGATGAGCGGAGTTCTTTGGGGAGTCATTGGGTTGTGCCTGCTGTTTGCCTGTATTACGGATTGCCGCAGCTGTCAGGTGTATAATGTGACCTGGTGGGTATCCGGAGCGGCGGCCATGATCTTGCTGCTGCAAAGGCGGGACAGGCTTGAGGAAAGCATTTTCTTGGAGCTTGGATTTTTTGTATTGCTTCAGCTGCTTTTATTTTCTAAAATGTACGGGCGGGCGGACTGCTATGCCTTTGGCGTCTGTGCCGTGGCAGAGGCGGCTGCCGGCCTGTCCCTGGCGGGATTTTTATTTCACATGCTGCTTTCTTTTACTTTGCTGGCATTTGTACAGGCGATCCGCCATAACATTGACAGAAGGGGAAACCTGCGGCGGCCGGTGCCGTTTCTGCCTTATATAACCCTTGCTTTCTGGGCGCTGCTTTGGTATAGTGTAACTGTTTAAAGCGAGGTGGGGCATGATTACGATTTCTCTTTGCATGATTGTAAAAAATGAAGAAAAGATACTGAGGCGGTGTCTGGACAGCGTGGCGGATCTGGTGGATGAGATTGTAATCGTGGATACCGGCTCTGGGGACGAAACGAAAAGAATTGCCGCGGAATATACAGAGGCGGTCTATGATTTTGAGTGGGTGGACGATTTCAGTGCGGCAAGAAATTTTGCTTTTTCAAAGGCAACGCAGGAATACATATATTCCGCAGATGCGGATGAGGTGCTGGATGAGGTAAACAGGCAGCGCTTCCGGCTGTTGAAGGAAACCTTGCTTCCGGAGGTTGAAATCGTCCAGATGAAGTATGGAAACCAGCTGCAGTTTAACACAGTGTACAATTTTGATGAGGAATACAGGCCCAAGCTGTTTAAGCGGCTGCGGGAATTTGTCTGGGAAGCGCCCATACATGAGGCGGTGCGGCTGACACCCGTGGTATATGACAGTGATATTGTGATCCGGCACATGCCGGAGGGCGGACATTCCGGCAGGGATCTGGAAACCTTCCGCCGCCATTGCGCCGGGGGCTGTCGGCTGCCTGAAAGGCTGCATACCATGTATGCCAGAGAATTATTGATGGCAGGAGAAAAAGAGGACTTTGAACGTGCGGCGGATTTTTTTGCAGCGTCTGCGGCGGATGAAAGCAGGAGCAGCGACGAGGTGGCCGAGGCCTGCTGTATCGTGGCGCGGGCGGCCCGGCTGACGGGCGACAGGGTGAAATTTTTTAAATATGCGTCTAAGGTGATTGCCGGGGAGGCAAACTCGGAGATTTGCTGTGAAATGGGGCATTTTTATGAAGAGATTGCGGATTATGAGGAAGCGGCGGTCTGGTATTATAACGCCGTATATGAGACCTGCCCTGTGCTGGACATCCGGGCAGGCGGCAGCGAAGGGCTGGAAGGCCTGATCCGGTGTTATGAACGGCTTAACTGTCCAGAGCAGGCAGAAGCGTATAGAGAAGAATTGAAGAAGCGGTCATCCAGGGGGAATCAAGACGGGATTTTAAGTCTGATGAGCCTGGCACAGAATACTTCGGAATGTGAGGAAAAGGAATGAAATGGGAAGATAATGTCCGAAAGGTAACGCCCTATGTGGCAGGGGAGCAGCCGGATCAGCCGGATGTGATAAAATTAAATACAAATGAGTGCCCCTATCCTCCGGCTCCGGGAGTGGCCCGGCTGGCAGCACAGATGAACTGTGACCGGCTGCGTCTTTATCCGGACCCTGACGTAACGCCTCTGACAGAGGCACTGGCGGCATATTACCTTGTAAGCCCTGAGCAGGTGTTTGTGGGTGTGGGCTCAGATGATGTGCTTTCCATGGCGTTTCTGACTTTTTTTAACAGCGGCAGGCCCATTCTGTTTCCTGACGTAACCTATTCCTTTTATGACGTCTGGGCAAATTTATACAGAATTCCTTATAAAACCTGTGAGCTGGATCAAAACTGGCACATCCGTCCGGAGGACTATAAGCAGCCAAACGGAGGAATCATCTTTCCGAATCCCAACGCGCCTACCGGGGTACTGGAAAGCCTGGAGACCATAGAAGAAATACTGAAGGCGAACAGAGACGTGATTGTGATTGTGGACGAAGCCTATATAGATTTTGGCGGGGTAAGCGCGCTGCCCCTTTTGGAAAAGTATGATAATCTGCTGGTGGTGCAGACCTTTTCCAAGTCAAGGGCCATGGCGGGTCTGCGGATCGGCTTCTGCATCGGCAGCCCGAAAATGATTGGTTATTTAAATGACGTAAAGTTTTCCTTTAATTCTTATACCATGAATCTGCCTGCACAGCTTCTGGGTGCGGAAGCGGTGAAGGATCAGCAATATTTTAAGGAAACCACGGCTCGGATTATCAATACCAGAGAGCAGGTAAAGAAGGAATTCAAGCAGCTTGGGTTTACTTTTCCGGATTCCATGGGAAACTTTATTTTTGCCTCTCACAGGGATATTTCGGCGGGGCAGCTGTTCGAGGCGCTGCGCCAGGCCAATATCTATGTGAGATACTGGAACAGGCCTAAAATTTCCGAGTATCTTCGGATTACGGTGGGCACCGATCAACAGATGGATAAGCTGCTGGATTTTTTGCGGAATTATGTGAATTAAGAAAATATTAATAGCGTAAACAGGACAGGTCGGTTATAATTTGATAGATATGGTAACGGGTAATTGCCGGAATAGGATCATTTAACAAGCGTGGGAGAGATTTCAATGATTAAGAGTGTTTTAAAGGGGATTGTGATTGGCATCGCAAATATTGTTCCGGGGGTCAGCGGAGGCACCATGATGGTGTCCATGGGAATTTACGATAAGCTGATCCATTGTATCACTCATTTGTTCAGTGAGTTTAAGAAAAGCGTAAAATTTTTGTTTCCCATAGCAGTGGGAATGCTGATTGCCATTGTCGGCAGTTCTTTTGCGCTGAAGGAATTGTTTGCAAGAATTCCCATACAGACCAATCTGCTCTTTGTGGGGCTGATTCTGGGGGGACTTCCCGCGATCGGAAAAAATGTGGCGGGAAAGAAAATCAAAATCGGACACATCATTGCGGCTCTGGCCTTTTTTGCTCTGGTGGCGGGCATGGCTGCCATGGGGGAGACGGAAGGCACCTCGGCGGATCTCTCCTTTAGTATCGGAAATATGCTGATTCTCTTTGTGGTGGGCGTGATCACCTCTGCTACCATGGTAATTCCGGGGGTCAGCGGTTCCATGGTGCTGATGCTGATGGGCTTTTACGAGCCCGTGCTTTTAACCATTACTGATTTTATTACGGCGCTGGTACATTTGGATATGAATGGAATTCTGAGCGGATGCGGGGTATTGATTCCCTTTGGCATCGGTGTGGTGGCGGGAATTTTCGGAATTGCCAAGGTGGTGGAAATTGTATTTGAAAAATTTCCCCTGTACGCCTATTGGGCGATCATTGGCCTGATTGTGGCCTCGCCTGTGGCGATTGTGCTGATGAATCTGGATGTCTTTTCGAAGATGACGCTTTTAAGCGGGGTGACGGGAGTCATTGCGCTGGCGGCGGGCTTTTTTGCCGCCATGAAGCTGGGCGACTAGAGTGAGGGAACAAAATGGAAATGTATCGGGATTTTGCGGCGGTGTATGATACTTTTATGGACAATACGCCCTACGAGCTTTGGGGAGAGCGGCTGGACGGATTGATCAGAAAATACGGCGTGTCCAGGCCGGAGCGGGATGCGGAAGACGTAATGGATTCCGAGCGCAACCTGGTGGTGGATTTAGGGTGCGGTACAGGTACGCTGACAGAGCTGATGTACCGCAAAGGGTATGATATGATCGGCGTGGACCGGTCCGAGTCCATGCTGAACGCGGCCATGGAAAAAAAGGACAGGAGCGGTTCGGAGATTCTCTATTTACAGCAGGATATGAGGGAGCTTGATCTGTACAGCACGGTGGGAACTGTGTTCAGCGTCTGCGATTCCCTGAATTATATTCTGGAGGAAGAAGAGCTTTTGACCGTCTTTTCTCTGGTGGAAAACTATCTTTTTCCGGGCGGGCTTCTGATATTTGATTTTAATACGGATTATAAGTATCGTGAAGTCATCGGAAATGCCACCATTGCGGAAAATCGGGAAGACTGCAGTTTTATCTGGGAAAATATATATGATATAGAAGAAGAGATTAACGAGTATGACCTGACTTTGTTTGTGCGGGAGGATGACGGCAGATTCCGGCGGTTTACGGAGACCCATCTGCAGCGGGGATACACTTTAGAGCAGATGAGCAGTCTGGTGAGGAAGGCCGGCCTGGAAATTCTGGAAGTGACAGATGCGGACACAGGCGGGGAGCTGAGGCCGGAAAGTGAGCGGGTGCTGGTAGCGGCACAGAAAAGAAGGTAATGATGGAAGATTGCATTGTACGGGCGACTGCCGCAGATGCGCAGATACGAGCGTTTGCCTGCAGCACCAGGGATATGGTGGAGACGGCAAGGCGGATTCATAATACCAGCCCGGTGGTGACGGCAGCGTTAGGGCGGCTGTTGAGCGCGGGAGCCATGATGGGAAGTATGCTGAAGGGCGAAAAGGATCTGCTTACCCTGCAGGTGAGGGGAGACGGGCCGGTGAGAGGTTTGACGGTGACGGCGGATTCCGGGGGAAACGTAAAGGGTTATCCGGAGGTGCCAGATGTAATTCTGCCCGCAAATCATCTAGGAAAGCTGGATGTGGGAGGCGCTGTGGGACAGGGACATTTAAGCGTGATCAAGGATCTGGGATTAAAGGAGCCCTATGTGGGACAAACCTTATTGCAGACAGGGGAGATCGCGGAAGATCTTACTTACTATTTTGCGGTATCCGAGCAGGTTCCTTCCTCAGTGGGTCTTGGGGTGCTGATGAATCGGGACAATACCGTGAGGCGGGCGGGAGGCTTTATCCTCCAGCTGATGCCCTTTGCGGAGGAAAGCGTAATTAGCAGGCTGGAGCAGAATCTGCGCGGACAAAAGTCCGTGACAGCTATGCTGGAGAACGGAAACGGGCCGGAGCAGATGCTGGAGCTTTTGCTGGAGGGACTGCAGCCGACAGTGACGGATACCGGAAAGACGGCTTTTGTGTGCAGCTGCGACAAGGGAAGGATCGAAAAGGTTTTGATCAGTCTGGGAAAGCAGGAAATCAGGGATATGATTGAGGAAGGACAGGAGATAGAAGTGAACTGCCATTTCTGTAATTCCCATTATAAATTCAGCGTTGCCGAATTAGAAGAGCTTTGCCTAAGATGCTGACGGCATAAAGATTTTCCCTGGCCGGAATGCAGGGCGTAAACACGCCCTTTGCATCCGGCCAGGGAAAATTCAGGTCAGCATCATTGTGATGCGGATGCCTTATCAAGAGAGCTTTGGATCGTCTCCAGCAGGACAAGAGAGGTATATTTACTGTCGGAAGAATAGGTTACGCCCTCCAGTGTCTGTAACTGGTAGACCTGACTGCAGATCGCCTCAAAGGTGGGCTCCAGCAGGGGATACATGGTGGTGACGGCATCGCTTAAGTTTACCATGCGGATCGAGGTAATGGAATTCTGATCCACGATGACTTCCACATCAATGGACTGGTTCCCCAGGATCAGCTCGGTGGTGTAGACGCCGGGTATGTAGAGAGCATCGGAGTCGGCGGGAGCCGATCCGTCTTCTGAAGAGGCAGGGCTGTCCGGGGCAGAGCTGTCCGGTTCTTTCTCCTTGTCGGGCAGGAACATCATGATAAGAAGTACAATGAACAGGATCCCCAGAGCCGCGAAGATCGCAGTATAAATCAGCTCCTTCATGTGAAGTACGACGATTTTTGTTTTAGCGCTCATTTATATTCCCCTTGGTTGTCATGATTTTTCTTTATAATAAGTATGAGGGGAAGCATAAGTTTATGCTAAGGATTTCTCATTGACAAGCGGGCGTTACATTGCTATGATAAGTTTCAGGACAAGGGCGTTCTATACAGGATAGGACTGCCCTTGTATTACTTTGAAAGGAAGGTCGCACGATGAAAAATTATACAAGTGACGACGTTTTAAGGCTTGCCAGGGAGGAAGACATTGAATTTATCCGCCTGCAGTTTACGGATATGTTCGGCAATCTGAAGAATATTGCAGTTACGGTAAGTCAGCTGGGAAAGGCCCTGGAAAATAAGTGCATGTTTGACGGTTCCGCCATAGACGGCTTTGTGGGAATCGAAGAGTCGGATATGTATTTATATCCGGATCCTTCCACTCTGGAGATATTCCCCTGGAGACCCCAGCAGGGCAAGGTGGCACGAATGATTTGCGACATTCACCGGCTGGACGGCAGGCCCTTTGACGGAGATCCGAGGGTGGTTTTGAAAAAGGCCATTGCAGAGGCCGCAGAGCTGGGATATACCTTCGAGGTCGGCCCGGAGTGTGAATTTTTCTTATTTAATACGGATGAAAACGGTATGCCTACCGTTCAGACCCATGAGCAGGCAGGTTATTTTGACATTGGCCCCTTGGACGGCGGAGAGAATGCCAGACGGGATATTGTGATGACCTTGGAGGATATGGGCCTGATCATCGAGGCCTCTCATCATGAAATGGCGCCGGCCCAGCATGAGATTGACCTGCGGTATGACGAGGCGCTTTCCACAGCCGATAATATCATGACCTTCAAGCTGGCGGCACGCACGATTGCAAAGCGTCACGGCCTGCACGCCACCTTTATGCCCAAGCCCAAATATGGTGTCAATGGTTCCGGAATGCACATCAATATGTCCCTGCATAAGGACGGCAGGAATATTTTCGAGGATCAGGCTGACGCTAACGGTCTGAGCCGGGAAGCCTATTACTTTATCGGCGGGATCATGAAGCATATCCGGGGGATGGCCGCTGTGACCAATCCTCTGGTAAATTCATACAAAAGGCTGGTTCCCGGTTTTGCCGCTCCGGTCTATATTGCCTGGAGTGCCACGAACAGGAGCCCTTTGATCCGGATTCCGGCAGGAGGGGGCAGGGTGGAGCTTCGAAGCCCGGATTCCGCAGCCAATCCCTATTTGACGCTTGCTCTGTGCCTGAAGGCAGGGCTTGACGGAATCATCAACAAAATAGAGCCGCCCGGAAGTGTGGACTGTAATATTTATACCATGACGGATCAGGAGCGGCGGGCGCTGAACATTGAAAATCTGCCAGGGACTTTGATGGAAGCCGTGGATGCCATGAAAAATGACGGGTTTATTTTGGAGGTGCTGGGGGAGCACATTGCAAAAAGCTATATTGCGGCGAAGGAAAGCGAGTGGCAGAAATATCGCGCCCATGTTTCGGAGTGGGAGCTAAAGGAATATTTGTACAGATACTAGCGTGAAGTGTGAGAAGAAAATCAAATTGCGTTTCGCTTTTTTTCGCTTGCGGCAGAGGCCGCTTCGCGAAGATTTTCTACGGCGCAAGTGCAGCGCCTTTCTCACACGGAAGAACGCAGGCAAGTAAACTCGCCTTGCGGCGTTCTTCCTGGAACTTTAGTTCCATGAACTTTAGTTCCATGAGCGTTAGCTCATTGGGATCAGTTTGTGCCGCCGGAGGTGGGTGTTTGACAAATATTATAATCGCGCTGCCAAGGATAGAGGATGCCAGGGGCATCAAGAATGTTCTGGTGCGGGGCGGCTTTACGGTCACCGGCATCTGTACAGCAGGGTCTCAGGCCATCAGCCTGGCGGACGGACTGCATGACGGCATTCTGTTGAGCAGCTATAAATTGACAGATATGATTTATTCGGAGCTTTATGATTGTCTTCCGCCCGGATTTGAGATGCTGCTTTTGGCCTCCGACCACTTGCTTGGCCAGTGTGCGGGAAGCGGGATCATGTGTCTTTCCATGCCCTTAAAAGCAGGAGAGCTGTTGAGCACCATGGGCATGATGGTGGAGACGATAGAGCGCAGGCGCAGAAGGGCCAGGCTGGAGCCGAAAAAAAGAAATGCCGCAGAGCGGGAGAAGGTGCAGGAAGCCAAGGAGCTTCTGATGGCCAGAAATCACATGTCAGAGGAAGAGGCGCACCGTTATTTGCAGAAGTGCAGTATGGACAGCGGCACAAACATGGTGGAGACGGCGTTAATGATACTGGCCCTGTAAGCGCAGATTTGTAAGGTGATCCGAAGAAGGGAGAATCAGAGCAGGCATGAAATTTACAAAAATGCACGGCTGTGGGAATGATTATGTGTATATAAACGGATTTACGGAGCATATTCCCCAGGAGAAAAAACCGGAAGCAGTACGCTTTTTAAGCAACAGAAATTTTGGCGTCGGGGGAGACGGCGTTATCTTTATTAATCCTTCGAGTCGGGCTGATTTCGAGATGGAAATGTATAATGCGGATGGCAGCCGGGCCCAGATGTGTGGAAACGGCATTCGTTGTGTGGCAAAATATGTCTATGACAAGGGGCTCACGGATTCGGAGCATATCCGGGTGATCAGCGGAGGAAGCATAAAATATCTTGACCTGACGGTGGAGAAGCCGGAGGAAGAACCGGGGAAAAGGGGCGCGGTGACCGGAGTGCGGGTCAACATGGGCAGCCCTGTTTTGGAGCCGAAAGGGATTCCGGTAATAGCAGATGGCGAAAGGGTGGTAAATGAGCCCATATATGTGGAGGAAAAGGAGTACAGGATGACCTGCGTCTCCATGGGAAACCCTCATGCGGTGGTTTTTGCCAGGGGGGTGGCTGATATGAAATTGGAGCAGATCGGTCCTCTGTTTGAAAACCATGTCAGATTTCCAGAGAGAGTAAATACGGAATTTGTGGAGGTTTTGGACAGAAGGACGGTATTTATGCGTGTCTGGGAACGGGGAACAGGCGAAACCCTGGCCTGCGGCACAGGCTGCTGTGCCACGGCAGTCGCCTGTGTGTTAAATGGACTGACGGAGCCGGAGATCACGGTAAAGTTGCTGGGTGGAGAATTGCAGATCGAGTGGGACAGAGACCAAAATGCAGTTTATATGACGGGCCCTGCCACGACGGTATTTGAAGGAGAGGTAGAATTATGTTTCGATTAAATGAAAATTATCTGAAGCTTCCGGGGAGTTATCTATTTTCCACAATTAACAGGAAGGTAAGCGCATACGGCGCAGCCCATCCGGATAAAAGAATTATCCGTCTGGGAATCGGGGATGTGACGCAGCCTCTTGCGCCGGCTATTATCGAGGCGCTGCATGGCGCCGTGGAGGAAATGGGACATCAGGAAACCTTTCGCGGATATGCTCCTGACCTTGGGTATGAGTTTTTGCGGAATGCCATTGCGGAAAATGATTATAAGGACCGGGGCTGTGATATTTCTGCCGATGAGATTTTTGTGTCCGACGGCGCAAAATGTGATTCCGGAAACATTCAGGAGATTTTCAGCCTGGATAATCGGATTGCGGTATGCGACCCGGTTTATCCCGTGTATGTGGATTCCAATGTGATGGCAGGGAGGACCGGGACCTACGATCAGAAAAGTGAAACCTGGAGCAATGTAATCTATATGCCCTGTGTGGCGGAAAACGGCTTTGCACCTAAGCTGCCGGGGGAGACGCCGGATATAATATATCTCTGCTTTCCGAACAATCCTACGGGAGCCGTAATTACCAAAGCGCAGCTGCAGGAGTGGGTGGATTATGCCTGCAGAGTGGGAGCGGTTATCATTTATGACGCAGCTTATGAGGCTTATATTTCGCAGGCGGACATACCGCGAAGCATTTATGAATGTCAGGGAGCCAGGACTTGTGCCATTGAGCTTCGTTCCTTTTCCAAGAATGCGGGCTTTACCGGAGTGCGCTTAGGCTTTACCGTGGTCCCCAAGGACTTAAAATGCGGCGGCGTGTCGCTGCATTCCCTGTGGGCGAGACGTCATGGAACCAAGTATAATGGGGCGCCCTATATCGTGCAGAGGGCAGGGGAGGCTGTTTATTCTCCGGAGGGGAAAAAGCAGCTAAGGGCCCAGGTGGCGTACTATATGGAGAATGCCCGGTATATACTGGATGGCTTAAAGGCGGCGGGATATACCGTTTCCGGCGGCGTCAATGCGCCTTACATCTGGCTGAAGGTGCCAAAGGGTATGACCAGCTGGGAGTTCTTTGACTATTTGCTGGAAGAGGTAAACGTAGTGGGGACGCCGGGCTCCGGCTTTGGCCCCAGCGGAGAAGGATATTTCAGGCTGACTGCCTTCGGCAGCCGGGAGAATACGGTAGAGGCGGTTGAGCGGATCAAGACTGCCGGAATATGAGGGCAGCGGGAGGCGGAAGGAGCCGGGCATGGGAAACGAGTTGGAAGAAAAAAGAATGGTGCATTATGATCTGCTGCGCATACTGGCAGCCTTCAGCGTGGTTATGCTGCATAGCAGTGCGCAGTTTTGGTATACTCTGGAGATAAACAGCAGGGCATGGATCATTGCTAATTCCTATGACGCGCTATTTCGGTTTGGAGTTCCTGTTTTTGTGATGCTCAGCGGCGTCCTGTTCCTGCCAAAGCAGAGGGAGCTTAGCATAAAAAGGCTGTATACCCACAATATTTTGCGGCTGGTGATTATTTTTGTTTTCTGGTCCGCTGTCTACGGCCTGAAGGATTGCGTTCATTTTGATTTCACGCAGACAGGCTGGAAAGAGGTGGTGAAGGAAATGATCCTGGGCCGGTATCATCTTTGGTTTTTGCCTATGCTTGCCGGTCTTTATGTGCTGCTTCCCATTCTCCGTGTATGGGTGCAGAATGCGGAGAAAAAAAATCTGCAATATTTTCTGATTTTGTTTTTTGTGCTGCAGATTTTATGTGAGACATTGAAGTCTTTATCCTCATCCAATTATCTGATGTATGTGCTGGAGCTGCTGCGGGTGGATCTCGTCTGCGGATATGCAGGGTATTTTGTGCTGGGGTATTATGTGGCCTATATCGGAATCCCGCCCAAATATCATAAACTGATATATTTCAGTGCGATTCCGGCAGCCGTTTTAAACGTGGTGCTGGGAAATTATCTGTCCTTTAAGGCAGGCGAGCCCAAAGGCGAGGTCTATGACAGCTTCGGGCTGTTCACGTTCTGCATTGTACTGGCCTGCTTTTTGTTTTTTACTGAGGTCATGGGAAAAGTTCGTTATTCCGCCAGGGCATCGAGAATCATTAAAGAGGTGTCAAAGGGAACACTGGGAGTGTATGTGATGCACGTGGGCCTGATGGAGATTTTGGAGGCGCATGGGATTCACAGCATGATGATCCCCAATATTGCAGGGATTCCGCTGCTTTCCCTTTTGTGCTTTGTTTTTTGCCTGGCAGCGGCGTCCGTGCTGAGAAGAGTACCACTGATCGGAAAGTATATTTGTTAAACGGTTTAAAAAAAATTCTTGCAAAACAGAAAAAAGTATGATACTGTTTTAAAATCAAAATGCGATGAAAGAGACTCTTGCCGGGGAAAACGACAGGAAGACGGCGTCACCGACTGAGAGCGCCGTCAGTAAGAAGCGGTAAAGGGAACGCTCCGGAGCAGGCTGTTTGAGCAGAATGCGGTCATGAGTCAGGCAACAAGACGGACCGGAAGGGTAGGGCAGCACGCAGGCATGCGTTATGTGCAAAAGAGGATAGGCCGTCCATATCCGGAGTCGGACTTAAAAACGGAGGAACGGTTTATCAATGCGGGTGGTACCGCGGATAGGTTACGCTTATTCGTCCCGGATGCAGGAAACTGCGTCTTGGGACATTTTTTATGCACACGGGCACCCAGATGAAATATGTCAGCATGCGCTGACGGGTGCCCGGCGCGGCGAGCAGGGGAAAGTCTTCCCTACTCGATTGCACACGGGAAACCCGCAGTGAAGAGAGGCCCGTTTAAAAGGGCAGAATGGAGGAGTCATTATGGAAATGAAAAACTGCTACAGGGACATTACGGTGAAGGAGATCGGAGAAGAGCAGATCGGAGAGATTCTGCGGGTCGCAGGCTGGGTGGAAAATATAAGGGACCATGGCGGTGTTTCCTTCATTGACCTGCGGGATATGTATGGTGTGCTTCAGGTAGTGATACGGAAGACGGAGCTGTTAAAGGGGCTTGTAAAAGAGACCTGTATCACGGTCAGAGGACCTGTGGAAAAGCGGGACGAGGACACGTATAACCCTAAAATTCCTACGGGCACCATCGAGCTGGAGGCACAGGAGATCCAGGTGCTGGGGAAGGTGTATCAGCAGCTGCCCTTTGAGGTCATGACATCAAGGGAGACCAGGGAGGATATTCGTTTGAAATATCGCTATCTGGATCTGAGAAACGCAAAGGTGCGGGATAATATTTTGTTCCGTTCCCGTGTGATTGCTTTTCTGAGGCAGAAGATGACGGAAATGGGCTTTGTGGAGATTCAGACTCCCATTCTCTGCGCGTCTTCCCCGGAGGGGGCAAGGGATTATATCGTTCCTTCCAGGAAATATAAGGGGAAATTTTATGCACTGCCTCAGGCGCCGCAGCAGTATAAGCAGCTTTTGATGGCCTCCGGAATTGATAAATACTTTCAGATTGCTCCCTGCTTCAGGGACGAGGATGCAAGAGCAGACCGTTCACCGGGGGAATTTTATCAACTGGATTTCGAGATGAGCTTTGCCACCCAGGAGGACGTGTTCCGGGCAGGAGAAGAAGTGCTTTCCGCCGTTTTTGAAAAATTTGGGCCGGAGGGCGCTGCCGTGACGCCGGCGCCTTATCCGGTAATCAGCTATAAGCAGGCCATGCTGGAATTTGGATGTGATAAGCCGGATCTGCGCAATCCTCTGCGGATCATGGATCTGACGGACTTTTTTCAGAAATGTACGTTTAAGCCCTTTTTAAACAGGATCGTCCGGGCCATTAAGGTGCATGCGGAAATGAGTAAGGGCTTTCATGAAAAGCTGCTTTCCTTTGCCACGGGACTGGGAATGGGCGGCCTGGGTTATCTTGAGGTATCGGAGGATCTTTCCTTTAAGGGACCTATTGATAAATTTATTCCCGACGAATTAAAGGGAGAGCTTCGCAGCCTTGGAAAGCTGGAAGCAGGAGACACAATTTTCTTTATTGCGGATAAGGAGGAAAAAGCCTGCTACTATGCCGGAAGGCTCCGCAATGAGCTGGGTGAGAAGCTGGAGCTGACAGAAAGGAACGCCTTCCGTTTTTGCTATGTCAACGATTTTCCCATGTACGAGACGGACCCGGAGACAAAGCAGCTTACGTTTACCCATAATCCCTTTTCCATGCCGCAGGGGGGGCTGGAGGCCCTGGAAACACAGGACCCGCTGGAGATTCTGGCGTATCAGTATGACATTGTGTGTAACGGGATCGAGCTTTCCTCAGGCGCAGTGCGCAACCATGATATTAAAATTATGGAAAAGGCCTTTGCTCTTGCCGGTTATACCAAGGAGGAACTGGAAGCAAGGTTCGGGGCCCTGTATCAGGCCTTTCAGTTTGGAGCGCCGCCTCATGCGGGAATGGCGCCGGGAGTGGAGCGGATGCTGATGCTGCTTCGGGGGGAAGAGAATATCCGGGAAGTCACGGCCTTCCCCATGAGCGGCTCCGCTCAGGACCTCATGTGCAGCGCTCCCGGCGATGTAACGGAGCAGCAGCTGCGGGAGGTGCATATCCGGGTGCGCGAATAAAAGCGGCTGCTTAATTGGCCTTGTCATAAGCGGAACAATCATGATAAAATGGTAAAAAACCTTATTCAAGACATAATAGGTACAGAAGAAAAGCGGTAAAGCGCTTAGTCAGGAGAGCGGCGGATGTTATTTAATTCGATAGATTTTTTGGTTTTTTTTCCGGTGGTCACGTTAATTTATTTTGTTGTTCCTAAAAAGGCCCGCTATATTTGGCTGCTGGCGGCCAGCTATTATTTTTACATGTGCTGGAATGTAAAATATGCGCTTTTACTGCTGACCTCTACGGCCGTTACCTGGCTTTGCGGCTTCTGGGTCCATTCCGCGAAAAAACCGGCGTTGAAGAAGCTGGCGCTGGCGGTGTGTTTATGTGTAAATTTGGGGATCCTTTTTTTCTTCAAATATTTTGATTTCTTTTTGATAAACTGTAATCGGGTTTTATCGGCGCTGAATCTGCAGCTTTTGGAAAAAAGCTTTGACGTGCTGCTGCCTGTGGGCATTTCCTTTTACACCTTTCAGGCCCTTGGCTATACCATTGATGTATACCGGGGCAAGGTGGAGCCGGAAAAGAATATTCTGCGGTATGCACTGTTTGTTTCCTTTTTCCCTCAGCTGGTGGCAGGTCCCATTGAGCGGTCAGAGAGCCTGCTGGGACAGATGCGCGGCCTGGAGAAGAAAAAGCTGTGGAATTACAGGAATGTTACCAGCGGGCTTATGCTGATGGTGTGGGGCATGTTTGTAAAGATGGTAATAGCCGACCGCGCGGCGATTTTGGTGGATGCTGTCTTTGGAAGCTATTATCTGCACGGAACGGTAGCTCTTGCAGCGGGAGCAGTGGGATTTGCCATACAGATTTACTGCGATTTTATGGGTTACTCAACCATTGCCGTGGGCGCCGCCAGGGTGATGGGCTTTCAACTGATGGAGAATTTTGAGACGCCTTATTTTGCAGGGTCTGTCAGTGAATTCTGGAAGCGGTGGCATATTTCCTTAAGCACCTGGTTTCGGGACTATGTTTATATTCCGCTGGGGGGAAACCGCTGCTCCAGGCCGAAAAAATATCTTAACCTGATGACCACCATGGCAGTCAGCGGCCTGTGGCATGGGGCAAACTGGAATTATGTGGTATGGGGGCTGTTGCACGGTATCTATCAGGTGATCGGGGATGTGACGGCCGGGTGGCGCGCAAAGCTGACAGATCGGCTGCATACCAAAAAGGAAAGCATCAGCTTTCGGCTGGCCCAGATCGTGTCTACCTTTGTTTTGACGGATATTGCATGGATTTTTTTCCGCTCGGAATCCCTGTCTCATGCCCTTCGATACTGCAAGCGCCTGTTTGTAAAATGGGATCCCTGGAATCTGTTTAACGGCACGGTTTATACGCTGGGCCTGGACCGTCCGGAGTTTAATATACTGATCGTTTCTTTGTTGGTGCTTTTCCTGGTGGATTTGATACGATACAAAAAGAAGCAGAATATTGCAGGATTTCTTCAGGAGCAGTGCATATGGTTCAGATGGGGCGTGATGATTGCCCTGATTACGGCCACTCTGGTTTTTGGCATTTACGGCATCGAGTTTGAGTCGGCGAGGTTTATATACTTTCAATTTTAGAGGATATACGGATGGAAAACAGATTGGAGAAGAAAACGATCATAAAAAGGTGTGCCGGCGTCATTGGGTTTTGCCTGATACTGCTGCTGGTGCTGGGGCGGGTATATAAGATATTGTCCTGGAAGGACAGTGCAGGAGGATATTTTACGCCGGTAGAGACCTTTTACGGACTGGATGAGGATATGGTGGATGTTCTTTTTCTGGGAAGCAGCCATTGTTATTGTTCGATTATCAGCTCAAGGCTGTGGGATGATTATGGCATTGCGGGGTACAGCCTTTCCATTTCGGGTCAGGATTTTGCTTCGTCCTACTACTGGCTGAAGGAGGCGCTGAAGACTCAAAAACCTAAAGTGGTCTGTCTGGAAATGTATTATGCAGGCTTCCACGGCTACCTGATAGAGGGTAATCTGTATAGAAATATACTTCCGTATCATATATCCTCGAATTATGTGCAGATGGTAAGGGATATGACGGATAAAGAGTCAGGAAGCCTGCAGACGGAAGTCGGAATCGTAGACGAAGGGGACAGAAGCAGCTTTCTGGCAAAGTGGCCCGTCATACACACTCGTTACCGGGAATTACAGCGTCAGGATTTCACGGGGCCGGATATATTGTATATGGGCTTCAGCGCATTAATTGACGGTATGCACCAAAGCCCGATTACCTGGACCACAGACGGAAGCGAGCCTTATGAGGGGGATGAAATTCTGGAAATAGAAGAAGAAAAATGGCTGCGAAAAATAATCGAGCTGACGAAAGCAAACGATATTGAGCTTTGCCTGTTTCTGGCTCCCATGACTGTATCAAGGGAGGATCAGATGCGTATGAACTACGTGGGAGCACTTGCGGAGGAGGAAGGCATTCCTTTTCTGAATTTTGTGGATCTTCGGGAGGAAGTGAAAATTGATCCGCAACAGGATTTCCTGGACGGAGGACATGTGAATTACAGGGGCGGGGCGAAGGTAACGGACGCAATCGGCAGATTTCTTGTGCAGAATTACACAATGGAGGACCACCGGGGAGATAAAAAATATGAGCTGTGGGAGCAAAATTCTGCGTTCAGGGAGCATGAGTTTAATGCGTTTAAGCTGCAGGAAAGTGTGGATCTGCAGTATATTTTGGACTGTGCCGCATATGCTTCGGATTATACGGTCATCCTGTCTACAGAGGGCGATTATTTCAGAGAGACGGATTATCTCGCGGACCGGCTGATGCCGCTGGGGATCGGAGAGGAATTTGAGAACGGCGGAGGGATCTGGATCATTGAGGACGGTCAGGTTACCTGGAAGACCAATGCGGAAACAGGCGACTGGTATCTGGAGCCGGGCGGGGCAGATATTGTGCTGCTCAGATCGGAGGGCACGAGCAGGATATTTGTAAACCAGCAGGATTGCACGAAGGTGCCGGACGGGATTCACATTGTAATTTATGATAAGCTGTTGAAAAACGTGGTGTATGCCGCAGGCTTTGCCGCAGGAGACGGTTACACCTGTGTGAAATAAATATACGAAATAAATTAAGCAAAGGAAGGATGCTGTCATGGCGAATGATATTTCAAACGAGACCATTGATTATGTGGCCATTCTTGCCAGACTGGAGCTGACCGGCCAGGAGCGGGAGGAAGCCAGGCAGGACATGAGCAGGATGCTGGATTATATTGACAAGCTGAACGAACTGGATACGTCAGGGGTGGAGCCCATGTCCCATGCTTTTCCGCTGCAGAATGTATTCAGAGAGGACGAGGTTACGGAAGGAGACGGAAGCGTGGAAACGCTGCAGAATGCTCCGGAGGCCAGGGAGGACATGTTTGTGGTACCAAGGACGTTCGATTAACGTCCTCGAACGTTTGATTAATGTTCTCGGACGTTCGATTAACGTCCTCGAACGTTCGACTAACGTTCTTACATGGAGGAGGCATATGGAAAAAATAGAACTTTTAGGATTGAGCGCCGTGGAGCTTGGGGCTGCCATCCGCTCCGGCAGGACAACGGCAGTGGCGGCGACGGAGGCTGTACTGGAGCAGATTGAAAGCCGGGATAAGAGCTATCATTGTTATGTGACGGTGGACGGTGAGAACGCCGTGAAAAAAGCCGGAGAGATACAGAAAAGAATAGAAGCGGGAGAACTGACGGGCCCCCTGGCCGGCGTGCCGGCGGCCCTCAAGGACAATCTATGCACAAAGGGCCTGCGGACTACCTGCTCTTCCAGAATGCTGGAAAGCTTTGTACCTGCTTTTTCGGCGCAGGCGGTGCTGAATCTGGAGAAGGCAGGAGTGGTGGTGCTTGGAAAAACCAATATGGACGAATTTGCCATGGGCTCCACCACGGAAACCTCCTATTTCGGCGTTACCAAAAACCCCAGGAATCCGGAGCATGTGCCGGGGGGATCTTCCGGCGGCTCTGCGGCGGCTGTGGCGGCGCAGGAGTGCTTTTTTGCTGTTGGCTCCGATACGGGCGGCTCCATCCGTCAGCCTGCTTCCTACTGCGGGGTGGTGGGGATGAAGCCTACCTACGGAACGGTGTCCCGGTACGGCCTGATTGCCTATGGCTCATCGCTGGATCAGATCGGCCCGCTGACAAAGAACGTGGAGGACTGCGCTGCGGTTTTAGAGGTGCTTGCATCTTATGACAAAAAGGATTCCACCTCTCTTAAGCGCGAGGATACGGATTTTACGGCGGCTCTGACCGAGGATGTCAGAGGAATGCGTATTGGTATTCCCCAGGACTATTTTAAGGAAGGACTGGACGGGGAAGTCAAGGCAGCAGTGCTGGAGGCTGCGGGGGTGCTTGAGAGTAAGGGCGCCATAGTGGAAGAATTTGATTTGAGTCTGGTGGACTATGCGATCCCTGCCTATTATACCATTGCTTCCGCTGAAGCCAGCTCCAATCTGGAGCGCTTTGACGGCATAAAATACGGCTTCCGCGCAGGCGGGGAGGCGGGGCTTAACGGAATGTACCGAAAAACCCGTTCTCAGGGCTTCGGGCCGGAGGTAAAGCGCCGCATTATGCTGGGCAGCTTTGTCTTAAGCTCCGGTTACTATGATGCTTATTATCTGAAGGCCCTGCGGGTTAAGGCAATGATCAAGGAGGCCTTTGACAGAGCTTTTGCAAAATATGACTGTATTCTGGGGCCGGTGGCGCCCACCACGGCGCCCAGGCTGGGGGCAAGTCTTTCGGATCCCCTGAAAATGTATTTAGGCGATATTTATACGATTTCAGTAAATCTGGCGGGACTGCCGGGGATCAGCATACCCTGCGGAGCGGACAGCCGGGGGCTGCCCATTGGCGTGCAGCTGATCGGAAACTGTTATCAGGAGAAAAAGCTGTTTAAAATCGCGCATACCTACGAACAAAGTGTGAAGGGAATGAAGATTCTTAAGTCTGCAAAAAACGCAGACAAAGAAAACCTAAGTCATTCCTCGAAGAACGCAAGAACAGCGTTCTTCCTGGAAGGAGGGGAATTATGAAACAGTACGAAACGGTCATCGGGCTGGAAGTCCATGTTGAGCTTGCCACAAAAACAAAAATATTCTGCGGCTGTTCCACCGCCTTCGGCGGCAGGCCCAATTCCCATACCTGTCCGGTGTGTACGGGAATGCCGGGGGCGCTTCCCGTACTGAACAGGAAGGTGCTGGAATATGCGGTGGCGGTTGGGCTGGCGGCAAACTGCCAGATTACCCGTTATTGCAAATTTGACAGAAAGAATTATTTTTATCCGGATAATCCGCAGAATTATCAGATTTCCCAGCTTTATCTGCCTGTCTGCCGGGACGGATTTGTGGAGATCGAGACGGAGAACGGCAGTAAGCGGATCGGTATCCATGAGATTCACATGGAAGAGGATGCAGGAAAACTGATTCATGATGAGTGGGAGGATTGTACGCTGGTTGATTATAATCGTTCCGGCGTTCCCTTGATCGAGATTGTGTCCGAGCCCGATATGCGGGGGGCGGATGAGGTCATTGCCTATCTGGAAAAGCTGCGCCTGATCATCCGGTATCTGGGAGCCAGCGACTGTAAGCTTCAGGAAGGCTCCATGCGCGCGGATGTGAATTTGTCCGTGCGGGAGGCGGGGGCAAAAGAATTCGGCACCAGAACGGAAATGAAGAATCTAAGCTCCTTCCGCTCCATTGCCAGGGCCATCGAGGCGGAGAGAAGCCGTCAGATTGACCTGCTTGAATCCGGCGGTACGGTGATTCAGGAGACCCGCCGCTTTGATGAAGAGAAGGGGACCTCTTATGCCATGCGTTCCAAGGAGGATGCCCAGGATTACCGCTATTTCCCTGATCCGGATCTGGTGCCGATCAGCATCAGTGAGGAATTTCTGGCAGAGATAAAAGGCCGTCAGCCGGAGCTGCGAACGGAGAAAATGAAGCGCTATAAGGCAGAGTATGATCTTCCTGATTATGACATAGAGATCATTACGGGCTCCAAGCATATGGCGGATATTTTTGAAGAGACCGTGAGGTTTGGCGCACAGCCCAAGAAGGTTTCCAACTGGCTGATGGGAGAAACCTTAAGACTGTTAAGGGAGCAGGAGGCAGATCCGGAGGACATTTGCTTTTCTCCGGAAAATCTGGCAAAGCTCATTGCCCTGACAGAGGCGAAGACCGTGAATTCTACCGTGGCCAAGGAAATCTTTGAGGTCATGTTCAGAGAGAATGTGGATCCTGAAAGGTATGTGGAGGAAAAGGGTCTGCGGACGGTCAGTGACGAGGGCGCTCTTCGCAGGACGGTGGAAGAAGTCATTCAGGCGAACCCTAAGTCCGTGGAAGATTACCGGGGCGGCAAAGAAAAAGCCCTCGGTTTTCTGGTGGGACAGACCATGAAGGCAATGAAGGGGAAAGCGGACCCTGCCGGTATTACCGGGTTGCTGAAGGAATTATTATAATTCCTGTTGGCATGAGACAGGGAGGAATTTCTGCCGCCGGTTACTGCATCAGGAACTCCAGAAATGCGGGCACCGTCTCCACATGGGGAGCATTGATCAGAATACTGACGGCAGGGAGCTCTCCGGAGAAGGCATAGTCCTGAAGCAGGGAACAGCTTTCCTCCAGGAGGATGCCGGCGGGAATGGGGTCCGCCATATCCTCCGGATGCAGAGGATCCCCATAAACAGGGGTATATTCATAATTATAGTCTTTTCTGGCAGCCTCCGCCTCGTCTACCACGGCGCCGTCAATATAATAGAAGAAATCCTGATATTTTTCCAGCTGCTCCGTGGTAAGGAGCTCCCGCAGATCATAAAAATCTCCCTGATAGGCATACTGCAGGAGATGAGAAACATCGGATGCCATTACATCCACCTCGGCGGCGGAAACACGGACCATGATCTGCTGGGCAGCATAATAATCGGCGTCTGTTCCCAGCTGTACGGAGGTGTCATATACGACCTCGGATTTTTGCGTGTCAGCGCCGATGTATGCCGCAAAATGATTTGGGCTTTCCGGCTCTTCGGGATAGCTTTGAGGCACGGCGTTGATCAGCATGGCATAAAAGACGGTGTCCTTTTGGGAGACAATCTGGCTGATGAAGGAGATCACACAGATGAGGGCAGCGACTCCGGCCACAACATACCATTTGTAATAATCCAGAAAATAAGTCAGCTTTTGTTTGAAGGTACCGTTTTTCAGGGCAGCCCTTTCCTCTTTAAACTCGTCCATTACAGGCATGATGATTCCCACCTTTCCTTATGTATGATTCTTATCATACAGGGCCGCCGCGGGCTTGTCAATGAAGCCGGTCTGATAAGAATCTAAAAAAATGATAAAAACCGCAGCAGTTTTCGGAAAGTTTGCTTGCAACTTGGGACAAGTTGAGCTATCATAGATATAATATTATTTCGTGCGGAGTCCGAATCGCGCAGGAAAAGAGGGAAAAATGAGCGAATCTTATATTGAGTGTCTGGTAAAGGCAAAGCCCTCCATGCTGGGGAAATTTTGTAAATATTTGTTGTATCTGCTGACGGCAGTGCTGCTGGCGCTGATGATACTGTCCATGAATATGCTGCTGTTTCTGCTGGCGGTAGCGGCAGGAATAGGCGCCTATTTTGTGGGGCTGTATACGGATCTGGAATACGAATATCTGTATCTGGATAAGGAGCTGACCATAGACAAGGTGATGGGCAAGACCAAGAGGAAGCGGGTGGCCGTTTACCAGCTTGACAAGATGGAGATATTTGCGCCGATTAAAAGCTACCATCTGGATAATTTTAAAAACCGGCAGACGAAGGATAAGGATTACAGCATCGGCTATGAGGATCAGCCGGATCTGCGCTATGCCATGTATTATGAGGGCAGCGAGAGACTGATTTTAAGTCCGAGTCCGGAGCTGGTGAAGATTATGAAAAACGCTGCGCCCAGAAAGGTATTCAGCGACTAAAAGGAGCTTTGCTCAGGGAGACTTGCTCAGGGAGCTTTACTCCCGGAGTATCGGTTTCGTGTATCTGATAAAATAACCCCGGCCTTGTCTGTCCGGGGTTATGAGTTATACATACAAAAAAATCAAAGTGCAGGAGGCTAAAAAATGGGACAGATTATCGGTGAAGGCATTACCTTTGACGACGTGCTGCTGGTGCCGGCGTATTCGCAGGTGGTACCCAATCAGGTGGACATTTCCACTTGGCTGACAAAGAAAATCAGGCTGAACATTCCTATGATGAGTGCGGGAATGGATACCGTGACGGAGCATCGTATGGCGATCGCCATGGCAAGGCAGGGCGGTATCGGTATCATCCATAAGAATATGTCTATTGAAGCACAGGCAGAAGAGGTAGACAAGGTAAAGCGGTCTGAAAACGGTGTCATTACCGATCCCTTTTCCCTGACCCCGGAGCATACGCTGGCGGACGCGGATGCGCTGATGGCGAAATTCAGAATTTCCGGCGTTCCCATTACCGAAGGGCGCAGGCTGGTTGGGATTATTACCAATCGGGATTTAAAATTCGAAACGGATTTTACAAAGAAGATCAAGGAGTCCATGACCAGTGAGGGACTGATCACCGCCCAGGAGGGAATCACCCTGGAAGAGGCAAAGAAGATTCTGGCCGCGGCAAGGAAGGAAAAGCTGCCCATTGTAGACAAGGACTTTAATCTAAAGGGGCTTATTACCATCAAGGATATAGAGAAAACCATCAAGTATCCCCTGGCGGCGAAGGATGAGCAGGGGAGACTGCTGTGCGGCGCCGGCGTAGGCATTACGGCAAATGTGCTGGAGCGGGTGTCGGCGCTGGTGGATGCAAAGGTGGATGTGATCGTTTTAGACAGTGCTCACGGACATTCCCAGAATGTGCTGAACTGCCTGAAAATGATTAAGGAAAAGTATCCCGAACTGCAGGTGATTGCAGGCAATGTAGCAACGGGAGAGGGCGCGAGAGCCCTGATCGAGGCAGGAGCGGATGCCGTTAAGGTGGGGATCGGCCCCGGCTCCATCTGCACCACCCGCGTGGTTGCCGGCATCGGCGTGCCTCAGATCACGGCGATTATGGATTGTTACAGCGTGGCGAAGGAATATCATGTGCCCATTATCGCGGACGGCGGCATCAAATATTCCGGAGATATTACCAAGGCGCTGGCGGCGGGCGGTAATGTCTGCATGATGGGAAGCATGTTTGCAGGCTGCGAAGAGAGCCCTGGGGATTATGAGCTGTTCCAGGGAAGAAAGTATAAGGTATACCGCGGCATGGGATCTATTGCGGCTATGGAGAACGGCAGTAAGGACCGGTACTTTCAGGAAAATGCCAAAAAGCTGGTGCCCGAAGGTGTGGAGGGCCGGGTGGCTTATAAGGGAAACGTGGAGGACACTGTATTCCAGCTGCTGGGAGGCCTGCGCTCCGGCATGGGCTACTGCGGAGCAGGCAATATTGAAGAATTGAAGGAAAACGGCAGGTTTGTAAAAATTTCTGCCGCATCCTTAAAGGAGAGTCATCCCCACGATATTCATATAACAAAGGAAGCGCCTAACTATAGTGTTGACGAATAGCTTTGGCAGCGGAATGAGAGGGATCGTGCAGAAGAATGTGTCTTTAGAATTAATAGACCGGCAGGAGCTGCAAAGGCTGCAGGATGATTTTTGCCGGGTGGCGGGCGTCTGCGCATATTGTCTGGACGGCGAAGGACGGCAGATCACCGAGATTTCCGGGAAGGCGGAGCAGATCAGTCTGGCGGAAGGCTGCCTGGCATCGGAGCAGTTAAAAAGCGTGTGTGAGCGCGTGGAAGCCGGATCGCTGGAAGATCAGGCAGTGGAAGAATTTCACGACACGAAGGATAAGGTGGCTGCCGTGGCGGTAAGGGCAGAGGGTAGAACGGTGCTTTGCTGGGTGATTTTCGGGCTTGCAGAGGACGGTATGGATGAGGAAGCCTTTCTTTCGGTGCTTGATCTGCTTCGAGATGCCGGCAATGCCTTTATGGCAAACAGATTATCCTGCTTCAGCGCGGAGCTGGAGAGCAGAAAAAGCCGGCGGGCGGAAGAAGAGATGAGCAAGGCGCTTCGTTCCACGGAGGCTACGACACAGATTGTTCAGCTGCTTGACAGTGATGACAGGATAGAGGCTGTCATGAGCAAGTGGCTGAGCATTTTAGGGCAGTATCTTCAGGTGGATACCGCGCAGATTTATCAGTTAAATGCAGACAGCTCCGCAATGGAGGTGCTTTGCGAATGGTGTGGGCAGGGTAGTGTGTCCATATATGACAGAATGAGTAAACAGGCGGTGCCGGAAATTTTAAAAACGGACAAGCCTCTTGTCATTTCGGCGGAAGGAACGGACGTAGAGCTTCGCAGAATGGCCGATGCCATTCATCTTCAGGCAGTGATTATTTTTCCCGTCATGCGGCAGGAAAATGCAGGCGCCATGATGCTGTCCTTAAACCACAGGAACCGGCGTGTCAACTGGAATATGGAGGAAATTAAATTTACGGCGGATGCGGTTAAAGTGCTGCACAGCATATTGACCAGGAGACTTCAGAAAAGCTCTCTGGCCGGTTCTTACACGGTGCTGGAAGCAATTCTGGAAAATATGGGCTGCGCCGTTTATGTCACACAAAAGAGAACGGGAGAAATGCTGTTTGCCAACCGCAGGCTCCAGAACACCTTTTCCGGGGAGCTGGCGGCCGGTACTTTTGCCGATCTTTTACAGCAGGGGATCACTGCGGGAAATGAAAACGGTCTTTATGAGATTTATCACACGGAGCAGGAACGATGGTATGATTTGATTTTCAAGGAGATTTCCTGGGTGGACGGGAAGACGGCCATCCTTTATTCCCTGTATGATATTACGGATAAAAAGCGTTACCAGCGGAAGATCGAGCAGCAGGCCTACACGGATTTTCTTACGGGACTTTATAACAGAATGTGCTGTGAGCGGGATCTGGCCAGGCATGTAGATCTGGCCAAGAAGAACGGCACCACGGGAGCCCTTCTCTATCTTGATCTGGATGATTTTAAGCATATTAATGACGGGCTGGGGCACCAGTACGGCGATGTGCTGTTAAAGGCCATTTCCCATGCGCTGCAACGCATACAGGGCATAGAGCGCACCTGCTACCGCGTGGGAGGGGACGAATTTATTATTATTATTCCACCGGAGAATTATGATCGGAATGAAGGAATATTGGAGGACATTCGGGAAATCTTTGCCAAGCCCTGGTTCTTAAAGGACGCGGATTATTATTGTACCATGAGTATGGGCATCGTCACCTTTCCCGATATGGGAGACTCCGTGGCCGATTTGACGAAAAAGGCGGATATTGCCATGTACGAGGCAAAGCGGGACGGAAAAAACCGGGTGGCAAAATACAGCGCCAGCACAAATTCCGCGTCCGGCAGACGGCTTGACATGGAAAAGAACATGCGGGATGCGGCGGTGGGCGGCTATCAGGAGTTTGAGGTTTATTACCAGCCCATCATCGACGTGCGCAAGGGGGGTAAATGCACGGGGGCGGAAGCGCTGCTGCGCTGGAACAGTGCAAAGCTGGGATTTATCACGCCGGCAGAGTTCATTCCTCTTGCGGAATATCTGGGGCTGATCAATCCCATTGGCAATTACGTGCTGCGGGAGGCCTGCACCCAATGTCACAAATGGAATGAAGAGGGCTTTGATTATAAGGTGAACGTAAACCTTTCCGTGGTGCAGCTGCTGCAGCCCGATGTGGTGGAAACCGTGGAGCAGACCATTGAAGAGACGGGGATCGAGCCCAGAAATCTGACACTGGAGGTGACGGAGAGCCTGGCCATTAACGACATGGAACGAATGCAGGGAATTTTAAACCGGATCAGGGCCCTGGGCGTAAAGATTGCGCTGGACGATTTCGGCACCGGATATTCCTCGCTGAATCACATCCGGGAAATTCCCTTTGACATGATTAAGGTGGATCAGAGCTTTGTGCGGGAGGTGGCAGAGGATGCTTATTCCCAGTCCTTTGTGAAGATGGTGGCGGAGCTGGCGGAGACCCTGGGGGCAAGCATCTGCGTGGAGGGCATTGAGACGGAGTCCCAGTATCGAATTGTAAAGAAGCTGAAGGTAAAATATATTCAGGGCTACTATTTTGACCGCCCCATGCAGCGGGAGGTATTTGAGGAAAAGTATTGTCGGCAGGCAGGAAGGTAAGGAGGAGGATTATGCTGCAACTGGAACAGGAACTGAAAAACAACGAATATCCCGGAAGGGGGATCGTGATCGGACGCTCTGCAGACGGGAAACATGCAGTCACGGCTTATTTTATCATGGGCAGAAGCGCCAACAGCCGCAACCGTGTGTTTGTGACGGAGGGCGAGGGCATCCGCACCCAGGCATTTGATCCCTCTAAGCTGGAGGACCCCAGCCTGATTATTTATGCGCCGGTGAGGGTGCTGAAGAATAACACCATCGTTACCAACGGAGATCAGACAGATACCATATACGATGGGCTTGAGAAGGGGCTTACCTTTGAGCAGGCCTTAAGGAGCAGGGAGTTTGAGCCTGACGGACCCAACTATACGCCCAGAATTTCCGGCATCCTGCGGGTGGAGGACGGCAGCTTTCACTTTGCCATGTCTATTTTAAAGAGCAGTGACGGAGACCCGTCATGCTGTATCCGCAATACCTTTACCTATGAGAATCCTAAAGCAGGAGAAGGGCGTTTTATTCATACCTATATGCACGACGGCAATCCGCTGCCCAGCTTTTGCGGAGAGCCAAAGCAGGTGGAGATCACCGGGGATATTGACGGCTTTACGGATATGGTATGGAAAAGCTTAAACCCGGATAACAAGGTGTCTTTGTTTGTCAGATATATCGACATTGCTACGGGCAAGTACGAGACCAGGATGAAGAACAAAAATGCGTAATTTCAGCACATGTCTGTGAAATGCCGTAAATTAAATGAAGGAGAAGGAAACATGAACGAAATCGAATTAAAATATGGATGCAACCCGAATCAGAAGCCTTCCAGAATCTACATGGAGGATGGCAGTGAGCTTCCGGTAACCGTTTTAAACGGCAGGCCCGGTTATATTAATTTTCTGGATGCCTTTAACGGCTGGCAGCTGGTGAAGGAGCTGAAAGAAGCCACGGGTCTTCCGGCGGCGACTTCCTTTAAGCATGTGTCCCCGGCCGGTGCTGCAGTAGGACTGCCCCTGAGTGATACCCTGGCGAAAATATACTGGGTTGACGATCTGGGCGGGGAGCTTTCGCCCCTTGCCTGCGCCTATGCCAGGGCAAGAGGTGCGGACAGAATGTCTTCCTTTGGGGATTTTATTGCGTTGTCGGATGTCTGTGACGCGGATACCGCCAGGCTCATCAAGAGAGAGGTGTCAGACGGCGTGATTGCCCCCGGTTATACGGAAGAGGCCATGGAACTGTTAAAGTCTAAGAAAAACGGAAATTATAATGTGATTCAGATTGATCCGTCTTATCAGCCGGCGGCTGTAGAAAAAAAGCAGGTTTACGGTATTACCTTTGAGCAGGGCAGGAACGAGCTGGACATTAACGGAGATTTATTTTCCAATATCGTCACCGAAAACAAAGAAATTCCCAGGGAAGCGCTGATTGATATGAAGATCGCGCTGATTACCTTAAAATACACACAGTCAAATTCTGTCTGCTATGTGAAGGGCGGACAGGCCATTGGCATCGGAGCAGGGCAGCAGTCCCGAATCCATTGTACCAGGCTGGCGGGACAAAAGGCGGATAACTGGTTTCTGCGTCAGTCTCCGCAGGTGATGAATCTGCAGTTTGTGGATGGTCTTGGAAGGGCGGACAGGGACAACGCCATTGACGTATACATAGGCGACGAGTATATGGATGTGCTGGCTGACGGAGTGTGGGAGCATACCTTTAAGGTAAAGCCTCCTGTATTCACCAGAGAGGAAAAAAGGGCATGGCTGGACAGAATGCAGGATGTGACCCTTGGCTCCGATGCCTTTTTCCCTTTTTCCGATAATATTGAGCGGGCGCACAAGAGCGGCGTAAAATATATTGCCCAGCCCGGCGGCTCCGTCCGTGACGATGCGGTGATTCAGTGCTGCGACAAGTACAAAATGGTGATGATATTTACGGGAATCCGGCTTTTCCATCATTAAGAAACATATATTTAACAAATTCAGGAATGTGCGCGGGGCTTTATCAGGCTTCCTTCAGACAGCGCGGAAATGCAGGTAAATATGAGACTTTCAGATCTTGAGGTGTATGATAAAATAACGATTCAGTGCCATGACAATCCGGATGCGGACACACTTGCATCCGGCTATGGCCTGTACCGTTATTACCAAAGCAAGGGCAAAGACGTTCGTCTGGTCTACAGCGGCAGAAATAAAATTCAAAAATCCAATCTGGCGCTGATGGTGGAAAAGCTGAAGCTGCCAGTGGAATACGTCAGCGTGGGAACGGGGGAGGTACTGCATGTGGAGGGAGTTTTACTGACGGTGGACTGTCAGTTTGGCTCCGGAAACGTTACGGGCATCTCTTCCGACCATGTGGCAATCATTGATCATCACCAGCTGGAGAAGGCCGCTATTTCGCAGAGCATCATCAATCCTAATCTTGGGAGCTGTGCGACGCTGGTATGGAAGCTGCTTCGGGAAGAAGGATTTGACGTAAACGGTGATGAAACGCTGGGAACGGCGCTGTATTACGGACTGTATACGGATACCAACCAGTTTTCGGAGCTGTATAATCCCCTGGACATGGATATGCGGGAGGCGGTGAAGGTGGATAAAAGCCTGATTACCCTGTTCCGCAATTCCAATCTTTCTCTCAGGGAATTGGAGATAGCCGGTATCGCCATGATCCGCTATAGCTACAATGACGATTATGAATTTGCAGTCATTAAATCTCAGCCCTGCGACCCCAATATTCTGGGGCTGATCAGCGATTTCCTGTTACAGGTGGATGCCATTAAGTCCTGTGTGGTGTTTAATGAAGTAAATGACGGGTATAAATTTTCCGTCAGAAGCTGTATCAGGGAGGTTAATGCCAGTGAGCTGGCAGCCTTTCTGTCGGAGGGGATCGGATCGGGAGGTGGACATTACGAAAAGGCAGGCGGCTTTATCAGCTTAAAGCTCTATGAAGAGCATTACCCCACACTGCATACGGAAGGGTATTTTAACAATCGGATGACCCAGTATTTCGACAGCTTTGAGCTGATCTATGCGGAAGACTATGAGGTGGATTTGAGCGCCATGAAAAAGTATGTAAAGCGCAAGATTCCTGTGGCCTGCGTTAAGGCAGACGAGGTGCTGCCCGCAGGGACGCCTGTCACCATCCGTACCCTGGAAGGGGATATTGATCTGACGGTGGAAGAGGACTTATACATCATGATCGGCATCAAGGGGGAGGTTTATCCAAACCGCAGAGAAAAATTTCAAAAGTCCTACAGGATGCTGGATGAAACCCATGACCGGAGCGAGTATATTCATGATACGGAATATGTTCCCGTAATCAAGAACCGGTTAAACGGTCAGGATATGCTGCTGACAGACTATGCCAGAGGCTGTGTGCCCACAGGTGAGGTCTTTATTTATGCGAGGCCTCTGGAAAAGGGAGTCAAGGTATTTACGGCATGGGATAAACAAAAATATATGCTGGGCAGGCCGGGGGATTATCTGGCGGTCCGCTGTAATGACCTTCATGATATTTATGTGGTAGAGAAGGATATTTTTGCAAGGAGCTATGATGAGATTTCATGATGAAGAAATACAGATATGATGCTTTTATCAGCTACAGGCACACGGAACTGGACAGATTTGCCGCAGAAAACCTCCATCGTCAAATGGAGGCTTTTCGCTTGCCCGGAAAGCTGTCTGGAAAAGCAGGGGAACGCACCAGGATCGAGAGGGTGTTTCGGGATAAGGATGAGCTTCCGCTGACCAATAATTTGGAGGATCCCATCATGGAGGCACTGGCGGAATCGGAATATCTGATTGTGATCTGTTCGCCAAGGCTGCGGGAATCTTTGTGGTGCCGCAAGGAAATCGAAACCTTTATCCGCATGCACGGGCGGGAAAAGGTGCTGGCTGTATTGATCGAGGGCGAACCGGGGGAATCCTTTCCGGAGGAGCTGCTGTATGCGGAGGAAACCGTTATCGCACCTGACGGCAGCAAAAGCTGTGTCAGACGGGCGGTTGAACCCCTGGCTGCGGACATTCGGGGGAAGAACAGGAGGGAGATGCTCAAGGCCCTGAAGTCGGAAAAGCTCAGACTTTTAGCGCCCATGTTTTCTTTAAATTATGACGACTTAAGACAGCGGCACAGAGAACGGAGGATGAAGCGGATTTTGAAGGCTTCCCTGGCTGCCGCCGCCGTTTTTTTGTGCTTTGGCGCCTTCAGCACGGCGATGGCCCTGCGGATACAAAATCAAAACCGGCAGCTGGAGGAACAAAAGGACCGGCTGGAAACGCAAAAGGGACAGCTGGAGGAGCAGGCGGCGCTGTTAAAGGAGCAGTCTGACGAGATCAGGCAGCAGAATGAGTCGCTGCTGGAGGAACAGGCCTTGAATCTGGCGGAAGAATCCTTACGCCTCCTGGAGGCAGGCGACCGGATCGGAGCCATCCGGACGGCGGTTTCGTCTTTGACAGAGTACGAGGGCATCAAGCTGCCTGATACCGCGTTAGGCGAGTATGCGCTGACAGAGAGTCTTCATGTTTATGACAGCGGGTCCTATATTAAGCCAAAGCTGCAAATGGAGGCAGAGGGCATTATCCGGGGAATGAGAGTTTCTCCCGATGGAGAAAGGCTGCTTACCCGTGACGATACCCAGGTGCTGAGTCTGTGGGATATAGCCACAGGCAGCAGGCTGTGCCTGATAGAGGATGTGATTTCGCTGATTTCGGACGAGCGTGGATTTTGTTTTCTGGACGATGATCGGATTGCTTATCTGGACGAGGCAGGCGGCATCACGGTTTACCATTGGCGGGAGGGTCTGGGGGAGCGCTTTTTGGAAAAGGGGGCTCCCGGAGCCATGGAGGTATCCGGAAATCTGCTGGCGGTGGAATACAACAACAGGATAGAGGCCTACCGGGCAGACACCCTTGAGCATCTGGGAGACTATGAGACAGAGAATGTTTATGGTTTTACCGGAGATATTTTTATTGACGGGGAGAGGAAGACCGTGACGTTTCAGGAATTTGCCACGGCAGACGGGGACTGGAACAGTCAAAGGAGGCTTGTGTTCTGGAATGCGGAGACAGGAAAAACCGTTAAGCTGCCGCCTGAGGACTGTCGGATCAAAGCCGTCCGCTATCGGGGCGATACTGCTTATGTACTGTGTAATGATACGGATGAAAGCTATACTTATACAGAGGCGGCTCTCAAGGCATGTAATGTGGATACCGGAGAGATTCTCTGGACAAAGGAGTTTGCCGATTGCAGCGGAAGTGCCCTGTTTCAGCCGGGTACGGAAGAAAACGGCAGGATTTTAGTGGCAACCACCTATGACGTATGGCTTGTGGATCTAAAGGACGGAAGAGAAGCCGCCAGATTTTCTCTGGGAAGCAGCGTTGCCGGGGGTGAGAGCCTGTCCGACGGAAATCTCTATACCGTGTATACCAGAAACGGGGAATTTCATTCCATCCTGACAGAGAAGCTCATGGATTATGTGGCAGTGGGACGCTTCCAGAGCCATTCCGCAAACGTGAAGGATTTCAGGCGCTGCAGCGGCGGATACCTTGTGCTGCCTTATCAGGACAATAAAATAACCTTGTATACATATTCCGGAAATTCATCTTATGAAGCCATTGAGGAAAAGTACGAGCCGGCTGTGGAAGAATATTTGATGATGAGCGAGGCGGAGGATTTTGCAAGGCAAAACGGGCTGGTGATGTCGGCGCTGGCAGAGTATGTCTTTTACAGTGGGGACAAAACGCTTATTTATGTGTGCTATACAGACGAAACCCTGAGAATTTACGAGGCGGCGACTTTTCGGTTAAAGTCCGAGCTGAGCCTGAAGGCCTCCTATGCCAGGTGTGAGCTAGGGCAGGATCAACGGGGAAACCGTTTTGTGGCCGGCGGGGGGTATGGCTATATGCTGAGCCCTGATCTGGAGCTGCTTGCGGTGATAGAAAATCTTTTTGCCGTGGATTTTGACGGGAACCGGCTGATTGTGAATGACAGCAAAGGAAATCAATATGCAATTCCCGTTTATACAGTCGAAGAACTACTTGATAATGCCTGCAGATATGTGCTATCATGTAACTATTCGGAGTCAGGTGAGTCTGCTGTTGAATAATGGCATATAGAAGACAGGGAAGGGCAGGAAAAGACCGCATGAATGAGACAGAATCCAAAAATTTCATAGAGAGCATGATTGATAAGGACCTGGCGGAAGGGGTTTATACAACCGTACACACCCGTTTTCCTCCGGAGCCCAACGGATATTTACACATCGGGCATGCAAAAAGCATACTGTTAAATTACGGCCTGGCAAAAAAATACCATGGGAAATTCAATATGCGCTTTGACGATACCAATCCCACCAAAGAGGATATTGAGTTTGTGGAGTCCATTAAGGAGGATACCCTGTGGCTGGGGGCGGACTGGGAGGACAGACTGTTTTTTGCTTCCGACTATTTCGGGCAGATGTATGAAGCGGCGGTAAAGCTGATCCGGAAGGGTAAGGCTTATGTATCCGACTTGTCGGCAGAGCAGATAAAGGAATACAGAGGAAGCTTTACGGAGCCGGGGAAAGAGGATCCGGGCAGGGAGCGTTCTGTGGAGGAAAATCTGCAGCTGTTTGAAAATATGAAGGAAGGGAAGTATGCCGACGGCGAAAAGGTTTTAAGAGCCAGAATTGACATGGCGTCTCCCAATATCAATATGCGTGATCCTGTCATATACCGGGTAGCGCGTATGACTCATCACAATACGGGAGATACCTGGTGCATTTATCCCATGTATGATTTTGCGCACCCCATAGAGGATGCCATTGAGGGAATCACCCATTCCATCTGTACCATGGAGTTTGAGGATCACAGGCCTCTTTATGACTGGGTGGTGAGAGAGCTGGAGTATCCCAACCCGCCAAGACAGATCGAGTTTGCAAAGCTGTATCTGAAAAATGTGGTTACAGGAAAAAGATATATTAAAAAGCTGGTACAGACAGGGATTGTGGACGGCTGGGACGATCCCAGGCTGGTATCCGTGGCGGCGTTAAGACGCCGTGGATTTACGCCGGAATCCATTAAAATGTTTGTAGAGATGTGCGGTGTGGCAAAAGCAAATTCCATTACCGATTATGCGGCGCTGGAATATTGCATCCGTGAAGATTTAAAGGCAAAGGCACCCCGTTATATGGCGGTGCTGGATCCGGTTAAGCTGGTCATTGACAATTACCCGGAAGGGCAGACGGAGCTGCTGGAAGGAGTGAACAATCCCGAAAACGAAGCGCTTGGCAAAAGGGAAATTCCCTTTTGCAGGGAGCTGTATATCGAGAGGGAGGACTTTATGGAAGTACCTCCGAAAAAGTACTTCCGCATGTTCCCCGGCAACGAGGTGCGCCTGATGAATGCTTATTTTGTAACCTGCACGGGCTGCGTGAAGGATGAGGATGGCAATATTACGGAAATTCACTGTACCTACGATCCAGCCTCCAGAGGCGGCAACAGTCCTGACGGCAGGAAGGTAAAGGGAACAATCCACTGGGTGGCGGCGGAGACGGCGATCTCTGCGGAGGCGCGTTTATATGAAAACCTGATTGATGAAGACACGGCCAATGAGAAAGGGGCTATTTACGGTGAGGACGGGGAGCTGTATCTGAATCCGGCTTCACTGACCGTTAAGCAGTGCTTTTTAGAGCCCGCGTTTGCAGGGGCAGCTGCGTATGACAGGTTTCAGTTCGTAAGGCAGGGATTTTTCTGCGTGGATCCCAAGGACTCCACTGCAGAGCAGCTTGTGTTTAACAGGACCGTTTCTTTGAAAAGCTCCTTTGTGCTGCCGAAGGAATCGTAAGAAACGAGGAAGACAAAGGATAAATCCAATAGAAAAGAATTGAAAGGTAGGAGATTTAAAATGAGTATTTTATCAGGACTTGGAGAATTTGGTCTTGGCGGACTGGAAGGAATGGACCTTTTCGAAGAGGAAGAGAAGGAAAGCAAAAAGAAGGCCGCAGCAGAGCCGCCGAAGGTGGAAGAAAAAGATTTGATCTATGAAAAGACTTTTAAATGTCCTGTCTGTGGAGAAGATTTTTCTTCAAAGATTATGAAGACGGGAAAGGCAAAGCTGCTGGGGTCGGATCTGGATCTGCGTGCAAAATATGAGGGGATTGACTCGGTAAAATATGATGTTCAGCTCTGCCCCTCCTGTGGTTATACGGCATTGACCAGATACTTTACCAGTATTGGCAGCGCCCAGGCAAAGCTGATTAAGGAAAAGATCAGTAACAGCGTGCGGGTGACAAAGTATGAGGATGAGGTATACAGCTATGAGCAGGCATACGAGCGCTATCGGCTGGCCCTTGTATGTGCTGTTGTGAAGAAGGCCAAGGCCAGTGAAAAAGCGTTTATCTGCTTAAAGAGCGGATGGCTGATGCGGGGCTGGCGGGAAAGCCTGCAGGAGAGCGGCGGTGACGCAAAGAAGATAGAGGAACTGCAAAAGCAGGAGGAAGAGTACCTGCAGAATGCCTATAAAGGCTTTGTGGAGGCAAGGCAGTCCGAGGGCTTCCCCATGTGCGGCATGGATGAGACCACGATAGATTATCTGGTGGCTGTGCTGGCTACCAAGCTGAAGAAATATGATGTGGCAAGCCGGATGGTGTCCTCCATTCTTGCATCCTCCATGGCCAATGCCCGCACCAAGGAAAAGGCCAGGGATTTAAAAGAGCAGATCATTGCGGAGATGAAAAAGGCCGGGCACTGAATATGTACGATATGACAATACGCTTACAGGCAGGCGGCGTCCGCCTGTATGAGCAGATTTATGAACATATCAGGAAAGAGATCAGGGACGGGAAGCTTCTTGCGGGAGAGAGGCTTCCCTCCACGCGTTCTCTGGCAGAATATCTGCAGGTGGCACGGAGTACGGTAGATTACGCTTACGGACAGCTGCTGGATGAGGGGTATATCGAGGCCAGACCCTGTAAAGGGTATTTTGTCTGTCCCATAGAGGAACTGGTGCAGCTGGAGAGCACCGGAGAAAAAGTATTCTCCGGAGAGAGGACGGAAGACAGAACAAACGAAAGCGTGGGGAAACCGGCCGGGGAAGCGGAGTCGTCGGATCAGGGTGCGGGCAGCGGGAGCTTTGTCTGTGATTTTTCGCCTCATGAGATTGATATGTCTGGGTTTCCCTTCGGCGTTTGGAAAAAGATAACCAAGAATATTTTAACGGACGCAAACAGCGATCTGTTTGCAAGAGGGGAGCCCCAGGGAGACCTGGAGCTTCGGCTGACGATCAGCCGGTATCTCCATTCCTCACGGGGAGTGAACTGCCATCCAGAGCAGATTGTTGTAGGAGCCGGAAACGACTATCTGCTGCTGTTACTGGAAAAACTGCTGGGCAGGCAGGTGCGCATTGCCATGGAAAATCCCACCTACCTTCGTTCCTTTCGCATTTTTAAGTCCTTTGGCTATCAGGTAGTGACCGTGGACGCGGACGAAAACGGTATGCAGGCAGGACAGCTGGAAAAGGAAAAGGTCAGTGCGGTTTACTGTATGCCCTCTCATCAGTTTCCGTCGGGCACCGTCATGCCCATCGGCAGGCGGATCGAGCTTTTAAGATGGGCGGCAAAGGACACGGACAGGTATATTATAGAAGATGATTATGACAGTGAATTTCGCTATCATGGGAAGCCCATACCGGCGCTGCAGGCTACTGACGAGCATGGAAAGGTGATCTATCTGGGCAGCTTTTCCAAGGCCATTGCTCCGGCCATCCGCATAAGCTTTATGGTGTTGCCGGAGGCGCTGCTGGAGAAATACAGGCGGGAGCTGTTCTTTTATTCCTGCACCGTATCGAGAATAGATCAAAGCATATTGAATGAATTTATCAGGGACGGTTATTTCGAGCGGCATTTGAACCGCATGAGAAAGATCTATCGGGCAAAGCATGAGCTTCTTCTGGAGGAGCTGCGTCCCTTCAGGGAAAAATTTACGGTGACTGGAGAAAACGCCGGGCTGCATCTTCTTCTGACGGCAAAGGGAGCTGTCAGGGAAGAAGAATTGATTACGGCGGCGGCCGGGGCGGGAGTAAAGGTGTACGGACTTTCGGGAAGCATGGCAGAAAATCGGGAGCAGAAAAAGAAGCCTGTACCGGCTACTGTCCTGATGGGCTTCGGCGCCCTGAAGCATGAGCAGATCAGAGAAGGTATCAGGCGGCTGAAGGAGGTATGGCTGGTATAAAGGGTGGAGAATTCCCGCCCGTGGAAAATTCCACCCGTGGAAAGGTTTTCACCTGTGGAAAAATTTTCATCTGTGCAAAAAAATTTTCTAAGGCGCCAAAAATTGTCGCCTTAGAAAATCTAAGCATAGAAAATTTAAGCATTAAAAATCTAAGCTTTGTCAGCTTGCTGACCTTAGATTGTGCGATTCCACAGAGCGGAATCAGTGGGGCTCAATTATCACTGATGGCAGGCTCTTCCTCTGTGCTGTCTTCCTCGTCAAAGAATTCTTCCACGTTTTCAATGGCACCATCGGTTTTTTCGGCGGCATTTTCCACCGCGTCCTTTAAGGGGGTGAAACCGTCCTTTTGTGATGCGGCCTCATCCTCTGCGGAATCCGTTTTCTCGGTCCCGGCATCGGGAGTCAGGGATACATAGTTGTGTGACTCTTCGCTGAAGTCGTCGTAATCCTCATCCTCCGATTCTGCGGTCTCTGCGTTCTTTTTCTGCAGATAATAATGGATCGCTGCCGCTGCAGTACCTACTGCCGCAGTAAAAAGCAGGAATTTTCCAAATTTTTTTGCCATAAGCTGCTCCTTTCGGTTCCGGTTAAGATATTTCTATCTTAATACTATTTTGCCGAATTGAAAAGAGAATAAATTTTATTTAAGGAAAATTTTATGGTTTTTGGTTTCTATTAAAGAAGATTTATGTTATGATAATATTCATTGGAATGGGAGTAGTTTTATGAATGGCAAGTTTTTTGATCTGAAAAAGGAAAAGCAGGACAGAATGATCAATGCGGCGCTGAAGGTTTTTGCACTTCAGGGGTATCGCCATGCCAGCACCGACGACATTGTCAGAGAAGCCTCTATCAGTAAGGGACTCCTGTTTCATTATTTTGAAAATAAGATCGGTGTATATAATTTTATCTATGATTACAGCGTCAGGTATATGATCCTGGAGATCCGTTCCACTGTGGATTCCGGTGAAACGGATCTGTTTGAGGTCATGAAGCAGACAGAGTGTGCTCGGATGCACGCCATGAGAGGGTATCCCTATATGCAGCAGTTTTTAAACCGTTCCATGTCTGAGGATGTCAGCGAGGCGCTGCTGGCCATTGAGGGCAAGCGGGGAGCGCTGGAGGAGGCTTATCGTTCCATCAACAGCCAGATCGACTATAGCAGCCTGCCGGAAAACGTGGACGGAGAAAAGCTTCAGAAGATGCTGGACTTCACGGTTAAGGGGCTGATGACCGAGCGCTTTCAGGATTCTTCCTTCCAGCCAGAAATGCTGTATAAGGAGCTGTGCGGTTATTTGGACATGATGAAAAAGCTGGTGTATTCCTCCTGAGGATTATTTGGCGGGACGGTAGGGACCGTCTGCAGGGTAGCCGCCCTTCAGCTTCTGCATCCCCCGCTGGATAGCATCTTTGGAGGTTTTCCAGTCGGCATCCCTGTTGCGGTAGTCAAATTTTTCCACCATCCAGGATACATCATCCGCCAGGCGTTCCATGTTTTTCTCCATAAGAGGAAGCATACAGCCGTAAAATTCTTCCTTTTCCCGATCGTTTAGCCTTGTATCCGACGCTTCGCAAAGACAGCCAAAATGAGAGAGGCAGAAGCCTTTGCTTTTTTTGACTTTTTCCTGAAAATCAGGATCCTGTTTCCAGAGATAAAAGAAGGTGTCCAGATAGCGCTGCCAGGTGTCCTGAAACTGGCTGCAGATATAGCAGGATTTTTCTTTTTCCCGCACCCACATGCCGATGCTGTTGCCGCTGTCGGTATTTTTTTTCAGTTTACCCATCAAGGAGCTTTTTCCGGGTTTAAATCCTGAAAATTCTTTTTTCATTTCGCCGATCATACGCTGGTAATGGGTTTTCAGGATCCAGGCGTTGCCAAGAGTATTGCCATAGTAAAACATTTTTTGAAAATGAGGGCGGCAGAATCCGGCCTTGTCCGTCAGATCACGAATGTCCGCCTCCATGTATGATGCGCTGCTGCCCAGCACGAAATCCAGCAGATCCCGTTCAACGCTTCGCTCAATAAAGCAGAAGGGGCATTCGTCACCGGCATCCACCGCGTCATTTAAAGGGATTGTGTAAAGCTGTTCTTTCATTAGGTAACCTCCTGTTTTAAGATTTACGGATTTTCAGCTGTCTCTATCCTTTAGTTTAACGCAAAAATGTTTAAATTGCTATGTTTTCTTTTCCGCATGGCGGAAGGTTCCAGGTTTTCTGCCCTTTGTGAGCAGGCTCCCACGGGCAGCCAACTCTTATCTTTCTGCATGGCGGAACTGTTACAGGAAAATTAAGATTTCTTAAGTTGTAAGAAGGTGTGTTTCAGGGTATGATAGAAACAGCACAACGTAGAATAAGCGGCGTGACCCGATCAGCATAGATTTAGTGAAAGATGTGATTATTCTTGATATTCAGCAGCATAGAATTTTTGCTTCTGTTTCTGCCGGCTTTTTTGATTTTCTATCGGTTATCCCCCGACAGAATGAAAAATGTGGTGCTTCTTGCAGGAAGCCTTATTTTTTACGCCATTGGGGAGTTAAAATACCTGGTGCTGCTCATGGTGTCCGTGTTGTTTAATTACGTTGCCGGACTGCATCTGGAGCAGATGCCGAGACAAAAAGGGAAGCAAAATAAACAAAAGAAAAGTAAATATGACAGGAAACGTAAACGAATTTTTATAGCAGCCATTGTGACAAACGTAGGTCTTCTTGCAGTGTGTAAGGCAGTGCTTGACGAGGACGCGCTTCCGTTAGGCGTCAGTTTTTATACCTTTCAGGTGCTTTCTTATCTGATCGACGTATACCGGGGGGAGCAGAAAAGGGAAAAGTCCTTTGTCCGTTTTGCCACATATATAACCATGTTTCCCAAGCTGGTGTCCGGACCCATTACCGGCTACGGAGAGGTACGGGAAAGTCTGCATGAGCGAAAATTTGACGTGGATAAGCTTCAGCAGGGATTGAAGCTGTTTACAATGGGGCTGGCGGCAAAGGTTCTTTTGGCGGACCGGATTGGACTTTTGTGGCGGGAGGTGCAGGTGACCGGCTTTGAAAGTATATCCACGCCGCTTGCCTGGCTTGCGGCGGCTGCCTACTCCATGAAGATCTATTTTGACTTTTACGGCTATTCTCTTATGGCCAGGGGGCTTGGCAGAATGCTGGGGTTTGAACTGCCGGAGAATTTCCGAACACCTTATATGGCACGATCTGTGAGGGACTTTTACCGCAGGTGGCACATTACGCTGGGCAGCTGGTTTTGCAGATATGTCTACATTCCTCTGGGGGGCAGCAGAAAAGGAGAGCTGAGGACGGTTTTAAATCTTATGGCTGTTTGGGCCCTGACGGCGGTATGGCATGGCAGCACGGCTAATTTTTTGCTGTGGGGGGTGCTGCTGTGGCTGCTGATTGTGTTTGAGCGGCAGCTGGAAGCGCTGGGGGCGGACCGGCTGATCAAGAAGGGGCCCTTCAGGCTGATTCCCCATTTGTATTTGTGGGTGGTCATTCCCGTAACCTGGGTATGCTTTGCCGTGACGGATCTGTCTCAGCTTCATGCCTATCTGGGGAGAATGTTCGGGGTGACGGAAGGAATCCGGGTCAGCGCCAGGGACTGGATCAAGGCGCTGGAGACATACTGGTATCTGTTTGCTGCAGGCGCTCTTGCTTGTACGCCGTTTCTGCGCAAGCTGTTTTACAGATGGAAGGACAGCTTTGTGGGCGCGGTGATTCTGGCAGGACTTTTCTGGCTGTGCGTCTGGAGGCTTCAGGTGGAAGGGAATAATCCCTTTATGTATTTCAGGTTTTAGGAGTGACGTTAGATAAAGTGGAGCGGTTAAAAAAGGGCTATTATTTGATATTGATGACGGTGATGGGAATCGTCTATTTGAGTGCCGTGGATAAATGGCAGATTTATGTCCGGGCTATGGAGCAGGTGAAGAATTTTTGCACGGGAGGCGGGGAAGGTGCTGACCAGGGGGCGCAGAATCCGGGTGGAGAAGGGTCCGGCCAGAATACACAGAATCCGGGCGGGGAAGGAACTGGCCAGGAGGCCCAGAATCCGGGCGGAGAAGGAGCTGGCCAGGAGGCCCAGAAACCGGGCGGAGAAGGAGCTGACCAGGAGGCCCAGAGTCCGGACGGGAGTGAAGCGGGGCCGGAGAATGACCTGACAGAACAGCCGCCGGAGGATGTGCCTGTGGAGCCGGTCTTTGGGGCGGTGGAGGACGATTACTTTTCCGATGCTGTGTTTATCGGAGATTCCAGAACGGTAGGTATGTATGAGTACGGCGGGCTGGAGGAAACGGCGGCCTTTTATGCTTCTACTGGTCTTACCATCTATAAGATATTTGATTCGGCCATTGTGGAGGTGCCCGGCCAGAAAAAGAAAATTACCATTGAGGAAGCACTGCAGGAAAATTCTTTTGCCAAAATTTATTTAATGATCGGTATCAACGAGATGGGAACGGGCACCGTGGAGACCTTTATCGACAAATATAGGGAGGTGGTGGAGCATCTTAAGGAGCTGCAGCCGGAAGCAATTATTTACATTCAGGGCATTATCAAGGTGACCACAGAAAGGTCCAATCAGGGAGATTACATCAATAATGAGGGGATCGAGGCACGTAATCAGGAGCTGGAGAAGCTGGCGGATAACGGGAAAATTTTTTATCTGGACGTGAATCCGCTGGTCTGTGACGAAACGGGGGGACTGATTGAGTCCTATACCTTTGACGGCGTTCATTTGAAGGCCAAGTATATTCAAATCTGGAAAGATTTCCTGAAGGAGAATGCCGTTTTGATAAGTTCGCTGCCGTAACCGGCAAAAATTTATAAATTAAAAAATCAGCCCTGAAACAGGCTTTGTACCGCGCTTTGTGGAAGACACTTATGCGTGGTGCGGGACTGCTTCAGGGCTGATTTTCCTGTGAGATGCTGGAAGTTTGGATATGTGCTAGTACTTGACAACGCGAGCACTGAGTGGGATAATTTTATAAGAGAACAATGGCAAGAAGATGTCGCAAAAAGGAGACATACGACGAAGTTAAAAACACAGGGGATTTCACTAATTAATTAGAGAGGAATGATAAATGAAGAGGAAACTGGCATTATTTATGGCTGTTGTATGTTTGGTGTTCTGGGGTGGAAGCATGACCACCTTTGCAGCGGGTGGAGAGAATATTAACTTCTGTTCAAATTGTGGTGCTGCATTAAGATACAGCAGAGAGCATTTGGGTCAATGGACTTTCAGTCGTGTCTTTAAGGATGCAGGTGGTAATTCAATTACATGTTATGAATATCACAGCATTGATCGGAATGTAAAGGATTGTCCTAACGGACATGGCGTTTTCTGGGCAGATAAGGAAGAAGAAACTGTATATCATACAGTGGCGCAATGTCCATTTAACAAGTAGTAAGTAGTGCTTGAAATCTCCTGTATTTATATAAATCAGCAATAAAGCAGAATCAGAAAGGAACTTCCACATACTGCACAGGCAGTTTGCTTAAAATCAGAAAGGAATATAACACCTATGCGGACGCATCATTGGCTGGGGATTCTATATTTATGTTTATCAGGTCTGCTTTGTCTGGGAGGCTGCGGAAAAGAGAAGGTTCCAAATATCGGGATGGCGGGGAAAGAGGAAACACCTGCCGATGAGGGCTGGAAAGTAATTGGCCTTCCCGTTTCGGATACGGTGAGGGAAGAAACGGCCTTGTGGGCAGCCAGGTATGACAAATGGTCGCATGAGGCCATCCACTATGATCCGTCTACGGAAAAGGAACCAAGTGAAAGAAATGCCATCGTCCTGGGAGAGCAGATTTACAGGTGCTGTTACGTTTCTCCGCAGGAAGGGTATGAGGGAAGAGGCAGGGATATTCTGGAGATTTATGATGTCTTGTCTGGGGAAACCTCCGTTACAGAGCTGGACGGGGAGCTGCTGGGAGCCGGCGACGGCTTCATAGCCAGCATGTATGTGGCGGAGCCGGGTAAATATGTATTTCGTATTTTGGATGAGCAGGTCAACAAAATCGTTTATTCCGACCTGGGAGAACAGACGCAGGTCATGAACATTCTGCCGGTCTGTCAGGAGAAGGGCATAGCGGATCAGCTGTGCAATGAATGTATATGCGATTCGGAAGGAAATATTTATATCCGCGACAGCAGGTGGCAGGAGCTGTATATTTTTGGCAGGGACGGCGGTCTGCTGATGGAGCATCAGGGCGAAAAGGGCGACAATATCAGGGCTCCCTTTACCATGCCATCGGGAGAACTGATTTTTCCCATCTATAATAGTGAGGAAAAGGTCTGCCGGCTGGTCTGGCTTGACACGGAGCAAAAGAAGGAACATATCGTCAGCAGCTTTGAGAGCTATCCGATTGAATCGGTGTATGGCGTTCAGGGCAGCGACATTTATTATGAGGCCTGGGAAGGAATTGTCAAATGGGATCTTTCTACCGGAGACAGGACGCTGGTATACCATTTTGATCAGGACTGTATCTCAAGGATGTATCGCACCAAGTTGGTGTTTCGGGAAGGTCAGCCGCCCGTTTTAAGAATGTATGGGACAGTCAACATGGAAACGGAGGATTGGCTGGTGGCATTGTCCGCAAAGGAGCCGGAGCCCGGAGAAGTGATACGGATTGCCGGTCTGGTGCAGACGGGGGTGACAATGTTTGACGGAAAGAGCGCTGCCGGCGCAATGTCCCGTAAATACAGGAACACCAGCTTTGTATATGAATCCTATGAAAATGCGGATCAGATAAACTATCAGTCGGCATTTGACAGTTCCTATCTGGAGGATTATCGGACCAGAATATTTGCGGAGCTGGCGGCCGGCGGCGGCCCGGACATTATGCTGGTATCCTTGCAGGATATGAGGCTGTTGCAGGAACAGGGGTATCTGCTGGACTTAAGGAGCGTGCTTTCGGAAGAGTCCTTAAACAGGATACTGCCCAATGTGCTTGAAATGGGAACGGTGGATAATACTCTGGTGGGGCTGGCTCCGGCAGTGCAGGTAACTACGGCAATTACCATGAAAAGCATATGGGATCAGGGTACCTGGACACTGGAGGATGTGCTTGATCTGATGGATACGGGAGAGTTTACCGGGGTCATGTGTCAGGGAACGTCACGCTTTGCGCCGCAGGCGGTGATAAAGCTGCTGACCGGCTTTGGACTGATGGATTCTTCTTTGGTTGACTGGGAAACGGGGAAAAGTTATTTTGACAGTGATCATTTTATCAGGCTGCTGCATGTGGTTAAAGCCTGCAGTGATATTCCCTGGAATCAGGAAACCTGGCTGGGGACAGGCGGATGTCCGATGCAGCTGGGTGGTTTGGGGATAAGCAGTATTAATGAATTTTATGATCAGTATGGAGAGGATTACTGTGTGGTGGGGGTCCCAAGCATCGCGGGAAACGGAAATTATATCAGCTGCGGCGGGGTGCTGGCAGTGAATCGGAAGTTGTCCGATCCGGAGGCGGCAGCGGCTTTTTTTGAGTATTTGCTGGGGGAAGAAATTCAGGATTCTAAGCGGATGATTTCTGAGAAATCTATCCTGAAAGTATCCCCGGAGGATATAGAATACAGGGAAGAGGGCGGTGAAAGAAAAGCCTACTGGAAGGATCATGAGCTGAGGATAAAGGAAGATGGCACCACTACCTTTGACGATTACGCAGCGTTTTTGGATAGCTGTGTTCCTTTTCCAGTCATTGAGGGAGAGGATTTTATAAAATCCATTGTTTGGGAGGAAGCGGAGGCTTACATAAACAGTGATAAAAGTGCGGAAGAGGTCGCCGGAATCATTCACAGCCGCGTTCAGCTGTATCTGGATGAGAACCGTTGACAGATACCCAAAAAGATTTTTCTTGACGCATTCCGGGTGAGAGTTTATCATAGAAAAGAAAGTGCAATGAGGCCGTTTCCGCGGCCTCATTGTGCGAGAAAAAATAATCCGCAGGTCGGCTTTTCGAGAGGGGAGAGATCGGGAGGAAATTACAGGAGGATGAGTTCATGAGCAAGAAAAATTCGGCTCTCGGTGAGAGCGGCATCTATGATGCCAGGGTCCTTGGAGCGCCCAAGGTTGCTGTGCTGGGACTGCAGCACATGTTTGCAATGTTTGGCTCCACAATACTGGTTCCTGTTCTGACAGGGCTGGACGTTTCCGCCACCCTGTTTTTTGCGGGGATCGGCACACTGTTGTTTCATTTTCTGACAAAGAGAAACGTACCTGCATTTTTGGGTTCCTCCTTTGCGTTTTTGGCCGGCTATCACGCCATTGCCGGAAATCCTATGGAGGGCACGCTTCAGAAGAATCTGCTTCCCTATGCCTGCTTTGGAGTGGCGTGTGCAGGATTGCTGTATCTTTTACTGGCTCTTTTGATCAAGCTGTTCGGTACGAAGAGGGTCATGAAATTTTTCCCGCCTGTGGTCACAGGGCCTATTATCATCGCCATCGGCTTAACGCTTTCCCAGACTGCCATTGACAGCTGTTCCTCCGACTGGCTGATTGCGCTTGTGGCCATTGTGCTGATCATTGTCTGTAATATCTGGGGCAGGGGGATGCTTAAGATTGTGCCCATTATCGTGGGTGTGATCGGTTCTTATCTGCTGGCGGTGATTTTGCAGAGGGTGGATTTTTCCAGTGTGGCCAATGCTGCCTGGATTGGTTTTCCCATTCACTGGAAGGAAACGGTGTTCTGGGCCTTTGGGGACGGAAATCTTTCCATGCTGCTTACGAGTGTAATCACCATTATGCCCATCGCTCTGGCTACCATTGTGGAGCATGTGGGGGATATTTCTGCAATTTCCTCCACCGTGGGGAAAAACTATATCAAGGATCCCGGACTGCACAGGACTTTGCTGGGTGACGGTCTTGCTACCATTGCGGCGTCTTTATTCGGTGCGCCTGCAAATACTACCTACGGTGAGAATACGGGAGTGCTCTCCCTGACGAAGGTGTTTGACCCCATGGTGATCCGGCTGGCGGCCTGCTTTGCCATTCTGTTTTCCTTCTGCCCCAAGTTTGCCGCTGTGATCGGCTGTATGCCCTCCGCAACGGTGGGAGGGGTGTCCCTGGTGCTTTATGGTATGATTTCTGCGGTTGGTGTGCGCAATGTGGTGGAGTCCCGCTGTGATTTCTCCAAGAGCCGCAATGTCATTATCGCCGCACTGATCTTGGTGCTTTCCATCGGTATTAAGTACAGCGCGGCAGGAGCCATTGCCTTTACGGTGGGATCTGCCACCATCAGTCTTTCCGGTCTTGCAGTGGGAGCGCTGGTGGGCATTATCCTGAATGCGGTGCTGCCAGGTAAAGACTATGTGTTCAGCGAAGAAGAGCCCAGGGATACAGGGGTGAATTTTGCGGTCATGAACAAGGAGAAGGATTGACAGGGGGCACTGATTCGGCATAAAATAATGGTAACTCAGCAAAGGGGAGTGACCCATGGGGCACTCCCCTTTTGTCAAAGGAGAGGTTTGAATAGAATGAAAATCGTAGATATGCACTGCGATACCATCAGCAGGCTGCTGGAGCTGGAAGAGAAGGAAATGCAGGAAGGGCTCCTGGAAAACACCGGGCATCTGGATCTGCGGCGGATGAAGCAGTCAGGATACCTGCTTCAGAATTTTGCCCTGTTCGTGGAGCTTGTGCAGGGGCGGGATCCCTGGGAGCAGGTCTTAAAGCTATACGAATGCTATGGTTGTGAGATGGAAAAGAATCAGGATTTGATTGCTCCGGTGCTGCGCTTTGAAGACATTGCCGCCAATGAAGAGGCAGGAAGGATGTCTGCTCTGTTGACGGTGGAAGAGGGCGCTGTGTGTGAGGGGGAGCTTGAAAAGCTGGAAAAGCTGTATGACATGGGAGTGCGGATGCTTACCCTGACCTGGAATTTTCCCAATGAGCTGGGGTATCCGAATCGAGTGTCGGCGCTGACGGAAAAGGTGCAGATGCTTCGAAAGCAGTTGAGGGAATACCCTGCGGAAAGTGCGGAGTATCAGGCATTTTACGCCCAGGCCTGGCCGGTATTTGACGAGTATCTTCACACGCCGAACGTGACGGAAGGCCTTACGGAGCGGGGGCGGGAGTTTGTGGCAAGGATGGAAGAGCTGGGGATGATTCCGGACGTGTCCCACTTGTCCGACGGGGGCTTTTATGATGTGCTTGCGGTGACAAGGAAGCCCTTTGCGGCCAGCCATTCCAATGCCAGAGCCGTCTGCCCCAATGTGCGGAATATGACGGACGACATGATCCGGAAGCTGGCAGAGCGGGGAGGCGTCATGGGCCTTAATTACTGTGCGGATTTTCTGGAGGAAATGCCGGCAGGAAGGAAGAATCCGGGTACCGTCGCAGCGGTGGTCCGCCATGCAAGGCATATCGTGAACGTGGGTGGAATCGGCGTTCTGGGTCTGGGCAGCGATTTTGACGGTATCCCCATCCATGAAGAGCTGCCAGGAGCGGAAAGCCTGGGAAGGCTGTGGGATGCCCTGAAGGCGGCCGGTTTTACGGAAAGAGAGCTGGATCTGGTTTTTTGCGGAAACGTGCTGCGGGTATACCATGACACTTTAAAATAAAGATACCGGAAATTTGTGGTGTAAAAAATGAAAACTTTTGAGGAACTGGAACAACTTTTTGGAAAATGTGAACAGGCTTATCTGGCGACTACCCTGCCCTTTTCGGAGGATGCTGTTTTAGTATACGGGAATGCAGCCGCTGCTGCTCTGACGGGAGTCAACATGCGGGAAATAGCAGGGCGCAGGGTAAGGGATCTGGGCGTGCAGTGGAAAGACAGGAGACATTTGTACAGCTCTGTTTTTGACGGTGATCTCTGCCTTACCGTGATCGTTGATATGGCCGAGGCTGAGATCCGGGCGGAAGAAAATTACGAGGAATACCGCAGGAATATGGAGAAGGCGCTGGCAGCGGCCAATGAGGCAAATCAGGCGAAGACCAAGTTCCTGTCGGAAATGTCTCATGACATCCGCACGCCGATGAACGCCATTGTGGGCATGACGGATATAGCTTTGAAATATGTGAAAGACAGCAAACGCACGGAGGACTGCTTAAAGAAAATCAAGGTTGCCTCCGGCCACCTGATGGGCTTAATCAATGAAGTGCTGGACATGTCCCGGATCGAGAGCGGCAAGCTGACCTTAAATTTGGAGGATTTTCATCTGACGGATCTGCTCCATTCCATTATGATTGTCATGAAGCCCCAGGCCGAAAAGAAGGGAATCCATTTCCGACTGGAGCCCGGTGAGATCCTGTATGAGAATCTGCAGGGTGATGCCATGCGCATCCAGCAGATTTATATTAACCTGTTGTCCAATGCTGTTAAGTATACGCAGAACGGCGGCAATGTGTGTATGAGGCTGCGTCAGGAGCAGGGAGAAAACGGGATGATACGGCTTATGGCCGAGGTGGAGGATAACGGTATCGGTATGACACCGGAGTTTGTGGAGCATATTTTTGACCCCTTTGAGCGGGAGCGGAATACCACCTTCAGCAAGATCGAGGGCACCGGCTTAGGGATGAGCATTACCAAAAAGCTGGTGGAAATGATGCAGGGCCACATTCGGGTGGAGAGCAGGAAGGGAGAGGGCAGTAAGTTCAGCGTATGCCTGCAGCTGGAGCTTTCGGATAAGGGAGCGGCCTTTGAAAAAAATGCCCTGGCGGGGCGGCGTGTACTGGTGCTGCAGGGGGCGGAGGAAAAACTGGAGCGGCTTCCCGGAATGCTGCGGCATTTCGGGATGGAAGTGGATGTGGCTTCCTGCGGCATGGAAGCGGTGAATCTGATGAATGATGCTGATATGGATGGAACGGATTATTTTGCCATGCTTACCGGCAGCAGGCTGGAGGATATGGAAATTTCTATTTTTCTGCCGGAGATCCGTGCCAGAAAGGGAAAGGATTTTCCTATATTGCTTTTGTCCGAAAGCGACTGGTCTGAATCGGAATATTTATTGAAGCAGGCTGGAGTGACATCCTTTGTTCCGCTGCCCTTGTCCGAAAGCCGTCTGGCGCAGGCGCTGTATGCCTGCACGGAGGAATACAGAAGCAGTCAGGCGCGGACGGACAGCAAACCCAGGAAAAATTATCGGAACAGCCGTATCCTGCTGGTGGAAGACAATGAGCTGAATATGGAGATTGCCCTGGAAATATTGGGCAGCACGGGCGTGCAGATTGATACGGCATACAACGGCCGGGAAGCGGTGGAAGCGTTTCTGGGGAAGCCGGAATTTTACTATCAGTTGATTTTTATGGATATTCAGATGCCTGTCATGGACGGACTGGAAGCCACAAGGCAGATTCGAGCCATGGGGCGGGCTGACGCGTCCGCGGTGACGATCGTTTCCATGACGGCAAATGCTTTTGCAGAGGACAGGCAGCGGTCGATTGAGGCGGGGATGAACGCCCATATTACCAAACCGCTTGACGTGGAGCAGCTGTTGGAGTGTCTTGACCGATGGTGCGGGAGGTAAGTATGCAGCAATATCAGGAAGAGTACATTGCGAATACCGGGAAGCTCATAGAGCTGATGCGGCACAGGGAATCCGCCGGGCTGCAGCCGGAGGAGGCGGACTGCAGAATGAAGCAGAAAAACCGGACAGTAAGGGAGCTTCGGGAAAGAAATACTCGGATTCTGCGGGACAACCTGATTCCGATCCTGGATGATATTCTAAGCGCCGGCCGGGAGGATATAGATTCTCTGGTGGAGTTTGCGGATACGCTGATGCGGCTCGGACTGGATGCAGGCGTGCGTTATTATGTCTGCAGGGCACTTGTTTCATTTGCAAGGGTGAAAGAAGAGAGGAATCTGCTGATCAAGGAGCTTTATATGACGGGCATGGCCCTTTTTGGTCTCAAGAATATCTCCGGAGGCAGAAATGACGGACAGTTTTGCTGGAAGATGCAGATGGTATTCGGCGAGGCGGCAGGCTATATTCGAATTTATGATGAGATTGAGGATATGGAAACCAGAGGTTATATCCATCGTTCCATGGGAAACCTGGCGTTGGGAATAACCGGGCATGACAGAAAAACGGCGGAGCGGAAGATGGAGGTGATCAGGCGCTCTCTGCAGGTGCTGACAGACCCGGTATATCATCAAAAGACGCCGGGACTTCCCTGGGATACCTTTATTTATAAGCAGCATCAGGAGCGGACTACGTTGATGGAGTATCTGCGGAGCGGAGAGGTAACGGCAAAGATTGTCGAGGAGGTTATGGAATCCGCGCAGTATGTCTATGACAAACAGATGGAAAATGCAGAGAAAAGAGGAATGTCGCTGGAGGTGAGGTGGATTCATAATTATTATGCGGCCTCCTATTATTGCGGGGTGTATACCCTGCCGGAGCTTTTGCATAAGCTGGAGGAGCTGTACGCATCAGTGTCCTTTTCCGACTACAGCGTCAACGGAATGTACGGCAATATTTATTTTCCTCAGTTTTATTCCGTCTATGTGTCTAAGGATGCGGAGCTGACGGAGCGGAAGCGGCCGGTGGTGCTGATGATGTACCGTCGGGTGGCGGAATACTTAAAGCATGTACCGTTGGGTGAGGACATGGATAAGCTGTTTTTTTATATAAGAGGCAGCCTGGACGCGTATATAGAGTATCCCGGGGACAACTGCTTCCGGGATTATGTGAAGGAGGTAATCGCAGGCAGACGGCCGGAAGCTTATGCACATTCCTGCAGGGTGGCGGAGACGGCTTTGAATATTCTGGATCAAATGATGGCTGAAATGCCTGAGCAGCTGTCGGGTATTCGGGGAATTCAGGATGTCCGGGAACTTTTCAAACGGCGAGAGGAAATCAGAAGCTTTTTGTATGACTGCTGTATTGTGCGTAATGTGGGAAAGCTGAAGATGCTGGAGCTTTATGAGGTTTCAGGCAGGGGCTGGCTTGCGGAGGAGGAAGAAATGCACCGGACCCATCCGTCTCTGGGAAGAAAGATACTGGCAAGGTGTGATTCCACAAGGGAGCTTGCGAGGGTGGTCCTCGGGCACCACAGATGGTATGATGGACAGGGAGGGTTTCCCGAAGAGTATCATCGGGAAGAAGAGCAGGATGGGGCGCTGGCCGATATTGTGAGCGTTGCGGATTTTATGGAAAAAGGCCGTGGGCAGGAGGCGGACGGGTATGAGGAAGGGAACTGCCCGGAAGAGCTTTTGCGTCAGATGGCAGCTTTCAGCGGCACCAGATTTTCACCCTGGGCAGTGGAAGCCGCAAAAAAAGTGTTGACAAAGCTTCTTTGAGCAATTATAATGCTGATAATTTCATAGTTCAAGTGATTGATCAGAAAAGCAGTGACAAGAAAAAGTAGCAGATAGTGAAGCATACAGAAAGCAGCCGGCTGATGAGAGGCGCATGGGAAGCTATATGTGAATACATCTTTGAGCTTCACACCGAATTCCGAGACGGATAGTAGGCTGTGACGGTTCTCGCATCCGTTATCGTGCTAGGGTATAAGCTGATGACAGGCCGTACCCGAAGAGGCAGGCAGTGTGAGCTGCTTGTGAACATTAGGTGGTATCGCGAGGCTTTCGGGCTCTCGTCCTTTTGACAGGACGGGAGCCTTTTTGCAGCCAAAAATAAGGAAAAGGAGAACAGATATGGAAAGAGAAAAAACAGAAACGGAAGTTTTGGTACGTCATCAGATGCGGGTCATCAAACAGGGGGCGGAGAGCTTAATTGGTGAGGAAGAGCTGGAAGAAAAGCTGCGGAACAGCATTTTGACGGGAAAACCGCTGACCGTTAAATTTGGCATGGATCCCAGCGCTCCGGACATACACCTGGGCCATGCGGTGGCTTTACGAAAGCTGAAGCAGCTTCAGGACTACGGACACAGGATCGTGGTGGTGATCGGAGATTTCACGGGAAAGATCGGGGATCCTACAGGTAAAAGCAAAGGGCGGAAAGCATTGACGGACAGGGAGGTGCTGATTAACGCCCAAACTTATCAGGAGCAGATTTTCCGTATTTTGGACAAAGACAAGACTCAGGTAAGATATAATGGGGAATGGCTGGAAACCTTGGAATTAAAGGATGTGCTGGAGCTTGCTTCCACCATCACGGTGGCCAGAATGCTTGAAAGGGATGATTTTCAGAAGCGCTTTCGGAACAATATTCCCATTGGCCTTCATGAGTTCTTTTATCCTTTGATGCAGGCGTACGATTCCGTTGTGCTGGAGGCGGACCTGGAGTTGGGAGGGACGGATCAGACCTTTAATATCCTCATGGGAAGAAGTCTTCAGCGGGAGAGGGGACAGAAGCCGCAGGCAGCGCTGTTCATGCCGGTGCTGGAAGGGATAGACGGCGTGGAAAAAATGAGTAAGAGCCTGGGAAATTATATCGGCGTTCAGGAGGACGCACGGTCTATGTTTACAAAGGTGATGCAGGTGCCGGATGCCCTGATTATCAAGTATTTTGAGCTGGCTACGGATATTCTGCCGGAGGAACTGGACCGTGTGAAGGAGGAACTGGCGGACGGCAGAAATCCAAAGGATGCCAAGCTGCTGCTGGCAAGGACCATTACGGCACTGTACCATAGCGAGGAAGATACGCGGGCAGCGGAAAACTTCTTTGCGGAGGTCTTTACCAACCGTCGGGTGCCGGAGGATGCGGATCTATTGCCGGTGATTCTGGAAAAGGGAAATCTGCTGGACTGTGTGCGCCCCCTGGTAAACGGAGGATATGTGGGCAGCGGGGCAGAATTCCGCAGATTGGTGGCTCAGGGCGGAGTACAGAAGAACGGAGAAACGGTGAAGGATATGACGGAAACGGTCAGGGCGGGGGATGTGTTAAAGGTAGGGAAACGGAAATTTGTGCGGATAGAAACAGAGATGTAGTAATAAATACCATATAAAAAAGATAAAAAAACTATAAAATGTAATTGCAGCCCATAATTTCTGTTGATATTTCAAAAGGTAAGTGGTATCCTTTACTTTATAAGTAATACTTACGAAAGGTCTGAGAAGTATATGAGTGAAGCATTCCATATTATCAGCGACGGCTCCTGTGACCTGCCTGCGGAGTTGGCGGAACAGAAAAATATCACGGTAGTTCCTTTTTATGTTTCTTTTGACGATGAGCATTATCTGAAGGAAAATGTGGAGATCGGTATCAGGGATTTTTACCAGCAGATGGTGGACAGGAAGGGAGTGTATCCCAAATCCTCCATGCCCTCCGCACAGGATTACGAAGAGGTTTTCAGGCCCTTTGCGGAGGCGGGAATGCCGGTGATCTGTATCTGCATCACCACAAAATTCAGCGGTTCCATGCAGTCGGCGGTGAATGCCAGACAGGCTCTGCTGGAGGAATATCCAAACGCGGAGATCACGATCATTGACGCTACCGTAAATACGGTGCTGCAGGGGCTGTATGTGCTGGAGGCGGTAAGGCTGCGGGATGCCGGGGTCAGCTATCGAGAAGCAGCTGCGCGGCTGGAAGAGATCAAGGGTACGGGCAGAATCTTTTTTACGGTTGGCAACATGGAATATTTAAAGCACGGCGGCCGCATCGGCAAGGTGGGAGCGCTGGCGGGGAGCGTGCTGGATATACGTCCTGTGATAACGCTGAAAAAGGGCGAGATATTCCCTTCAGGAATCGGCAGGGGAAGAAAACGCAGCACGGCAAAGGCCACGGATCTGCTGGTTTCGTATTTGAAGAAGAGCAGACTTGGAATCGACTGCTACAGCATTGTGATCGGTTATGGTTATGACTTAGAAGAAGGGAAGGAATACCGGGACAGTGTGGTACGGGAGCTGCAGGTTCAGGGCTTTGAGATCCAGGACATTCCCACCTGCCAGATCGGTGCCACCATCGGGGTACATACCGGGCCTTACCCGCTGGGAATCGGCGTCATTGAAAAGGTGATTCACGGCTGAGGCTTTTCGCCCCCTTTAAATGCAGTGTGCCAACAGCTCTTTTATATCGGAAAAGGTATAATCCGCAGGGTAAGGAGTGCTTTTCATGTCCTCCGGCCGGGCTTCTCCGGAAAAGACGACACAGGTATCCACACCGCCGTTGATGCCGCAGGCAATGTCCGTATAGAGGCGGTCGCCCACCACCAGGGTTTCTTCCCGTGTAAAGCCGGACAGCTCCAGGCACAGGTCCACTACCTCCCTGCTGGGCTTCCCCAGATAGACAGGCTTTTTGTCCGTAGTGGCGGTTATCATGTTACAGATGGAGCCGCAGTCCGGAATGAAGCCAAAATCAATGGGGCAGCGCAGGTCCGGGTTGGTGGCGTAGAAGGGGGCCTCCGTAGTCAGCAGCACCCTGGATACCTGTACCAGCTTTTCGTAAGTCAGTTCGCTGTCGTATGCTGCCACTACACAGTCAATCTCTTTTTCTGCAGTTTCCGTGATACGAAGTCCGTTTCGCCTTAATTCGGCCACAAAGGAAGCGGTTCCCAGCACAAATATTTTTTTATCCGCATAATTTTTTTTCAGGAAACGGAGAGTCATCAGGCCCGATGTAATGAACTGGTCTTCCCTGGTTTCCAAAGAAAAGGCACTGCGGAATTTCTCCACATAGTCGCGGCCGCTTTTGGTGGAATTATTGGTGATATAATAAGTTTTACCGCCAATGGATTCTATATGGGAAATCAATTCGGCGCTGCCCTCATAAAGAGTGTCGCCTACCGCAAGAGTGCCGTCGATGTCAAAGAGAAACAGTTTCTTATTTTTTAAATTTTCTAAAGTTTTCATATGATCTATACTCCGTTATATGGCCATTCGGCCGCATCCTGCCTCGAATAAGGTTATTATACCATTTTAGACCAATTTACTCAATATTATGTAGCTGCTGGAACAGGTTAAGCGAGGCTACAAATTTTTCTGTGTCCATAGAGGAAAAATCCTTCCGATAAGATTCAAATATGTACAACAAGCTGTCGAATTATGGGATTGAATATATTCAATTATGATGTTAAGATTGTAATTGCTTATCATACATTTGCAAAGAAAATATAGATATGTAAAGATTTTGTTAATGTATTATTAAAATTGCGCAGTAAATGAGGAGATGTCTATTTTGGAAGAACAGTCTACAAAGATTTTGAAGTGATTTAATTCCCCCGAATTCGGGGGAATTAAAATTACCACAGCTCAAGATACTCAGGTTTGGTACGTTTGATTACGCAGAAATTCTTGTACATTTCGTTTGTGATTTTATATGAAAAGGCGAAAATAAGCTATTTATATTTTCAGGATATGGGAAGAACAGCTATTTTTGTATCTTGTTTTCTCGGAACAGCGAGATGGTTTCAGCAATAGAATTGATTTCACGATCAGTGAGTCCGGATACGTCAAGAGTGCGTAACTCTGTATTTCCAATGAGGTAATCACAGGAAACATTATATAATCTTGCCAGTTTCAATAAATTTATGTAAGAAGGATTCTTTTCATTCAGTTCGTATGCAGAAAGGGAGCTTACAGAGATTCCGAGTCTTTCGGAAACTTGCTTGAGCGATAATTTTTTGCATATGCGTAAATTCCGAAGCTTTTCACCAATGCCAAGCATTTCCATCTGCGGCTCTCCTTTTCTGTAATTTAGTAGTATTAGTGTACAGCAAAGAAGTCATTTATATGTAGAATATTTTCCGCTGATAGTAGAAAAATGATTGATAATGAATGGCAGATATGGTATCCTTAATAGCAAAGGATATATTGCGGAAAAAAGTAATTGCAACAATCGCTGAAAAAGAGGTGCATATAAAAGAGAATAAATTCCTGAACACAAAACATAAAGGGGAAACATGAATGAATGTATACAGTAGGCGGATAAAGGAATATATGGAGTTTTCAAATCTTACAATGGAAGAAATTGCGAAACAAAGCAGCTTACCTGTTAGCAGGATAAAATCCATCATATTAGAAGATAACATTCCAGAGATAAGAGAACTGTTAGCGATTGCAGAAATAAATAAAATATCAATGGACTATTTTCTGGGGCGAATAAAATATCCGTTGCGCGTATCCCGAACGAAAGATGAAGCTGAGTTTAATTTTATCATTGAGAAATTGCCGAAAGAGGATCTTTGTGAACTGTTAAAAAAAGTAAAAGAAATAAGAGTATTGAAGGAATAGAACTGCATAGACGAATGCAGGCTGTGGATATATTATGAAACGAAAAATTATACGAAGGAGGTTACCATCTAAAAAATTCAGATGATAATATACAATTTTGATAGGCGAAAACTAACAGATAAATACAAAATCAACCAATCATTATACAGCAGGAACATTTTTCCGAAGTGGAATAAAAAGAATTGCAAATGTTGGAGGCCTGTGATAGAATCTGTTTAGTAAGCAGAAAGGGCCGGGAACGTGCAGTGTGAAGTTGAGCCGCGACGTGCCGGTTAGGGTGAAAAAATGAGTAGCAGATAGTTTGAGAAGGAAACAACAAACATTTTTGAAGAAGCCTGTCTTGGATAGGTATGTTTGTGTACGCCGAATCAGATTATCGCGCTTATTTGGGAATCTTTCTGTTTTGTCCGCAGGATTAATTTACGTGGGCAAATATGGATTCTATTTGGGTATGAGTCTGTTTTCGGTCGCGGGAACAGACTTTTTTGTGTATAAAGACCGGCTTCCGAAAGGAGGCGCTTATGATACAGATCAGAAAGGTGAGCATCACTTATAAAAAGGATTTGCGGGAATTGGTGTCGGAGCTGTCCTTTGTGTTAAACGACGGGGACAAATGCGCGATGATCGGGGAAGAAGGAAACGGAAAGTCTACATTGTTAAAGCTGATTTATGATAAAGATTTGGTGGCGGATTATGTGGACTATTCTGGAGAAATTATTTTGAATCAGTCTGTTTTGGGATATTTGGGCCAGGAGCTGGAACCGGCGGAACGGGAGAAAAGTGTATACGATTTTCTGTCTGCGGAGCCGAAATTTCTGGAGAGCGATTCGAGGGAGTTGAATGAATATGCTGCGAGGCTTCGCGTGCCGGTGCAGCTTCTGTATTCGGATCAGCGGATGGACACGTTGTCCGGCGGTGAAAAAATTAAAATTTGTATGCTTCGCATATTATGCCGAAGGCCGGATGTCTTGCTGTTAGATGAGCCGTCTAACGATATTGATCTGAAAACGCTGCTGTGGCTGGAGCAGTTTATTCTTGACTGGGAAGGGCCGTTGCTCTTTATCTCCCACGACGAGACCCTTTTGGAGCACACGGCCAATAAGATCATTCATCTGGAGCAGATCAGGAGAAAGAAAAAAGCCCGACATACGGTGAAGTCCTTAAGCTACGGCGCTTATGTGAATGAGCGGTCGGGAGGACTGCAGAAACAGGAACAGCTGGCAAAGGCAGAACGCAGCGAATATAAAAAACAGCAGGAAAAATTCCTGAGGATTCAACAAAAGGTGGAGCATCAGCAGGCAGTAATTTCCAGACAGGACCCTCATGGGGGACAGCTGTTAAAGAAAAAAATGCACGCCATTAAAAGTATGGAGCGAAGATTTGAGAAAGAATATGAGCAGATGACGGAGTTTCCTGATGTGGAAGAGGCTATTTTTATGAAGTTTGGGGAAACCAGGGAGCTGCCTGCCGGAAAAACGGTGCTGGATATTTCCCTGCCGGAGCTGAAGGCCGGGGAGCGTGTGTTGGCCCGCAATATCTGTCTTCGGGTTACCGGGAGCGAGAAAATTTGTCTGACAGGGGATAACGGCGCAGGCAAAACCACGCTTTTAAAGCTGATAACCGCCGGGCTTTTGGCGCGAACAGATATAAGGGCGGCTTATATACCGCAGAATTATGCGGATCCGGAGGGATTTGGAGCTGCTTTACGGGTTACGCCCGTGGAGTTTTTGGCAGAACGGGGAGATAAGGAAGAAATAACGAAAATCCGAACCTACCTTGGCAGTCTGAAATTTACGGCAGATGAGACGGAGCATTCGGTGGGAGAGCTTTCGGGAGGGCAGAGAGCAAAGCTTCTGCTTTTGAAAATTTGCATGAGCGGGGCTAATGTGCTGATTCTGGACGAGCCCACCCGGAACTTTTCACCCTTGTCGGGACCGGTGATCCGCAAGCTGCTTGCCGGGTTTCCGGGGGCCATTATCAGCATTTCTCATGACAGAAAGTATCTTGCAGAGGTGTGCGATAAAATTTACCTGCTGACAGAGGAAGGGTTGAGATTGGCGGAATAGGCCGGAAAACAGGAGGCGTAAGATGGTAAGAAAGCGATTCAGATTCACGGGCAGGGTGCAGGGAGTGGGCTTTAGAACCAGGGCTCGATATGCTGCGGGAGGTATGTATATCACCGGCTGGGTAAAAAACGAAGGGGACGGCTCCGTAGTTATGGAAGCCCAGGGGGCAGAGCAAGCTATTGACCAAATGCTTATTATGATCAACAGGAGCAATTATATCCGGATTGATTCCATAGAATCTGAAAACATTCCGCTGGTGGAGGACGAAGCTTCCTTTACGGCACTATATTAGTATTAAGGATGATTATATTAAGAAGGTTTTTGTTTCTAAAGTCTTGTGCAGTACGCTAAACTATGTTATAGTAAATATAATTTCTATCTTCTTTATATTCAAAACTTTTTGTCAAAAGCATATCTTTGCTTTATGTAGACCGGCTTTTCGCCATGGATTCAGAAAATTAACAAACAATGCACAAGACCGGCGAAAAGTTTTCTCCTGTCTGTGCGGAAACAGGAGGTACGGATGAGTGACAGAAAAAACAGGCTGCCTGCAGAAGCTCCAGCGGCGGGGAATGCCCTGAAATCCCGGACAAATGTCAGGGGCTTGAAGGAGAAGTACAATCAGCACAGCAGAGATATTAGCAGTAAGGCAGTATTTGGCAATGCTGTTTTGTGCGCGCAGTTTTTGCGGGATAACCTTGATATGCCAATGCTTAAGGATGTGCAGCCGGAGGATATTGAGGATGTGTCCGAGCGATATTATCCTTATTTTGGAACTGAGTTCAACTCGGATTCCGTGAAAAGGATTCGGATTCTGGATATTGAAAAAGGCAGGAAAGCAGAGAGAGCAGAGCCGGCGTTTCTGGTATCGCTTATTGAACATAAAAGTCTTGTGGACTATGATGTGTCCATGCAGCTGCTGCGATACATGATGTGTATATGGACGGAGTACCGGAGAAAGCTGGAAAAAACTCATGTGGGATGTACCTGTAAAAAGGGATTTCGATACCCGGTCATTATCCCGATTGTGTATTATGAAGGTAAGCAGGAGTGGACGGCGGACAGGCACCTGTGCGGGCGGATCAGGGACAGCTTTCAGTTTATGAAATGGATTCCTGATTTCCGATATGAGGTGGTCAGGATTCATGATTACAGTGACAGAGAGCTTTTAGATCGGGGAAATGAGATGTCGCTGATTATGTTGATTAATAAAATACAGAACGCTGCGGACCTGGAGCAGTTTATGCGAATTCCGCCGGATCAGATGAATCGGATTATCCGAAACAGCCCGGAGCATGTAGTGGAGGTTTTGGTGACTGTCATGGAGAGCCTGTGCAGTAAGATAGATGTGTCGGCGGAGGAAAGGTCTCAATGTGTTCGGAAAGTGAAAGTGCGTGATATGGGATATTTATTTGAGAACATGGAGAAAATCAGCATACAGGAAGAGCGCAGAAAGACGGAAGAAGAGCGCAAAAAGACAGAAGAGCAGCGCAAAAGAGCCGAAGAAGCAGAAGAGAAGCTGCGAGCCGCAGAGGAAACGATAAAGCGGCTGTTAGGGGAGGGCTATACAGATGGAAGGCAATAGAGTGCAGGAGGAAAAACAGCTGAGAATCGGTCCGGAGGGTTTGCAGCGGCTTGCGCGGGATTTTTTTGCCAGGGACGGGATTACCGTGGCCAGGGAGCTTTTAGGCAAGATCCTGGTTCATGAGACAGAGCTTGGTCCGGTGCGGGGGATTATTACAGAGGTGGAAAGCTATATGGGGGAAGAAGACAAAGGCTCCCATACATACGGCGGGAAGCGGACGGAACGCACTGAGCCCATGTACCATGCAGGAGGAACCTCTTACGTTTATCTGATTTACGGCATGTACAGCTGCATGAATATAGCAGCTATGACCGAAGGGATTCCTCAGGCGGTTTTGCTGCGCAGCGTGACTCCGGCGGATGAGGAATCCAGGCAGCGGATGATTCGGCTGCGGCAGGAAGCGGCTGAACGCAGATCAGGTAGGACGAAGAACGGCAGTGCAGGGAAGGCCACGCAGCCCTCTATTGAAAAGCACCTTGCTGACGGACCGGGTAAGCTCTGTATTGCCATGGGCATCACCAGGGCGGATAATGATGTGGACATGACGAAGAGCAGTAGATTTTATGTAACGGAGGGGATCTGGGTAGAGCCTTCTCAGATCCAGGCCGCTAAACGGATCGGCATTGATTATGCGGAGGAAGCGGCGGATTACCTGTGGCGTTTTTTTATTCCCGCCGTGGAACCTTGTGTACTGACCAGGAGGTTACGTTCTGAGAAAGGTTATGAAAAATGAGCTTAAAATTTATATTTGGACCTTCGGGAGCAGGCAAGAGCAGACACCTTTATGAAGAAATGATCTACAGGGCGGGAAAAGATAAAAAAAAGAATTTTCTGATTATTGTACCGGACCAGTTCACCATGCAGACGCAGAAGGATCTGGTGTCGATGAGCGACCTGGGCGGCATTATGAATATTGATGTATTAAGCTTCGGGCGTTTAAACCACCGCATCATGGAGGAGGTGGGCGATGAGGACAGCCCTGTCCTTGACGATACGGGAAAAAGTCTGGTGCTGCAGAATATTGCGGCAAATTTGAAGGAAGAACTGCCTGTGCTGGGCAGCCTGTTGTGCAGACAGGGATATATTCATGAGGTAAAGAGTGCCATTTCGGAATTTATGCAGTATGGGATTGGCGTGGAGGATATGGATACGCTGATTGAATTTGCAGGAAAGCGGGGGGCGCTGGTACAGAAGCTGAAGGACTTGAAGACGCTGTACAGAGGATTTCGGGAATACATACAGGGGAGCTTTATCACTACCGAGGAAACGCTGGATGTGCTTTGCCGTTCGCTTGCAAAGTCCAGGCTGCTTCCCGGCAGTGTAGTGGTATTTGACGGGTTTACCGGTTTTACACCGATTCAGAACAATGTAATCAGGGAGCTGATGCGACTGGCGGAGGAAGTGGTGGTCACATTGACCTTGGGGGAGGGAGAAGACCCTTATGAGTCTGGCGGGGAGCAGTGTCTTTTTCATCTGAGTCGTAAGACGGTGGCGGATTTAAGCAGACTGGCGGACGAGTCGCAGGTGGAGAGAGCGCGGGATACCTTTGTGCTGCCGGGGAATGCGGCAGTGGGAAAACAGTGGGCGGAAAAACTTGGGGAAAACTGCGATATTGTTTTTAGGAACAGTCATCGCTATGAGTCTGCTCCTGCTCTGCGGCACCTTGAGCGAGGCCTGTTTCGGTACGGCGTGCCGCCTTATCAGCAGGATCAGCAGGAAATCCGTATTTTCGAAACGACGACCCCGCGGGACGAGGTGCATCAGACCGGGCTCATGATTCGCGAGCTTGTCAGAGGGGGAAAGATGGCCTACAGGGACATTGCCGTTATCATGGGGGATCTGGAGGGCTATGGCCCTTATGTGGAGACTGAGTTTGCACAAATGGAAATTCCCTGTTTTCTGGACAGAACCAGGGGTATCATTTTGAATCCCATGGTGGAATATATTAAAAGCGCGCTGGAGCTTTATCTGAAGGATTTTTCCTATGAATCCGTGTTTCATTATCTTCGCAGCGGGCTGGCGGATCTGGAGCCTGCAGAAGTGGATACGCTGGAAAATTATGTGATTGAGACCGGGATCCGGGGGTATCGCAGCTACAGCCGCCGGTTTACACGTAAGACAAAAGGGATGGGCGAGGATGAAGAAAAACTGGAGAAGCTGAACAGACTGCGGGAACGTTTCCTTTCTCAGATCGAAGTGCTGCATATGGAGAAGAAAGAGCCGGTCTGTCATTATGTGGATAAGCTTTATGATTTCCTGATGCAAGCAGAGGTGCAGAGCAGGCTGGCAGTATATGAAGCGGAATTTGAAAAGCAGGGTGAGCTTTCACGTGCCAGGGAGTATGCTCAGATTTATCGTCTGATTATGGAGCTATTGGAGCAGATCTATGAGCTTTTGGGGAAAGAGACGATTTCCCTTCAGGAGTTTGCGGATATTCTGGAAGCAGGTTTCGGAGAGATTCAAGTGGGAACCATACCTCAGAACGTGGACCGGGTAGTAGTGGGTGATATGGAGCGCACTCGCCTAAAGCAGGTGAAAGCTCTGTTTTTCTTGGGGATTAACGACGGTAATATTCCTAAGAATGCTTCCAGGGGCGGGATTATTTCCGATATGGACAGGGAGTTTTTACGGGAGTCCAGACTGGAGCTTGCCCCCAGTCCCAGGCAGCAGATGTTCATCCAGAGGCTGTATCTTTACCTGAATATGACGAAGCCCTCTGAAAGACTGTATCTGGCATATTCAAAGGTGAGCAGTGCGGGTAAGTCCATGCGGCCTGCATATTTGATTGATACCGTAAAAAAGCTGTTTCCGGGGATACAGACGGAGTATCCCCAGCTCCGCAGCGCTTTAGAACAGATTGTTACGGGAAGGGAGGGGGCAGGGTACCTTGCCGAGGGCTTAAGAGAGTATGCGGCAGGCGTCCTGTCTCCGGAGAGAGAGCGGGAGGTCTTTGCCATATATGAGGCCTTTGATGAAGAAGAGCTTCGGGGAGAAAGAGACTTTTTGCGGGAGGCTGCCTTCAGGCGTTACCGTGACAGCGGGTTGTCAGCAGTGGTTGCGGAGGCCCTTTACGGGAGGTATCTGGAAAACAGCGTGTCCCGGCTGGAGACCTATGCTGTCTGTGCGTACAGACATTTCCTGCAATATGGGCTTACGCTGCAGGAGCGTCGGGAATATTCCTTTGAGAAAGCAGACATGGGAAATGTCTATCACGGGGTTTTGGAGCTGTTTGCGGGAAAGCTGGAACAGAGGCAATATACCTGGTTTGACTTTCCGGAAGAGTTTGCGGGGAAGGCAGTGCGGGAGGCGCTGGAGTTTTATGCGGCATCCTATGGGGATACAGTGCTTTACAGCAGCGCCAGAAACGAATATGCCATTACCCGTATGGAGCGGATTTTGACCAGAACGGTGTTGACCTTACAAAGGCAGCTGAAAAGGGGGAGCTTCCGGCCGGATGCCTATGAGCTTTCCTTCCGGTTTACCGAGGATCTGGACAGTGTAAATGTAAATCTGTCCCAGCAGGAAAAAATGCGGCTGCAGGGTCGGATTGACCGCATTGATGTGGCGGAGGATGAAGAGAAAGTATATGTAAAGGTGGTAGACTATAAATCCGGCAACAGGCATTTTGATCTGGCGGCGCTGTACTATGGCCTGCAGCTGCAGCTGGTAGTCTATATGAACGCCGCCCTGGAGGTGGAGGCGAAGAAGCATCCGGGCAAGGAGATTGTCCCGGCAGCACTGCTGTATTATCATATTGACGATCCGGCCGTAGAGTCGCCGGTAGAGCTGTCAGAGGAAGAACTGCAGGATCTGATTGCCGGACAGCTGCGGATGAAAGGGGTGGTCAGCAGCGAGCCCGGAATCGTGGAGCGGCTGGACCAGGGCGACTGGAGCAGATCGGAGGTAATTCCCGTGGAACGGAAAAAGGACGGAACCTTCAGCGCCCGTTCGTCAGTTTTAAGCGGCCGGAACCTGAAGACAGTGTCCGACTATGTTTCCCATAGAATTGTGGGAATCGGCCGGGAGATACTGGCCGGGAACATTTCCTTGAACCCATACGAGATGGGAAGCGAGGACGCTTGTACCTGGTGCGCCTTTAAGCGGGTATGCGGATTTGAGGCTTCCATGCCGGGATGCGGAAAGCGGAAGCTGGAGAGCCTGGGGAGCGAGGCGGTGCTGGCGAAGATGCAGGAAGAGATGGAAACAGAAATAGAATCAGATAAGAAACTATTTGACGACAATAGAAAAAAGTGATATGTTTATTATATATTTATAAAAACGAAAGCAGAGGGGAATTTATGAATAATATAATGCAGTTCCCGGAGGGTTATCGGTACACCAGTGATATAGAGCTATTTAAGGCGGCAGTGGATCGTGCAGAAGAAATGCTTGCCAAGGAAGAGTTGATAATCGTATATCAATTTGACAGTACTATTTCGGTGGAAGTACTATTGTCACAGGCTGAATATGAGCAGAATTATGGTGAGATCGGATGGGAAGAATTTACCGACATACTTGATAATGAAATTATTTACCTGCTAAGGCAGAATTTTGAAGAGCCGGAAGAAAAAGATAAAGGGCTGAGAAGCTATTTAAAGGAAAAGGACTTTCCAGAAGAGCAGCAGAAAAAAATTATTGACTTAAAATTGGAAAAACGAAGATATGTAGAGGAATGTCTTGGTGGTGAAAGAGAGAAAAATCGTTATAATCTGAAAAGCAGAAGTGTCTTAAAAAAGTTTGCGGGTATTGATTATGAATTGAGCAGAACCATTGATGAAGAGGATATTTTGTATGCTACAATAAGAATGTCTGTGAATACTACACTGGAAGACAGGAATATGCCAAAGTCTGTACGGGGGATGTTTGACAGCGGAAGAGAAGATATTACGTTTATTTGTGATAAGTCAGACGTTGAATATTTAATAAAAAAGCTTGAAAGAATAAAGCAGATGCTATAGAGGAAATATATCATGGAGATACTGAAGACAGGGCAGGATAAATATAATAGTTCATTAATAACATATTATGCAAGACTGTTGAATGAAGGGATTCTGTATGAAAAGCTGAACGATCATGAAAAAAGAGTGACAGATCTTGAAAGTGAGCTGGAGGATTTGCGTAAATTGGTGCATTCTGATAATCGTATCACAAATGAGGATCAATTTAGGGCAATCAGCCAAAATACCAGATTTGATACTCCTGTCGTCCGTGATGCTGGAATTAAGCGCATAGAGGGAAGACTGGAGGCCATAGTTGCGGAATTAAAGCAGGTTGAAGATAAAAGGATTCAAGTGCAGATTGCCGGAGAGCTGGTTGATGAAATAAGAGACATGTTGAAGGATGCGCCAAAGCAAAAGAATAATTACAGAAGGCAGCTGCTTCTAATGTTTCATGAAGTGATAAAACAAAATTATGCAAAAGCTCTTTTTAATAGGAATCAGATAAAAGCGCTGACAGGGATTGCCCGGCTGTGTAATGAGGAATTTGTTACAAGAGAACAATATTTTGAAATGGATGATATTTTTTGTGAATGCGGATTGGATATGATGCCGGACTGGGAGTAGTTGCGAAGGATGAAAGCGCTGATAGAAACGACGATACAGATTAATCGGATATTTAAGTCAAAGAAGAGAGCAGCCATAAATGAATTTATGAGGGAAAACGAATGCTATTGTTCTACCTACGTGCTGGGGGAATTTAAGGCCAATATGGTCCATGACTTTTTGACGGTATATGGGATTGTCAGAGCGGAAAACAATTTTACGGATGTGTTTGAAAAAATAGCGGAGGTATATGGCTCATCCCGTCAGAAATCGAGGCTGATTCTTTTAGTGACAAATCTCCAACGGGATTATGGAGATGATTACTTACTGGTTAAGGAACAGCTGGAAGAATATCCGGAGCTGCTGTTACATAGATTTGGTCGTGGAATTAACGCAAGACTGCTAAATTCTACGGATTGCGCAAGAGCTAAAGCAGAACTGGATGCAGAACGTATGACCTGGAAGGACAGGGGAGTCCAGTGCAGAAAGGATTGTAATCAATGTGCAATATCTGATTTTTGGAGGAAAAACAGAGATTTAATACAGAACTTGGCAGGAGCAGAAGATGTTCCGGATAAGATGATGGAACCACTGAAGCGGCTCAAAGAAAAAGGTGAGATTCCCAAAGGAAACGCCTGTAGAAGTTTAGGCGATTGTATTATTGCCTTGGAGTCACTGGAGCTTGAAAATGGATGTGTAGTTACCAGTAACGAAATGGATTACGTGCCGATTTGCAGAGAGACAGGTGCGGAGCTAACAGTAATTCGGTAGAGCTGTAGGGAGCAAAAGGGAGCAGATCAGAGGACTGGTTCCCCTGTATGACGGTCGTGTTGGCTTTTTGTCTGTTACGGAGCAAAACGGTGAGGCGGAAAGCAAACGGCGGATGACTCTGCAGTACATGGATGCGAAGACGGGTAAGCCGCTGCCTCTGGCTGACATGAAACAGGATTGTTATTACTTTACGCTTTTTGATGAGGATACTTTGCTGTATGCCGATAGCGAGGGTATATATCGCAGTGATTTGTCAGGAAACACCCCTAAGCTTCTTTACCGTTGGACGAATCATGGGATCACCGCGGCAGGCGTATCGGCCATGCAGGCGGATAAGACGGGGCGGATTGCGCTTTTGTATCAGGGCTTCGGAGACTATAATTATCTCTGTCTGGAGCCGACTACCGAAGAAGCGGAGATCTGCGAGATTACGATGGCGGTATCTTCCGGAAGGATGTCTGTTTATCGGCCGCTGGCAGCAGCTTTTAACAGGCAGTATCCTGGTTATCATATTGAATTGGAAAGCTGCGATGACAAGACGGCGCTGCTGACAGAGCTGACTGCCGGAAAGGGTCCGGTATTGATTGATACCTTTTTGACAGGCTTTGAGGAACAGGAAAAGCTGTGGGAGCCGCTGGATGAAACGCCGGAGCGGTTGGGCATCATGGAAGAGCTGCAGCCCTGTGCCCTGGAGCTTGGCAGGATTAACGGGACCCTGTACGGAATCGTAACGGATTTCCGCCTTCGTACATTGGTAACCGGTGATCCGGACCTGAAGGACTGGGACTATGACTCATTTTTGCAGTGTGTTGAGGAAAGGCCGGAGTTGGAGGCAATTTTTAACTTTTATGGCGGAGACTACGGTACCTATTTTATCACAAACTTTATCAGTCATGGTATTGATGATACCTTTCTTTTTGACGCTGAGGCCGGGACCATGAATTTTAACAGCAGTAAGTTTCGCAAGGCGTTGGAGCTGGCGAAAAAGTACTGTGTCCGGGAGGAAGGTGTAAGTCCGGGCACTGCCGTGCTGGAGGGAAAGGTGCTTTGCAACGAGCTGACGGTCAGTAAGCCGGAAGAGCTTACGTTATATCGTGTCTGCTATGGAGAAGACGCTAATTATATCGGATATCCGACAAAGGACGGAGCTGCTCATTTTGCGGAAAGCGGGGGCAGTCCGTTGACGATTCGAAAGACGGCGGCAAGGGAGGAAAAGGAGGCAGCCTGTGCTTTTATCAGTCTGTGCCTTTCCTATGAGGGGCAGTCTCAAGCGGCAAAGGACCTTAATTTTGCACTGAGTGTACGCAAGGATTTACTGGAGGAACAGATCGCCGCCATGAATAAGGATACGCTGGCTTCTGCATCGGGTTTTGAACAGATCGTAATCGGAGACGATCTGAATATAGAGCTGGACAGAAGGATATTGCTGGATTTGGTTGATCAGGCAAAGCCGTTAAGATACTTTCCTGTTGAACTGCGGAATATCCTTTACGAAGAGCTGGAGCAATATTTTGCCGGTGCGATTACGGAGGACATGGTAATTAACAATCTGGAGAGCAGGGTCGGGCTGTATCTGGGAGAAAGAAATTAAGAAATGAAGGGCGCATGGAGCAGCAAGCCGTGCGCCTTTTGGCTTGTGCGCAGTGGGCGCGTCTGCTGTCTACGCAAACCGATTTGAGGAACTTAACGTTCCAGGAAGAATTGCTTCCGATTCGCGCTGTTTCATGCTATACTGGGATACATATAGATTATTTACCGGGAGATTTAAAAACATGCCAGTGACATTTACGCCGGAACAACAGGAGGTTATCAATTTAAGGGACTGCAGCATTCTGGTATCTGCGGCGGCAGGCAGCGGAAAGACGGCGGTGCTGGTGGAGCGGATTGTGAAGATGGTCTGCGACGGAGAAAAGCCGGTGGATATTGACAGACTGCTGGTGGTGACCTTTACCAATGCGGCGGCCTCTGAGATGCGGGAGCGCGTAGCGTCGGGAATTGCCGCCAGACTGGCGGAGCATCCTGATTCCGAGCATATCCAGCGGCAGGCGGCCCTGCTGCACAACGCGCAGATCACCACCATTGACAGCTTCTGTCTGTTTCTGCTCCGGAATCATTTCAACGAGATCGGGCTGGACCCTGCTTTTCGGATTGCGGACGAGGGAGAGATCCGGCTGATGGAGCAGGATGTAATGCAGGAGTTGATGGAGGATTCCTTTGCGTCTGAAGACGAAGCCTTCCGTTATTGCGTGGAGTATTTTTGTACGGGGGGAAGGGAGAGCGTTTTAGAGCAGCATATCCTGAATCTTTCGCGCTATGCGTCAGGCTTTCCCTGGCCGGAGGAATGGCTGGAGGCACGGCGGGAGGATTATGGAGACATGGGAGTGGATGCCCTGTGTGAGAGTGCTTGCGGCCGGTATCTTGCCGGGCATCTTGCCTTAATGGTACAGGGCTGGATACAAAAGCTGAAGCGGGTGCAGAAGCTCTGCCTTGAGCCGGACGGTCCCTATATGTATGGGGAGCTGGTGGAGGGAGAGTTGGAACAGCTGGAGCAGCTTGGAAAATGTGCCGGCCTGGCAGAGTATGCGTCCAGGTTGCCGGCAGTACAGTTCGGGCGGCTTTCCTCCAAAAAGGATGACAGTGTAAACGGGGAAAAGCGGCAGCTTGCGGCTGACATCAGGGCGGAAGTAAAAAAGAGCGTTCAGGATGCGGCGGAACGTTTTTTTACCACGCCCCTGGAACTTACGGCGGAGCAGGCATTAAGCTGCAGAGAGCCGGTCTGTACACTGATTGACCTGACACTGGACTTCAGAAGGCGGATGGCGGAGAAGAAGCAGGAAAAAAAGGTGGTGGACTTCACGGATGTGGAGCATTTTGCCCTGGATATTCTGCTGAAAAGGGAAGCGGGAGAGATCAAAGCAAGCCAGGTGGCGCTGGAGTACCGTCAATATTTTGCAGAGATTTTAATAGACGAATATCAGGACAGCAATCTGGTTCAGGAGATCCTTTTGAGCGCCGTTTCCGGGGAGGACGAAGGACATTTTAACCGTTTTATGGTGGGGGATGTCAAGCAGAGTATTTATAAGTTTCGGCTGGCCCGGCCGGAGCTTTTTCTGGAGAAATATCACAGCTATCTTCCGGGCGGCGGTGCGTTGGGAAACAGAGAGGTTACAGACTTCGGGGACGGAGTGAAAGAAGCTGTCCCTGGCAGGCAGCGCAGAATTGATCTGAGCAGAAATTTCCGCAGCCGCCCGCAGGTCATCGAGGCTGTGAACGATGTGTTTTCCCGGTTGATGAATGAACAGACCGGCGGGCTTGCCTATGATGAGCATGCGGCGCTTTATGCGGGGGCGGAATATCCGCAGAACACAGGGAATGAGAGTGAGCTGCTTTTAGTAGAAAAGCCCTCCGAGAACGGCGGAATGAGTGCCAGACAGGCGGAGGCCAGGACAATAGCGGACAAGATCAAAAAGCTGCGCCGGAGCTTTTATGTGACGGACAGAGCAGACGGAGGGCTGCGTCCTGCCGAATATTCGGATATGGTTATTCTGCTTCGGGCAACCAGCGGCTGGGACGAGGAATTTAAGGCAGTGCTGGAGGAAGAGGGCATTCCGGCGTATATTACCTCCAAAACCGGTTATTTTGGAGCAACGGAGGTTCAGGAGCTGCTGCAGCTTTTGCGGGTGCTGGATAATCCTCTTCAGGACATCCCTCTGTTTGGGGTGCTGAAATCTGTTTTCGGCGGATTTACGGAGGACGAGATCGCGCTGATCCGAAGCGGCAGCAGGCAGGGAACTCTTTATGAGGCGGCGGAGCTGTTTGCGGCGGGGGAAGAAGCAGCCGTAGACACGGGGGCGTCAGAAAATGCGGAAGCAGCCGAAACGGAAGAGTTGGGACACGCAGAAGCAGCAGGGAAAGCAGCGCGGAATATAAGGAAAGCGGACAGAGACGTGCATTCACAGGAGTATGGAATGCTGCGGGTCAGGGTAGCAGCGTTCCTTCAAAGGCTGCAGGAATACCGCCGCTGCACGGTGTATATGCCTGTGCGGGAGCTTTTGACAAAGCTGATCACAGATTTTGACTATTTAAATTATGTAACGGCGCTGCCTGCAGGAGGAAAGCGGCGGGCCAATGTGGAGATGCTGCTGACCAGGGCTTCGGATTTTGAAAAGACCAGCTATTTCGGGCTGTTCCATTTTATCCGCTATATGGAGCAGCTGGAAAAATATGATGTGGATTACGGCGAGGCGGAGCTTTTGGATGAAAATGCCAATGTGGTGAGAATCATGAGCATCCATAAAAGTAAGGGCCTGGAATTTCCCATTACCTTTGTGGCGGGGCTGGGCAAGCGCTTTAACATGCAGGAGACAAACCAGTCTCTGATTTTGGACATGGACCTGGGGCTTGCCACGGATTACGTGAATCCCAGGAAGCGTCTGAAGAATAAAACCCTGCGCAGAAATGTGCTGATGCGGAAGCTGCGAGAGGACAGTCTGGCAGAAGAGCTGCGAGTGCTCTATGTGGCACTGACCCGTGCCAGAGAGAAGCTGATTCTTACCGCATCGCTGGAGAAGGCGGGGGAGCGATGGGAGCGTTTTCAGAAGAGCGGAGGGGAAAGCCTGCTGTATCCTGATTTTATAGAGGCAGGGAATTATCTGGATTTTCTGCTGCCTGTTTTAGGCGGTACTTCTATTCAGGTGACTGTTTTGGAGGAATGTGAAATGGCAGCCGGAGAAATCAGAGAACAGCTGGAGCTGGGGGACCGGGCCGGGCGGCTTTCCCAGGCGGGGCAGCTGGCGGATGGGAAAGCGCTGGTGTACCTGCGGGAGCGCTTAAGGGACAGGTATCCCTTTGAGAATCTGGCAGGACTTTATACCAAGACTACCGTGTCCGAGCTGAAAATTGCTGCTATGGCGGACAAGGATGAGGCGGCCTATCATACCTTTGAGGAAAAGGAAATACAGCCCTATATTCCAAGCTTTCGCAGGCAGGAGGAAAAGGTCAGCGGCACGGTCAGGGGCAACGCTTATCATAGGGTTATGGAGCTTTTGGATTTTGGGCGTATTCTGTTTTCGGGGGCATTGGAACGGAGTCAGGAAAATCAGGGACAGGATCAGGAGATTCCGGGGGACTACACGGAATACAGGAATAAGGTCCGGCAGGCCGTCACGGCACAGGCCCTGAAAGCTTTTTTGGAGGAGGAAGTAAAAAGCAGGCGGCTGAAGCAGGAGTACGCGGAGGCGGTGAACCTGAAAAAAATATTGGGTTTTCTGGAATCGGAGCTGGCTTACCGGATGTGGAGGGCCGAAAAAGAGGACAGGCTGTATCGGGAACAGCCCTTTGTCATAGGAATCAGTGCATCCAAGCTGGGACAGGAATTTCCGGACTCGGAAAGCGTATTGATTCAGGGTATTATAGACGTATTCTTTGAGGAAGAGGACGGAATCGTCCTGCTGGATTACAAGACAGATGCCGTCTCTTCCATGAAAGAGCTGTGGAACCGTTATGAGACTCAGCTGGATTATTACAGCCAGGCCATCAGTAAATTGACAGAAAAGCCGGTAAAGGAAAAAATATTGTATTCCTTCCATTTAGAACAGTATTAGTGTGCCGGCTGAATGTATATCAGCCAGCATACCGGACCTTTATTCCGGCAGGAGAATAAACTTCTTTGTCTGTGGAAGCTTTAGCAGAGCGGCGGCTCCCGCAAGGGTCAGGATCAGTTCAGGCAGCATGTAGGCGCCGTTGTAAAGAAAACTGTAGAGCCAGGTATTATCCGTTGCAAAGCCGGCCCATAATTCGCCAACGCTCTTCCAGATGACAACGCCGCTTAAAAAGTGGCAGAGAAAGCGCAGGCCTACTGCCAGGGTGATGCCGCCCATCCAGCCGGGAAAATTCTTTTTACGGAAAATGCCGGCGATGCCCAGCACGGCAAAAGCACCGATATAATCAAGAAAAATACAGGCGATCAGCATACCGGGAGTCAGTCCCCAGCCGAAAAGCCCCTTCATGGCTCCCTGGGCGAACTGAATCAGGCCATAGAGAACGGATACCGTAAATCCGGCTTTTAGGCCTCTGCGGATGGAGAAGATGACAATGGGGAGCATTGAGAGCAGTGTAACGGTGCCGCCCCAGGGCATCTGGATGATGGGAATGAAGCTGAGTACGGTGGCAAGGGCTGCCATAACGGCGCCTTCCACCAGGATCTGAAGTTTGGTGTTACGCATAAAAAAATCCTCCTTTTGTTGGTTAGGAGGAGGCACGGGTCCGCAAAATGCGGATACAGCAAGGCTGCGGCAAAAAAGATTTCGTCTGCAAATGTCCCTGCTGTGCTGCTTCCATACGCCGGTACTAACCGGATCATGTAGTGAGGGTTAGAAACGGATGATGCCGTTTCAATCTCAGCGGTGTGCTCCCCTAGCATTTATGTAGTTGCATGTGATACAATATACAGAGATTTTTCAGGGTTGTCAAGATAATATATTTTTTATTATTTGGAGAAATCAGGATGCAGGTCGATATTTCCTTTGTTGAAAGTAAATCCATAAGAACTTTACTGAGATTTCTATGCTTTATTTTTGAAAATGAAGTCAAACCATCCGAACAGGAGGTTCAGGACTTTATTGATAATTATATACCGGAAATGAAAGATCATATTTTAAGCTGGACGCAAAACAACCTGCAGGTGCTTGAAAATCTGGAATTTGTTTCAGAAGCAACGGAGAAGTTAAAAGAGAAGGAAAGGGAAATTGTAGAGAAAAAAGGAAGTAAGAATTTTGATGAAGCTGTTGAAGAGATCTACCGGCTAAAATATCCGTATCAATTTGATACAGTGGCCTGCAATTTGTGTACACTATTGACTGCCAGTGATAATTTAAATAATCAAAATGAGTATTTATTTGATTGCATTGAACTGGAACAATATGGCGAGGCGTACAAAATACTATCCAATAAAGAGGAAGGCTTACTTTTAATCAGCAATGGAGTATCCAATTACATTATGGATATATTCCGGGAAGAATTTGATTTTAGAAAGCACTACCTTGTAGTTCCTGATCTATATCATTGCATCGGGCAGCAAAAAAGGATACAGCTGAATAAAGAACATTTGATAAAGAAGAAAGACCATAACTGTTTTTTGTCGGATGTATTATTATTTTTTGAGTTAATTATAGCAAAAAATAAGGAAGACATACTGAAGATATTAATGGCATTAATCTGTATTTTTAAATCTTACGAGTATAGTGAGACCATAAGAAACTTTGCGAAAACATTGATAGATGTTTTACAGGAAATAATGTATTGCGGTGAAATTTATAAAGTTTATATTCAGATGAAAGAGCTGAATAAAGAAATACCCGTGGAAAAAAGGGGCAGCAGAGATGCCACAACAAGGTTTAGTATTATTTTTTCGGCGAGTAATGAAGATATATTTCTGCTAAGAATTGATTTACCTCATAAGGGAGTAAATAAGTTACACATAAATATGCAGGAAAAAGCTGCGGGCAAAATGATAGAAACAGGCATCCCCTATGATGCTGTTGAAAATGATAAAATGATCAGGGAAATAGCCGGCGATGATTTTGACAGTTTGTTTTTTTGTATCAATCATCATATTTGGTTTAGAAGTGAATTTTTAAATAAAGTTGGTCAACTGAAAGCGGGTAAGGATAAAAAGGAGAAGCTGTTTAAGCTATTCCGTGATAGAAGTCATTATTCTATAGATTGCAGTGAGGGCAGCGAAGAGCAATATGATGAGTTTGTCGGTGAGCTATCTGATTTTCTGCAGCGTTTCAAATTAAGCAGAAATGTATTGTGCAGTTTTGACAAAAGTTCTTTGGATATGGAAAATGAAATATATGAGGTCAGGCGACAGCAGTGTATATTAAAAGAGCTCATGGAATGTTTTAAACAGTCAAATAACTGTAGTGTAGACGCAAATGTACTTCTTTGGGAAATATTCGGCACAGGAAAATTGCAGGAATGTATCGACAAAGCTCAATTCATGAAGCTGGATTTATCGAAATGCTGGGAACTGATTGACAGGCTGGCCTGACAGAGCAAAAGGCGAAAAGTGCGGAAACGAGAGGAAATATGGAAGGATCAAAGACGGTTATAGGCATTTTGGCCCATGTGGATGCAGGAAAAACCACTCTTTCGGAAGGGCTGCTTTATACGGCGGGGGTGCTGCGGAAGCTGGGCAGGGTGGATCACGGGGATGCCTTTCTTGACAATTTTGCTTTGGAGAGAGAACGGGGAATCACCATATTTTCCAAGCAGGCCAATCTTTCCTGGAAGGGACTGGAGCTGGTGCTGTTAGACACTCCGGGGCATGTGGATTTTTCGGCAGAAACGGAGAGGACGCTGCAGGTTTTGGATTACTGCCTGCTGGTGATCAGCGGCTCCGACGGTATACAGGGGCATACGGAGACACTTTGGAGATTGTTAAAGCGATATGAAATTCCTGTTTTTTTGTTTGTTAATAAGATGGATCAGCCGGGGACGGACAGGCAGGCCCTGATGGAGAAAATCAGGGACAGATTCGGCAGCGAGTGCATAGAGTTTGGCGGCATCTTTGAAAAGGACGGTATTCGGCAGGGAAACGCGACTCATCAGGAAGAGCTTGCCCTGGCCAATGAAGCTTTAATGGAGGAATACCTGGAAACCGGGGCCATGCAGGATGAATCCGTTGCCAGGGCAGTGGCAGGGCGGCAGGTGTTTCCCTGCTATTTCGGGTCCGCGCTGCGCCTGGAGGGTGTGGAAGAGCTTTTAGAGGGGCTGCGCCGTTTTACATTGACAAAAGAATATCCGGAGGATTTCGGTGCCAGAGTTTATAAAATATCCAGGGATGCCGCCGGAAACCGGTTGACTCATTTGAAGGTAACAGGCGGGACGCTCAGGGTAAAAATGCCGGTGAATAACGGCATCAGTGCGGCAAATCCGGCAGACGTCTGGGAGGAAAAGGCGGATGTCATAAGGATTTACGGCGGCGGGAGCTTTCAGGCAGTGGAGCGGGTGGAGGCGGGAGGCATCTGCGCAGTGACGGGTCTAAGCCGGACCTTTGCAGGGCAGGGGCTGGGGCGCGAGGGAGCAAGCGAGCAGCCGGTGCTGGTGCCTGTTTTGACCTATCGGCTGTCGCTGCCCCAGGGAACGGATCCGGTGAAGGTATTGGCGCAGATGAGGACGCTGGAAGAGGAAGAGCCGGAGCTGCATGTGGTCTGGCGGGAAAGCATACGGGAGATTCAGGTTCAGGTCATGGGTGAGGTGCAGACGGAGGTCTTAAAGCGTCTGATTGCAGAGCGGTTTGGTCTGGAGGTGGAATTTGACAGCGGGCGGCTGCTGTACAGGGAGACCATTGCATCTGCGGCAGAGGGAATCGGACACTTTGAGCCGCTGCGCCATTATGCGGAGGTACACTTACTGTTAGAGCCGGGGGAGCCGGGCAGCGGGCTGGAGTTTGGTTCCTGCTGCAGTGGGGATGAGTTGGACAGGAATTGGCAGAGACTGATTTTCACCCATCTGGAGGAAAAGACCCATCAGGGAGTGCTGACCGGTTCGCCGATAACGGATATGAAGATTACCCTGCTGACAGGCAGGGCTCACTTAAAGCACACAGAGGGCGGAGACTTCCGGCAGGCCACCTACAGGGCCCTGCGGCAGGGCTTGATGCAGTGTGAAAGTATCCTGCTGGAGCCTGTGTTTTCCTTTACGCTGGAGGTGCCTTTAGATCAGGTAGGCCGGGCCATGTCCGACATTCAGCGGATGAACGGCAGCTTTGCACCGCCTGTGATGGAGGGGGAGACTGCCGTTCTCACCGGCAGTGCGCCGGCGGCCACAATGAGAAATTATCAGAGAGAGGTGGCAGCCTATACGAAGGGGCGGGGGCGGCTTGGCCTTACACTGAAGGGGTATGAGCCCTGCCATAACGCGGAAGAGGTAATCAGGGAGATCGGTTATGATCCGGAAGCCGACATGGAAAATCCTTCTGCTTCCGTGTTCTGTGCCCATGGGGCCGGCTTTCTGGTGGGCTGGCAGGAGGTGCCTGCCTACGCTCATGTGGAGAGCGGTTGGAAGGCAGGCGGCGCGGACAGCTATGAGACTACGGTTGAAATAGGGATTGGCATAGGAAATGAAGCCGGGAACGGGGCGGCATCCGACTATATCACTCAGGAGGAAATAGAAGAAATCTTTCAACGTACCTACGGGAAAAGCATACAGTCTTATGAGCCATATCGGTTTCATCGGCAGAACAAGGAGAAGGTACAGGACGAAGAGAAGATACAGGGCGAGAAGGATGAAGAGAGGGTACAGGCCGGGAAGAGCGGAGAGGCTGCGGGCGGCACCGGGGCAAAGAGCGGAAGAGCGGAGCGTCTACAGGAGGTACTCCTTGTGGATGGGTACAATATTATCTTCGCCTGGGAGGAATTGCGGAGTCTGGCAGAAATCAATATTCAGAGCGCCAGAGACAAGCTGATGGACATATGCTGTAATTATCAGGGATATTGCGGAGCCGTCCTGATTCTGGTCTATGATGCCTATAAGGTAAAGGGGAATCCCGGTTCCGTGCAAAGGTATCATAATATTTACGTAGTGTACACAAAGGAAGCGGAAACGGCGGATCAATATATTGAAAAAACCGTACATGAGATCGGCAGAAAGCGTCGGGTGACAGTGGCAACCTCGGACGCCCTGGAGCAGATGATTATTTTGGGCGATGGGGCCGTGAGAATGTCGGCCAGGGGCTTTCAGGAAGCGGTAGAGGATGCAGGCAGGCGGATGCGGGAGGAACATCCGGAGGGTGGAAAGCTTTCGCAGAGGATCAGTATACCTGAAAAGCCGGGAGGAAGACGGACATGACAAAGGCAGTAGTTTTTGACCTGGGAGGCACATTAATGCAGTACGTGGGAATGCCTTACTCCTGGGTGAGCTTTTATCAGCAGGGCGTTAGAGCGATCAGTCGGAAATATGACTGTAATGTCTCGGAAGAGGCAATCGGGAAAACCGTGCGGATACTGGAAGATTTTAACCCCAGAGTGAATTACAGGGAGATAGAGTATTCGGCAGAATCTATTTTTGCCAAAGCCTTGGAACATTGGCACATGGATTTGCGGCACATGCCGATTGAGGATTGTGTGGAAGCCTTTTGGAGCGGGCTGAAATTAAAGGCGGAAATTTATCCGGATACAATTCCGGTATTGAACAACTTAAGGGAACAAGGATATAAGATTGCAACGCTTACGGACCTGCCCAGCGCCATGCCGGATCGGATATTTAAACGGGATATTTCCGAATTGCTGGAGTATTTTGATGATTATGTTTCCTCTGCCGTATGTGGGTATCGAAAGCCTAATGATAAAGGATTGCGGCTGATTTCCAAAAAATATGGGGTGCCGGTTACGGAATTAATCTTGATCGGGGATGAAGAAAAGGACAGGCAGACGGCGCGAAATGCCGGCTGCAGGTTCATACGAATCAGGCGGGGTGAGGAAAAAGAAGATGGCATAAGTGATTTATATGAAGTAGAAGAACTTATTAAGCAGGTCTGAATACCGGATACCGTAAAACGAAGGAGAAGATAAAGATGAGAGTAAACTAATGGACAGGGTTATGTAAATGCAAAACGCGGCTAACAGCAGGACACCGATTACGAGAAGAATTGCAAGCAAAGGAAAAATAGAAGAAGAACGATCTGATGAGCGGCTTTCTTCTGTATTAGTTTCAGGTAATCTTTTGTTATTTAGAGAAAATTGCGGTACAGGCAGAGGGCGTTGAGGCTGAGGGGCTGGTTTGGCAGCTGCCTTCTTGGGTGTTGTTTTTGAATATTGGTATAATAAAGCCAGCGGATCCGATTGCTTCAATAAACGGCTGTAAAAATCGCGGATCCAAGTAATATCTTGTTCTGTGCAGACAGTTTCGTCAAATGCTCCCTGTGTATGTGCTAAATAATTTCTGATATGGCGGATAAGTTTCAGATGTTCTAAATCTATTTGCCAGTTTGGAAGATGACGGTATATGCTTGGAGAAACTTTTTTCATATCTTCAATATAACGTGTAACGCCATGAGGATCATCATATATTTCGCCACACAGCTTGTCCAGCACTTTGTATTCCTCAAATAGTGTATAGTTTAAGTTATTCATGTTTACCTCTATGAAGTTTCTTCATACCTATTTATCATTATGATTAAAAATAGTATGATAGTCAACAGAAAATTTACAAGGCTGCTGTAAATTCCCGCGTGAATTTTGTTGCATGTTGTATACAATAACTGTTATACTATAAGCAGTAACTTAATATGTAAGAAAAAGATTGGAGAATATAAAATGCCAAATATTAAACCAATATCTGATTTAAGAAATTATACAGCGGTTGTGAATGAAGTATCTTATGGAAACAGAGTTTATCTTACCCGTAATGGACATGGTTCCTATGCAATTATCGACATACAGGAGCTGGATGAACTGGATAAACAGAAGGCACTAAATCAATTATTGTTAAGATTACAGGAGGCCGAAAGTTCTGTAATTTCAGAAGGGACTATATCTGCGGATGAATTAGAAAAAGAGCTGGGGGTAGAGTAATTTGGCTAAACTGGAATACTCGCAGGTTGTTAGAAGAAAGTTGAAAAAGCTACGCAATGAATTGACGCAAAATTATGGGGAAGATAATTCAAAAAAGATTATGCGTAATATAACAAGAGGAATCAGAAAGCTTCAAACATACCCGCAATCAGGTACAAAAATTTCATCACAATATGATATAGAATGCGATTACAGCTACATTTTTTTAGAACATAATTATTTCTTTTATCGTATAAAAGATAAAAATACCATACTTATTTTGGAGATGTTTCACGAAAAGGAAGACTTTATGCGGAAGTTATTTGGAATTGTAACTACTTCACAGGAAACAATAGATTATTGGGGAGAGTAATTGCTTACATATGAAAAGTTTATAGAAGATATTTTCCGGAGAATATGGTATAATGATTCTGCTGGCGCAGAATTCAAGCCAGCTAAAGCTGTCTTGCCAGCGCTTCGCGCCGCATTATACTTAGCCATGGCTTGAAAAGTAAATGCCTCTTCAAGGCGCTTCCTTTTCTGCGCACATGGTATACTGTTCGTGAACGAAATGAAGGAGGGTGGGTATGAATACAAATGTAGTTCCGTTTTATAACAACTGGACTTTTCTGCGGACAGATCTGCATGTTACCATGAGTGAGATCGAAAATCAGAAGACAAGGTTTGCGCCGGTAGAGCTGCCGCATGACTGGCTGATTTATGATGCGAAGAATCTCTATCAGGACGGCTGCGGCTGGTATCGCAAGGAATTTGAGCTGGTTACGGGAGAAATCACGGATTTAAGCGGCGAGCTGGGTGTGGGGACGCAGTCCCCGGCGGAAGCTTATGAAGAGAATGCTCCGGAGCAGGTTGTTGCACGGATTCACAGAGAGGAACGGGTAATTCTGCGCTTTGACGGCGTTTATATGGATTCTACAGTGTATGTCAACGGGACGAAGATCGGGGATTGGAAATACGGCTACTCTACTTTTGATATGGACATTACTCCTGCACTGGTGCCCGGAAAAAATCTGCTGACGGTGGAGGTGCGCTTTCAGTCGCCCAACAGCAGGTGGTATTCGGGGGCCGGCATTTACCGGAAGGTGTGGCTGAAGGTCTGTCCGGCAGTATACCTGCCGCTGGACGGGACTTATGTGACCACCAAAAAGGCAGAGGGCGGGTATGAGCTTACAGCCGAGACGGAGGTGGCCGGTAAGCCGGATTTAAATGTGGTCTGCCGCTATCGCTTATGGCAGGGCGAGTATCTGGTGCAGGAGCTGGGAGAGGCTGAAGAAACGGCGGGACGCGCCGTTCTGCAGGCGTTTGTCCGGGAGCCAAAGCTATGGGATATTGAGGATCCTCAGTGCTATCGGCTTTCCGTGGAGCTTTGCCTTAAGGGTCATGAGGATGTGATTGACACGCAGGACATTACGGTGGGCTTTCGCACGCTGGAATTTACCACGGACAAGGGGCTGTTTTTAAACGGAAGACATGTGAAGATACACGGCGTCTGCGAGCATCATGACTTAGGCTGTCTGGGCGCGGCATTCCATGTGCCTGCCATGGAGAGAAAGATAAAAATGCTGCAAAGGATGGGTGTCAATGCCATCCGCACCAGTCATAATATGCCTGCGCCGGAGCTGATGGACTTAGCTGACAGGATGGGCCTGCTCATTTTAAGCGAGGCCTTTGACATGTGGGAGCTTCCCAAGACGCAGTATGATTACGGCAGATTTTTTAAGGAATGGTGTGAAAAGGATGTGCGGAGCTGGGTACGGCGGGACCGGAATCATCCCAGTCTTTTGCTTTGGTCCATCGGAAACGAGATTTATGATACGCATGCGGACGAGCATGGACAGGAGATCACCCGCAGGCTGATGAACGCCGTGCGGGAGCATGATCCCAAGGGGAATGCCTTAATTACCATCGGCTCCAATTACATGCCCTGGGAGAATGCCAGGAAGTGTGCGGATATTGTCAAGGTGGCAGGATATAATTACGCGGAGAAATATTACGAGGAACATCACCGGGAGCATCCTGACTGGATCATGTACGGAAGCGAGACGGCATCCGTGGTGCAGAGCAGAGGGATCTATCATTTCCCGCTGGGGCAGGATATATTGTCCGATGAGGACGAGCAGTGTTCTTCGCTGGGCAATTCCACTACCAGCTGGGGGGCCAGAAGCTGGGAAAAATGTATTACGGACGACAGGGATCCGGAATATATCTGGGGACAGTTTATCTGGACGGGCTTCGATTATATCGGAGAGCCTACGCCCTATCATACCAAAAATTCTTATTTCGGACAGATTGACACCGCAGGCTTTCCCAAGGATTCCTATTATGTCTTCCAGGCAGAGTGGACGGATGGGAAAAAGGCTCCCATGGTGCATCTCTTCCCTTACTGGGATTTCAATCCGGGACAGCTCATTGACCTGCGGGCCTGCACAAATGCGCCAGAGGTGGAGCTGTTTGTAAACGGGGTTTCTCAGGGAAGGCAGACCATTGACCATGTTCACGGGCACAAGCTGATTGCCGACTGGCAGGTGCCCTATACACCGGGCACAATTACGGCAGTGGCCTATGACGAGGCCGGCAGAGAAGTGGCAAGGGACAGCCATACTTCCTTCGGGGACAGCAGACGAATTTTGCTTTCTGCAGATAAGCAGGAGCTGAAAGCAGATTGTGAGGATATGTGCTTTGTTACGGTATCTGTGTCAGACGAACAGGGAAATCCCGTGGAGAACGCAGCGGATTACGTGAAGGCCGAGCTTGTCGGGCCCGGCAGGATTTTAGGGATGGACAACGGTGACAGCACGGATTACGATGACTATAAGACCACGGTGCGGAAGCTGTTTTCCGGCAGGCTGCTGATTGTAGTGGGAAGCACGGCGGAAGAAGGGGAGCTGACGTTGACGGTAAACGGCAAAGGCCTGGAGCCTGCAGCGATAACCCTGAAAGCTCTAAAGGCGGAGGAAGATTTCGTAAGAAAATCCTTCCTGGAGGATGTCAGCGCCAAAAGGAAGGCAGAGCTTCCTGCAAGGATTCCCGTGAGAAAGCTGGAGCTTATAGCCGAGGGCAGCCATGTACTGACCCCTGACCGACAGGAGATCACGGTGGAGGCTCTGCTGTATCCGCAGGATACCACGGACAGGACCCTTGTCTGGAAAGCAGTAAATGCAGGCGGCATTGAAGTTAATTATGCCGAAATTTCAGGGTATACTGATGAACAGGGAAGAAATCTGGCCAGGGTAAAAGCTTTGGGTGACGGAGAATTTTATGTGCGCTGTATGGTGAAATGGAAAGGCCGGGCGGTGATGATTTCCCAGCTGGAATACCGGGGAGAGGGGCTTGGAGCCGCAAGCCTGAATCCGTATGAATTTGTATCTGCCGGTCTGTATACCGGGACGGTCGGGGAGATCACCAGCGGCAACGAAAAGGGGATTGCCACTGCCAGAGACGGAGCAAGCGGTGTGGTCTTTTCCGCCGTTGACTTTGGTGAATATGGTTCCGATGAGATTACCCTGCCTGTTTTTGCACTTTCAGGCGACAGGTATCAGATTGATATTTGGGCAGGGACTCCTTATGAAGAGGGCAGCAGACTGATTGACAGTGTGTTTTATCAAAAGCCCTCCATCTGGAACGTGTACCAGGAGCAGACCTATAAGCTGTCGGAACGGTTCCGGGGCCTGGCGGACATCGGGTTTGTTCTGTTTGAAAAGGTGCATGTCAAGGGATTTGTCTTTAAGCGGCAGGAGAAGGCGTTTGGCAAGCTGTATGCCGGTGAGTCCAATGCTGTCTACGGCGATACCTTTACCAGAGACGGGAATATTGTGCGGGGGATTGGCAACAATGTGTCGATCGTGTTTGAAAATATGGATTTCGGAGAAAAGGGGACGGAACGCGTCACCATTTGGGGGCGGACACCGCTGCCCGCCAACACGATTCATATTCACTTTACGGATGAGGCAGGAGAGACGGTAAACCGTATCCTGGAATTTACGGGGAACGGGGGAGCGTCACAGGACTTCTCCATCGAGAGGCTTACGGGTCGGGGAAAGGTAGAGCTGATCTTCCTTCCCGGCAGCAATTTTGATCTGGAGGCCATACAGTTTGCGTAACAAATGGAATGGAAATAAATGCCCTGAAGCAGCTGCAGCTTCTGTTTTGCAGCGGGGCGGTTGATTGGAGAAAATGTATGCTGCATTTGGGAATACCTGATACTTATGATTCGCTGCTGGCGCTTGCAGGCATTTTGTTTGCATTCGGCGTTACGGTGTTTATTACCAATAAACTGCAGGGATTCCTGCCGAAGGATGCAGGGCGGGAATTTGCCCATGACGGCAAGCTTTCCGCAGGCAAGCCCAGGGGGGCGGGGATTATATTTGTGCTTTGCTTTGCGGCGGCGGCTCTGCTGTTTGCGCCCCTGAAGGCGGAGATTGTGATTTACCTGATCCTGATGGTGGTCTGTATGATCACTGGCTTTTTGGACGACGCTTCCAAGATGCCCTGGGGGGAGTACAAAAAGGGATTTCTGGATCTCTGCGTGGCAGCGCTGGTGGCCATGACATATTTGAAATATAATTCGAATACCATAGAGCTGGCCCTGTTTCACATGCGGCTGACGATACCGTCTGCGCTGTTTGCCGTTTTGATTATCATCATGGTGTGGGTTTCCGTGAATGTAACGAATTGCGCGGACGGTGTTGACGGGCTTTCGGGGACGCTGACCATCATTTCCCTGATGACGATCTATGTCATCAATAGGATTTTTGGAGCTGGAGAGGATTTTTCCTTTTTGATTCTTTTGTTTGCGGCGTGCATTTTAGGCTATCTTTGGTACAATGCCACGCCCAGCAGGCTGATGATGGGAGACGCGGGGTCTCGAACTATGGGGCTTTTTATCAGCATTGCGGCGCTGAAGACAGGGCGCCCTGCGCTTTATCTTCCCGTGGCGCTGGTGTTGATTCTGGACGGGGGATTAGGGCTGATCAAGGTGGCGCTGCTGCGCTTTCTAAAGATCAGAATTTTAAAAAATACCAGAACGCCGCTGCACGATCATGTGAGAAAATCCTGGGGCTGGTCCAATACGCAGACGGTGTTTCGGTTTGCAATCATTCAGATCATCCTGTCGGTGGCCCTGATTTACGGGTTACAGCAGGGGGTGCTTTAAATGACGAAAAGAAAGGAAAAGAAGGAGTGTCTTAAGAAATGTACGATGAGTTGACGGCCGGTGATATAAAAAAGATGGAGGAAGAGATCGAGTACCGGAAGCTGGTGGTGCGCCCCAAGGCGCTGGAGGATGTGAAGGAAGCCAGAGCTCATGGGGATCTCAGTGAAAACTTTGAATATCATGCGGCCAAAAAAGTGAAAAATCAAAACGAAAGCCGGATTCGCTATCTGGAAAGAATGATCAGGACGGCCAAGGTAATTTCGGAGGATTCTGCAGAGGACGAGGTGGGCATGAACAATACGGTGACGGTTGAATTTGTGGAGGACAAAACCGTAGAGACTTACAGGATCGTCACTACCGTCCGGGGCAATTCCTTGGAAAATCTGATCAGCAACAAAAGTCCCCTGGGGCAGGCTCTTCTGGGGAAGAAGGCGGGGGACCTTGCACATGTTAAGGTGAATGATACGATTGGCTATGATGTAAAAATATTGAAGATTGAAAATACAACAGATGACGGAAGTGACAAGCTTCGCAGCTTTTAAGGAGGCGGATGTGAAAAATTACTTACTTTTTGACTTGGACGGAACCCTGACAGACCCTAAGGAGGGAATTTGCACCTGTGTGCAGTATGCTCTGGCTTCCTTCGGCATAGAAGAGCCGGATATTGACAAGCTGACGCCCTTTATCGGTCCGCCTTTAAAGGACAGCTTTATGGAGTTTTATCATATGGACGAGCAGCAGGCGGAGAGCGCCGTGGCAAAGTACAGGGAGCGTTTTCAGGACCAGGGTATTTTTGAAAACCGGCTGTATGAGGGGATTCCCAAGATGCTGGAGGCTTTAAATTCCAAGGGAATGTTTATGGCGGTAGCCTCCAGCAAGCCGACGGTGTTTGTGGAGCGCATACTGGAGCATTTTCATATCAAAAAGTATTTTAAGGCCATCGTGGGCAGTGAGCTGGACGGCACCAGGGTAAACAAGGATGAGGTGGTGGAAGAGGCTCTGCGGCAGCTGTTTGGAGACAAGCCCATAGAAAAAGAGAAGGTTTATATGATCGGAGACCGCAGGTTTGACATGGAAGGCGCAAGAGCCATGGGAGTGGAAGGCGTTGGTGTGACCTATGGCTATGGAGATATGGAAGAGCTGCGGGAAGCAAAGGCAGACTATATCGTGCGTTCCGTGGAAGAGCTGCAGAGATTTCTGCTGCGGGGCACGGAGGATACAAAGAAGGGAATGGGGTTTCAGACAGTCTGGCAGATGATTTATTCCTTTTTGATGTTTGTACTTGTCAGGACCATAGCCCTGTCCCTCACTATGAATCTGTATCTGGTAATTGCAAAGCGTGTGCCGGGCTTTCCTCTTTTGATCTACGACGGGGAAGGGACGGCGACGGGAGTCACCGGAAACGGTTCTGCCGTAGCACAGCTGATCGGATTTTTAGCGGGTACTGCCATGATCTTTAAGACGGCAAGGGCCATGATCCAAAAAGAGGCTTCGGCGTCCAAGCTGCTTCATATCGGCAAGGAGCCGGTGAAGAATTATTTGCTTTTGGGCATAACCACATTGGGGGCCATGCTGGGCTTAAATATGCTGCTGGACCTGACCGGGGTAACGGATAATTCTGCCGCATATCAGGCTGTAGCGGGTCAGCAGTATGCTGTCAGCATCTGGCTGGGACTGCTTCTTTACGCGCTGGCAGCTCCTGTGGGGGAAGAGCTGCTGTTTCGAGGCATAATCTATAACTGTTTGAAATCCACTTCGGGAAAGCTGGCAGCTATGCTGATGGCGGCGGTGTTTTTCGGGATTTATCATGGAAATCTGGTGCAGGGTGTTTATGGCTTTTTCATGGCATGCCTGATGATATACGGCTATGAGTATTTTGGGGATTTTAAGGTGCCGGTGATTATGCACGCAGCAGTGAATATGATTTCTTATCTGCTCAGCAATACTTCCCTGGCAGTGTCCGGGTTTGTCTGCTGGCCGGTGTGTGTGGTCTGCCTTTGTCTGGCAGCAGGCGGGCTGTTTATGCTGAACAGGCAGAGAAAGGTGTTTTAGCCATGAAGTTTTCTATTGTTACGGTGGCGCTGAATCCGGGAGACAAGCTGCAGAAGACCCTGGACAGTGTGTTTTGTCAAACCTGTACCGATTATGAAATCATTTTAAAGGACGGGGGCAGTACCGACGGCTCTATGGACAAGTGGCGGAATGCCGCACAAAAAGCGGATAATGAGCCGGGAACAGGGCGTGTCCGTTTTTTTGACGTACCGGACAAAGGAATCTATGAGGCCATGAATCAGGCGGTGCAGCAGGCGGGGGGCGATTTTGTTCTTTTCTTAAACTGTGGAGATATGCTGGCAGACCGAAACGTGCTGGAGCGGGTGGCGGAGCAGATCGACCGCTCAGGAGAGCAGCCGCCTCTGATTCTTTACGGAGATACTGTCAGCGCCGGAACGGGAGCAACGATTGCCTCGCCGCCAAAGATTACAGGATTTACCTGTTACCGCAACATTCCCTGCCATCAATCCTGTTTTTACAGCACGGATTTGTGCCGGGAGAAGCCCTATGATCTGCAATATAAGATTCGGGCGGATTATGATCATTTCCTCTGGTGCCGCTACAGAGGCGGTGCGAAGCTCCTATATTTAAATTTTCCGGTATCCTCCTACGAGGGCGGCGGATATTCCGAAAGCAGGGAAAATGCGGAGCGTGACAGGACAGAACATCGGTTGATCACCGGAGAATATATGTCCGGGCCGGAACTGTTTTGCTATCGTGGGGTCATGGCGCTGACGCTGGCGCCTCTTCGACGGAGGATAGCGCACAGCAGGCTGTCGGCAGGTCTGTACCAGCGGCTGAAAAAGCTTTTATATGGGGGAAAAAGCGCATGAGCTTTCCTGCGCTTATTTGCATATCAGCGTGAGGTTTACAGGGAAATCACGGCAGGTAAAAGGAATGGGTTAAGAAGTGGGGCGTGAATGCTATGATATTTATGAGGGGAAGGCAAAAAAAGAAGCGGTTTTACAGGGGACTGGCAGTTCTGATGTCCGTAATTTTGCTGGCCGGACAATACGATTTTCCTGTCAGGGCGGAAGAGAATGCAGAGATGCCCGGTTCTGAAGCCGGGGGGGTAATGCAGAAACGGGGGACAGTGCAAGCGGAGGTGATGCAGGCACGGCGGGAACGATAGCAGAGTATGCTGACAGCGTAAGCGGAGGTGATGAGTCTCTTCCGGATGATAATAAAGATGAAGTCAACTTTCGGATTGGGGATACCGAGTTTACGGTAATTTCAGATGATCAGGTTGAACTGACGAAAGCAGGAACCAATACACTCGAATATGCAATTCCAGATTATGTGCAGAGTCCACGCACCCATAAGGAGTATTGGGTTACAAGTATTGGCGAACAGGCCTTTGTTGACTGCGAAAGTCTGGAAAGCATTCTGATTCCCGGTGGAGTTAAGCGTATCAGCTATTGTTTGTTTGCAAATTGCAGGAGCTTGAAAAGTGTTCAGCTTCAGGAGGGCATTACAGCGATAGAAGCGGGAGCATTTCTTAATTGTGAATGCCTGGAAAGTATATTGATTCCGGGCAGTGTTTTAAGTATTGGTCAGGAGGCTTTTTCCGGATGTATAAGAATGGAAAGCGCTTTCATGCAGAGTGGAATTAAAGATATTGGTATTCGTGCATTTTACGGTTGCAGGAATTTAAAGGATGTTCGGCTTTCGGATACCGTTATCAATATTGGGCAAAGTGCATTTGAAGATTGTGAGAGTCTGGAGAGCATCGAAATTCCGGACAGCGTTTTAAATATCGGCAGCAGTTCGTTTTATGGCTGTAAAAACCTGAAAAGAGTTAAAATTTCGGAGAGCATTACATCTATTGGAGATTGGGTATTTTATGAGTGTGATGGTCTGGAAAGCATTGAGATTCCGGAAAGTGTTATTACAATCGGTAAGGGAGCGTTTATTCGTTGCAGGGCTTTAAAGGATGTTCGGATTCCGAGTCAGGTTACCGAAATTGCAGATAAGGCGTTTCGCGGCTGTGAAGGCTTGGGGAGTATAGAACTTCCCAGCAGCATCGAAAAAATCGGAGAGGCGGCATTTACATCCTGTAACAGCCTTCAGAGCCTGAAAATTGCAGTGAAAACGGAAGAGGCAGACGGCCGGAAAAGGATAAAACCGATTTCAGCGGGAGAAGGCGTTTTTGACAATAATGTTTCCGGCAGTCTGCGAAAACTTACCTTTCTGACGGAAGACGGCAAGACAGAGCTGTCAGATACGACTGTTCCCACATTGGAAGCCGCCAGAGAGGCTTATCAGAATGTAAATGACGGGGATGTGGGCGATAATTACTGGTATGGCTGGTATCTGGGGGAGGCTCCGGACATAGGAGGCGAGGATCTGATTCATTCCGTAACCATTCAGGTATACATAGACAATGAAGAACAAACGGACCACGGCAGAAGTTTTATGCTGAAAAAGGCGGATGAAGATACGTGGGTGACTGATCTGACCAGGGTAAATAACGGGATTTATGAGATTTATGAGGCGGCAGACGTACAGAGCAGAGCGGCCCAAGCGGCGGGCCTGGATACGAGGGTTACCGTGGAGGTGAACGGGCAGGATGCCGTTGCCAGGGTAGATTATTATACAGTCACTTTTTACGATGGAGACATGGCATACAGTGATGACACGCCCCAAAGACAGCAGACGCTTTTGAAGGGATACCTGGCCGTCAGGCCTGTTGATCCTGTCAAAGAGGGTGCCGTATTTCGGGAGTGGGTGACAGGGGCACAGGAAGAAGAGGCCTTTGATTTTAACCGGGAGCTACAGGAAAAAACGGCAATTTATGCCGCTTGGACAGTAAAGGAGCCGGAAGAGCCGAACAAACCGGAAGAGCCAAATACACCGGAAGAGCCAGACAGCAAACCGGAAGGACCAGAGAAGCCGGAAGAGCCAGACAGCAAACCGGAAGGACCAGAAAAGCCGGAAGAGCCGGACAACGAACCGGAAGAGCCGGAAGTGCCGACAGGGCCGGATAACAAGCCGGAAAAACCGGACAACGAACCGGAAGAGCCAGAGATGCCGACAGAGCCGGATGCCCCGGAAGAAGGCAACATGCCGGAAATATCGGGAATATCGGAGGTATCGGACAACCGTCAGGCGGAGAGAGCAATGAACCCAAAACCGGAGATGCTTCTCATGTGGAGGTTTATGCAACTATTGCCATGATCGCGGGAATGCTGTATCTGTTACTGTATTTTGCGGATCAGGAAAGAGGAATGACGGAAGAAACAAAGAAGGAGCTGGTGTCGGTGCTGGTGAGATGGGCAAAGAGAGGCGGCCGTCTGCGCAGGTATGCAGCCATTGCGGCAATCTTCTGTCTGTTGTGCTATTACCACAGTATTGGGAAATCCCATGCTTTGCGGAAATCTTTAGAAAGGGCTTAACGGTATATGAAGGACCTGATCAGGCTGACGGATCTAAAAGCAGACCAGATATATGAGATATTTCATATTGCGGATGAGGTGGACAGTGGGAAGTACAGCGGTTTTCTGACCGGAAAAAGCGTGGTTATGTTCTTTCCAGCTTCCAGTCTCAGGACCCGTGTAACCTTTGAAAAAGGGATCTACCTGCTGGGAGGGCAGTCCCTGCTGTTTCCGGGCGAGACCCTGGACAAGAAGGAGGACCTTAGAGATGTCTGCGGGTATCTGGATAATTGGGCGGATTTGATAATTGTGCGCTACAAGGAGATTGGGCTGCTGGAAAAACTGGCCGGGTATTCCGAGATTCCGGTTATTAATGCCATGACGGATCGTAATCATCCCTGCGAGATTTTGGCGGACTTATACGCTTTTTCCAAGCGCAGGGCAGATTTTACGAAGGATAAATATCTGTTCTGCGGTAAAAGCGGCAATATCGGTTTGGCCTGGAAGGAGGCAGCTGAGGTGATGGGCTTCGAGCTGTCCCAATGCTGCGGTGCCGGGTATGAAATGGAGGGTGTAAAAGCATACCATAATATACAAGAAGCCGTCCGGGGAAAGGACATTGTCTGCACGGATTCGCTTCCGTCCGAGGCATTAAAGGATTTTGAAGCCTGCCGGGTAACCAGAGAGATCATGGAGCTTGCCAACAAGGGAGCCCTGTTAAATCCCTGCCCGCCCTTTTATCGGGGAGAAGAGGTTTCCGAGGATGCCATCCAATCGGAATACTTTGTGGGGTATGAGTTTAAAAAGAGTCTGCTGGCAGTTCAACAGGCCGTGATAATCTGGTGTATGTTGGCGGGGAAAAGGGGCGGCTGCAACAAATAGTTGCCTTATAGTTGGTAGAAGTCAGCCATATGATTTGGTAGAATATTGCCAAAATTTAAAGGAGGCTGACACGATGAGTGAAAGTATGGGTGAAAGCAGGCTGGCAGAAAATATCGTGCGTTATCGAAAAAGGAAAGGCTTGTCACAGGAAAAGGTTTCCGAATATATGGGCGTAAGCCGTCAGGCAGTAACGAAATGGGAAACAGATCTTTCCAGACCCAGCTCCGACCACCTGGTCCGGCTGGCAGAGCTGCTGGGAGTAAGTGTGGATGCCTTGTTAGGCAATGGGGAAGAGGAAGGGCTCAGGCTCGAATCAGAAACGGGGCAGGAAAAAGTGGAGCAGGGAGGAATCAGTGTAAGAGGGAGGAATCAGTGCAGGAGGGAACCCGCGCAGGAGGAAATTGGTATAGAAAATCAGTTTGGCCATAAAATGGAGATGGGTAAAATACCGTGGATTTTTGTGGGGATTTCTGCTTCCTGCATGTTGACATATGTGGTCAACAGTATGGTTTGGAATGTTTTCAGCGGTGGAGTTTTCATCTGCATGTTTTTGATCTGTGTTCCCATACAGTGTTTTTTGCATATCATGTTTTCCAATGCGGTGAAAAATGATTCCTTCAGTGGAATTGCGGGGGTTGATGATAAAACGGAATATCATTTGCCAGAAGTGAAAAAGCTGCTGGTGCAGATGGATCTGCAGATCGGAATCTTATCGGTAGTATTTATTTTTCTGCTTTGCGTGATAAACTGTATGAACTTCGGCGCAGAATGGCTGAACGGTCTTTTGATTATTCTGTACGCAATGAACTTCGCAGCCATGGTGGAATTTAGCAATTACAAAGGAATAGACAGAATCTATTGCCGGGAAGAGGATAAAAGACGGGCCAGGCAGGGAATGCCGGTCACGGTGATTTATATGCTATTGGTGTTTACGGGAATATGTATAACATGCGTAATTTTTGAACTGAAAGAGATTGAGAATAATACCTGGACGGCAGTAAAAACATGCGGGCTTCTGCTTTTGGGCATTTTAGCGGCGACAGTGGGATTCCTTTTGGAACACCGACGGATCAGAAAGCAGGATCCTGTAAATCCGGGGTATAAAGCTGGCAGGGCAGGTGTATTGTGTTTGCTTGTTTGTGTGATGATGTATGTGATTATGTTTATAGTATGAAGGGAATGAACATTTCACTTTTAGGAGGAAACGATGATTGTTATAATAACAGGTGCTTCTCATACCGGAAAAACAGCTCTTGCGCAAAGACTGCTGGAAGAGTATCAATTTCCCTATCTGTCCATTGACCATTTAAAAATGGGCCTGATCCGCAGCGGGAATACGGCCCTGACGCCGGTCAGTGACGATCAGGCCCTGACGGACTATTTATGGCCCATTGTCAGGGAAATGATTAAGACGGCTGTGGAAAATGAGCAGAATCTGATTGTAGAGGGGTGCTATGTCCCCTTTGACTGGAAACAGGATTTTGAGCAGGAATATCTGGAGCATATCAGGTATTACTGCCTTGTGCTGAGTGAAGGGTATATCAGAAAGCATTTTGCCGATATAAGAAAATATGCCAGTGTGGTTGAAAACAGAGGTGAGGATGAAGACTGTACTTTAGAGTGGGTGCTTAGAGAGAATGAAAAAGTACTTAATATGTGTGGCCTTCACCATATTGAGCCCATTCTGATAGAGGATAAATATGAGATCAGGATTGAGCTGCAACGTGCCTTATTGGGGGAATCACTCATGAAAATGTAGTAATTGGATAAAAATTGGCTCATAAAAATATAACAGAAGGAGAACAATTCGCTCATTTTTTTGTTATTATCTTGTTATTTTCCAGAAAAAAGCATATAATATGCCTATGGAGGATATGGGCGATGCTTTATCTGAGACGCAAGGTGGATCTGTTTTTAAAAGAATGGCTGGAAAAGCCGGAAAGAAAACCGCTGATTATCAAGGGACCCAGACAGGTGGGGAAGACGGAGTCCGTACGGCAGTTTGCGGAAGCCTTTTATGAAAATACAATATATATTAATTTTGTTGAGGAACCGAAGTATAAAGTAATTATTGCGGACGGATATAGCGCGGAGGATATAATTAAAAATATTTCCAGGCTGGATCCGGGCAAGCATTTTGTACCGGGGAAGACTTTGATCTTTTTTGACGAGCTGCAGGAATTTCCGGAGATTGCTGCGGCGCTGAAGTTTTTTTATACGGATGGGCGATTTGACGTGATCTGCAGCGGCTCCATGCTGGGGATAAATTACCGGAGAATTGAGAGCAACAGTGTGGGCTATAAAGCGGACTATACTATGTTTTCTCTTGATTTTGAAGAATTTCTATGGGCAAAGGGTTACGATGAAACAGTGATTTTGGATATGCTGGAGCATATGAGACTGGCAGCGCCCTTCAACCAGGCGGAGATGCTTGCTTTTAGCGCAATGTTTTTAGATTACAGTATTTTGGGAGGAATGCCTGCCGTAGTAAGGGAATATGTGGAGCGGGGAACCTTTGAGGGATCGCTGGATACCCAGAGGCAGCTGCTTGCCGATTACAGGGAGGATGTGAGAAAGTATGCGGAGGGTATGGATCAGGCCAGAATCCTCAATGTGTTTGAACGGATCGCTCCGCAGTTGGCCAGGGAAAATAAAAAATTTCAGATTTCCAAGGTGGCTTCGGGAGCCCGATTTAAGGATTATCGAGGCTGTGTGGAGTGGCTGCGGGACGCAGGCATGATAAATGTATGCTATTGTCTGAACTTTCCGGAGCTGCCTCTGCGGGGGAACTATGATGAGGAAAAGTATAAATTGTATTTTGCCGACAGCGGCCTGCTGGTTGCTATGTTGGACGAGGAAGCGCAGGAGGATCTGCGGGCAAACCGGAACTTAGGGGTGTATAAGGGGGCATTGTATGAAAATATCGTGGGAGAAGCCTTTGTAAAGAGCGGTTTGGAGCTATATTATTATAAGCGGGAGAATTCCTCGCTGGAGGAAGATTTCTTTGTCAGGACAGCCTCGGAGCTGGTGCCGGTGGAAGTAAAATCGACAAACGGAAGGGCAAAATCCCTCCGTACCTTGATCGAAAGTGATAAATATGCGGATATTCACTGGGGTATTAAGCTGACAGGGGGAAATATTGGTATGGAAGACAGAATCAGAACCTTCCCTTTATTTTGTGCCTTTTTATTAAAGAGATACCTGAAACAGGAATCGCCCAGTCCGTGAGGTCTGAGCGATTCTTGGCATCATGATTTAAAGGCTTATTTTGCCGGCTCTTGTTTTTACCGGAATTATTCCATATTAAAGTACACGGCCAGACAAAAGCTTTCTTTGTTTCCTGCATCTTCCGGGTAGGAAAAATTCTTAATTACCCGGTAGCTTCCGGCAGGAAGGCTTGGATAGAATAGATCCCATCGCAGAGTGATAGCAGCTTCATCGCCGGTTTCTAAGGTATACATAATATCTGTCCACGCATGCTCCGCACTGTCTGACGGAGTCAGAGGACTTATGGGATACCAGATTCCGCCCATGCTTTTTTCCAGAATATATGCTTCTCCATAGCCAATGGTCTTTTCGCCGGTATTGCGAACGGTCAGCGTACCTGTGAAGGCGTTAAGGCTGTTGATTTCCATGGATATTTCCGGCTGTTCCGTTACGGCAAGCTCACTGGGAGCCAGGAAATCCGCCTCTGTCAGCAACAGATAGGCCTTTAAAGAGCGGCTGGAATCAAAAGCTGCGTACATAACCGCGCGGGTGTCCGTATCCATGGACTCGCTGACGGCTGCCAGATAGATCAGACAGTTTTCCACCTGTGCGATGGGGTGAAAATATTGGATATGCAGATCAGTGTTTTCCGGCTGTCCCTGCAAATAGTCGCTATAAAGCTTTTGCAAAGTATCATATTCTTTTTGGCAGTCTGTCAGCATCTTTGTTTCCAGATTCAGGGCAAAGGGGGGACCATCGGCAAGGCCGGTGCCCAGATACAGGGTGTCTCCAAGCTTGTATGCGCCGCCAAACACGATGGAAGCGTGAGCCTTGTTACCCTCCAGCACATAGAGATTGTCAGCAGTTTTGCCCACAGAAAGGGACAGGGTAAACTTCCCGGTTTCGTCAAAGTCCTCCGACAGGATAAGCTCGCCGTCATAGTCTTTTTCCAGAGAAATATCCTGCCGCTGATCCAAATATTCATGATTAAAAGCCATACGATAATCAATATGCTCCTGATCGCTTTTCCAGAGGGCTTCAGCCGCGTTTAGGTAAGCGGCGACAGTGGCCGGAAACGTCCGTACGTCTTCAGAGAGGGCAGTGCCGGCCGGTTTGACGGGCTCTGTGTCTGAAGACGGTACTTCGGTGGAAGGCGTAGGAGAATATGGAGCAGGTGAAGGTATTTCAGTTGCTTTGATTTTTTGGGGGATTTCCCTGCCGCAGGCGGTAACTGTTATTGCACAGAACATAATGATGGATATAAAAAAACGTTTCCGCATTTTGTTTCCTCCATAGATTAGTAAATCACATGATAAAAAGTCTTGGAACCGGATAATGAAGTGACTACATTTTGCCTGTCATTTGTATGGCCGGAATAACGGAAGGAAACGCCGTCATGAGCAGTTATCATGACGATGTGAGACTCTCCTGTGCCAGTATAGCGCATGTAATCTCCTACAAACAGAGCACTCTTGTCAATCGACTTCCAGTATCCATTATCAAGCATATAGCTGCACAAGTTTGCTACACCAATCCAATTCGAAGATCCTGCATACCAAGTGGTGCTTGTAGGTATACCGCCGGCATACAGAGTTTGTGAAACAAAATTTGCACAATCGCTGTGAGTACTTGCATAATGAGTATAGTTAGAATTGTATTTTGTAGTATCTACAAGTTTACCGCATTTCGAATGCAAATTACAGGAGGTAGGGTTTGAAGTGTAACTTTCGGAGTACCATACAGCGTTAACTATTGAGAAAATAGTGTCGTCGGAAGCTGGTGCAGATGCTGCTCTGTATCTTTGCATGTTATCTTCGCTACGGTTTTCCATATAACTGTATCCATTATTAAAAAGTTCATCATGTGTTGGAGGAAATATATTTTCCGCAGAAACATAGCCAAGACCATCTTCATACAACAATTTGCAGGTCATTGTGCGGTTTGAGCGAACAATATCAGGAGTAATATAGAAATTTAAAATTTGCTCTTTCCCTATGTAAGCAAGAAGGTTATTATATAAGCTTTCGGCCCGCTTAGAGGAAGTCTTTGTGCCAGAAGAATTTTCGGCCATATATTGCATTGCGCCTTGATAGTAATCCAATTCTTCAACAGACTGAGCTTTTAATGTTGCTGTCATTTCTACAAAATAAGTACCATCATCACATAAGGTAATATCAAAGTGGTCAATATTATAATATTCCTGATACCCTTCTGTTAATGACACTTCAATTTGATTTATTATTTCATCATTTGAAAAAAAGCTTGTTTCGGTAGAATTTGCGCTTACAGTACCGGATGATAACACTACAGATAATATAATGGCGAGCGCAACGATAGAAACTTTATGTTTCATTTTTGTTCCTCCTCGTATAATAGGTTGGGTGAATAGTTGCTATGTTCCCTATAAATAAATTTAAATCCCCCCTTTCTTATCAAGAGTGAAAACAAACAAAAGAAATTGCTGTTATTAAAGTATATATATATTATTATGAACCATAATGACGAATTTGTAAAGGAATAATCGCAATCTATTCAGATAATTTTGACACGGATTATAAATTGTCAAATAATCTGACAATTTCACAAAAAGTAGTTATTTACAAACGGAAAAAAGTATTGTATAGTGTGTTAAGATAAAAGAGCGCAAAGGAGCGTAGTCAGGCTTCCTTGCGCTCTTTTTTTAAAGGAGGGAAAGGCATGTTTGACGTGAAAAGAGAAGCCTCGAAAGCACCCCTTTACCGGGAAGAATTTGAGCATGATAACTGCGGGATCGGTGCGTGTGTGAATATCAAAGGTGAAAAGAGCAGGGAAACCGTTGAGAATGCCCTTAAGATCGTAGAGAATTTGGAGCACAGGGCGGGGAAGGACGCGGAGGGCAAGACCGGTGACGGCGTGGGTATTTTAACCCAGATTCCTCATAAGTTTTTTGCCAGGGTGACAAAGCCTCTGGGAATCGAGCTGGGTAAGGAGAGAGAGTACGGCGTAGGCATGTTCTTCTTTCCCCAGGAAGAGCTGCGCAGAAATCAGGCGAAAAAGATGTTTGAAATTATCGTGGAAAAGGAGGGGCTGGAATTTTTAGGCTGGCGTGAGGTGCCCACCTTTCCCAATGTGCTGGGTCATAAGGCGGTAGAATGTATGCCTGCAATCATGCAGGGATTTGTGAAAAAGCCCTCCCATGTAAAGAAGGGCCTGGACTTTGACCGCAGACTCTATATTGCCAGACGGCTTTTTGAGCAGTCCTCGGAGGACACCTATGTGGTCTCTTTTTCCAGTCGTACGGTTGTATACAAGGGTATGTTTCTGGTGGGGCAGCTGCGGACCTTCTTTGCGGATCTGCAGAGCGAAGACTTTGTGTCGGCAATTGCCATGGTGCATTCCCGTTTTTCTACAAATACCAATCCCAGCTGGGAGCGCGCCCATCCTAACCGGTTTATGGTACATAACGGCGAGATCAACACCATCCGGGGCAATGCGGATAAGATGCTTGCCAGGGAAGAAAACATGGAATCGGAATATTTAAAGGGCCAGATGCACAAGGTACTGCCTGCCATCAGCAAGACCGGCTCCGATTCCGCCATGCTGGATAACACCCTGGAATTTCTGGTGATGAGCGGCATGGACCTGCCGCTGGCGGTAATGATTGCCATTCCGGAGCCCTGGGCCAACGATAAGGCCATGTCCCAGACCAAGAAGGATTTTTACCAATATTATGCCACCATGATGGAGCCCTGGGACGGCCCTGCGTCCATCCTGTTTTCCGACGGGGACATCATGGGGGCGGTGCTGGATCGAAACGGCCTTCGGCCCTCCCGCTATCTGATCACTGACGACGATACCCTGATTCTTTCCTCGGAGGTGGGAGTGCTGGCTATAGATCCGGCAAGGATCCGGATCAAGGAGCGGCTGCGTCCCGGCAAGATGCTGTTGGTGGATACGGTGCAGGGGAAGGTGATTTCCGACGAGGAAATCAAGGAGAAATATGCTTCCCGCCAGCCCTACGGCGAATGGCTGGACAGTAACTTGGTATTTTTAAAGGATCTGCATATCCCCAATCAGCGGGTGCCGGAGTATTCTTTCGAAGAGCGTCAGCGGATGCAGAAGGCCTTCGGCTATACCTATGACGAATTAAAAACCAGTATCCTGCCCATGGCGAAGAACGGCGGGGAGGCCATTGCGGCCATGGGTGTGGACACCCCTCTGCCGGTCTTAAGCAACACCTATCATCCGCTGTTTCATTATTTTAAGCAGCTGTTTGCGCAGGTGACAAATCCGCCCATTGACGCCATCCGGGAAGAGATCGTTACCTCTACCACGGTATACATCGGTCCTGAGGGCAACATCCTCCAGGAGACCCCCGGCAACTGTCATGTCCTGCGGGTGAATAATCCGATCCTTACCAATACGGATCTGCTGAAGATCAAAAGCATGAAGGCCGAGGGCTTCAAGGTGGAGGTGGTGCCCATTACCTATTATAAAAACACCAGCCTGGAGCGGGCCATCGACAGGCTGTTTGTGGAGGTGGACCGGGCGTATCGGGACGGGGTGAATATCCTGATCCTCTCCGACAGGGGGGTGGATGAGAATCATGTGCCCATTCCCTCCCTGCTGGCAGTGTCCGCCCTGAATCAATATCTGGTCCACACCAAGAAAAGAACGCGGGTGGCGTTGATTTTGGAATCCGGCGAGCCCAGAGAGGTTCATCACTTTGCCACCCTGTTAGGCTACGGTGCCTGTGCCATCAACCCCTATCTGGCACAGGACTCCATCCGGGAGCTGATTGATAACCACATGCTGGATAAGGATTATTATGCGGCAGTAAATGATTATAATAACGCCGTACTTCACGGCATTGTAAAGATTGCCTCCAAAATGGGTATCAGTACCATTCAGTCCTATCAGGGGTCTCAGATTTTTGAAGCCATTGGGATTGACAGGACGGTGATTGAAAAATATTTCAGTAACACGGTGTGCCGGGTGGGCGGCATCACCTTGAAGGATATGGAAGAGCAGGTTGACCGGCTTCATTCTATGGCCTTTGATCCTTTAGGGCTGGGCAGTGATCTGACACTGGACAGTCCCGGACATCACAAGATGCGGAGCGGCGGAGACGAGCATCTTTATAATCCTGCCACCATCCATATGCTGCAGGAGTCCACCAGGCGGGGAGATTATCAGATGTTCAAGCAGTATACTGCCATGGTGAACGACGAGACAAAGGTCAGAAATCTGCGGGGGTTGATGGACTTTAATTATCCAAAGAAAGGAATTGCCCTGGAAGAGGTGGAGCCTGTGGAGTCCATTGTGACCCGTTTTAAGACCGGCGCCATGTCTTATGGCTCCATTTCCAAGGAGGCTCATGAGACCATGGCCATCGCCATGAACAGGCTGCACGGAAAAAGTAATTCCGGCGAAGGCGGGGAAGAGCTGGAAAGGCTGACGGCAGGGCCTGACGGATTGGACCGCTGCTCGGCTATCAAGCAGGTTGCCAGCGGCAGATTCGGCGTTACCAGCCGTTATCTGGTGAGCGCAAAGGAAATCCAGATTAAGATGGCGCAGGGGGCAAAGCCCGGAGAAGGCGGCCATCTGCCCGGAGGGAAGGTCTACCCCTGGATTGCAAAGACCAGGCATTCCACTCCCGGCGTGTCTCTGATTTCCCCGCCCCCCCATCATGATATTTATTCCATTGAGGATCTGGCCCAGCTGATTTATGACTTAAAAAATGCCAACAGGCAGGCCAGAATCTCCGTGAAGCTGGTGTCCGAGGCGGGAGTGGGCACCGTGGCGGCGGGCGTAGCCAAAGCGGGAGCCCAGGTGATTCTGGTGTCCGGATACGACGGCGGCACCGGCGCCGCGCCCAAAAGCTCTATCCACAACGCCGGCCTGCCCTGGGAGCTGGGGCTGGCGGAGACCCATCAGACCCTGATTATGAACGGCCTGCGGAGCAAGGTGCGCATCGAGACGGACGGTAAGCTGATGAGCGGCCGGGACGTGGCCATTGCGGCAATTTTAGGGGCGGAGGAATTCGGCTTTGCCACGGCGCCGCTGGTGACCATGGGCTGTGTGATGATGCGAGTCTGCAATCTGGACACCTGCCCTGTGGGTGTGGCCACGCAGAATCCGGAGCTGCGGAAAAACTTTAAGGGTAAGCCGGAATATGTGGAGAACTTTATGCGGTTTATTGCACAGGAGCTGCGGGAATATATAGCGGCCCTTGGAGTAAGGACGGTGGATGAGCTGGTGGGCCGTACGGATCTGTTAAAGCCCAGGCAGGAGCTGAGTAAAAGGCAGTCCCAGGTGGATTTGACCGGAATTCTTAATAACCCTTATCAAAATTCTAAAGGAAAATGCACCTTTGATCCGAAACAGGTTTATGATTTTGAATTGGAAAAGACCCTGGACGAGAAGGTGCTGTTGAAGCACCTGGGTAAAGCTCTGGAATCCGGACAGAAAAAGAGTATTGCAGTGGATGTATCTAATACGGACAGGAGCTTTGGCACCATTCTGGGCAGCGAGATTACCCGGAAGCTGGGGGATGAGGTGGAAGAAGATACATATCATGTGTTATGCAATGGAGCCGGCGGGCAGTCCTTCGGAGCCTTTATTCCAAAGGGGCTTACGCTGGAGCTGGTGGGAGATTCCAACGATTATTTCGGGAAGGGACTTTCCGGCGGCAAGCTGATTGTCTATCCCCCGGCAGGCAGTGCCTTTGCGGCTGCAGAGAATATTATTATCGGAAACGTGGCGCTTTACGGGGCTACCAGCGGCAAGGCTTTTATCGCCGGCGTGGCCGGGGAACGCTTCTGCGTCCGCAATTCCGGCGCCAGCGCGGTAGTGGAAGGGGTAGGCGATCACGGCTGTGAGTACATGACCGGCGGCCGGGTGGTGGTGCTGGGCTCTACGGGAAAGAATTTTGCGGCAGGCATGAGCGGCGGCATTGCCTATGTACTGGATGAAGGAAATGACCTGTACAGGCGATTAAATAAGGAAATGGTTTCCTCCGGCGAGATCACCTCCAAGTATGACGTGCTGGAGCTGAAAACCATGATTCAGGAGCATGTGGCGTTGACCAATTCCGAGAAGGGCAAGCGGATTCTGGAGCACTTTGAAGAATATCTGCCAAGGTTTAAAAAGATCATTCCTCATGATTACGAGAGAGTCTTAAAGACCATCGTGCAGATGGAAGAGAAGGGCTTAAGCGCGGAGCAGGCCCAGATCGAGGCGTTTTACGCCAATACCAGAAAGTAGAAAGGCGTGGTAATTGATATGGGAAAACCTACAGGTTTTATGGAATATAAAAGAGAAGTCAGCAAGGCTCAGGAGCCGAAGAAGCGCATCAGGCATTTTCAGGAATTTCATGAGCATCTGTCAAGGGAACAGCAGCAGCTTCAGGGCGCCAGGTGTATGGAGTGCGGCGTACCTTTTTGCCAGTCGGGGATGATGATCTGCGGTATGGCCAGCGGCTGCCCTCTGCATAACCTGATTCCTGAGTGGAATGATCTGGTATATACCGGCAACTGGCAGCAGGCCTACAACCGCTTAAAGAAAACCAATAATTTTCCGGAGTTTACCTCCAGAGTATGCCCGGCACTGTGCGAAGCGGCCTGCACCTGCGGGCTGAACGGAGATCCGGTGGCGACGAAGGAAAACGAGTATGCCATCATTGAAAATGCTTACAGGGAGGGATATGCGGCGGCAGAGCCGCCTAAGGTGCGCACGGGAAAAACCATTGCCGTCGTGGGCAGCGGCCCGTCCGGCCTTGCGGCAGCGGATCAGCTGAACAAGAGGGGACATTCCGTCACGGTTTTTGAGCGGGAGGACCGAATCGGCGGACTGTTAATGTACGGCATTCCCAACATGAAGCTGGAAAAGCAGATTGTAGAGCGGAAGCGCAGGGTGATGGAGGAAGAGGGAGTCACCTTTGTTACCGGGGTGGACGTGGGGAAGGACCGGAAGGCCGACAAGCTGTTAAGAGAGTTTGACAGAGTAGTTTTGGCTTGTGGGGCATCTAATCCAAGGGACATTAAAGCTCCCGGAAGGGATGCTGCAGGCATTTACTATGCAGTGGATTTCTTAAAGGCCAATACAAAGAGTCTGCTGAATTCCGATTTTGCTGATAAGCAGTACGTGGATACGAAGGATAAGCATGTGGTTATCATCGGAGGCGGAGATACGGGCAATGACTGCGCAGGTACGGCAATCCGTCATGGGGCGAAAAGCGTGACCCAGATCGAGATGATGCCCAAGGCGCCGGACAAAAGAGCGGAGAATAATCCCTGGCCGGAATGGCCAAAAGTCTGTAAGACGGATTACGGTCAGGAGGAAGCCATTGCGGTTTATGGCCAGGATCCCAGAATTTACGAGGCTACGGTAAAAGAATTTTTGAAGGACAAGGACGGCAGCTTAAAGGCCGTAAAGATTGTAAAATTGTCCTGGGAGAAGGACGAGGCCTCCGGGCGCATGAGCATGAAGGAGATACCGGGCAGCGAGCAGGAGCTGCCTGCGGACATTGTACTGATTGCAGCAGGATTTACAGGCGCGCAGAGCTATGTGGCGGAAGCCTTTGGGGTGGACTTAAACGAGCGGAGTAATGTGAAGACGGAAGCAGGCCGGTATCAGACCAGTAAGGAAAACGTGTTTGTCACGGGCGACATGCACAGAGGTCAGTCCCTGGTGGTATGGGCCATCCGGGAAGGCAGGGAGGCTGCCCGGGCCGTGGATGAAAGTCTGATGGGATATTCCAACCTGGTGGTGCAGTAATGAAGCGGCGGCTGTGCGGCAGGAGCAGAATTTTTTGGAAGCCATGAAATTAAAAGCCATGAAAACAGGAAAACGCGGCGGTGTATCAATTCTTTTTACAGGGAGGTTTGTGCATCGACGCGTTTCTTACTTATATAAATCTTTGATCAATAAATAGTGTTCTGTAAATTAATATTTTTTTTAAAATAGTATATTGCATTATATAATAGCTTATGATACTATGTATTTATAAAACAAAAAGCAGAAAGGAGGAGCGGAATGAACACACAGTTCAAAAAAGGAGCCCTGGAGCTTTGCGTGCTGTCCCAGCTTACCAGGGGAGATAAGTATGGCTATGAGCTGACGGAGCGCATTTCCGTGGAAATGTCCATCGCCGGCGGCACACTTTATCCGATTTTGCGGAAGCTGAAGGAGGACGATTGTGTAACCACTTATCTGGTGGAATCTGAGTCGGGGCCGGCCAGAAAGTATTACAGGCTGACGGATGCGGGAAGGCAGTATCAGAGGAAGCTGCAGCAGGAGTGGGAAGAGTTTATTAAGGCAGTGAACGAGCTGCTTTGGAATTGACAAGGGAGGTGTATCATGACAAAATCAGAGTATATGGAAGCATTACAGAATAAGCTGGAGTGCTTTAACAGGGAGCTGCAGCAGGAAATCATGGAGGATTATGAGCAGCATTTTGCGGAAGGAATCGCGGCGGGAAAGACAGAGGAAGAGATCATGGCGGAGCTGGGCAGTATCGAGGACATGATCAGAGAGCTTCCGGAGGAAGACATCATTCGGGAAGACGCGGATGCGCAGAAGGAAAGGGCAGAAAATTCCATGCCGGAGGCGGGCAGACAGAGCAACGCTTATTCCGGAGAATATAAGGCGGTAGTGATTGACGGGGAAATTGCCGATGTCAGTCTGGAACACTCCGACGACGGTCAGATTCACGCGGATTACAGCAGCGGCGATCCGGATTACTGCTATTATCAATATGAAGAAAACGGCATCCTTTATTTGGGGGTGAAGCGGGACCAAAACAGCACCAGGGCAGCCAAAAGGGCGGTAAAGTTTATGCTCTTCGGAAAAACGGTAAAGGTGGATCTTGACGGCTCCTTTGAGAAATCCTTTGAAAAGACCTTCCGGAATGTATGGAATGGCGGCGGAGACGGTGACACGAAGCTGCAGGTCAGGATTTCGGCGCGTATCCCCCGTGTGGAGGTAAAGACCCGCAACGGCGACGTAGAGGTGCAGGATGTGAATCCGGAAGAGCTGAGTGTGCGGACTACCAGCGGAGATATTGCAATCCGGCATGTGACCGTTGACAGGCTGGACCTGAATTCCACCAGCGGAGATATTACGGCAGAACAGATTTACAGCGGCAGCATGGATGTGCATGTAAGCAGCGGGGATATGTCCCTGGACAATGCGGAGACAGGGAGCCTGAGCTTTCAGGGAGCCAGCGGAGACATTTCCGGGACGCGGGTGCGGGGAAATGTTGTGAACGTAAGGACGGGAAGCGGTGACGTGGAGCTTAACGGAGCTTTTGAAAGCTATCATATCGGCACAGGAAGCGGCGACGTGGACGTCAGGATAAAAGCCGGGGCCAAGGAGGTTCGGGTCAGCACGGGAAGCGGTGATGTGGAAGTGGATGTGACCGAGGTGGAAAGCACGGAGGTAACGGTGGGTACTGGAAGCGGCGAGGCGGTTATATACGGCTCCGACGGGGCAAGGTATCATGTGACCAAGGGCAGCAACACCGTAGGCAGCGGAGAGTGTAAGGTACTTGTAACTACAGGAAGCGGTGACGCAGAGGTCAGACGCCGGGGGTAGAATAAGGCTGCGCTGCCGGTCATGCTGCTGTGTCGCCTTATAAGCCAGGGTTTATGGCTGTTACTTCAGGGGAACTGTACGATGATGTGCAGCTCCCCCTCTTCATATCCGGCATCTATGGAGCCGCCCATGCGCTCCGTGAGAAGCCTGGCAATGGACAGGCCCAGGCCTGTGGAGACGCTGGAGCTTTCCACGGTATAGAAGCGGTCAAACAGCTTTTTCACGGTGACTGGGGTGAGAGCGGCAGCATGGTTGGAAAAGGTGATTGCGCCGGACTCAGTCAAGGTGACTTGCAGATCACCGTCACTGTATTTCACGGCGTTGCTCAAAATATTGGCAAAAATACGCGAAAGGGCGGAAGGATCAAGCCGTCGCGTGACAGAAGCCTGGGGCATGGAGATAACGGGTGTGATTCCACGCTGTTCCAAATTACTCCAGGCCGCCATCAGGCTGTCCTCCAATACCCGGTTTAGAGAAAGCGTTTCCGGTTTTTCTTCCTGAACGGACAGGACGATGGAATAACGGAACAATTCCTCCGTGAGCTGCTTCATGGTGTCCAGCCGGTTTTGCAGGATGGCCAGGTAACGGGCGGACTTTTCCGGAGAAGCAGGGGAAGGCGGCAGGCCGTCGTCAGAGGCTTTGCCTGCTTCCAGCTCCTTTTGCAGCAGCTCCAGATAGCCGGACATGGCGGTGAGAGGGGTTCTTAAGTCATGAGAGATATTGGTGATGGCTTCCTTTAATTCTCTGTCGCCGTTTTCAAACTTCAGCTGTCTGCTGCGCAGGCGGGACAGCTGTCTGTTCAGCTGTGCTGCCAGCCTGCGGATGTGACGGTCCCCGGAGGATATTGTCACAAGGGCGTTCGTATGAACGCCCTGGACGTTTGTGTTAACACCCTGAGCATTCGTATAAACGCCCTGGACGGAATCTATTCCGAGAATGTCAGTCAATTCCTCACAGATTTCTTTGATGCTTTTGCGGAGCAGGAAGAGCCTGACAGCCAGAAACAAGGCGAGAGCAGTAAAAAAAGCACATATCAAGTATATCATGATTTCATATTCCCTCAGTGAGCATTTTATTTTAAATCTTTCCTGCGGAAAGCCAGGATGCCGCCAGTCGTAGTGCCTGCGGTGACAAAGAGCGCTAAGAGGCATGACTGCAGGGGGTGCTGGAGGCCGCCCTGCTGCAGCTGCAGACCGATACCCAGCGGCAGGAGATCCCTGAGAAATTCATGGATCGTCCGTGCGGTTCCTCTCAGATACCGAGGATTGGGAACGGGCTCCTGCGGAATAACACTGCCGTCTACAGTCATGTCATACATGCCGGTGAGCATTTCCGGGGCATCCAGCCGGTTCAAGATAAGGATGGTGATAAAGAGCAGTACGAAAAAGCCCATGCTGCAGACGATGGAAGACACGGGTTTATTGTTGATCAGCATGGCCAGCAGAGTAAAAATTCCGGACAGGGCGGCAATCATCAGGATTCCGCAGCCGTATTGTGACATGATGGAAAGCGTCGGGCTCTGGGGCAGGCCAAACAGAGGAATTCCCACCATAAATACGAACAGGACCGAGAGCAGGCATACCAAAAGTGATGAGACAAAGCAGATGATCAGGGAGGACAGGTAAACAGCTGTTCTGCTATGGCCGCACACCAGCTTATTCCGCACGGTGCCGTCACTGTATTCTGTCCCCAGAAACAGGGCGGCCCAGACAGCAGTGAATACTCCGATCAGTATAAAAACAGCATACAGAAAGGGGTCCAGGCTGCTTTGAAAGTAACCAAGCTTCATATCGTGATAATTGGTAAACAGGTTAAGCAGGACTATTCCGGGAAAGAAAATCATACCCAGCCAAAAGGGTTTATTTTTCCAAAGCCGGGCAAAGCCCGCAGACAATAATTTATTCATGATGAGTTCCTCCGATCAGATTCATATAGTAGCTTTCCAGGCCTTCCTCCCGTTCGTGGAGGTTGGAAATGACACAGCCGTTTGCCGACAGGGCCTCCACCAGGTCAGTGACGCCGATGGAGCCGTAGATTTCCGCCTGAGCATCAGATAACACGCGGTATTCTATTTCTGCCTCATCTAAGGTCACACAAAGGGCCTGCATGTCTGATACCGTAACGCAAAGACATTTGCGGCAGGAGGCTTCCAGGTCTTCCGCACTGATTTCCCGCAGGATGGAGCCATGGTCAATAAAGCCGTAATGTGTGGCCAGCCGGGAAAGCTCATCCAGAATATGACTGGAAATCAGGACCGTAATTCCCTTTTCACGGTTCAGCTTTAAAATCAGTTCCCGCATTTCTATGATGCCCTCCGGGTCCAGGCCGTTTGCAGGCTCATCCAGCACCAGAAAGTCCGGGTTCCCTGCCAGGGCTACGGCGATCCCCAGCCGCTGCCTCATCCCCAGGGAAAAGTTTTTGGCCTTTTTCTTTCCCGTGCCTTCCAGCCCCACCAGCTGAAGCAGTTCGGGGATGGTTTCAAAGGAAGGCAGTCCCAGAATACGGTACTGCTCTTTTAAATTGTCCTCTGCGCTCATTTCCAGATAGACGGAGGGGGTTTCTACCACGGCGCCCATCCGCTTGCGGCTTTTCATGATTTCATTGGAAACATTGGAAATTCCCAGTAAGGTGTATTCCCCGGAGGTGGGGAACTGCAGACCGCAGATCAGACGTATGAGCGTGGTCTTTCCTGCTCCGTTTTTTCCCACAAAGCCGTAAATCGCGCCTCTGGGGATGTGCATGTTGACATTGTTTAAGACAGTGAGGCTGCCGTACTTTTTCTGCAGCCCTTTGGTTTCAAGTACATATTCCATAATAATCCTCCTTCGGTTTTGCTTACGCCTGTAGTATAAGGCATGAGGGTTAAGAAACCGGTAAAGGAAAGCGTAAAGATTTTGTAAAGATTTATGCTTTGTCCGCCTGTCCTGTTTCAAGGCGCAGCCTGAAGCCGATGCCCCAGACGGACTCCAGGGCTTCCGTCAGGCCTGCTCCCTTCATCTTTTTCCGTAGATTGCTGACATGGATTTTCAGGGAGCTTTCTGTACAGTCGGGAGTATCCTGGCTGATGTCCTCAAGAAGAGCGGACTTGGAGACCGGGCGGCCGGGATTCTGCATCAGTTTCTTTAAAATGGCGGCCTCGGTCCTGGTTAAATGGACGGAGCCCTCCGGAGTAAACAGCTCCCTGGTTTCCGGATCCAGAGACAGGCTGCCAAAGGCTATGCAGGAGTCTGACCTGGCCGGCATGATTCCGGCCGTCCGGCTCCCAGACTCGGCACCGGAGGCATCGAAGGCTTTATACCGTTCGGTATCGTGGTTTTCATGAAGGCGCAGCTGAACGGCGATCCGGGCCAGCAGCTCCTTCATTTCAAAAGGCTTTGTGACATAATCCACCGCGCCGTTTAACAATAAATCCACCTTTTCGTCGATCCCTACCTTTGCGCTGACAACAATAACGGGTGTACTCTTAATGCGCGGCAAAAGTGCTTCGCCGGACAGGCCGGGGAGCATCAGATCCAGCAGAATCAGGTCAGGCTGCTGTTTCTCCAGCAGAAGCAGGGCTTCCGTGCCGGAATAGGCGCGCAGGACTGCGTAGCCCTCTGCGGCAAGGCATTCCTCCAGCAGACTTCCGATATATTCATCATCTTCAATAACGGCGATGGTATTCATAATTCCTCTCATTCCGCCGCGCAAGCGGCGTATCCTCCATACTGCTTTTATAACTCCAATAAATCTGAAACCGCGAATAAAGTCATTATGTCACAAACTTATTTTTTAATCAAGCTTGGACGCCTTAAAGTCTTAAGGGAAAAATAACTTGAATTTTTGAAAATATGGCTTAATATTATAAATAAGTAAACTTTCAGGTTATTGATTGGTATGTCCGCCGAAGCGGATCAGAGAGAGGAAATATGTCCGAGAAAAAACGAATGGCAAATTTAGAGCTGCTGCGCTGTGTGGCCATGATGATGGTGGTGGTGCTGCATTTTTTGGGAAAGGGCGGGCTTCTGCCGGAGCTTACGGGGGAAAGTCTTGGAGCTGCGGGGACTGCGGCCTGGCTGCTGGAGACATTCTGCATCGTGGCGGTGAATCTGTATATGTTCATCAGCGGGTATTTATTGTGCACCTCTTCTTTTAAATTAAGCCGCCTGCTCCGGCTTTTGATTCAGCTGTGGAGCTACTCGGTGTTTTTTGGAGTTTTGGGAGCGGCTGCGGGCCTGATTGCAGAGACGCCGGTGGATACTCACTATTTTTTGACGCTGCTTTTTCCGGTGTCCATGGGGCATTACTGGTTCTTAACGGCTTATGTTTTTCTGTATCTGCTTCTGCCCTTTTTGGGACTGGCTGTTAAGCGGATGACAAAGCAGCAGCTGAAGGCGGCAATTTTCCTGCTGCTGATCATGTTTTGCGTTTTGAAAAGTATTCTGCCGCTGCGGCTGGAAATGGACGAAAAGGGTTATGACTGCCTGTGGTATGTGTGTGTATTTGTTACGGCGGCCTATATCCGGAGATTTGGGACTGGAGTGTTAAAAAAGCGGGGAAGAGGGCTTTGCCTGTATGCGGCCTGCTGTCTGCTGGCATTTGCAGGGACCATGACGCTGCGGTTTATTTTTATCCGCACGGGCAGCATTGGCAGGATGACGGGAATGTGTCTGGAATACAATCATATTCTTCCGTTTTTAGGGGCGCTGGGACTGTTTTGTGCCTTTGCACAGATGGAGATCAAAGGAAAGATAGCGAATGTTATCAATAAAATTGGGCCGTATACCCTGGGAGTGTACCTGCTCCATGAGAATCTGGGACTGCGCTATACCTGGCAGCCCTGGTTTGGGTGTGACCGGGTAAACGGCGTAGGAGAGCTGCTGCTGTTTACCCTGCTGGCGGCAGTGGGAGTTTTTCTGGCAGGAATTTTGACAGAGCTGCTGCGGACCGGGCTGATGGCCGGGCTTCACCGCCTGCTGTGCGGGCTGAAGTGCTATAAAAGGCTGATCGGAAGGATAGAGCAGGTGGACAATTTATTTAAGGAAGCATAGGCCGACTTGTAAGATTTGCAAAGCGAAGCCTGGACGGCGCTGCACGGATGCCGAAGGTGCGGAATGAGAGGATAGATGATGGAAAGACAAGCAGGGGGCAGGGCCGCAGGAGGCCATCTGCAGGCAATGAAAAATATAGGGGAAAATCTGTTTATCGTGATCCTGGCCTTTTATCCCCTGCGTCATGTGCAATGGGGTCTGGATCTTATGGATACAGGCTATAATTATGCAAATTATACTTACATGGGGACGGAGCATATGGATCCCATGTGGCTGTTTTCTACCTGGCTTTCCAATGCGGCAGGGCATCTGCTTACAAAGCTGCCGGGCGGGGGCACCCTTGTGGGAATGAATATTTACACGGCACTGTTTGTCAGTCTGCTGGCAGTACTGTGCTATTTGTTCTGTACAAAAAAGCTGAACATCCGTCCCTGGACAGCGTTTTTGGGGGAGATGGCGGCAGTCAGCCTTTGCTGGTGCCCCACGGCGCTTTTATATAATTATATGACTTATGTATTGTTTACAGGATGCTTTATATTGTTATATTATGGCTTAACAAAAGACAGGAAGGGGTATCTGATTGCGGCTGGTGTCTGCCTGGGAGCCAATGTGCTGGTGCGGTTCTCCAACCTGCCGGAGGCGGCGATGATTCTGGCAGTATGGTTTTATGACTTTTTATGGGACCGGGAGGAAAAACAGGAAAACAGGAGAAAATCAGAGAACAGTCAAAAGCCGGAGGGATTCTGGCGGAAGCTGTTCCGGCATACGGGCTGGTGTCTGCTGGGGTATCTGGCGGCGCTTTTCGTATTGCTGGGGATGATCCACATTCGTTATGGTCTTGGGGAATATGCGGCAGGGATTACCCGTCTGTTTGCCATGACGGATACGGCTACGGATTACCGGGCCGTGGATATGGTGCGCAATATGCTGCGGGACTATACTGAGAATTTTTACTGGCTGATCCGTATGGGGGCCTTTCTGGCGGCAGGAACGGCGCTGGCTTTGTTTGCAGGGCTGCTTAAGATAAAAGGAAGGGCGGCAGGGATGGTAAAGCGGATCGTGCAGGCGGCATGTATTGCACTGGCTGCACTGATGGCGGGATGGCTTTATTATAGGGACAGCGAGGGCCTGCGAGTTCCTTTTTGTACCTTGGATTTTTGTGATTACGCATCCATGCGCAGGCCGGGAATCCTGTTTTTGATGTTGACCATATTCATTGCCGCAATCAGGGTATTTCATCCCAAGAGCAGGAAGGAAGACAGGCTGCTAGGCAGTATGCTGATTCTGGTGATTTTCCTGACCTCCATCGGAAGCAATAACAGGACCTATCCCAGCATAAACAATCTGTTTATCGCAGCACCCTACACATTGCAGGCCTGCTTTGCATTCCTGTCAAGGTATCGAGATAAAAAAATATCACGCGTTACGATTCCTGTATTTCCCGTTAAGTGCATTTTATCTGCATTTCTGATCATATGCTGTATTCAGTTTACCGGATTCGGAATAAAGTTTGCATTTGCCGAGGCGACAGGAGTGAGAGACATCAGCGCAGGCGTGGACAATAACGAAATCCTTAAGAATGTGAAGATGTCGGAGGAAAAAGCCCAATGGATGAGCTCCGTTACTGCCTTTGTAAAGGAAAACGGGCTGCAGGGGCAGGAGGTGATACTTTACGGAACGCCCCTTACGCTGGCGATCCCGTCCCTGTCCTATTATCTGCAAATGCCTGCCGCTTTTAATCCCTGGATCAATCTGCCTTCCTACAGCTATGAGGTAATGGAAGCGGATCTGCATGAGCTGGGGGAGGAAACGCCGGTGGTTCTGCTGGAAAATGCTTCCGCGCTGTATGCGGAGGGCGGCAGACAGGCATTGGCTGAGGCTGGGATGAATGAGTCGGCGGCGGAGGCTGTGGCAGAGGATAAAAAGCTGCGGCTGATATTGAATTTTATGGAGCAGCATGGCTATGTGCAGACCTTTCGCAATGAAAAGTTTTCTATTTATCAGTGTGAAACGGATTGACAGATTTGGTCGAAATGCTAAAATGGAATTATAAATTTATAAAATTTACATAAAGGAGAGACATGCCATGGGTTCCTATTACTTACATACCAGAACGGAGAGCGTGGAGCTGCCGTATTCCTTTCAGTGTGAGCAATGCGGTCAGGACAGCGGTGTCCGGCGGGTGACCATTACCGGAGAGGCGGAGGAAAAGAATTACCGCAAGCAGTTAAACGACGCGGAGGAAGACAGACTGCATGAGAAGGCACATGTTAATCTGGTGCAGAAGGTGTATGAGATTTACGAAAGCGTTACGCAAAAGCAGATTATTCCCACAGATTTTTCGGACAAATGCCCTCATTGTCAAAAGCCCCAGTCCTGGGCGCTGGCAGGCCTGAAAAAGAAAATGTTTGAGAATCCCATCGTCTGTCTTGCTGTTGGCGCATTTTTTGGTGTGATCGGATTGATCGGACGTAATTTTGCGGACATGGAGTATGTGACCATTCCCATTATCATCGGAATTTTCGGTGCGGGTGTCGTAGCTGCGCTGATTTCGCTTATTTGGAATATTATCAAGATTCAGAGCAAGGTTAAAAATACATCCTTAAGCCTGCAGAAGCGTCTGCCGGTGATTCAGTGGGAAGCCGTTCAGCATCTTTTGGCTGAGGTTGATCACAACGGAAAAAAGTGAAAAGGTTTTAAAAGGCCTGCAGCTTATAAAAGCTGCAGGCCTTTGTTTTCCGCTTCTTTCATGACTTCATCAGGCCAAAGAGAGCATTGCACCTCGCCGATATGGGCTTTTCTGAGGAAAAACATACAGATTCGGGATTGGCCGATGCCGCCGCCGATGGTGTAGGGAAGCTCACCGTTTAACACTGCCTTGTGGAAGGGAAGCTCTGCACGTTCGGGGCAGCCTGCCTTATCCAGTTGTTCCCGCAGGGCTTTTTCGTCTACACGGATGCCCATGCTGGACAGCTCCAAGGCAATGTCCAAAACGGGATAATAGACGATGATGTCCGCGTTCAGTGTCCAGTCGTCGTAATCCGGCGCACGCCCGTCGTGAGGCTCGCCGTTTTCCAGCACGTCTCCGATCTGCATGATGCAGACGGCACCCTTTGCCTTTGCAATATAATGTTCCCGCTCCTTCGGTGTATAGTCCGGGAACATTTCCTCCAGCTCGGAGGTGGTGATAAAGAAAATGTCGTGAGGAAGAATCTCTTCTATGTAATCATAATGAATGGACATGTATTTCTCGGTCTTGCGCAGAACCTTGTATACAGTGCGCACGGTATCCTGCAGGGTTTCCAGGCACCGTTCCTCTTTGGAGATGATCTTTTCCCAGTCCCACTGATCCACGTAGATGGAGTGGATATTGTCCGTCTCTTCGTCCCTGCGGATGGCGCTCATGTCCGTGTAAAGCCCCTCTCCCTGGGCAAAGCCGTATTTTTTCAGGGCGTAGCGCTTCCATTTAGCCAAGGACTGTACAATCTCGCCTTCCCTGTCGTCCTGATATTTGATGTCGAAGGTGACGGGCCGCTCTACGCCGTTTAAATTATCGTTTAAGCCTGACTCCGGAGCTACAAAAAGCGGAGCGGACACGCGCAGCAGGTGAAGCCTTTCCGCCAGCAGCGTTTGGAAAAAGTCCTTTACCATCTTAATGGCAATCTGGGTATCGTACAGATTCAGTTCGGATTTGTAATTTTGGGGCAGTGTAAAATTCTTCATAAGCTTACCATCTTTCTGAATTTAATATTTCTAATATTACATTTCTTTTGTAGTATACTCACTTTACATATGGTTTTGCAACAGTTTTTTATTTACTTGCAAAATCAGAACGTATGTGCTATTCTAATATAGAACGGACGTTCTAAGCACGCGTGCAAATTGCGGGAGAGTGGAGATGAAAACGGAGATGGATGATTTGGCGGGCGGAAGCATCATGGTAACGAAGTCAGGCACATCAATTAGATCAGACGGGCAGAATATGTCCCTCATGGATAAGCTGGGGATTCTGGCGGATGCGGCCAAGTATGACGTGGCCTGTACCTCCAGCGGCGTGGACCGTAAGGGTACGGGGGACAGCATCGGCAACTGCGTGGCTGCCGGCATCTGCCACAGCTTCAGCAGTGACGGCAGGTGTATCTCATTGCTTAAGATACTGCTTACCAATCATTGCATTTACGATTGCAAATACTGCCAGAACCGCTGTTCTAACGATATTCCCAGGGCGGCCTTTACCCCGGAGGAAATATGCACGCTGACCATGGAGTTTTACCGAAGGAATTATATAGAAGGCCTGTTTTTAAGCTCCGGTATTTTAAAGAATCCCAGTTTTACGATGGAGCTGATACTTCGGACCATATGGCTTTTACGGAATCAATATCGTTTTAACGGTTATGTTCATGTGAAGGCCATTCCCGGAGCGGATCCGGAGCTGATTCGGCAGACGGGGTTTCTGGCGGACAGGATGAGCATCAATCTGGAGCTGCCTACGGCGGAAGGACTACAAAACCTGGCGCCCAATAAAAACAGAAAGACCATACTGACCCCCATGCGTCAGATTCAGAACGGAATTCAGGAAAACAAAAATGATCTGGTCCTGTATCGCAATGCACCTAAGTTTGTGGCAGGCGGGCAGTCCACGCAGATGATCATCGGGGCCACCCCGGAAAATGATTTTCAGATTATCAACGTGGCGGAGAGTCTGTACCAAAGGTTTGGGCTGAAACGAGTGTTTTACTCGGCCTTTGTCAATGTGACAGGCGATAAAGCCCTTCCGGCGCTGCCGGGAGGACCGCCGCTGCTAAGAGAGCATAGGCTGTATCAGGCGGACTGGCTGCTTCGGTTTTACGGCTTTCGGGCGGAGGAACTGCTGGACGAGAAGCGTCCCTTTTTCAATGTGATGCTGGATCCCAAGGAGGACTGGGCAGTACGGCATCTGGAGCAGTTCCCGGTGGAAATTAACAGGGCGCCTATGGAGCTGCTGCTGAGGGTTCCCGGTATTGGAGTTAAGAGCGCCCGAAGGATTGCTGCGGCCAGGCGCTGTGCAAGCCTGACCTTTGGGGATCTGAAAAAAATGGGCGTGGTATTAAAGCGGGCAGTTTACTTCATTACCTGCAGCGGCAGGATGATGTATCCGGTAAAGCTGGACGAGGATTATATTGTGAGAAATCTTACCGATAAAAACGAGCGGATACGGTTTGGCGCGGACGGCATGACATACCGGCAGATGTCGCTGTTTGACGACGGCAGCTTTGCAGGCGGCGGATTTGCCGGGGGAAGGCCTGTCGTTATGCCTCCGGCGCAGGAAATTTTGGAGACGGCAGTGGGGCAGCTGTGAAAGGAAAGCACTGAGTTCATTAATTGTTTGTGCCGACGCCGGCGGAAAAATGAAACTGATTGCAGAAATGGAGGCCGGAAATGACGGTATACAGATGTGAAGATTCGCTGGAAAGCATTTTTACAGCAATTTATCTTTCTTATGAGGAAGACAGGGATGCAGAGGATACCTGCCTGGCTCTGGACGATGAGCCCCTGCTGTTTGCGGAGGATGTGCATGTACAGGCGGATCCTGCCAGGGCGGTAAAGGTTATGCGGACACTGGAAAGGCGTTTTGGAGAAGAGGACTATTTACAGGTATGTACGGCCCTTGCCTCAACGGATGCTAAAAAGGCACAGGCGGTCTACAGAACAGTAGTAAAGGGGCTGGACGAAAGATGTGCCAGAGGTCATCTTTTTGATGATTTAACGGATCAGTATGTGATGCAGACATTTTCCCTGGCCAGGAAGGCCGGCAGAGAGATTGGTTATCTGAGAGAATTTCTGCGGTTTCAGGAATTGGAAAACGGTATATTATATGCTAAGATCGGACCGAAAGCCAATGCACTTACCTTTTTAATGCCCCATTTTGCTGACAGGCTGCCCATTGAAAACTTTGTGATTCACGACAGCACCAGAAATATTTTCGGGATTCATCCTGAAAAGCGGCAATGGTATCTGCTTTCCGGGGATGAGGGAAAAGAGCCTGTGCTTCGTTTTTCAAAGGAGGAAGCGGAATATCAGGAGCTGTTTCGCCATTTCTGTCGGACAATTTCCATAAAGGACAGGGAAAATTACAAGCTGCAGAGGAATATGCTGCCGCTGAGATTTCGGGAATATATGATTGAGTTTTGACTGCCAAAGATGCTTTGTGTATTTTGGTCGGGAAGTATAAAAATGTATTTTCCGTACAGGCGCCCGGATATGTAGAATAGCTAAAATAGACAAAAGCAGGAAGGCGGCAGGCAGGGCTGTGGGCAAATTTGATAAAAACAGACAAAATCCGTAAAAAAAGGGAGAAAAATCTGATTGCGGAAAACGCTTTACATCTGGAATTATTTTGCATATAATAGGGAATCATAAAGATATGGTAACTGTTGTTATTATGTGAAAGGATGGTTGACATGGTCAAGACAATTCGTATGACACAGAACGATGTGCAGCATTTTGTTGACGTGACCTCCAGATGTGATTTTGACATCGACATTTCTTACAACAGATATGTAGTGGATGCCAAATCATTTTTAGGAGTTTACGGACTGGATTTCAGAGTGCCTCTGACAGTATCTTATGAAGGCTATAATGCCCAGCTGGAAGAGCTTCTTGAAAAGTTTGCAATAGCCTGCTGATACATCAAACAACTGACTCCCTGTGAAAGACGGTGTGCTGTCTTCATGGGGAGTTTTCTTGCTTATAGAGCTGTGCTGCCGGGAAAATAACTGCGTAAGGGGGCGGAGAGCGTGAAGTCTGGAAGTGAGCTTCCAATGTCAGATCCTAAGGATGAGATCTATATCTCCGTCCGAAATCTGATCGAATTTGTATTGCGGTATGGTGACATAGATAACAGGCATCAGGCGTCACCGGATAATGCCATGCAGGAAGGCGGCAGGATTCACCGTATGATCCAAAGGCGCATGGGATCGGAATACCAGGCAGAGGTGCCGTTAAAGATAACCCTTGAAGAGGAAGGGTATCTGTTGGTAGTGGAAGGGCGGGCAGACGGGATCATTCATCATGAGGGCCGGGTGGTGATAGATGAGATTAAGGGAGTTTACCGGGATCCGGCCAGATGGAAGGAGCCCATGCCCCTGCACCTTGCCCAGGCAAAATGCTATGCTTATATTTATGGGCTTCAGCAGAAGCTGTCTGAAATTCAGGTGCGGATGACCTACTGCCATATCCCCACGGAGGAACTGCGCTATTTTTATCAGGATTATACCTTCGAAGAGCTGAAGCAATGGTTTAACGGACTGATAGATTCTTATAAAAAGTGGGCGGACTATCATTGGAGCTGGAAGAAAAAACGGCAGGCGTCCATTCAGGGGCTGGAGTTTCCCTTTCCCTACAGGGAGGGGCAGAAGGAGCTTGCCGCCAATGTATACAAGACGATCTACCATAAAAAGAAATTGTTTTTGGAAGCGCCTACCGGGGTAGGGAAGACAATTACCACGATTTATCCTGCCGTGCAGTCCGTAGGGCAGGGTAAGGGAGAGAAGATTTTTTATCTGACGGCAAAAACCATTACCAGAACCGTGGCGGAGGATGCCCTTTGGCTGCTGCGAAGGAAGGGCTTACATTTTACAAGCGTCATACTTACGGCAAAAGAAAAAATTTGCTTTATGGAGGAAACCGAGTGTAATCCGGACTATTGCCCCTATGCAAAAGGGCATTATGACAGGATCAATGAGGCCGTGTATGACCTGCTGACGAATCAGGAAAGCTTTAGCAGGGAAACGATAGAAGAATATGCGGAAAAGCACAGGGTCTGTCCTTTTGAGCTGTGCTTGGATATGAGTCTGTTTGCAGATGCGGTGATCTGTGACTACAATTATCTCTTTGATCCTCATGTATACCTGAAGCGCTTTTTCGGGGAAAGTACAGGCGGGGATTACATCTTTTTAATTGATGAAGCACATAACCTGCTGGAGCGGGGAAGGGAAATGTACAGCGCCGTTCTGAGCAAGGAGCAGTTTTTGGAACTGCGCAGAGAACTAAAACAGACAGTGATGTCAGAAATTGCCTCAAAAGGCAGAAAAAAGGCCATAGAAGGGCAAATGACATTAGAAATGACAGGAAATATGACAGAGGAATCAGAAAGTGCCGAGAGTACATTGATTTTCAATCAGGAGTCCTTGAATCATTTATCACATATGGAATCGGGAAAGCGCGGCGGGCGCAGTGTTCTTGTGCGTCAGGGCTATGCGGAAAAGATGATTTATCAGATGGAAAAGTGTAACGGGGAAATGCTTGCCATGAAGCGGGAGTGTGAGCAGTGCCGGATTGTGGAAGAGATCGACGACTTTGTACAGCCGCTGATGCGGCTGCAGGCAGTGATGGATGACTATCTGGCGGAACAGGAAGAAGAACCGCCGGCTATAAGGGAGCAGCTGTTGGATTTTTACTTTGAAATCAGCCATTTTCTGCAAATATATGAAGGGCTGGACGAAAATTATGTAAAGTATACCAGCCTGTGTGATGACGGCAGCTTTTTCCTGAAGCTGTTCTGTATGAATCCGGCCGTAAATCTCAGGCAGTGTATGGAACGGGGGCGGAGCAGTATCCTGTTTTCCGCTACATTTCTGCCGATACAATATTATAAGAAGCTGCTGGGGGGAGATGCAGAGGACTATGAGGTATATGCCAGGTCCGTATTCAATCCGGAAAAACGAGCGTTATTTATTGCCGGGGATGTGACCAGCAGATATAAAAGGCGCTCCGAAGAGGAATATTTGAATATTGCCAGATACATCGAAGAAATCGTAAAGAACCGCCACGGAAATTATATGGTATTCTGCCCCTCCTATGCTTTTCTGCAAAAGGTTTATGAAAAATATACCGAAAATTTTGGCGGGGAAGACAGAGAGTGCTTGATCCAAAGTGATTATATGAGTGAGGCGGACAGGGAGGCTTTCCTGGGCCGGTTTCGGGGCAAAGGCGGAATGGACCCACAGACGTTAAAAGCGCTGAGGGCTGCTGTAGCCATGGAAATAGAAGAGGAAGAGGACCGGATACTGATAGGCTTTTGTGTTTTGGGAGGCATCTTTGGGGAGGGTATTGATTTAAAGAAGGATGAATTGATCGGTGCGGTCATTGTGGGCACCGGCCTTCCTCAGGTATGCTTTGAGCGGGAAATGCTGAAAGACTTTTTTGACGGAGAAGGTGAGGACGGATTTGATTATTCGTATCGTTATCCCGGCATGAACAAGGTTTTGCAGGCGGCGGGCCGGGTGATACGGACTATGGAGGATGTGGGCCTGGTAGCGCTGCTGGACGAGCGCTTTTTACAGCTTTCCTACAGACGCATGTTTCCGCGGGAATGGGAAAGATATGTGCCTGTGACATTGGGGACGGTTGCAAAACAGGTGGAACGTTTTTGGAATGAATGGCTTTAGGTTTGCATGAAGCGACGCCGTTTTTTTGAAGAATGACATCGAAAAAAGTCGAAATGACACATGTGTATATGTGGATAACTCTGTGGATTTAGCCGCTTTTTGGAAAAATAACACGAAAAATGTGACAGGATAAATTTAATATCTAAATGCAGGATTTTTGCAAGATATACATTTTAGTACCAGATTAGTCAATAAAAGGAGAGAGAATTATGTGGGCAAATGAAAGTGTTTTTTATCAGATCTATCCTCTGGGGTTTTGCGGGGCCCCCTTTGAGAATGACGGGGTGCAGGAGCATCGTATTTTGAAGGTGCTGGACTGGATACCTCATTTGAGCAGGCTGGGAGTGAATGCCGTGTATTTTTCACCCCTGTTTGAGTCGGATACCCATGGTTACAATACGAGGGACTATCGGCGGGTAGACGTTCGTCTGGGCACCAACGAGGATTTCAAAAGGGTTTGTAATGCACTTCATGAGAACGGGATCCGGGTGGTGCTGGATGGGGTGTTTAACCATGTGGGCAGAGGCTTCGGGCCTTTTCAGGACGTTCTGCGAAACAGGGAGAGCTCTCCATATGTAAACTGGTTTTACCGTATTGCCTTTGACGGCAATTCCAATTATAACGATGGTTTGTGGTATGAGGGCTGGGAAGGAAATTATGACCTGGTAAAGCTGAATCTGAGAAATGATGAGCTGGTAAACTATTTGCTGGAGAGCGTGAAATTTTGGGTGGAGGAGTTTGGGATCGACGGACTTCGACTGGATGTGGCTTACAGCCTGGATGAAAATTTTGTGCGCAGACTGCGCTCTTACTGTGACGGCCTGAAGGAGGATTTCTTTCTGGTGGGTGAGATGCTGCATGGGGATTACAATCGGCTCATGAATGACCAGATGCTGCACTCGGCTACCAATTACGAATGCTATAAGGGGCTTTTCAGCAGCTTTAACAGTATGAATCTTTTTGAAATCAACCACTCCCTGATGCGCCAGTTTGGGCCGGAAAACTGGACCCTGTATAAAGGGAAGCACCTGTTATCCTTTGTTGACAATCATGATGTGACCAGAGTGGCAAGCATTTTGACAAATAAAAATCATTTACCTTTAATATATGCCCTTGCTTTTGGAATGCCGGGTATCCCCTGCGTCTATTACGGAAGCGAATGGGGGGAGAAAGCAGAGAAATCCCAGGGGGATCCGGCGCTGCGTCCATCCTTTGCAGCGCCGCTCTGGAATGATTTGACTGATTGGGTCAGTAAGCTGTGCGCAGCCAAAAAGCATTCGCAGGCATTAAATTACGGCAGCTTCCGTTCCGTACTGCTGACGAACCGCCAGTGCATTTTCGAGAGGAAGTCGGAGCATGAGAGAGTCCTGGTGGCAATCAACGCGGACGAAAATGATTTCACGGCGCATTTTGATGCCGGCTGTGGAATGGCGGTGGATTTGATTACCGGTAAGGAGCATGATTTCGGAGGCGGATCGGTACTGGAAGGCTACGGTGCGTATTTCTGGAAATGTGAAGTTTGATTGTTTGTGCCGCCAACAGCGGCACTGCCGCCGGGGAGACGGGCTTTGCCCCTTCCTGGCGGCATATTTGGAGATATGATATGATTGCGATAGATTTTGGAAATCTTTGTTTTAATGCTGCTGTTTCAGAACAAAATATTTCAGCTGTTGTGGCCCCCAAAAGTGTTTATTCGTCCTTAGATGATTTTATAACGGCGGCTCTGCTTTTTTTGGATTCAGACGAGAGGTTCTGCAGTGACTGGACTGAACTGTATAAAAACCGCACGAATCTGCCGGCTTCTGAGGAAGATTTAGCGTGGATGAAATCACGCCTGGAAGAAATGAACCAACGGGTTACTGTTTTGCATGAGCCGGTAACCAGAGCAGTAAACCTTATTCCCCCTAAATGGAATGATTTATCTTTAGGATTAGAAACCGATAGTGAATATATTTTATATCTATGGGGTACATCGGCATAAATTTCAATTTTCAGGACAGTGAGCAGGACACCGCCTGCAGATGAATCATGCAGACAATCTGTATCTATATTTCGTCCACATCTGCATTTGCATCTCTTCATCAGTTTCCACTCGTACTCTGCTGACAGCATTTTTAACATTTTTGCTTCTTTTACACTTGACATATAATATTATATGGTGTATAGTATGCACAGGTTGAATATTATACGAGATATAATATTATATGAACGCATGGGATCAACATAATGATGTCAAAGCTTTTCGTTTAAATGAACTATGAATATATGGAAGGTAAGGGGCGATAACATGATATTTAACGTGGGTGCGACCCTGCTGGATGCCATAGTGCTTGCCGTCGTGTCCAAGGATCCGGAGGGAACGTACGGATATAAGATCACGCAGGACGTCCGGCAGGTAATAGATCTGTCCGAGTCTACCCTGTATCCGGTTCTGCGCAGATTGCAGAAGGACGACTGTCTGGAGGTCTATGACATGGAATGCGGAGGAAGGAATAGACGTTATTATAAGGTTACCAGCAGAGGCTGGGCCCAGCTGCAATTATATGAGGGCGAATGGCGGGAGTATGCAGACAAAATAACGGGCTTGTTTGAGGGGAGGACCGGAGTATGAACAGAATAGAATTTATGAGCCAGCTGGAAATTTTGCTGCGGAACGTTTCCGACGGTGAGAGGGAAGAGGCGCTGCAATATTATAACGATTATTTTGATGATGCGGGAGCAGAGAATGAGCAGGCAGTTATCGAAGCCCTGGGGAATCCGGCAAGAGTAGCGGAAAACATCCGGCGGGAGCTTTTGGAAAGCCAGAGGGGCAAGAGTTCTACCGCGGCGGACAGGGCTGTGGTGGAATACGGGCAGGCGGAGACCGACGGAAAGCCGGAGAGTGGCGGAAAGCCGGAAGCAGAGGGGCAGACCGGAGTTGTCAGCGGCAGCGGGCAGGGTACATACGCGGGGAATACATCCTTCGGCGGGAATCCGGACGCGGGAGGCAGCCGGGATACCGGCAGCTGGTCTGCTTCCTCAGGCGGAAACGGCGGTGCCGGAGGTATGGGAGGCGGAAAGGTTGGTGCCGGAGGTACGGGAGGCGGAAAGGTTGCTTCCGGGCGTTCCGGAATGTCCGGAGGAATGACGGCAGCTCTTGTTATTCTGCTGGTGATTGCTTCGCCCTTTCTACTGGCCTTAGTCTGCGTGGCCTTTGCTCTTTTGATGGCGTGGCTGGGCCTGATTTTGGGGTTTGGTGTTACTACATTATGTTTGTTTCTGGTGCTTCTCATACTGCTGGTGGTTGGCGGCATGTGCATTCCGGTTGACCCGCTGGTGGGCTTCGGAGTGATGGGCGGCGGGCTCATCTGCGGCGGAATAGGTTTTTTGTTCCTGATGCTGACGGCAGCGATAGCATGCGGGGGACCTGCGATGATACGCTGGATCGGCCGGCTGTTCCGGTGGATTGGGCAGCGGCTGTTTGGCCTTGGCGGGAAGGAAGCTTGTTATTTTCAATCTCGGAATTTGTGACGCTGCGCGTCCCAAAGTTCCCGCGAATTTAGATGCCGCTTGCGCGGCGGAATGAGAGGAAAAAATGAAAAAATTTATGAAGGGCTGTGCGATTGCAGCATTGATCTTTTTGATTTTGGGAATAGGGCTGGCTGTTGCCGCCGGAACCGTAAGAGGGCGGGCAACGATCAGCCGGGTGGTGGAAACCGTTACGGGCGGCAGGGTGATTATGAATTTTGACGGCCTGTTTCATTGGGGAATGCAGGTGAAGGATGACCTGACGGACAGTCTGCCGGAGCTGGATTATGATATAAATGATGCCACAAGCTTTAACAGCAGCTATGAGGTGTACAGCGGAGACGTGGAAAAATTTTGTCTTGGCGGCGCAGTGGAAAACATAAAGATCGAGGCGGGAGGGTGCCTGTTTGACGTTCAGCTCTCCGGAGACGATTCCTTTTATGTGGAAGCCTCCGATTGTGGAAAATTTCAGGCATATCAGGAAAACGGAACTCTCTATATCCGCACCACCACCAGCTCCAGGACATGGGGCAGCTGGAAGGGCAGCAAGGTGAAGCTCTATGTGCCGGAGGATTGTCATTTCAGCGATGCGGATATTGATTTGGGCGCCGGCGAGCTGTCATTTGACAACCTGAATGCGGAACGGATTTCGCTGGGAGTGGGCGCCGGACGGATTACCGTGAACGGCCTGCAGACGGAAGCGTTGAACATGGAAATCGGCGCCGGTGAGATTGATATGAAGGATGTAAATTTGAAGGGCATGAAGGCAGATGTGGGCATGGGAAATCTTCAGGTGTCCGGAAGCATTGAGGGCGACGTAGATGTAAGCTGTGCCATGGGTAATGTGGAGCTGAAGCTGTCGGGCAGGCAGCAGGACTTTAATTATCAGCTTGCGGGGGCTATGGGAAATATTGACCTGGGGCAGGAAAGCTACAGCGGTTTTGGAGTGTCAAAGCAAATTGACAACGGGGCGGCAAAAACGATCAAGGTAGAATGCTCAGCGGGAAATACCACCGTAAGCTTTACGGATTAGAGGTTAAGACAATAGGATGGAAAATCAATACCGATCATGAGAAAAACCACCTGTGACGGGCAGAGATGCTGCCAAGGCACAGGTGGTTTTTGGCTGTACAATTATTTTGCTTCAACGGCCGGACTTACCTGCAGGAACAGTCCTGTTTTTTTCAAAGCGGGCCGGAGAGCCAGGTAGAAGACGGAGGCGGCGATTACTGCCACCACGGCGTTGACGGTTGTGGTTAATGCCGCAATTTTAACCAGCGCCTTGGTTATATCCTGGGGCACGCCCAATAAATAGGTTTTGTAGAAATAGCCTACCAAAGGGTCAGCGACCACATTAAAGGCCATGCCGCAGAAGCAGGCTAAAACAGTGACGCCCGTCACATATTTTGCAGAATGCTCCCGGTCCAGTTTAAAAATCTTATGAGCTACCAGTCCCACGATCAGGCCGATACACAGCTTTAACAGGAAGGTCTTGGGAGCGCTGGTCACATAGGATGTGGTAAGGTCACCGATGGTCATGCCGACGGCGCCGGCCAAACCGCCCCAGTAGCCGCCCATCAGCAGTGCGCCCAGTACACAGAACACATTGCCGAAGTGGAAGGAGGCTTTCTCCGGGCCCACGGTAAGGTCAATTTTAAAGAAGGCAAACCCGATGTAGCAGAGTGCCGCCATCAGGCCGGCCATGGCCAGGCGCTTCACGTCGGATTTGTCCGCACGATTCACACCGCGGACACCGTTGAAGATGCCTTTGATCGTCAGCGGTATCGCCAGAAAAACCAAGGTCAGTGAATAAGAGTATGGCCGCTGCAGCCGAAGCTTTTCCGCGGCATCCTCGGTAATCAGCGCCGTCTGATAGCTGGTGTTGTATGTGTACACCGCAAAAATGATGCCTGCAATCAGCATAACGGCCCCTGTAATCAGCAGTCCATAGCTTTTTTTCCTCGTTGTAGTTGTGGGATCATTCTTTTTCATAACATTATTTTTCCTCTCATTGTTGTTTTGTATGTATGCCTTATATAAGGGATGTTGCAAGTGTACTGCAAAACTGGCTTGATAAAAAGTGCCAGAGTATGAATTTTTTACCAGACCAGACAGAGGCGCCGGCAATAGATCTATGAATTCAGGGAATACTTTTAAGAATATGATGGAAAGAAGAATTTATTTATGCTATTGTTACAGAGAAGAGAAAACGGCGCCCTGAAAGGAAGCGGCGAAATAATAAAGGGCCGGAGCGGAAAATAATTCCCCTGCGGCAGAATGAGAGGAAATCATGCGGAACAGGGAACAGGCAGCAAAACGGGCCAGGGAGCTGGTAGGACAGATGACGCTGGAGGAAAAGGCATCGCAGCTAAAATATGATGCGCCGGCGATTCCAAGGCTGGGGGTGCCGGCGTATAACTGGTGGAATGAGGCACTGCACGGCGTGGCAAGGGGCGGTGTGGCTACGGTCTTTCCTCAGGCCATCGGTACGGCAGCATCCTTTGACACGGAGCTGGCGGAGCGGATCGGAAAAGCCATCGGCGTGGAAGGCCGGGCCAAGTACAATGCGGCCAGGGAAGAAAACGACAGGGACATATACAAGGGGCTGACCTTCTGGTCGCCCAATATAAATATTTTCAGGGATCCCAGATGGGGAAGAGGCCATGAGACATACGGCGAGGATCCGTACCTTACCGGGGAAATGGGGAAAGCTTTTGTAAACGGCCTGCAGGGGGACGGAGAGTTCTTGCTGGGGGCTGCCTGCGCAAAGCATCTGGCGGCCCATTCCGGTCCGGAGGCCCTGCGCCATGAGTTTAATGCGCAGGTTTCACAGAAGGATTTGCGGGAAACCTATCTTCCGGCTTTTGAAAAGCTGGTGAAGGAGGCAGAGGTGGAGGCCGTTATGGGGGCCTACAACAGGGTAAACGGGGAGCCCTGCTGCGGCAGCAAAACGCTGATGGAAGACATACTGCGGAAGGAGTGGGGCTTTCAGGGCCATTATGTCTCCGACTGCTGGGCCATCGCGGACTTTCATACACATCATATGGTGACGGATACGGCGGAGGAATCTGCGGCGCTGGCGCTGAAGGCTGGCTGTGACTTAAACTGCGGTGTAACCTACCTGTATATGTTGAAAGCATATGAACAGGGGCTGGTGACGGAGGAAGAAATCACGAGGGCCGCGGAGAGAGTGTTTACCGCCAGATTCCTGCTGGGGATGTTTGACGAGACGGAATATGATAAAATCGGATACGAGAAAATCGAGTGTCAGGAGCACCTGGCTCTGGCGGACAGAGCTGCGGCAGAGTCCGTGGTTCTGTTGAAAAACGACGGTATCCTTCCGCTGGACAGGAGCCGGCTGAAAACGGTGGGCGTGATCGGTCCTAATGCCAATAACAGGACGGCGCTGATCGGCAATTATCATGGGACATCCTCCAGATATATTACAGTATTGGAAGGAATTCAGGACTGTCTGGGGGATCAGGTCCGGGTTTATTATTCCGAGGGCTGTCATCCATTTAAGGACAGACTGGAAAATCTGGGGCTTCCCGGTGACCGGATCAGCGAGGCCGTGGCGGTGGCAAAGCACAGCGACGTGGTAATTCTCTGTCTGGGGCTGGACGAGACACTGGAGGGAGAAGCGGGAGATGCGGGAAACAGCTATGCTTCCGGCGACAAGATGGACCTGCTCTTGCCCGAATCCCAGCGAAAGCTGCTGGAGGCGGTAACAGAGACGGGCAGGCCTGTGATTCTGGTTAATATGACGGGCAGCGCCATGGATTTAAGCTATGCGCAGGAGCATTGCAATGCAGTGCTGCAGGCCTGGTATCCGGGAGCGCGTGGCGGCCGGGTGGTGGCGGATATTCTCATGGGGGAAATATCGCCCTCCGGCAAGCTGCCGGTGACCTTTTATTATGATGTAAAGGAGCTGCCGGATTTCGAGAACTATTCCATGAAGGGCAGGACATATCGGTATTTTACCGGCCGGGCTCTTTATCCCTTCGGATATGGCCTGACCTATGGCAGCGCAGAGCTTGCCGAAGTAAAGGTCAACGGACAGGCCGTGGTCCGGAGCGGGGAAATTCGGCTTGCGGGAGACGACGGACTGACGATGGAAGCCCTGGTTGCCAATACTGGCAGCAGGGACCTGCGTGAGGTTGTGCAGGTATACATAAAGGCGGATTCCCCGGATGCAGTGCCGAACGGAAAATTGTGCGGTTTTGCAGGTGTGACCGTAAAGGCAGGGGAGAGCCGGACCGTAACCGTGAAGCTGGACAGGGATGCCCTGACGGTTGTCAATGAAGCGGGAGAAAAGGTTTCCGGCGGCGCAAGGTTTACGGTCAGTGCAGGCTTCGGCCAGCCGGATGAAAGGACAAGGGAGCTGACGGGGAAGGAAGCGTTTACTTTCAGACTTGAGAGGTAAGGCTGGTTTGGGAAAAACGAGGCGGAATATTGTATGAAGTATTATGAAAGGCGCTGTGAGGAAATCAGGCCTGAAGAAATCAGTGAAAAAATCAAGTGTTTCAGGACTTGACAAACAGAGCGGAATGGATTATATTTTCATATAAATCAAAAAGGCTGTGACGAAGAAGAGTACACACTGCCCCTTAAAAGAGAGAGCGGCTGCCGACCCGGTGCTGAAAGGCCGCTTGAAGGAAGGCGCGTGGAAGGTAGCTTCCGAGCCGGAGAGCTGAACGCCGTAAGCGGTTTCAGGGTGCTTATGCGAAAGTAGGTTCTCACGGATTATCCCCGTTAGCGGATAGGGCTTTATTGGAAGTCCATGAGGCAATGGCCGTGAGGTCATTGTAAACAAAGGTGGTACCGCGTTGATGTGACACGCCCTTTGCTGACATAAGTCGGCAGAGGGCTTTTTAACTTACCGGAAACTGCGCTGTCAGGCGCGTGCACCCAGAATGTGAAGCTTTCTTTTTATGCCGGCGAATTACCCATTATGAAAGGAGCAGAAAGGATGAGCAGAGAGCTTGCAAAAACCTACGATCCCAAGGGAATCGAGGACAGATTGTATCAAAAATGGCTGGAAAAGAAATATTTTCACGCGGAGGTGGACCATAGCAGGACGCCCTTCACCATTGTGATCCCGCCGCCAAACATTACGGGGCAGCTGCACATGGGTCATGCCCTGGATAATACCATGCAGGATATTCTGATCCGTTTTAAGCGAATGCAGGGCTTTAATGCCCTCTGGCAGCCGGGCACGGATCATGCCTCCATCGCCACGGAGGTGAAGATTACCGAGAAGCTGAAGGAAGAGGGCATCGACAAGCATGAGCTGGGCAGGGAGAAATTCTTAGAGCGGGCCTGGGACTGGAAAAAGGAATACGGCGGACGGATTATTTCTCAGTTAAGGAAGATGGGTTCTTCCTGCGACTGGGACAGGGAGCGCTTTACCATGGATGAGGGCTGCAACAAGGCGGTAACGGAAGTCTTTGTAAAGATGCACGAAAAAGGTTATATCTATAAGGGCGCCCGGATCATCAACTGGTGTCCGGTGTGCAATACCTCCATTTCCGACGCGGAGGTGGTATATGAGGAACAGGCGGGGCATCTGTGGCATATCAAGTACCCTGTGATCGGTGAGGACGGAAAGCCCAGCAATACGGAATTTCTGACCTTTGCCACCACCCGTCCCGAAACCATGCTGGGAGATACCGCCGTAGCCATTCATCCTGAGGATGAGCGCTATGCCCATCTGATCGGTAAGAGCGTGCTGCTGCCCATTGTCAACCGGGTGATTCCTGTGGTCACGGATACCTATGTGGACAGGGAGTTCGGCACCGGCGTGGTAAAGATTACGCCTGCTCATGACCCTAACGACTTTGAGGTTGGCAAGCGTCATGACCTTCCCATTATCAATATCATGAACGATGACGCCACCATCAATGCAAACGGCGGCAGGTTTGAGGGCATGGACCGTTATGAGGCCAGAAAGGCCATTGTGGAAGAGCTGGAAAGCCAGGGGCTGCTGGTAAAGATAGAGGATTATTCTCATAATGTAGGCACCCACGACCGCTGTAAGACCACCGTGGAGCCGCTGGTAAAGGAACAGTGGTTTGTGAAGATGGATGAGCTGATTAAGCCTGCGGTGGAAGCAGTGAAAAAGGGCGAGATCAAGCTGATTCCTCAGCGTATGGAAAAGACCTATTTCAACTGGACGGACAATATCCGTGACTGGTGTATCAGCAGACAGCTCTGGTGGGGCCACAGGATCCCCGCTTATTACTGCGACAAGTGCGGAGAGGTAACTGTGGCAGGGGAGATGCCGGAGAAATGTCCGAAATGTGGTCATGAGCATCTGACCCAGGACCCGGACACCCTGGACACCTGGTTTTCCTCCGCGCTCTGGCCCTTTGAAACCTTAGGCTGGCCGGAGCAGACCGAGGATTTAAAATATTTTTACCCTACGGATGTGCTGGTGACAGGCTATGATATTATTTTCTTCTGGGTCATCCGCATGATCTTTTCCGGCTATGAGCATATGGGTGAAAAGCCCTTTAAGACCGTGCTGTTTCATGGCCTTGTGAGGGACGGCGAGGGGCGCAAGATGTCCAAATCCCTGGGCAACGGCATCGACCCTCTGGAGATTATCGACAAGTACGGGGCGGACGCCCTGCGGCTGACGCTGATTACCGGCAATGCTCCCGGCAACGATATGCGCTTCTATTATGAGAGAGTGGAGAACAGCCGCAATTTTGCAAATAAGGTCTGGAATGCGTCCCGCTTCATTATGATGAACATGGACGGCAAGCAGGTGACGGAGCCGGGATTAAAGGAGCTGCAGCCGGTGGATAAGTGGATCCTTTCCCGGTTAAATTCCCTGGTCAGAGAAGTGACGGATAATATGGAAAGCTTTGAGCTGGGAATTGCCGTGCAGAAGGTTTATGATTTTATCTGGGACGAATTCTGCGACTGGTACATCGAGATGGTAAAGCCCAGACTGTATGATACCGACGATGCAGCCAGCCAGAACGCGGCTCTTTGGACCTTAAAGACCGTCCTCATCGACGCCTTAAAGCTGCTGCATCCTTACATGCCCTTTATCACCGAGGAAATTTACTGCACGATCCGCGCCATCATGGACGGCAATGCCATGGACGGCAATGCCACGGACGGCGCTGCCATGGACGGCAATGCCATGGACGGCAATGCCATGGAAGAGTCCATCATGATCAGCGCCTGGCCGAAATACCGGGAGGATCGGGCTTTTGCAAGAGAAGAGAAGGACATTGAGATTATCAAGGAGGCGGTCAGAGGCATTCGGAATATAAGAAATGAAATGAACGTGGCGCCTTCCCGCAAGGCTGCAGTGTATGTGGTCAGTGAGGACGAGGGAATCCTGTCCGCCTTTACGGAAGGAAAGTTGTTCTTTGCCTCTTTGGCTTACGCCAGCCAGGCTACCATCCAGAAGGATAAGAGCGGAATTGCCCAGGATGCGGTGAGCGTGGTGATTCCCGGCGCAACCCTGTATATTCCCTTTGCGGAGCTGGTGGACATTGCGCAGGAAATTGAGCGGCTGAAAAAGGAAAAGAAGCGTCTGGAAGGGGAGCTTGCACGGGTCAACGGTATGCTTTCCAATGAAAGGTTTATCTCCAAGGCACCGGAAGCCAAGATTGCGGAGGAAAAGGAAAAGCTCAGCAAGTATACCCGCATGATGGAGCAGGTGGAGACCAGGCTGGCGCAGCTGGGATGAGCGCAGAAACGAGGTGCATGATGCAGAAGCAGTCCGTTACCTCCTTTGAAGAGGCGGAAAATTATATTAACGGCATTCCACGGTTTTCCTCCAAAAACACCATGGAGGATACAAAAGCCTTTTTGCACCGGCTGGGGGATCCGGACAGGCGGATGCGGATCATCCATGTGGCAGGCACCAACGGCAAGGGCTCCGTGTGCGCTTATATGAGCTCCGTTTTGCAGGCGGCGGGGTACAGGGTGGCTTTGTTTACCTCGCCTCACCTGGTAGATATACGGGAGCGGTTTACGGTGGATGGAGAGATGATTTCCAAAGAAGAATTCCTGGGGGCATTTCTGCAGGTGTACAGGCTGCTGGAATTCCCGGAAGCCGGGGATGAGGGGGCAGGCCCGGAGCCTGCCTCCGATCCGGGTGCCCGTCCGCTTTTTTATCATCCTTCTTATTTTGAATACCTCTTTTTTATGGCCATGGTGATTTTCCCGGAAAAGCAGCCGGATTTCTGTATTTTGGAGACAGGGCTGGGCGGAAGGCTGGACGCCACCAACTCCGTGTCGAGGAAGGAGCTGGCAGTGATTACTCATATCAGCCTGGATCACGTGGAATATCTGGGGGATACGGCAGAAAAAATTGCGGGAGAAAAAGCCTGTATTATGCAGGCAGGAGCGCCTGCAGTTTATTGGGATACCTGTGAGTCTGTCAGCAGGGTTTTTGAGCAGAAAGGGTTGGAGCTTGGCGTAAAGACTCATCCGGTGTCGAAAAAGGACTATCGCTTTTTGGGTTTTGCAAATAAAAGCATTGATTTTTCTTTGCACACTGGGTATTATAGTTATATTACCCTTACTTTGCACACTATTGCCGCATATCAGATGGAGAACGCGGCGTTAGCGGTACGGGCGCTGGAGACGCTGGACGGCGGCAGAACCATCACGGAGGACCAAATCAGGCGGGGAATGGAAAGCTGCTTTTGGGCCGGCCGTATGGAAGAGGTGCTGCCGGAGGTCTTTGTGGACGGCGCTCACAACGAGGACGGGGTAAGGGCTTTTCTGGAGACAGTGGCAGAGGACGGACATACCGGCCCCAGGGCTCTGTTGTTTAGTGTGGTGAAGGATAAGGATTACGAGCGCATGGTGGAGGAACTGGAAAGGTCGGGGCTGTTTGACCGGATCTTTGCGGCGCATATGCGGACAGGAAGAGCAGTTTCCCCGGAGAGGCTCAGGGAGCTTTTTGACCAATATCCCGGCTGCAGGTATGAAGTGTATGACAATGTATCCACGGCCTTTTGTGAACTGTTACATAGCCGGAGGCAGGACGAGCGGATTTATATAGCGGGCAGCCTGTATCTGGCAGGTGAGATAAAGGAGCTTTTAAAGGATGATAAATTTTGAGGAAGAGCTGAAAAAGTTTCACCCCAGTCTTGAAGTGGAGGATGCGGAGGACGCCATCTATAATCAGGACTTGACGGATATGGCAGATCTACTTGTAAAAATGATAAAGGAATCCGAGGAAGAGTCGGAAGAGGTGTGACATGTTTTGCTATAACTGCGGATGTCAGCTGTCGGAGCATGATTTTTGCACTGCCTGCGGAGTGGACGTGTCCCTGTATAAAAGGATCATGTTCGTTTCCAACATGTACTATAACTTTGGCCTGGAAAAGGCCGGGGTCAGGGATCTGACCGGTGCGATCACCAGCTTGCGGCAAAGCTTGAAATTTAATAAAAACAATATTGATGCGCGGAATCTGCTGGGATTGGTCTATTTTGAGACGGGCGAGGTGGTGGCGGCCTTAAGCGAGTGGGTCATCAGTAAAAATCTGCGCCCGGAGAAAAATATTGCGGACGATTATATTGACAGGCTGCAGTCCAACTCCGGCAGGCTGGACTCAATCAATCAAACCATCAAGAAATATAATCAGGCTCTGGTGTATTGCCAGCAGGACAGCAGGGATCTGGCCGTGATACAGCTGAAGAAGGTGCTTTCCTTAAACCCTCGTTTTATCCGCGCTCATCAGCTGCTGGCCCTGCTGTACATGAGCAGCGAGCAGTGGGAGCGTGCGGAGCGGGAGCTTCGCAAGTGTATGGATATTGACAGAAATAATACCCAGACCCTGCGTTACTTAAAAGAAGTGGAACTGATGCTGGTGCCGGATGAGACGGTAAAGCAGTCGGGCGGAAAGCGGAAGAAGGATGAGACGGTGCGCTATGTCAGCGACAATGAGATGATCATCCAGCCGGTGAACGTAAAGGAGCCAAAGAGCGGCGGCGTTTCCACCCTGATTAATTTGGGAATCGGGCTGGTAATCGGGCTGGCCGTCACTTATTTTCTGCTGGTGCCTGCGGCGCAGTCCAACACCAGAGTGCAGATGCAGGACGAGATCAGAAGAGTCAGCAATGAGTCGGATGCCAGAGCGGTGAGGATTCAGGAGCTGGAGAGCGAAGGGGAAAAGCTTAAAGGCAAGATCGAAGAGCTGGAAAGCCGGGTGGACGGCTTTGAAGGAGCCGGCGGCGTGATAGACGGATATGACAGTCTGCTGACAGTAGCGGCTGATTATCTTAAAAATCAGGACAACATGGCAGCGGCGGCAGAGCTGGAGAATATAGGACAGACAATCATGCCGGAGGACAGATCGGAGGAATTTCAAAATCTGTATCAGACGCTGCGGCAGGTGATCGGGCCGGAGCTGGCGGTTACTTATTATGATGAGGCTTCCGATTATTTTCGTCAGCAGGAATATCCGGCGGCGATAGAAGCCTATGAGCGGGCCGTGTATTATGACGAGACGCATGTGGATGCCCTTTATTATCTGGCGCGGGCTTATCAGGCCAACGGTAATCTGGAGGAAGCGGCAGAAGCCTATCAGAGGCTGTTGGAGCTGTTCCCCGATTCCGACAGGGTGAGGGATACCAGGGGGCGCTTAAGAGAGCTGGGAGTGACGGTGGAATAAAAGGCGTTTCCTTAAGTTTCGCCTTGAAAGATACGAAAGAAAAGAACCTGTAGGAGACTGCGGGTTCTTTTCTTATGCCAAAAAGGAAAGGGGAAGCATATGGAGCAGATTACAACGGAAGATTTTCAGGTAATTGATAACTGTCTGATGATCAGGCTGCCGGAGGAGGTGGACCATCACAGAGCGGGATTTATCTGTGAAAATGCCGACAGGCTGTTATGCAGGGAAAATGTATGTAATATTGTCTTTGATTTTGAAAATACCAGGTTTATGGATTCCTCCGGGATCGGGATCATCATGGGCAGACACCGAAAAATATCCTGCTTCGGGGGGAGGGTCTATGCGATTCATGCGGACAAGCAGATCAGGAGGATACTGACCATATCCGGATTAGAAAGAATTGTGGAGGTACTGGAATCATGAAAAACGAAATGGAAATTATATTTGATGCAATTTCCGAAAACGAAGGGTTTGCCAGGGTGGCGGTCTCTGCGTTTGTGGCGGGGGCGGACCCTACGCTGGAGGAGCTGGCGGATATAAAAACTGCGGTTTCCGAGGCGGTAACCAATTCCATTATTCACGGGTATGAGAATCTGTATGGTTACGGCGGCGCAAAGGGGCAGCCTGCGGAAAGGTCCCGCATCAATCCGGGAAAGGTGAAGGTGCAATGTCTTTTGGAGGGGGACATGCTACATATCCAGGTCACGGACAACGGCAGAGGCATAGAGAATCTGGAGCAGGCCATGGAGCCGTTGTTTACCACCAAGCCGGAGCTGGAGCGTTCCGGCATGGGCTTTGCCTTTATGGAAGCGTTTATGGATGATCTGGAGGTGGAGAGCGAGCCGGGAAAGGGAACGACGGTGCGGATGAAAAAGAAAATAGGTGTCGGCGACTGGATAGCCGGAGGGGACTGATACATGGAAGAAACGTCAGTACTGATTGCAAGGTCACAGGCAGGAGAAAAGGATGCAAGAGAAGTACTGATCGAAAAAAATCTGGGGCTGGTACATCATATTGTGAGACGGTTTGCGGGCCGGGGATACGATACCGAGGATCTTTTCCAGATTGGCACCATCGGCTTAATGAAGGCCATCGACAAATTTGATCTGAATCTGGGACTGCAGTTTTCCACCTATGCGGTGCCCATGATTACCGGTGAAATCAAGAGATTTTTAAGGGATGACGGGCCGGTGAAGGTGTCCCGCACCATTAAGGAAAACGGTTTAAAGGTAAAGCTTGCAAGACAGAGACTGCAGGCCAAGGAAGGCAGGGAGCCCACCTTGCAGGAGCTTACGGAAGCAACCGGGCTTTCCATGGAGGATGTGGTGATTGCCATGGAAGCCTCCATAGAGGTGGAGTCCATTTACAGCGCGGTCTATCAGGACGACGGCAGCGAGGTTTATCTGGTGGACAAGGTGGTCCGGGGAAACAGCGGCAGTGTAGGAAGCAGTCTGGCAGGAGGCTTTGGCAGTGAGGACGCGGAAAAGGAAAAGCTGCTGAATCATATGCTGCTGACGCAGCTCTTAAATACGCTGGAGCCCTCCGAAAAGAAGTTAATCACCATGCGGTACTTCCAGGATAAGACCCAGATGGAGGTAGCAGCGGTGCTGGGGATCAGTCAGGTCCAGGTCAGCAGGCTGGAAAAGAAGATATTGCTGCGGCTGCGGGAGCGTGCGGGTGAGTGATTATTTAAGTTTTTATTAAATGTAATTTTTTCCGCTTTTCCTATTGAGCAAATTCGGTTAATATAATAGATACAAGAGAAAAAAAGCTATGGGAGATACGTATGAATATAATAGATATGGATGAAGAACGGGAAAAGGAAACCCTAAACAGGGAAGAAAGAGAAGAAAAGCTTAAGCGGGCCAGAAAAAACCGGCGCAGGAATTCCACCATCAAGGGTGTATTCGGTATGCTGGGCTGTATGGTGCTTCTGGCGGCGGCCATGTACGGAGGCATGTCCCTGTACGAAAAGCTGTCTGAGCGGGGCGGCGACGTTCCCGGAAATGATCCGAAGCAGGAGAAGGAAGGGGACGGACAGCCTGGGGGAGAGGGAGACACGGTAGATGTGCTCTCCGGCTCCGTGGTCTATTCTCAGGCGGAGCTGGACCAAAGAGTAGCCGAGGCGGTGGCTGTGGCACAGGGTGAGGAAGCAGACAAGGTTTTAAACGGGATCAAGGAATCTTTGTCCTCAGGCACCACTACCGTGGAGACGCTGCGGCCTTATTACCCTGACGATATAGTGGTGGTCAGCGACGGGAAATTCCACTTTGTACCCATCAACAGAAGCTTAAAGCTGAATCAGCTGGACGCAGCCAATCTGCAGATTCTGGAGAATGGCGAGTACCAGTATCTTACGGACGGTCAGGTGACCTCCCACAAGGGGATCGACGTGTCCAGCCATCAGGGAGACATAGACTGGAACCTGGTGGCTCAGGACGGAGTGGAATTTGCCATTATCCGTCTGGGGTACAGGGGATACGGCAAAGAGGGAAATCTCATGGAGGACACAAAGTTTGACGCCAATATTCAAGGCGCCAAAGCTGCCGGGATCAAGGTTGGCGTCTATATCTTCAGCCAGGCAATCAATGATGAAGAGGTATTGGCGGAAGCCAATCTGGTGTTGCAGAAGATTGCTCCCTATCAGCTGGATTGTCCGGTGGTGTATGATGTGGAGCGGACCAGTGCGGACGGCCGCATGAACAATATATCCGTGGAAGAGCGGACCCATCTGACCCAGCTTTTCTGCCAGACCATCGAGAATGCCGGTTATACTCCCATGATTTATCACAATACCCAGATGGGGGCGCTGATGATAGATATTGCGGCGCTGGAGGCCTATGACAAGTGGTATGCTTCGTACAGCGATCAGATGTTTTATCCCTATGAGTATAAGATCTGGCAGTATTCCGACAAAGGAAAGGTACAGGGGATTGGCACCAATGTGGATCTGAATATCTGCTTTGAGCCGGTGTGGAACTGATAGTAACAGTGCAGACACCCCGCAATCGGGTAACAGGTGACAGACAGCCGTTGTTCTCAATGAGGACTGTGCAAGACGTCGGTGCTTGGCAAGCGTACTGTGCTTTTAAGCAAGCGTACTTTGCTTGCTATGCACACGTTACGTCGAGCCTCAAGCGAAAGCGTGTCTGAATGAGAATAACGGCTGTCTGTCGCTGTCAGGATGTTGGTGTCTACACTGTTACAACCGATACTGCTTTATAAAGTTTTTAGAAATCCCTTCTTGACAAAAATTTTTTTCGGTGATAATGTTAGTGTGCTAACAATAAAAGTTAGCACGCTAACATTTTTTGCATCACAGTACAGCTGACCGTGCAGTGTGGCCTTTAGGTGCAGAGGAAAGCTGTTTTTTGGTGCAGAATTGAGGTGACAAATGGAAGAAAATCATAAAAGGCTTGGGTTTACGCTGCGGGTGATTCAAAATAAGATCAAAGCGATTGTCTGCAGCAGTATACCGCCCTCATCAAAGGGGCCTCAGTCCCAGCTTCAGGGCGGTATCTTAGGATTTCTGTACCATCATCAGCAGCAGCCGGTGTATCAGCGGGATATTGAAAGGGAATTCCGCATTTCCGGGGCCACGGCCACCAATACCCTGCAGGTCATGGAGCGGAACGGGCTGATCGTCCGCAAGGCGCTGGATAAGGATGCCAGACTGAAACGAATTCTGATGACGGAGGAAGCCATGCAGGGTCATCGCCGGATAGAAGAACAGATGGACAGAATGGAGCAGCGTATCACACGGGGGTTAAGCGCTGAAGAGACTGCGGAGCTGCACAGGATGCTGGATATTGTGCTGGATAATCTGGAACAATGGCAGCAGGAGACGGAGGAAAAGCCCGACGGGTGAAGGTGCGGCCGCCGGAACATTCACTGCCGGATAATGAGATAGGAGAGAAATATAAAAAATGAAGGAACATAAAGGAAACAAAGAAACATCAATGTAATATAGAATAAAAGAAAGGATGTGAAAAAATGCTGAAAACCTTAGGAGTGCAGATTAAAGAATTTAAGAAGGCCTCTATTGTAACGCCTCTGTTTATGATCGGTGAGGTTATCATGGAAATGATCATTCCGCTGTTGATGGCTTCTATTATTGATAAGGGCATCAACGTGGTCAATGCGGACGGAAGTCAGGGAAACATGCAGCATATTTATCTGATTGGAGGGTTGATGGTGCTGACAGCAGTTTTCAGCCTGCTGCTTGGAATCGGCGGCGGGGTATTCGGGGCCAAAGCCTCTACCGGCTTTGCCAGGAATCTGCGGCGTGCCATGTATGAGAACATACAGACCTTCAGCTTTTCCAATATTGACAAGTTCAGTACCTCAGGCCTGGTGACCAGGCTGACTACGGATGTGACCAATATGCAGAACGCTTATCAGATGATGCTGCGGATGGCCATGAGGGCGCCTTTCAGTCTGATTATCGCCATGGTCATGTCTTTTCGGATCAGTCCCAGACTGGCCAGTATTTATTTGATTGCGGTGCTTTTCCTGGCTTGTATTCTGGGAGTGATCGTGACCAGTGCCATGAAGCATTTTACCCAGGCGTTTCCCAAATATGATGACCTGAATGAGAGCGTGCAGGAGAATGTATCCGCTATCCGGGTGGTTAAGGCTTATGTCCGTGAGGATCATGAAAACAAAAAGTTCAGAAAGGCCAGCGAGAATATCTATAAAATTTTCTGTAAGGCGGAGGGAATCGTGGCCTGGAACAGCCCGGTCATGAATCTGACGGTTTACAGCTGCATAATTTTAATCAGCTGGCTGGGGGCTCACATGGTGGTACAGGATCAGCTGACCACCGGCAGGCTGATGAGCCTGCTGACCTATTGCATGACCATCCTTATGAATCTGATGATGCTGTCCATGATCTTTGTGATGATGACCATGTCCGCTGCCAGCGCCAAGCGGATCTGCGAGGTGCTGACGGAGAAGCCGGATCTTGCCAATCCGGAGAAACCGGTCTACCAGGTGCAGGACGGCAGCATTCTCTTTGACAATGTTTCCTTCAGTTACCGGAAGGACGCGGAGACGCCGGTATTAAAGAATATCCGGCTGGATATAAAATCGGGTGAGACCATCGGCATTATCGGCGGCACGGGCAGCGCAAAGTCCAGTCTGGTGAATCTGATCAGCCGTTTGTATGATGTGACGGATGGACGACTCCTGGTGGGCGGCGTGGATGTCCGCAGCTATGACATGGAGGCCCTGCGGAATCAGGTGGCGGTAGTGCTGCAGAACAATGTCCTTTTCTCCGGGACCATCCTGGAGAATCTGCGCTGGGGTGATCAGGAAGCCACGGAGGAGGAGTGCAGGCGTGCCTGTGAGCTGGCCTGTGCCGACGAATTTATTCAGAAGATGCCGGAGGGCTACCATACATATATTGAGCAGGGCGGCACCAATGTATCCGGCGGCCAGAAGCAGAGGCTCTGCATTGCCAGGGCGCTTTTGAAAAAACCGAAGATTTTGATTTTGGACGATTCCACCAGCGCGGTGGATACGGCTACCGACGCTAAAATCAGAAAGGCCTTTGCCGAAGAGATACCCGGAACCACCAAGCTGATTATTGCCCAGCGTGTGTCCAGCGTGGAACATGCGGACAGAATTATTGTTCTGAACGAGGGACAGATTGACGGCTTCGGCACCCATGAAGAGCTTTTGGAGAGCAATGAAATTTATCGTGATGTCTATGAATCCCAGACCGGAGGCAGCGGTGATTTTGACGAGAAGGGGGGAATGTGATGATGGCAGAGGAAAAAAAGCCCAAGGTAAATAACGGTCCGGGTCCCAGAGGCCCCAGAGGACCAAGACCGAAGATCGAGAATCCCGGCAGGCTGTTAAAAAGGGTGCTGGGCTATACCTTTAAGGATTACGGAATACAATGGGTGATTGTGATTGTCTGCATATTTGCCACGGTGTTTGCATCCCTGCAGGGAACATTGTTTATGCGGACACTGATCGACGATTATATCCTGCCGCTGGTGGGACGACAGAATCCTGATTTCAGCCAGCTGGCAGGGGCCATCGGCAGGGTGGCATGCTTTTATGGAATCGGTGTAATCGCATCCTTTGTACAGTCCAGACTGATGATCTATGTGACTCAGGGGACCCAGAGAAGCTTAAGGAATGACTTATTTGAAAAGATGGAGAAGCTTCCCATCAAGTATTTCGATACCCATGCCCACGGGGACATTATGTCTATCTATACCAACGATATAGATACCATGCGCCAGTTGATCAGCCAGAGTATTCCCCAGCTGGTCAACAGCCTGATTACCGTGGTGGGGACGCTGGTTTCCATGCTGGTGCTGGATATTCCCCTGACCCTTGTCACCCTTTTGATGGTGGGGATCATGCTGGTGGCGGCGAAAAAGATCGGCTCCCTGAGCAGTCGCTTTTTCCTGGCACAGCAGCGGGATCTGGGCAGCTTAAACGGCTGTATTGAGGAAACCATGACCGGGCAGAAGGTGGTAAAGGTCTTCTGTCATGAAGAAGAGAGTCTGAAGCAGTTCAACGAGCTGAACGATCAGCTTTGTGAGAGTGCATATTCCGCAAATAAATTTGCCAATATTATGGGGCCGGTCAATGCTCAGCTGGGCAATTTAAGCTATGTGGTCTGCTCCGTGGTGGGAGGACTGCTGGCTGTCACGGGGGTGTCCGGACTGACACTGGGAGCTCTGGCCAGCTTCTTAAACCTGAACAGGTCCTTTACCATGCCCATCAACCAGATCAGTATGCAGTTCAACAGCATTATCATGGCTCTTGCCGGCGCGGACAGAATCTTTAAGCTGATGGATGAGACGCCGGAGACGGATCAGGGCTATGTGGAGCTGGTGAACGCCGTGAAAAACGACCGCGGCGAGCTGGTGGAGAGCAGCGAAAGGACCGGTCTCTGGGCCTGGAAGCATTACCATAAGGACAGCGGCACCACTACTTACCAGGAGCTGAAAGGGGATGTGGTATTTGACCATGTGGATTTTGGCTATACCGACGAGAAAATGATTCTTCACGATATAGAGCTTTTTGCAAAGCCGGGACAGAAGATTGCCTTCGTGGGCGCTACCGGTGCGGGCAAGACCACCATCACCAACCTGATCAACCGCTTTTACTCCATTCAGGACGGTAAGATCCGTTATGACGGCATTAATGTCAACAAGATTAAGCTGGATGACCTGCGAAGGTCTTTGGGAATCGTGCTGCAGGATACCCACCTTTTCACGGGCACCGTTATGGAAAATATCCGTTACGGCAAGCTGGATGCCACCGATGAAGAAGTAATCAAAGCGGCAAAGCTGGCCAATGCGGACGGCTTTATCCGCAGGCTGCCGGAGGGTTATAATACCATGCTCCATGGGGACGGTGCAAACCTAAGCCAGGGCCAGAGACAGCTTTTGGCCATCGCCAGAGCGGCCATTGCCGATCCGCCGGTATTGATCCTGGACGAAGCGACCAGCTCCATTGATACCAGAACGGAGAAGCTGGTACAGCAGGGCATGGATGCGCTGATGAAGGGGCGGACCAACTTTGTCATTGCTCACAGGCTGTCCACGGTGAAAAACAGTGACTGCATTATCGTGCTGGAGCAGGGCCGCATTATCGAGCGCGGCACCCATGATCAGCTGATCGAGCAGCAGGGTAAGTATTATCAGCTTTATACAGGAAATGCCATGGCGCAGTGAGCAGGTCTGGCAGGCAGAACTTGTTTGCGGGTTGACATTCGAAGGAGGTTGTGGTATTCTCGGTATTGTAAAAAAAGGAACCGTAAAGCGGGTCCTCAAGAAAATTCTTCGGGGTCGGGTGAAATTCCCTACTGGCGGTAAAGTCCGCGACCCGGAATGGGCTTGACATGAGAAGTTGACATGATAAAAAAAGCCTGTTCCGGCTGACTCGGTGCAACTCCGGGACCAACAGTAAAGTCTGGATGAAAGAAGAAAGCATTGGCTGCATCTCCTGTATTGGGAGCTGCAGTCTGCGACGGTGCATGTAAAACCCCGAATCATAAGGATTCGGGGTCTTTTTTGATGGTAGCACTTTGCATGTGCCCGTGAAGAATTTTCCGAAAAAACACAAGCTGCTTGTGCCGCAGATGCGGCGGAAAGAGAGGAAAAAATGAACAAACTGTTTACCGATGTGGCAAAAAACGCCGCCTATGTCCTGAGCTTTTTTGCAATTATTGCTGCCCTGTTTATCGTAGCGCTGCTGCTGGAGAAGGCAGCCCAAAAGAAGAATGGAATCAAGGAGCCGGTCTTTGGGGTCCGAAAAATTGCCATGATCGGCATGTTTTCCGCAATCGCCATGATCCTCCACCTGTTTGATTTCCCCCTGCCCTTTGCTCCCGGCTTTTACAAGCTGGACTTCAGTGAGCTTCCCATTCTTGTCGGTGCCTTTGCCTTCGGGCCCTCCGCAGGGGTGATGATGGAATTTGTGAAAATACTTTTAAAGCTGTGCATTAAGGGAACCAGTACGGCCTTTGTGGGTGATCTGGCAAATTTTGTGATCGGCTGCAGCTTTATTCTGCCGGCATCGGTTATTTATACCTTCCGCAAGAATAAAAAGAGTGCCATCATCGGCTGTGTGTGCGGAACCTTATGTATGACGGTATTTGGAACTGCATTTAACGCAATTTATCTGCTGCCGGCCTTTTCCAAGCTGTATCACCTGCCCCTGGAGGATATTCTGGCGATGGGAAGCGCCGTGAATCCGCTGATGACGGAAGGCAGCATTGTCAGCTTTGTGGCGGCCTGTGTGGCGCCTATGAATCTGATCAAGGGCACTGCGGCATCTCTGGTGACCATGCTGATCTACAAACCCTTAAGTCCTGTTATCAAGGGTCATAAATAGTGCAGTGATCAGCGGGCCGCAGGACGATACCTAAACGGGCCGCAGGACGATACCTAAAATAATGCTTGAGTTTTGCGTCTAATTAAGGTAAAATTTTTTTTGATTACAGCTTCGGGGATGCTTGGGAAAGTCCCGGAGTCTGTTTTCAATATTGGATTAACGAGACGGGCGGCATAAACTAAGCATTTGCCGCTTGCAGGGGAGACACGCAGGATGGATACAAAAACGGTAGAGCTGGATGTAAAGATAGAAGCAAATGACCTGTATGATTATATGCTGCGGCATTCCTATAACAGTGCAGCAGGGATGATCGGCAGCTGTTTCGGGGCATTGATTCTGATACTGGCGGTGATGACACAGCAGTGGGTTTATCTGATATTTGCTCTGATTATTTTGCTGTACCTGCCCTGGACATTGTTTTTCCGCAGCAGACGGCAGGTCTTAAGCAACCCCAGCTTTCAGCAGCCTCTTCATTATCTGCTGGATGATCAGGGGCTTACCATCTCCCAGGGGGAGGATTCCGTGCAGTATCTCTGGGAAGAGATGCACAAGGCGGTTTCCACCGGGAAAAGCATTATTTTGTATACCTCCCCTATGAACGCTACGATTTTCCCGAAAAGGCAGATGGAAGAGCAGAAGGTTGCAGTGATAGAAATGATCTCCACCCACATGCCGCCTGCAAAGGTAAAGATTCGGAATTAGGGAAGCGGCGAAGGTATGGACGGATCAAATAATACGGAAGCAATATGGAAACAGCTGGAAAGCAGGGGCAGTGCGGTTTTTGAGAGCCGGAGGCCGGAGGACACCTTTGAACTTGGCAGGTGTCTTGGGGAAGCAGCGCAGGGAGGGCAGGTCTATACCCTGATCGGGGATCTGGGTGTGGGCAAAACCCTGTTTACACAGGGGGTTGCGGCGGGGCTTGGTATCGGAGAGCCGGTGAACAGCCCTACCTTTACGATTTTACAGGTATACGAGGGCGGCCGGCTGCCATTTTACCACTTTGACGTGTACCGCATTGCCGATGTGGAAGAAATGGAAGAGATCGGCTATGAGGAATATTTTTACGGGGAAGGCGTTTCCATGATCGAATGGGCGGATCTGATCAAGGAGATCCTGCCGGAGCGCCACCTTCGGATCACGATAGAAAAAGATCTGGAGCAGGGATTTGATTATCGGCGGATCAGTGTGAGATCCTGCGATGGGGGGATAGGGTGAAAATACTTGGATTGGACAGCTCCGGGCTTGTGGCCGGGGCAGCGGTGGTAGAGGACGGCATCCTGTTGGGAGAGTATACTACGAATTATAAGAAGACCCATTCCCAGACGCTGCTTCCCATGCTGGAGGCGCTTAAAAATATGATCGAGCTGGATTTGAATACGCTGGATGCCATTGCGGTGGCTTCGGGACCGGGGTCTTTTACGGGGCTGCGCATTGGCTCCGCTACGGCTAAGGGGCTGGGCCTGGCATTAAAAAAGCCTTTGGTGGAGGTGCCGACGCTGGAGGGACTGGCCTGGAATCTCTGGGGAACGGACCGCATTGTGTGTCCGCTGATGGATGCCAGGAGAAATCAGGTTTATACGGCGGCTTATGAATTTGTGCCGAGGGGAGAAGAATTTGAACTTAAGACGGTGATTCCCCAAAGCCCGGCAGACATTAATGATATGCTGGAAAAAATAAACGGACTGGGCAGGCCGGTGATCTTTTTGGGTGACGGAGTGCCGGTCTATCTTGACTTGATCAGAAAAAACGTGGTGGTGGAATACGGTATTGCACCGGCCGGAAGCAACAGACAGCGTGCCTGTAGCATAGCGGCGCTGGGAGCAGTTTACTATGCCGGAGGAAAGGCAGTGGATGCGGCCGATCACCGTCCGGAATATTTGAGAAAGAGCCAGGCCGAAGCGTGAAGAGATTTCGGCGATTGTTCGTACCGCTTTTGGCGGTGAGGCAGCGTGGCGGGAGAATTTTGTGGAGATTACAGTCAGGGAGTTAAAAGAGGAAGATATAGCGAGTCTTGCAGAGATTGAGGCGGAGTCCTTTTCCATGCCCTGGTCGGTTCAGGATTTTAAGGATCTGCTTTCCCGTGCTTACTGCCATTATCTGGTGGCGCTGGCCGACGGCCGGGTAGCCGGCTGCTGCGGATATACTAACGCATGCGGCGTGGCCAATGTTGATAATGTGGTGGTGGCGCCGCGGTTTCGGGGACAGGGAATTGCACAGCAGCTGCTTAAGACGCTGATTGATGCAGGGGAGGCGGAGCAGGTGGAGGCTTTTACCCTGGAGGTGCGTGTCAGCAACAGGCCGGCTATTCATATTTATGAAAAGTTCGGTTTTGTATCCGAAGGGATTCGTCCCGGCTTTTATGAGAAGCCCGTGGAGGACGCAAATATTATGTGGAAGCGGAAGATTGTTCAGGAAACCGTTTAACAACAATTTCCACAGCCGTAATCTCATCTTTTTGATAAAATAGAGCTGACACATGAAAAAAGCCGTAACTGTTTATTTCAAAAGGGAGAGATGAAGATGAAAAAGTACGAGGGTACGCAGGACAGAAAGCTGATTCATGCCGTGTGCAATAAGTGCGGCAGAAGCCTGAGGGTGGAGGACGGTTACCTGAAGGAGGGATGCTTTTCCGCAGAGGCCGTTTTCGGGTATTTCAGCCGGAAGGACGGGACTACCCATCGTTTTGACCTGTGCGAGGACTGTTATGATGAAATGATTGCAACGTTTCAGGTGCCGGTGGAAGAAAAGGAGGGTGCTGAGCTGCTCTGAAAAAGAAATGAAAAAGGGAAGTGCGCAGCGCCGTGAAAAAAACAGGAAGGGAAGGAATCGTTTTCCCTGATTGTCTGGAGGTTATATATGTTGGATGTTTGCTTGCTGGGAACAGGGGGAATGATGCCGCTGCCTTATCGGTGGCTCACGGCGCTGATGCTTCGGTATAACGGAAAAAGTATTCTGATTGACTGCGGGGAGGGGACCCAGATTGCCCTCAGGGAAAAGGGCTGGAGTCCCAAACCGATAGATATTATCTGTTTCACCCATTATCATGCAGATCACATCAGCGGCCTGCCCGGTATGCTTCTGACCATGGGAAATGCAGAGCGGACAGAGCCGCTTTTGCTGATCGGGCCAAAGGGGTTAAGCAGGACGGTGAACGCTCTTCGAACGATTGCGCCTGAGCTGCCCTTTGAGATCAACTGTATGGAGATCACGGAGGCCGAACAGGAATTTTTTTTTGAAGGTTTTCGCATAAAGGCTTTCAAGGTGAGCCATAGTGTGGTATGCTATGGATATAGCATGACGGTTGACCGGGCAGGAAGGTTTGACAGAGAGCGGGCCATGGAGCAGCAGATTCCCATGAAGCTGTGGAGCAGGCTGCAAAAAGGCGATACCGTCGAAGAGGACGGACACGTCTACACGCCTGACATGGTGCTGGGAGCGCCAAGAAAGGGACTGAAAGTTACCTACTGTACCGACTCCCGCCCTACGGATTCTATTACGGCCAATGCAAGAGACTCGGATCTTCTGGTGCTGGAGGGAATGTATGGAGAGCCTGAAAAGCTGGCAAAGGCGAAGGAAAACCGGCACATGACCATGTATGAAGCGGCCAGGATCGCAAAGGCTGCCCAGGTGCCGGAGCTTTGGCTGACACATTACAGTCCGTCCTTAACCTATCCGGAAGAGTATCTGGGAGAGGTGCGCAGGATTTTTCCGGGTGCAGTGGCGGCAAAGGACGGGAGAAGCAGGGAGCTTAACTTTCAGGATGAGGAATGATTGTGGCAGGTCGTCTTGCACGGAATACAGCGGTATAACAGCAGATAGCGAGGTGTGACAGATGAAAAAATCCACAATGAGAATAGCGGTCATTTTAATCGTGGTGATTTTCGGCCTTGTAGGGTTGTATGCCTTTTTGATGAGCAGGGTGCGGTCGGAACTGGCGGATGCCAAAATGACCACCGTTCAGCTTGTACTCAGCCGGGATTTGGACAGGGATTATCCTGCGACGGTGAAGGAAGTCGTCAAGTATTATACGGAAATCGAGCAGTGCTTTTACAATGAAGACTGTACCGATGAAGAGACGGAAGCCCTGGGCATACAGGCGCGGAAGCTGTATGATCAGGAGCTGCTGGCAAACAACGAAATGGCGGCATACCTGACGAAGCTGAAAGCGGAAATCAAGAAATTCAAGGATGCCAAGCGCCGCATTTCCGGGATTTCGGTAGCGTCCAGCACTAATGTGGATTTCTTTTCAGACAATGGGTTTGACTTTGCCAGGATTTATTGCGGCTATACGATAAGAGAGAGTACCGGTCAGGTTCTTACGGAGGGCCGGGTCTTCCTGCTGCGGAAGGACGAGGACAGACACTGGAAGATATATGGCTGGGATGCTTCGGACAATGTGCATGTAGGAGAGTAGGAGGACGGTTTTGGATCAGATGAATAAATCCGAGGTCTTGATTCTGGCAATCGAGACCTCCTGTGATGAGACAGCGGCTTCTGTGGTGAAAAACGGCAGAGAGGTGCTGTCAAATGTTATTTATACGCAGATTGCACTGCATACGCAGTTCGGCGGCGTCGTACCGGAGATTGCTTCCAGAAAGCACATTGAAAAAATAAATCAGGTAATCGAGCAGGCTCTGAAAGAGGCAGAGGTTACCCTGCAGGATATTTCGGCCGTGGCGGTAACCCATGGGCCGGGGCTGGTAGGGGCGCTGCTGGTGGGCGTGGCAGAGGCTAAGGCAATCAGCTTTGCGACGGGAATCCCGCTGGTGGGGGTACACCATATCAGTGGGCATATCAGTGCCAATTATATCGAGCATAAGGAGCTGGAGCCGCCTTTTGTGTGTCTGGTGGCATCAGGCGGACATTCTCATCTGGTGGTGGTGAAGGACTACGGCCGATATGAAATCATCGGCAGGACCAGGGACGATGCGGCAGGAGAAGCCTTTGATAAGGTGGCAAGGGCCATAGGCCTGGGATACCCCGGCGGGCCTAAGATAGATCGTCTTTCCAGAGAAGGAAATCCGGATGCCATCCTTTTTCCCAGAGCAAAGGTCGCGGAAAACGAATATGATTTCAGCTTCAGCGGTTTGAAGTCATCGGTGCTGAATTATCTGAATAATTGCCGGATGAAGGGAGAAGAGGTAAATCAGGCGGATGTAGCGGCTTCCTTTCAGAAGGCGGTCGTTGACGTGCTGGTGGAGCATTCCCTTCATGCGGTAAAAACATTTGGATATGATAAATTTGCCATTGCCGGCGGAGTCGCTTCCAATTCATCATTAAGAGCAGCATTCGAGCAGGAGTGTGCAAAACGGGGAATTACCTTTTATTACCCGTCGCCGGTATATTGCACGGATAATGCGGCAATGATCGGTGCCGCTGGGTATTATGAATATATGCGGGGGGTAAGGCACGGCTATGACTTAAATGCCGTACCCAATCTGCCTTTATAATGCTTACGGAAAAAGCCAAAATCAGGCGTTTCTTATGAGCCGGCAAGCCGGCCTTGGAATTTTGAGATTCCGCGGAGCGGAATCATGGGGGTTAAGATGAAAAAGCGATGCACCGCCGTCGTGCTGGCGGCAGGCGGCGGCAGCCGAATGAACAGCACGGTTGCAAAACAGTTTATGATGCTGGGCGATAAGCCGCTGCTTTGGTATTCCCTGCAGGCGGTAGAACGATCAGAGATCATCGACGATTGTATTCTGGTCACGGGAAAAGACAGCATTTCTTATGTAAAGAATGCGATCGTGGATCAATTTGGTTTTCATAAGGTTGACAGAATCGTGCCGGGGGGCAGAGAGCGCTGGGAATCGGTGGCAAATGCCATGGCGGCGCTGGGGTCTTCAGGTCGGATGATGCCGAATCGGGACGGGTATGTTTTCATTCATGACGGCGCCAGGCCCTTTCTGAATGAAGAAATCCTAAGACGCACCTATGAAGCGGTGCAGGAATATCATGCCTGTGTGGCGGCAATGCCTTCCAAGGATACTATAAAGCTGGCGGACGAAGGAGGAATGGCAGTGTCCACACCGGACAGGCGCTTTGTGTGGAGCGTGCAGACCCCTCAGGTTTTTGACACGGAGCTGATTGTAAAAGCATATGGGGCGCTGCGGGAGAAGGCCGAAAGGGAAGGCTTCGAAGCCGTTACGGTTACGGATGATGCCGGGGTGGTGGAAGCGTTTATAAATTGCCCGGTAAAGCTGGTAGAGGGCAGCTATGAGAACATCAAGATCACCACGCCGGAGGATATGAAAATAGCGGAGGTGTTCAGGGAAAGACTGTTATAATATTTTAAATGGCTGAGCTGATTTTTACTTCTGATGATTTTTTGAAAAAACCTGTTGACATATGTTTCGCTTTTTGCTAGAATAACCTTTGCCGCATGAATAGTGGCAACGCTTGGAGAGATATCGAAGTGGTCATAACGAGGCGGTCTTGAAAACCGTTTGTCCGCAAGGGCGCGTGGGTTCGAATCCCACTCTCTCCGCTTGAGGGACAAGGCAGACCCCTCATAATTAAATATAAGTATGCAGATTCAACTTACTTGTGGAGAAGTACCCAAGAGGTCGAAGGGACACCCCTGGAAAGGGTGCAGGTCGTTAATAGCGGCGCGAGGGTTCAAATCCCTCCTTCTCCGTTAGCGCGAAAGCGCTGAATTTTGTACCTTGACAAACAAACAGTAATGCAACCCTGAAAAGATTCCAAAGAGACAGGAACGGAAAGAGCAGGAGGTCTTGAAAGAGACGAAAGCTTTGGAGAAGCCTGTCGAATAAAGAATGAATTCAGAAAAAAACGAACAGTAATGCCAGATAAAAGACTGGCAGGACAAACGATTATGGTGAGAGT
>CAJUIA010000002.1 GCA_910586485.1 uncultured Acetatifactor sp.
AGTATGGCATAAAACTTTCAATTAGTTAAGGCGCAGGGTTTGACGTTTACTCTACTTTTGCAACAGCCCCTTATTTATATAAGCACACAAATAGGAGTAGACGCTGAATCTACTCCTATTTGTGTGCTTATATAAATAGTATTAGAAGAGGGTGGTAGGAATACTAAATGTAATTACTATGGTTTAACCAATATAAATAAAATTACCGTTAGTAGCAGAGCAGTAAAAACAGCTGTTTCCAAGGTTTGATTCTATACATAAAAAGGACTACGGTATTTTGCCGCAATCCCTTTTTGAATCTGCATCATCATAAACTATTCTATATAATACATTATTTTATCTACATCAAGGGCTATTTCTGGTTGTAGACTTTTTTCATATTCAAGATAAGATGTTGCAGATTTAATATAAGTGTTTGTCTTTCCTGTTATTTGACTTAATCCCCAAAATGGATCTTCAAATTCTGGTGTAATTCCAAAGCAAGAAGTATCATCTATTGTTCCACCAAAACTATTTGTTCCAGAATATTTTATCAATACCCAATAAAAATTCATTTTTTCAGTGTCGTCTTTAACTGTAACACTTTGCAGTTGAAAATCAGCCTTGCTTTTCATTGCCGAACGCAAATTACTACATGCTTCCACTGCCGCTTTTTCTAAATCGTTCATTTCCATTGCTGCTTGAATTTTTGTAATATTTATCAATGCTTTAGTTGATGAATTCATAGAACCATATTCTGTAAAATATTCTAATATATTGGAAAATGATGTCTGCTCATCTACATCTTGAATCTTCTTATTAAATTCATTTAAAGCATCAATATCAACGCCATCATATTTTTTTATCTTTTCATAGCCTACGACCAAGTCAGTTGCTGAGTCAGGTAATTCACTATATTTTTTCACAATACTATTGTACTCTTCAGTCGTTAATATTTTATCTGAAAAAGCACTCTCAATATCATTGGAAATTAATAAGGTCCAATATTTTTCATAATCATCGTAATTTTTTATTTTTGCTCTCTCATCATCGCTTAATTCTTTATAACTTGTCATTACTGGTTCAAATAATTCCCATGAAACATCTGAAATCTCTAATAATTCTGATATTTGCTTATCAAATTTTGATGATGGACTTTGGCCACATCCAGTTAATGCCATACATAATAAAACGCCCATACTCCACACTATTAATTTCTTCATACTAACAGTCCTCCCATAACCAGTAATTCGATCATTATATTCATCTACCATTATATATCATAAAACTATATAATTCTATCCGAAACATTTGTTCTAAATCTGATTGCAATGTTTTGACTATTGCCTACACGCTTTTAGAAAATATGTTCTGACTACCATAATATGATAATATGTGATAAAATACTCCCATAATAGTTTAAATAAAGGAATCGCTAATGGATAATAGCTACATGTCTATAAACCTCACACCAAATTTTGAAGCTAAAGTTCAACAATTTACGGAATTAATGCAAACACCAGAAATGATTAATTATACGGCAAATAAAGCAGAAGAGCCGGTATTTGGAGATTTATCAGAACCACTTGCTGATGCCATTTAGAAATCCTAATAAGAAATAGAGTTCTTACAAGAAAAACAAATAGAACAGTATAAAGTCACTCACAAAAAATTGCATCAACATTTAGAAGAGGCGCAATTGCAATTAAATGATAAAATGGCTTATTAGAACCTTTATATAAAAGAACTTAATGCTGATCTACAAATGAAATCGTTAAAACATGAATAGGCTGAAAATAAATTATCGTCTAAGGATTGGAAAACTGCATTAATAGCTGGCGTAATAAGTTTATTTACAGGGCTTGTTTGTGCTTGAGTGTGAACTATAATGTAGTGATTAACCAATGCCAAAAATAACCTGCCCAAAATACTAGTGCATACATAAAACAAATGAAAATATAATTTTTAATTATTTTTTTAGTTGTTTTTATATTTACTATTCTACATTTAAAGTCGTAATATTGTTTTTTATTCAATCACAGATTAAGTTGCGTTTGCTTTAAAATTGCTTTTTGACTATTATCTATCTTAGAATGAGACATGTGCCTTAAGAGTTTTTTGATAATGACTTTTTCAATTTCACATGATTTTTTAAATGACATATATAATCATTTTTATGAGGATATAAAATATGGATAATCATAATACTATAGATATAAAAGAAAAAATTAAAAATATTGATTTTAAATGGTATATAACTACTATTATAGCAATTGTGACATTATTTATAGCTATAACAAACAAGGCGTTAATTAGGGATTGGTTTGGATATATAAGTATTGATTTTATAAAAATTATTCCATACCAATGGGCAGGTACGTGTATTGAAAATAAAGAAAATTTTATAGAAATGATTGATTTCTATTATAATAATACGAATATACATAATAAAGCATGTGGTGTTCGTACATACTTTAAAAACGAAAAAGCTTCTACATATAGACTTTCTGATATGTATATAGATATTGAAGAGATAGAATTTATAGATAATAATGATATTGATATATCAGCTATCGTTGTTGATAATTGTGTGTATATATATGCCATAAATCAAGGTGGTGAAGATGTATATAACATTAAGGTCGCGCTTAGCGCAGAACACTATGATGACTCTGGTAATAAAATTAATCTTTATACCAATATGTATTTTGATTTTATTAATTGCGCTTCTTCGTGTGATATAGACTGTATATATGGAGGGGAAATAACACAATTATTTTCATTTTATATTAATGATGAAGGAATGAAATTACTACAGCAAAATACTTGGCTGACCTTAAATGCAAATATAGTTTCAAACGATATTTCTGAAGATGTGTTTTTGGGATTTCTGATATATGAAGAATACGATAAAAAAGTAATAATTTCTAAAAGTGAGGGCAACGATAGCATTCCACCAACTTTTTTTTCCTTTATAGATGTAAATAAAGGTGTAGGTAAATATAAAATTCCAATGCAGACAAATCCAAGTATAGAAAATGATTTTAATGTTGGAATAGATGTCATAATAGTACCGAATCAATCATGTAATATAAAATTTTCACTTGTTTATAAAATAGGGAAAGATATAATTAAAACAGAAATAATTTCTACAAAAATATTTGTTCCATTCTATAAAGACGATCATGGATATTATGATTCATTACTTATATATTGTGTAAACAATAATATTAAAGATTACAAAAGAGGTACACAACCATATGTTGAATATAATTTAAACTACGATATTTACTCAATATTAGAAGAAATAGAATAATGAAGTTATATGCAAATATTTTTAATAGAGCAGGCCGATGTTCATTTTTATTCTCTTAACAGAAGAGAACATACTAATGATGATCGTTTTACCAAATCTACTAATTAATATAGAATTATTGGACAAGTTGTTAAAGTTATCAAGCCTGATGAGCATGAATAATTTCATCCTTTGCTTCATCTGGAAGGTTCTCTGATGAATTATAAAATTTAACTTGGTATGTATACTGACCTTCCTGATCTAAACAATATGGGAAACCCATAATGATATTATAAATTATTTTGATGTCTTTCAAAGCAGAATGTTTTTCTGCAATAAGTAAAACGAGAACTTTATCAGAAATAGTTGTGTAGTTGTTAAATTCTCCAATGGTCATTTGTGTAATCATATCACTTTCAGGAGGTATTTGTTATGAAATTAGATAAAGATTGTGTTAGGCTGGTTCTAATTTATATCGAAGAACATTGTGTATATAAAATTGATAAATTTGGTGATAAAAGAATGCATAAAGTAAACTTACATGAATTAAAAACTTCAGAAGAACTGCTTAATATGCAAGAAGATGATATAAAATATACAATTGTAAAACTATTAGAAGGTGACTATATTAAAGGAGATTTAATTCCAAAAAATAGTGGAGTTAATTTTGAAATCGTAAGAATTTCTCAACTTACTCTACGAGGTCATGATTTATTAGATAACATTAAACCTGAACCAGTTTGGAATAAAACAAAGAATATATTACAAAGAATAGGAGATTTTTCGCTTAGTATTATGTCACAAGTCGCTGGTGAAACAATGGCTGCTTATACAAAATCAATGATGGGGTTAAATGGGTAACAACAATGATTTAATCGTGTTTACAGTTTTCGTTTGGTATTTTACAATTGCTAAGCAATCCTGATATTATAAAGCTGATGGAGGTATATAGCCAGCCAGAATTCCAACAGTTGCAAAAAAACATTTATCAATCCAGAATTTCAGGCTACAATACAAGTCGCAGCACTATTTTGATAAAAAAGACTGACACAAAGGGGCTGTTGCAAAAGTAGATTACTCATCTATTTTTGCAACAGCTCCACAAGTATTTTATACCTATTGGACGCTCCTTATAAAATCAATTTTTTTCCAGAATGGATAAAATACATTTTTTCATGGCTTCGTAGCTTTCCGGCGTAATATCATGCTCCATCCTGCAGGCGTCGGCAGCTGCCACCTTGGGATCTACCCCTAAATGAATCAGCCAATCCGCCAGCAGTGTATGACGCTCATAAACGCTTTCCGCAATTTTCCTTCCCGCCTCTGTCAGACTTATAAAGCCATCTTCAGAAACCGTAACATACTCACGGTTTTTGAGGTTTTTCATGGCCACGCTTACACTGGGTTTTGAAAAACTCATTTCGTTAGCCACATCAATGGAGCGCACGGCGGAAAAACGTCTGCTTAAAATAAGTATCGTCTCCAGATAATCCTCCAGGGATTCCTCCGATCTGTGTTGGATATAACTCATTTAGAAGCTTGCTCCTTTCCCGGTCCGTAAAATCTTTGTAAGCCTATCCTAACACGTTCGAAAAAAGTTTTCAAGCTCTGCGTGCCTTTGTGCCGCTTTACATTACTCCGCCAGATACATTTTCAATCCGTCCTCTATCCTTTGAATAGCTGCCTCCAAAGATTCCGTACCGTTCAGATAACCTCCCAGGCTTTCAATCAGTACCTCCCGTATCTTCGTATCCTCCTTCACAGGTGTATCCAGCGTTTTGCATATATCTATCAGCCGCTTTGCTACCTCTTTGGAATAAGGCTTGCTTTCAAACTCCAGATAACTGCCGTCGTCTGCCATGATCGCGGCCACGGCAGCCATATTCGAACGGTCCTTATCCGCCTGGTTCTGCAATGCCCGGCTGTTCACCGGAAATCCCCGATAGGTTTCCGAATTCTGTACCTGCTCGGACAGGGCAAACTGCAGAAAGTCCCTGGCAGTATCCACATACTTGCTCTTGGCGCAGATTCCCGTCTGTAAGGATGGGATAAAGCTGTTCTCAAAAACCGTAAAATCTCCTTTAATGTAATCCACAATGGACATGGGGAACATACAGTCATTAAATCCTGCTGCCTCGTTAAGAGCCAGCTTTGCCTTTGAGGACAGATCCCACATTCCGTAACTGATTTCATCCTCCTGCCGCTTATCAATCATGCCGCTGTTGTCTGCCACGGCTTTCAGATACCCCAGGTACCTTCCCAGAGCTTCCTGATCAAGCGCTTTATTCTTCACGATCTTATTGCAAAAATAAGTGTAGAATAAATCCACCAGTTCCTCCACTGTCTGATTGCCCATATAGCTGTAATCCGCTTGGGATAAAAATCCGGCCAGCGCTTCCAGCGAGCTCATATTTTCCGGCGTAATATCCCTGCCCATGGCCAGGGTAAAGCTAAACTGCAGCGGCACCACATACTGGCTGCCGTCCTCACCCACGTATGCCCCCGTGATATTGGAAAGCAGTTCTCCGCTTTCCTCCAGCGGCTTCAGCACATCGTTCAGATCCTCCAGCAGCCCTCTCTGGGCATAGGAATCTATATTTAAATGATCCATTACCAAAATATCCGGGGCATCCTCCCCCATCAGCATGGTGTTCAGCTTTTTATAAACCGTATCATAATCCGGCGTACCGTAAAAATATTGAGGATATTCGTTTTCTATTTCAATCACCACCTCCGGATGGGCCCTGTGATACATGGTTGCCGCCTGCTTCAGCAGGGAGCTTTCATAAACCGTATACAGCTTTAAAACTTTCGTAACCTCCGACACCGCATCGGGATCATACTCATAAAAATTAAGCTTCTGTTCACCGTTAGCCTGGAACAACCCGTAAATGCCGCCATTCTCCATAGCGGCCAGGCTCAGGCAATAGCAGTCCGGCATGGAAAAATCCGTGTCCATTCCGGCAATCAGCTGCTCCCATTCCTCTTCCGCTCCGGTTCCGGCAAGCTTAAAAATGCCCTCCTCGCTGCCGGCAATCAATGTACCGTCCTTTAAGGCGTCAAAAGCAAGACTTCCAGATCCGCCGAAGACCATCACGTCACTGTCCGAATTCCCTGCGGGAAAGGGATAGGTCTGAACATCCTTCTTGCTTCCGCCCTTCCTTTTTTCAATCTGCCCCGCCGAAGAATCGCAAAGATATACGCTTTCGCCTTTCGCGGTTACGTTTCCTTCGTAATAATTGCCAGTAAACGGCTCGCTTTCCAGTACAGCGCCGTCCTCGCCTGAAAGCGTATCCAAGGAGTTATAAGAGACCGTCAGCAAATTACCGTTGTCCAGTGCCGCCAGCCCTTGAATCATTTCATAACTGCCCCACTGTTCATCCGGAACGGTCCACTTCTCCGGAGTTATTTCCACTGCACCATCAGCTGTGCCCTTCCACAAATGCCCCATAAAAGAAGCATCTTCTCCAGCGGAGGTCCCTTCTCCGGCAGAGATCCCCTCTCCGGCGGAGGTCCCTTCTCCGGCGGAGATCTCTTCTCCGTGGGAGGCTTCCCCTCCTTCCGCATATCCTGCGTAAAGATACTGCGCATCACCCGGCCCCTGGATCAGCTTTGCTTCCACCCAATCCACGCCGGGCAGCTCCATGGAGGCCAGCCAGTCCTGGGTCACTTCCCTGAAAGCGCCATCCTCATATACCCATTCCTGCAGGTGGATTTTTCCGTCCTGATCCTTCATCACCAAAAAATGCAGCGTGTTTTCCACCGCATACATCTGCGCCACAGCCCCGCCTGCCAGGTCCGCCGGCAGCTCCACCGTTTTCTCTACGTATCTGCCCTTTGCCTGGCCTGATGAAACACTGTTTCCCTGACCGGGCTGACTGGCCTCTTCTCCGTCCCCCTTTCCGCAGCCTCCCAGCACGTTCATGCACAGGCTTACTGCCAGCAGAGCCGCCAGCAGCTTACCGCCTTTTGTCTTTTTCATTTTCCGTCACTCCTTTACTGATTTGTTTTACCTTTTACAGAGTAACAGGAAAATGTCAAGTACCTGTGTCCGACATGTGCCTAAGTTGTAAAATCAGTATAATACAGGATTTCCTTATTCAGGGACCTGGCAAATTCTATTTCCTGTCTGGTGCTTTCGCCAATATAATCATCTATATTGACCACCATTATGGCATCGGAAAGCCGGATCCTCTCCCTGTGCATGGCACCGAACACGGTTCCTTCTGAAGCAGTTCCATAATTCTTTCCGCTCCTTTTTTTGTATCTGCAATAATTTCCTCAGGTGTCATTTTAATATGACGCAGAGAATTATATTCCCTAATTTTACGTATGTCCTCAACATCAAATTTTTTGCTCACAATTGGTTCAGTCATCATCATGCTCATCATCTCCTTCTAATAATGCTGATGGCGGATATATCAGCAAATCTTTATATCCTTCCATCGTTGTTATGATTTTCACACCCTTTACTGTCTTTACATTGACAATATGCTTAAAGTTCCAAGAAATTATTACATCACAACCTGCAAGAATTGCCGCTGCAATATGCTGGCAATCATCAAAACTCTTTTCACGCAGGACTCCAAAATCAATGAACTTTCCTGCCAACTCCACAATATCCTTATCCGTTTCAATCACATGATACGTTATCTGTTTCAAATAATCCAAAAGCACGCTCAGTTTTTCCTCTGTGCATCGGTCTATCTCTCTTAAAACAATATCAGATATATATACCTCGTACACTCCCTGCCGAAACAGTTTCCATAATGCAAGCGTATCCTGCATTCGATCAAAAGCATCCTCTTGATACAGATAACTAACCACCGAAGTGTCCAAATACACTTTCAACTTCTTCATTAAATCACTCCTTCTGATTATATTATATGCAATGGTTGATTATTGGGCAAGCATATTTTATCTGAATTTTCTGTCAAATCAAGCTTTTTCCAAAAATGGTGCCGCATCTATGCAGCAAGCGCCTTTTTCTCCGTAAAATTATTGAATTTACAGGCTTCCTGGGATATTTTAAAATATTTCCATAATACCTTACGGTGTTAATGTTTCTTGGCCTGAACAGTCCATATGCTATGTTTACGGTATCTCCGGTTCCAGGCACAAATACAGGCGCACCTTAAAATACTCCCGGTCCGTATAGGTAACAGTACCTGTACTTTTATCCTCAACGGCATCGGACACAATGTAGGTACTGCCCGCATCCAACGCTGCATAAATGCCGCTGGTGCCAAAGCTCCAATACCAGGGCATCTTTTTTGCTCCGGAATCTGTCTCTTCGCTGTAGACTATACTGCAATCCTCTCCCAAATCAAAGGAAAAAGCATAATCGGCAAGAGCCTCCAGGAAATCTTCCCCGCTCTGATAAGGCACAGGACCGGAACAGGTCACCTCTGCGTCCAGAATCTGACCGCTCACCGCGCTTATAAGCAGTGAGGCGTCTATATCCTGACAGATGAAGGATACCGTCCAATAGCTGAGCCAGGGCTCTTCCCCCGCGCCTGCAGTCTCCGGGGACCAGAGATAACCGCTTACCCTAAGTTCTCCGTCAAGAGAGTCACTCGCACAGAAGTGGGGCAAAAAATAATCCTCAAGCCATACCCGGCCGTAGTCAAAAGCCTGGGCCATGGTAAGCTGTCCCTGTACAGGCTCATGCGGCCGAATTTCCCCCTTATGCTCCATACTTTGTACGATCTGCAAAAGCTCGTCCTCCGTCAACTGCCTTAATTCGAAAGACTCCCCAGCCACTGCCGCCTCCAGGCTTTCTGTCTGAGGGAGCGCCACCAGGCCGCCGCCTTCCAACAGGCTTTCCTTCTCCCGGTCCAGGCTGCGCTGCACCAGGAACCACCCGCCGAAAGCAATGGCAAAGGCAGACATAATTCCCAGAAAATTTATAAAGCTTCCGCCAAAGCTTTTCGACGGAAATTGACTTGTTTTACGTAATTTCACAAGGATACCTCCGTTGCCGCTGTCCTCAGGGAAAAACTCACCGTCGTTCCGGCTCCCACCCGGCTCTCAAAGGTAAGCCGGTCTCCGTGCAGCCTGGCCGCCTGCTCCGCCAGGGCAAGCCCCAGGCCTGCTCCGTGCTGTTTTCGGGAACGAGCCTTATCCACCATATAAAAGGCCTCCGTAATACGGGAAAGCTCTTCCTGCTCCATGCCACAGCCGTTGTCCCGAACACAGATCAAATATTTGTTTTCTTTGATCTGACCCGACAGTTCTATCCTGTCAGCCCCTGCCTTTATAGAATTATCCGTCAGATTGATCAGCAGCGTTTTCAGCAAATCATAATCCGCCAGCACATATGCCTGTTCCGCCCGGACCTGAAAGTCGATCTGTTTCTCCCGAAAAAGCGGAGCAAGACCTTCCGCCACGTCCTGCAGCAGCTCGTCCGCTGGCAGCTCCGTCAGAGGAAAATCCTGCCTGCTAAACACGGTCAGCTCCATCAGCTTTAAGGACAGGGACTCCAGACGCATTCCCTCGTTCCAGATGTGCCAGGACGCTTTCCGCGTCTCTTCACGGGAAAGCTCCTTTTGATAAATCGTATCCGCATATCCGATGATGGAGGTAAGAGGCGTTTTTAACTCATGGGCAAAATTTGCCACAAAATCCTCTTTTTCCCTGGCGGCCCTTTCCAGCTCACTCATTTTTTCCTCCACGGCATCCGCCATTTGATTAAAGCTTTCCGCCAGCCCTCCAATTTCGTCCCGACCCTTCGAGGGAAGCCTCTCTCCGTAATCTCCCGCCGCCATCCTGCGGGCGGCCCCGGACATCCTGTTTAAGGGACCGGTAAGAAAAGCAGACAGCAATATCAGCAGCACCATGCCTGCTGCCATGACGATCAGGTAACAGCGCAGAAAATACTGCCGCAGGGTATCCTGCTGCTGCAAGGTCCTGCTGATGTCCCACTGGGTAATAAAATATATCTGACCGTCTTTTTCCTCTGCAGTCTTTTCCTCAAAAATCACAGGCGAACTCTCCTGCCGCAGCATGCTTCCCACCAGAATCGAGCCGCCCGTCCCGCTTTTACAATACTGCCAGGCATGGGTATTCTCCGTTAAACCATCCAGAAAAGCAGGATCCAGCTCCTGAATATTGGAATACAGAAGAGAACGGTCCCCCGCATAAAAAGCGGCAGGAACACTAAGCTCGGACGCCAGAGCCTCAAATATATTTTCCGCCTCGGATTCACTGGTCCAAAAAGTTTCCTCCGAAAAAGGCTGCTTTATCGTATATATTTGAAAATCATCCTGCAGAATTTTGCTGCTGTCGCTTAACGCAAAACTGACCACCGTATCCGTCAGCATTGCGGACTGCACCGTAAACTTATCGTACTGATATTGCTTTAAGGCGAAATCAGCTTCCCTTGCCAGGCTGCTTTCCAGAGAATAATGGAGTAAAAAGTATCCTGATGCAGAAAACGCCAATCCGAGTACCAACACGCCGGACAAAAAAATTTTTGTAAACAGCCGCATGATAATTTATCCCTCCAGCCTGTAGCCTACCCGGAATATGGTTTTGATCCGGTCCTCCCAGCCCAGCTTTTTCCGCAGTCTCTGGATATGGGAATCCAGAGTCCGCGTTTCTCCAAGGAAGGGCTCGTTCCACACCTTCTCATAAAGCCTCTCTCGATACAGGGCTACATTTTTGTTCTGCAGAAGCTCGACCAGCAGATCAAACTCCTTTGCCGTCAGCGTAACCGGACAGCCGCCTTTCTCTACCTGTCTGGAATCTGTGCGCACGGTTACGTCGCCCAGCCGCAGCGTCTCTCCGCCAGGCAGCCTTCTTCGCAGTACCGCTTCTACTCTGGCCAACAGCTCCCCGATCTGAAAGGGCTTTACAAGATAATCATCCGCCCCTGCCCTTAAACCCTTAATTCGATCCTCCACGGCACTCTTCGCCGTCAGGAAAATGACCGGCGTGCCTGTGGGCCTGATCTGCTTCAACAGAGCATAGCCGTCCAGCTTCGGCAGCATAATGTCCAGCAGTACCAGATCATAGCTTCCCTGCTCCAGGGCACACATCCCCTCCATGCCGTCCCCGGCACTTTTACATGAATAGCCTTCGGATTTCAAGTTCATGCAAATCAAATCTGCTATGGCCTCATCATCCTCCACAATCAATATGCTCGCCATGGTATGAAGTTCTGCTTCTGTTTTTTGCGCCATGCTGTGACCTCCTGCCATCATTTTTATTTTCACTGCAGCCGTAAAATTCTCAGCCGTAATTATATCATAGCGCCATTTATTCTGCATCAGGAATTTAAAGCCCTTTTGACGGACCACCGCAGCTCAGTTCCTTATAAGTATAAAAAATGAGGATAACCGCAGCCATAAATGTCAAAATATCCGATATGGGCATGGAAAGCAAAACCCCATCCAGCCCCCAGAACAAGGGGAGCAGAACGGCAAATCCAACGCCAAACACCACCTCGCGCAGCATGGAAAGCCCGGTAGATGCCGCTGCTTTTCCCATTGCCTGTAAAAAGATAAAGACCGCTTTATTAATGCAAGCCATAATGATCATGCACAGATAAATCCGAAACGCCTTTATGGCAAATTCCGTATAATAACTACTTTCGTTTGCAGCGCCAAAAATGGAAATAAGCTGTTTGGGAAAAGCCTCTGCCAAAACAAAGGCGGCTGCGCCTACAAGGGCTTCTGCAATCAGTAATTTTGTAAATAATTCTTTAACGCGCAATTTATTACCCGCACCTATGTTATAACCCACAATCGGGATACAACCGGCTGCCATGCCGACAACAATGGAAATGACAATCTGATAAAATTTCATAACAATCCCGACGACAGCCATAGGAATTTGAGCATACTGTTCCTGCCCGAATATTTCGTCTATTGCGCCATACTTGCGGAGCATATTGTTAATAGCCGCCATGGCCGCTACTAAGGAAATTTGTGATAAAAAGCTGGTAATCCCCAAAAGTAATGTCTTACCGCAGATTTGACAGTTAAGCTTAAAATCACTTAATAACGGTTTTATTGTATTCATGTGCAGGATATACCATACCGCTAATACAGCCGTGATGATTTGACCGATTACCGTTGCGATCGCTGCCCCTTTCATTCCCCATTTGAATCTAAAAATAAAAATTGGATCAAGTATGATATTGGCAGCTGCGCCGATCAGAGTAGAAGCCATGGCAAATTTCGGGCTTCCGTCTGCCCGAATCACAGGATTCATTGCCTGCCCGAACATATAAAACGGAATCCCAAGGCTGATATAATAAAAATATTCTTTTGCGTAAATATAAGTTTCCTTGTTGACGGTCCCGCCAAACATTGCAATAATTTGTGCCTGAAAAATCAGATAAACGGCAGTTAGCAGCAGGCTGCCTGCTATAATCATGATGACGGCGTTGCCGACACTTTTTCTGGCATGGGTCATTTCGCCTTTGCCAAGGCTGATACTGACAAATGCACAACAGCCGTCACCGATCATGACGGCAATCGCAAGCGCAACTACAGTAAGGGGAAATACAACCGTATTTGCCGCATTTCCGTAAGAACCAAGGTAATGGGCATTTGCAATAAAAATTTGATCTACAATATTGTAAAGTGCACCGACTAAAAGAGAGATAATGCACGGCACTGCATATTTTCCCATTAGCCTCCTGATGGATTCCGTTCCTAAAAATTGATTAGATTGTTCCACAGCTTTGACGTCTGCTGTCTTTACTCGTTTCATCACGTTTCCTCCGTTTCAAAAAAATAAACGTGTAGTCTATGCGCAACCGGAATTACGCATAAGAGCTACACGTTGTATAAGTATTATAAAAAAATGAAGAGGAAATTTCAAAGGAATTTTTTAACAAAAACAACCGATATTCGGTCCTGCTTTTCAATAATAATTCTTGATCGGCTCCATGTCACATTGCGTTGATCCCCCGATTCAGCACATTGCCGCTGCCTGAATACCTGCGATTGCGCCATCAGCAACTGCTGTCGCCACCTGTCTTACTTTTTTCACACATATATCTCCTGCCGCAAAAACTCCCGGAATTTCCGTCTGCATGGAGCCATCCACCGGAATATAACCGCTCTCCAGCCTTAATTCCGTATACATCTGCGTATTGGGGACAATTCCTGCATATACAAACACTCCGCATTCCGGGTCCTTTACGATCTGCTTCTTTCCCGTTTTATGATCCGTAAATTCCAGCTCTTCCACGGCTTTGTCTCCATATACCGCAGTAAGGCTTGCATGAGGCATAATTTCAATATTCCCGCAGACAGCCACCCTGTCCTTAAACTCCTGTATGCACGCGAGCTCATTTTCTACACATACAATCGTTACCCTTCCTGCTATTCCCGCCAGATAAAGCGCCTCCTTTACCGCTCCGTCTGCCCCGCCGATTACATAAACGTTCTTTCCCTTATAATTTATACCATCCTTGGGCGCATTTAAGCGGACACCCTTTAAGCCTTCTCCGGGAATGCCCAGCATACGGGCGGAGCCGCCGTTTGCCAGAATTAATGCCTTGGCTTCATAGCTGCTTTTGTCCGTAACCACCTTCTTTACTTCGCCTGCAAGCTTTGTCTCCCTCACGTTTTCATAACGAATCTCGATACCGGCTCCCAGTGCCTGCTCCTTCATGCGATCCGCAAAGGTGCTTCCGGATTCCTCCTGTACAATGGCGGTATAATGCGTAACCGTAGATACCGTTCCGATCAGACCGCCTACCTGCTTCTTTTCCAGCACCAAAACATTTTTCCCTCTGCTTTTTCCGTAAACAGCCGCGCTGATCCCTGCCGGTCCTGCGCCGATAATAATTATGTCATACATTTCAAATGCCTCCGTTTTATCAAATTTTTTTGCTGTTTTCCTGTTAGTCAGTGATAGCAGCTCCGTATCCGTTCATATTCCTCCGTACTGATTTGAATGATCGTGCCATGTTTAAATCCGTAGGGAAAATAAAAACGCTCGTCAGACCGGACAAATCTGCCGGATTCCATACTGTCGGCAACAAACGGAACGTATCCCTGGCCTTCTCCCGGCACGCCGTAATAATCCAGAAAGAGACCCCACCTTCCATCCTCCAGCCGTACCGCCGTCGGCGCCTCATATAATCCGGCCTCAATTACCGCCATGCTCTCATCAAATGCTTGTATCCGCTTAAATGGCCCCGTCACATTCTCAGACTCCAAAAGAATAATATTTTGGGGATTTCCTTCGCTTTTTACAAAAAGATAGTATCTTCCGTTTTCTTCATACATTGCAGAGTCAATTACTCCGGAATCTTCTTTCCGATAAAGTACTTCAGGCCTGGTAAAATGTTCAAAGTCTTTTGTCCTGCTGTAATAAATCGCTTTCTGTCCGTAATCATTACTCCTATGTGAGGAAGACCAGTGAAGCACATAATCATCACACTTTTTATCATAAATAATATCCGGTGCCCACAGACAGCCAAAATCTTCGTCTCCCAGCTTCACCAGTCTTTGCTCCGACCATGTCACCAAATCCGTTGATTCCCATACAGCCAGATATTTGCTGCCGTTTCTTCCAATCTCATCCCACGAATGATGATACTGGTTCCGCATCCCGTATGACAGGCTTAAATCCGTTGCAAAAATATAATATTTTCCTATACCGGTGCTTCTTATAATTGTAAAATCCCGAACACCCTTATCTCCATAATATGCCCATAATACGGGAAGTCCATGATGAACCTCTTCCCATGAAAAACCGTCTCTGCTCAATCCGAAATACACCTGCTCACCGTCAGGCGATGTCTTTTCTCTAAAATGTACAAATAAATATGCCATATATCTTTCCTCCCTTCAGTATGCGATCATTGGAATAAATTCCGCCTTTTCTTCACATGGTTCCTTGCTGCCGTCGGCCACATCATATATTGTGCTGCTGCATTCCCTGATCTGCCCCATCATTTCTTCATAAGGACGGGAGCAGACATCAAATAAACCAATATTATAGTTTTCGCCGTCAAACCGCCCCAGCACAAACTGATCGTAACACTGAAAATAATGACATCCCACCCCGTTGGGATGCGCTGCAACACGGTCGCAGTAATAGCGATACGCAATTCCTCTGTCCCGCTGACTCTTCACCCCCTCAAGACCGGTGGCCGGCAGCCCGGCATCCAGCGCGCCAAAATGAAACTCACCTATTATAACCGGTAAATCCACACCCAAATCCACAACCTGCTGTATCTTTTCCGTGGGATCCGTCGCATAACAGTTGATAGAAAATACATCAAAATTTTCCCACCCGGTCACCAAATCCGGATCGGAAATCCATGCCCACCTCATTCCCAGTATCATGTGATTCGGATCAACCCTGCGGCATTCACGGACAGGAATCTCAATATAAGCGCGCAGCATATGCCTGGAAAATTCCTTCATGTCCTCATGTGCGGCCGCCGACCACTTCGATACTTTTTCCTGGGGCTCATACAGGCTGTCAAAGCTTTCCAGACGGCTGTTCCATGCACGATTCAGCGCTTCTATGCTTTGATAACGCTTTTGCAGGTATGCTGCCAGCATTTCTTTACAGGCTGTTCTGGCCGGATTATGCAGCACCTCGTCCGCAATCACCAGATTGTCCACAAATGCCCATGCCGGCTCATTACGCAGAAAATATCCAATCATCAGCGGATCATTTCTGCGTGCGGCCAGCGCCTGCGCACACCGTTGTGCCTCAAGCCGGTATTCCTCACTGAACACATCGGGAAAATCCCGGAAAATATTGACGGCTGTGGCCGGAAACTCAGGCAGAGACGTCACATAGGGTATGTCCAACTCTCCGAAAAGACCCTCGTCGCTCCAGTTTCCCAGCGTATTCATGCCATACCTTTTCAACTGACAGGATACCATCTTTCTCCACTGTTCATACCATGCCGCGCCAAATACCTTATATAAATTTGCACGTGCGTAGGAAAACATACGCGTCTTTCGGTGTCCCTTTCTATGCTTCGGCTCAAAAAACATATTTTTATACACCGCATCATCTCTGTCCGGCAGCCAGTCCAGCCATTTTTCCACACCATCAACCCTGCAGTCCACGCCAAGCCCCACACAGTCCGGCCCCATACTGAAATACGCATACCCTGACGGGTCCGTCAGCCACCATTTTCCGTTTTCCCTGACACGGGAAAAATACCCTGTGCCCTCCTTTAATTTTTTCTTCTTCCAGCCGCCATAGGCAGACCAGTCTTCAAACGGATAACCCTTGTCCGTCTCCTGTGCCTGCCGCATCAATACCGCCTGCAGACTCTCCAGGTCCTCCGTTTTTCCCTTCCATGCCCCGGATTTACTTTGTCCAAAGCAGTCCACCAGTTTTTGATCTGGCAGCTCCACCTCTGCCGGATATGTATCCGTCAGCATCATATCCCTTATTTTCAGTTTGACAGCATGAAAAGCAGGCATTGTGGACAATACTATCTTTGAAATTTCCGCCCTGTCCACCCGTCTGCCATGGCACACGGTTTTTAAAGTGCCTGCCAGCGCTTCCGGAAACAGCTCATGAGCATCCAGCCAGCCCAGATCAAGGCAGACCTGTGTCTCAACCTGCGGCAGCAGTCCGAAGCGGACCGTAAATGCAGGCGCCTCTTCACCGTGTACATACACCAGCAGATTCAACGCCAGACTGTGTTCCTCCAGCACCTCGGCACGAAAGGTCAACAAATGCTCTTTACAGGACATTAACTGCGGAAGGCAGAATTCTGTTCCTTCCTCTGCAAACTTTAAGATGCTAACACCCTGTCCCGACTCCAGTAAGACTGTTCCTGCAGACAAATCTTCCTTTTTGATTTCTATTTTCTGCATTCTTATGCTTGTATGATGTTTATAGAAGCAAAAACACCAACTTTCCTTTCTTTTAATATCGTGGTTCAATACAACTCAGATACTGTGGACTTTTGATTTTTACCTGTAGCCTTGACTACTTACCTTGGAGTGTATTGCCGCTGCCTTTATCTGAATTGTTTATAACTGGATGTGCCGGAGCCTCTGCTCCAATGAGTACTTATTTCAATCAAGTCTACGATGATAATCGCTGGTGGATTTCACGGTATCAGACTTTATGAAAGGGAGGTACAACCTCATGATCTTTGTAGGCATTGATATTGCCAAACTTAACCATTTTGCCTCTGCCTTATCCTCAGATGGCGAAATACTCATCGAGCCGTTCAAATTCACAAATGACTATGATGGCTTCTATCTGCTGCTCTCCAAACTGGATTCTCTCGATCCGGACAGCATCATCATTGGTCTTGAGTCAACGGCACACTACGGTGACAACCTTGTCCGTTTCCTGATTACAAGGAACTACAAGGTGTGTGTTCTTAATCCCATCAAGACTTCGACTATGCGTAAGAACAACGTGCGCAAGACGAAGACTGATAAAGTCGACACTTTTGTTATTGCCAAAACCCTTATGATGCAGGACTCTCTCAGGTTTTCCTCCTTAGAGAATCTCGACTACATTGAGCTCAAGGAACTTGGCAGGTTCCGCCAGAAGACCGTCAAGCAGCGTACTCGCTTAAAAATACAGCTGACTTCCTATGTCGACCAGGTCTTCCCAGAGCTCCAGTATTTCTTCAAATCCGGCCTGCACCAGAAAGCTGTCTATGTCCTCTTAAAAGAGGCCCCTATGCCAAAAGACATTGGTTACTGAACTCTAATTCATCTTACTTAAAGTCTTTTACTTCTTTACTTTCATCTTCCCAAATCTCCCGATACGCTTCAATATAAAACTTGATACACCTCGGATATACATATAAATATCTTCTGCACACTTTCTCTTTCGGCGGATGTTTTAATTCTTCTACCGCATTAGAAACATTATACTTTGTCAATCCCAAAGACCTCTTTACCTCTGCAATACATGCAGTATGTACTTTAAATCCACATTTCTTCTCAACATTCTCCTATATCATTTTATATGTAATCTTCGGTTTCAACTGATACTTCTTTGCCCGCTGTGTTATTACATCTAAAGGTACTTTCCATTCGCCTTCTCAAAATTCAATCTTCACGTTGATATGGCTATCTGGTAATTTGCGGGACAAAAGTACTATGATCTCAACGATATTCCCAAATTCCCCCAAATACTTCCTGCACAAATTGAATCCAAAAGCGATAATCTATCTGCCCGCACCATTGCAAACTGCTATCACACAATTCATTTCATCCGTTAATTCACGAAAAATCCATCAAAATATGAAATAAAACGATAGCATTATTTTTATTTCTTTTATGTCTCGTCTTTAATATATATTGATATAAATATTGACCCGATATATCCAAAACGACATTATCCAACGTATATTGAGGCAATTCTGCCGTCAATTGATTATGTAACTTCCGAAAATCACCAGTTTCTAGAAAAGCAATCATTCCGCCAATATTCATATTTTCAGAATATATATTATCTTCAAACCGTTTAATGCCTTCCTTATAATATTCATCTCTAATATGACTTGGAATTACTTCCTCTTTTAAAAATCGCTTACATTCAAAAGCAATATATTGATCTTCTAATGAACTTAAGTAACAGCAAATATCAATTCTCCCTTTGTCCTTATAATTTTCGTCATATACGCCCGCTTCCGGTGCGATATTAAATGTTATTCCATATTTCGCTTTATTTTTTCGCATTTGTTTACAAAGCAAATTCCGTCTTGTATCTTCCCACGGTATTTCCTGAAAACTTTCTACCACTATTTTTTTATAACTATCAATGATTAATTCAATATACTTTTTTTCAAAACCCCTTCTAAAAGCATTCTTCCAGGAAGAGGCGCTTTTTTCATTATTCATAAACCTCTTCCTCCCTCAATACCAATTTTGCAAAATAATCTGCATCTTTTACTGCGCTCATCAATGTCCAGTTTCGAACATGCTTTTCTTTTATTACAAAAAATCCATCATTGTAAAATCCAGATAACCTGCTCTTAATTATCAATTCATTACCAATATTCTCAATGCTGGACAAACCTAACATATCTACAACGCTTTTCAACACATCCGTACCGTTTTCATTGCGTGTTTCATCTGCTGGCACAACAGAAAATGCTATTAGAGTGTACAAATTAGCGGTATGAATTTGTGTATGCCGAAGTTCATATCCATTGCCACATAAAAAATTATTAAAATAATTTTCTATATACTCTACATAAACATCGTAAACGCCCGCTATATATGCCTCATCAATCATTAAGTTCTTCTTAGAATACTTCGGTAATACATATTCCAACGCATACCGGACTGTAGCCTGTTCAACATCATCCAACTCATATGTGTTAAATACAATATCATCTATCCTCTCTTGTTTCTCCTGAATTTTCATGTCAAATTCAGACCCCACTAAAATCGTTTGCGCATATTTCTCTTTGAGCAAATTTTCAATTTCAGAAATCAAACTGAGCAGTCGATTTTCATCATCCTCTGAAATATTTTTAGGTACAGGAAAAGACAAAATATCCCCTTTACTAATTTCTGTTTTAATTGCAACCGCCTCTTTGCTTGCAAAAAAACAATAATACCTAAAAATGCTTGAATTATAATAGGCCTCCAATACTTTTAATTCTTTTCCATCCTGACCTGTCATATCGTACAGGCAATGGTAATCATCACAAAAAACAATCGGTTCCGGACAGAAAGCCGCCCCTGACAATTTTTCATTTTGAGTCCGTTTAATGAGCAATTTATTATTGCACAAATAACCTTCCAATTCTCTTGGACGTTCAAACTCTGACTGTGTCATTTGTGGAAGGGCATCATATTCGTCGCCATGATTTAGCACTCTCCATAAATATGAACGATGGATGACATTAGTATTTTTTATCTTAATAATATTCTCATAATCAAAAACAATCTTCTGAAATACGCTTGAAATCAGGTTCTCATGAAAAGCAAAATAGTCAAAACAATAATCGCCTTCCACATCTTCACATTTATATGTTAATATCGAACAGGGCGCCTTTGCATGAGAAAAAAGAGTTGATTTAATTCCATAGAAATTAAACACCTCCAAAACCCTGTAATTTTCCAATAAATATTTGCGAAATTTTTCTGCATTTTCATTCGTAAATATAGTATTTGTTACAAGCAGAGAAACAATCGCGTTCCAATTTGCAAAGTCTTTGGAACGCGCAACAAAAGCCTGCGCCGTTTGTTTATCTGATATTGGTATATTTCTATCTTTACAATACCGATTATGCATTACATCCTTATCACTGACCCAGGGAGGATTGCCAATTATCAAATCTGCATGGATGCCTATGCTGTCTAACTCACCATCAAAAAAATTCTTTTCAAACAAGGTTTTCCCGATTAGATTAGGAAATTTAAATTCGTTTTCCAAAATATCTTTCGGCGTTAAATATTCCAGCAAAGCAATATACAAACTAAAACATGCCAATTTTAATGCTTTTATGTTTTTATCTATACCAAAAATATTATTTAATAAAATTTCTCTCAATTCATCCGCAGTTATCATTTGGTTTTGCCTATATCGTTGTTCCACAATCTTTCTAAATGCGCCAACCAAAAAAACTCCCGAACCACATGCAGGATCCAAAACAACAGGGGTTTCACAATGATCCATTTTTTTCATACACCAATCATTCATAAAATCAGCCAAGAAATACGGTGTATAATAAGCTCCATTTTCAGAAGAGTACTTATCCGCCATCAATGCATCTTCCAAATTAAAAAAAGTTTCATATATATTACTTATTAATTCGATCGGGATTTTGGAAAAATCATGTTTATAAAAAGTCATTTGAACCATTCCATCTGTCTCTATTTCCTCCGCATCAAAAAAACTTTTTATAACTCTTAATTGTTCAACTGTCGGCATAACCATAGCATTATTGTCAAACAAATCTCCATTGAACCATGTTTTTAATTTTGAAAAAAAGTCCTTAATGCATTCTGCCTCTTCCAAATTAAGTAAATCTCTAAATTCCTTGACATTATAATCAACAAATGCTTTTGATGTCAACATTTGCCGATCTTCCAAATACTTTACAAAAATACATTGTGCCAAAAAATCATACGCATCACTCAACTTCATCCCATGATTCGTATATAAATTAATTATTGTATTTTTCATATTTTGCAAAAGATATTTGTCGACTCTACTATTTCTCTTACAAATCGACTTATACTTTTCCCAAAATAATCCATTAACAATACTTTTATTTTTAAACATGTCAAGAATAGTTTCTTGACCATCACCTGTTTTGTATAAAAGCTTTTCGTCCTCAATCGTAAAATTATTATATATTCTGACTTCACCCGGTAAAACAAAAATAGAAAACGGAATATCATTGCGATTCCAATATTTCAAATGTTGTTTTATTATATCTTCTTCTCTATAATTTTTTAAAATTTTGATTCCTACAATTGTATATTTTTTACTTTCAAGTTCAATTACATATTCTGCATCATAATCCTCATCATCCTCTAAATAATGAAAATTAGGAGAATTTTTATATTCAAGCACTTCCATCAACACTTGAAAAATACTTTCGGTGTTACTATTTTCTTCTATTTTCTTATTCGACTCTTTAAACATAGCTGGTCTCCTTATATAAAAATTTCTATGACGCACAAATAATAAGTTTTCTTTTGTCATTATACCATAATAGGTGTCCGATATATTGTACAGAATATTAGAAAATCTGATTGTTAATGAAACTCTCCTAAATAAGCTACGGGGTATAATCTCGATACTAAATTCGTTCGTCATTTGTTTGTTGCGTAACAAACTGAGGGAAATTAGGCCCTATCTTGAATTAAATTTTATCATAATTTGCAATTTATCACCACGATTTTCTATGTACACTTTGATGCTTCTCGGCCGTTCTAATTCTTCTACCACATCAGGTGCATTATATATCGTCAATCCCAAAGACCTTTTCATCTCTGCAATATACGCATTATGTGCTTTAAATCCACATTTCTTCTCAACATACTCCTGTACCATTTTATATGTAATCTTCGGTTTCGGCTGATATTTCTTTGCCCGCTCTGTTATTACATCTAAAGGTACTTTCCCTTCACCTTCTCAAAATTTAATCTTCATGTTGATATGGCTATCTGGTTTTTTGTGGGAAAGCAATACTACCGTCTCAACGTGCTTATTATCTTCCAAACTCAAATCCATATCTTTCTCAATAATCGGAAGTCGGAATTTAATAGACTTTAGCCACTGTCCATTTGGCTGCCTGTCCTCATATATCTGTATTTCAGAAATCAATGCTTCCATAAGCTGCCGCCGCTCTGCTTCATTCATCACAGCATACAGCTTTTCAAAATAAATCAATACCTTATAGATATTATCTCCCGTCAATTTTTCAGCTTCAACTGCCTGCTTCTTTGCCCTTGTTTCAATAAGCTGTGTTTCCACATTCTCTATTTTATCATACATTCGATAGAGCCTATCATCAAGGTCTGCTTTCCGTTTGATATAATGTCTGTCATCCGGATCAAGAGAATCAATTTCCTCCACCAGCTTTAGCTTGACGGCATAATATTGTCGCAACTGCTTTTCATATGACGCAAGCTCTCCGTCTATTGCGGCAGTATCCACTTTGCTGTTAATCTTCTCCTGCATCATTGCCGCAAACTTAGAATTACCAACCAACTTAACGATGACTTCCGCCACCGCACCATCTAACAACTCCTCTCTAATCTGCTTTTTATAATCACACTTATGCCCACATGTCATGGTACGGTGCTTACAGCCATAGTAATAAAAGTCCTTGTATTTCGTCCCATCCTTTTTGCGTTTGATGCTCTTATTCCCATACATACCCGCTCCGCATATCGGACATTTGACAATTCCCGAAAGAAGATGCGTTTTTGTGTCTTTACCTTTATTTACATGTTCATATTTCTTTGCCTGTGAGATAAGTTTTACCTGTGCAGCCTGCCAGACATCTTCCTCAATAATCGCATCATGCTGTCCGTCTACCAGAATATAATTATCCTGCTCCACAAGATGATATTCGTTTCGTGTTCCATGAACTTTTTCTGTCTTTCTGCGTCCATAAGCAATTTTACCGCAATATACCGGATTTTTCAGAATAAGGCGAACCAAGTGCGCATCAAAAAGAGGGTTTTTCCCGTTCTGCCTCTGTATCTTGTGAATGCCGTGATTCTCAAGATATTTTGCCACGCCGTTAGCGCCGATGTCAGTTGTCACATACTGCTCAAAAATGACACGGATAGCGGCTGCTTCTTCCTCGTTAATCTGAAGTTCTCCATCCACAAGCTGATAGCCGTATGGCGCAAACCCACCATTCCATTTTCCCTCGCGTGCTTTCTGGATACGCCCCTCCATTGTCTGCACACGGATATTTTCCCTCTCAATTTCCGCAACAGCTGACAAAACAGAAATCATCAGTTTGCCTGCATCTTTAGAAGAATCAATTCCATCTTCCACACAAATTAAATTTACCCCGAAATCCTGCATGACCTGTAATGTGGAAAGTACATCCGCCGCATTCCTGCCAAATCGTGACAACTTAAAAACAAGAACAAAAGAAACGCCGTCTTTCCCCAACTTGATGTCCTCCATCATACGGTTAAATTCTAATCTCCCTTCAATGGACTTGCCAGATTTTCCGGCATCCTCGTATGTGCCGACAATTTCATAATCATTAAAATCAGCAAATGCTTTCATTCTGGCTTTCTGTGCGTCTAAGGAATAACCGTCTGTCTGCATGGCTGTAGATACTCTTGTATATGTATAAACCTTAATTTTTTCTCTTTTCATACCAAGCTCTCCATTCTCTATCCCTTATCTCATTTATACAACGCTCGTTGCACTTTTACATTTTGATAACCATATTCTTTTATAGATCTGTAAATTTTAATCTTTATCTGCTTTTTTACCCAATATTTTTATTGAGTCCAAATAATCCTGTTCCACATCGCTTAAAGTTCGTTCTCTATATTTCTTATATTCTCCGGTTGCTTTTTCCACCGCCTGCTTATGTGTCACGCTCCCGTTTCCTGACAACAACTGTTCGCCGCTCATTGTTAGAATCCGGTCTAAGTGCTTCGCCCAATCTTTCATGGTCATAGCCTGTTCCCGTTCTGCCTGACGCTCTGCAAAATCCAAATATCCCGACACAAGCTGCCCCATTGCACGAAGTTCTTTTTCATTCAGATAGTTTTTGGCAATAACAGCCTCTCGCAAAGTCGGTTGATTTCCTGCAAATGTAGTAAGTCCCATAAATTCTTTTTCTGCATCCGCTCTTGTATAAATAACTTCTGCCGCTGTCTGCCCATGAATGGCATAATGAATTTTGTTCTGAACCTTCTGAAAAAACTGAATGGATATTTCCGCTTTTGGATCATAGTCAATACTGGTAGCATAAATCTCCAATACCTGCCTGTAAAATACTTTTTCAGATGCACGAATGTCTCTGATCCGCTCGATCAGTTCCTTAAAATATCCACCGCCGCCTAAGTTTTTCAGGCGTTCATCATCCAGTGCAAAGCCTTTGCGCATATACTCTTTCAAAATTCCAGTTGCCCATATCCTGAACTGTGTGCCTCGTTTTGATTTCACACGATAACCGACAGAGATGATTACATCAAGATTATAAAATTCCACAGGCTTATCGGAATTTGCAATGTGCAAAATTTGCACATTGCCTTCTTTGGAAAGCTCGCCTTCTTCAAATATATTTTTTATGTGTTTTGAAATAACCGAACGATCTCTCTGAAACAACTCCGCCATCTGCGCCTTTGACAACCAGACCGTATCTCCATCGAAGATTGTTTCAATCTTCGATAGGCCGTCTTCTGTTGTATAAATTATCATATTTGATTTTCCAATTTCTTCTCTATAATCCATAGTCACCTCGTTGTTTAATTTTTTCTCTAACAATGGTTTGGACACTCTTATCATGTTTATTATATCTTTTGTGACTGTTATTAGCAAGACACATCTTTCATTTTTTTGACAATTCTTCTGCTTTATTTCTATCATCTTCCGCATGATTATCTCCTGTTATATCAGATAAATTTTCTATATCTAATTCTGACGCATATTTTTCAATCAAATTTGCCAACATACCCGCCAGTCCGCTCCATTCATCAATCATAAGCACTTCCTCCATATGAACGCAAAAAAAGGACAGCTACAAACTATTACGTTCATAACTGCCCTTACGCTGTTTTGATACAAAAAAAGATTACAAATTCCCTGTCACTTTCCCCATTCCTTAATCAGATAAATTACATACAAGTGGCAGGTCATTACGCTGCCCACATCGGTATCGCACCGTCATTATATGACTGAATTTAATTAAAAATTCAGAAGTATCATTATCACAGATATGTTTCATCGCCCCGCACAACTGCTGTGCATTTTGTCAGGTTCTTATCGCTCAATGCCTTTGCTTCAATAGATTATTTCTATTCCTTCACGTTCACTCCGAAAACAAATCAGAGCAGGCATATCGTGGCGCACCTACATAGTGGCTACACATATCCTCACGTCCTGTATGTATAACAATATTCAGTTTTTCATTCAGCTACAACTCCAGCTTATATGCCCCGTACTTCCGCAGGACACGTTCGAGAATTTTTTTATCTTCCCCCTCTGCTGCATCATACATTTTTTTGAGCCTTTCCTGCTCTAAGGGAGTGAGTGTATTATTGTAAGGTTTGTAGCTGTCCATGATAAAAATGCCGCCGCACGCCCCCTGTTTTGTGTATATAGGATAGCCATATGTGAGAGCCGAAACGTCATTCAATATCGTGCGCCTTGTAACGCCAAATTCCTGTGCCAGTTCTCCGGCTGTAACATGACCACTGACCACAAGAATACTGATAATCTCCAATCTGCGGTCTGCGGCGGTCATTGTCACTCCCTCCTTCCACTCAGCCCCAGTTATATTCTAAATGGTAAATATGTAAAAAACCTTCCTATTTACAAAAACTTTTTCAAAAATTTTTCAAAAATCAGTCGATAATATCCGTATGAGGTTTTAGCAGTCTTAAAGGAAAACTGCCTTACAGATTAATATCTGCTTACTGTCCATACTAAAACAGCAAGCACTGCCTGTGTCATGACACAGGGCGTAATAGCAAGCACTGCTTGCGTATATACGCAGGAAGAAATAGCAAGCACTGCCTATGGACGTCCATAGGCATAATTTTTTCTATGTTCCCATAACCGGAAACATGAAAAATTTAGCTTGCTTTGGGGATATCCCCAACGTGCTTACGCACCCCCTTATTAAATAAAAACAGCCTTATTTTATCTGCCTTACTTACAATGAAATTGCAAGCTTTCATAAAAGAAAAAGGTGTATGCAATGAAATTTTATTGTTCATTCCAATACACCTTAAATGAATGTGCTGCGTTATCTTTTTTGAATGTTATTACTCTGTTCTTTTTGATACTTTAATCCGTGACAAGCTCAAATGTAACATCTACATCTCCAGTGCTTTCAAATATTTCAACACCGGAATCAATATGTCCTAAATGCTGGCGTTCAAACTGCTCTCCATTCTGTTTGTAAAGGATAACCAAACTTCCGCCCGGTGCCCAATATGCAATATCTCCGACCTCATATCCGTCCGACCGCAGGTTATCCGTTGGAAGTGCATAAGCACCATAACGATAACACATTTCCCGTCCGTACAAATCCATCATGGATAACGTCATTGGCATCTGTTCTATAATCGCCTGTGTTGTCGCATTATCCTCCATAACTGCAATCAATTCTGTTTCGCCTACTGTTATTTTTACTCTCACCTCTGATACCTCCGTTTCACTTGTTATTGTAGAATTTTCAATACGATCCGTTTCAGTAACTTCATTTATATTTGTTTCTTCTGCCACTGTATTCTCAACACTGTCTGTCTGTATTTCTGTTTCATCTGAAAGTGCAATCGTTACATCAATCGTGCCTTCCAATGCGTCAAGAACCTCCTGTGATTCTGTAATTTTTCCCAATATGACCAAATTTCCGGTGTTCGCAGAATTTTCTTCATCGTCAACAAAAATCACAAAGTTGTTTGCAGGTGTCCAAAATGCTAAATCGCCATTTTTATATCCGCTCTGCACATCACTTTCTGTATATTCAATGTCAAGACTTCCGCCACAAAAATCATTGTCAGAATCATTTAATGTAACCGTTAGTGGAAGTTGTGCAATCAGGCTTTGTGCTGGTATGGAATCATTCAAATAACCATGCAATACCATATCGCCGATTGTCAGCGTAATTGCCGAAGTTTCTTTCACGTTCAGTTCATTTTGCCCGTTTTCCGTATTATGTTCTTCACTTTCCGTTTCTTGTTCGGTACTTTCCAGATGTGCTGTCACATCAGATGCAGCTCCGTTTCCTTCCGGTTCTGTTGCAGAAACATTTTGCCCACAGGCACAAAGGGAAAATGTCATAACAATAGCGGATATAATACTCCATAATTTCTTCATAAAATCTGTCCTTTCTTTATTTATAATTTATGCTTTTTAATCATTCTTCTATCATTCCGATTTCCACAAGCCATTCTGTTACAGGCTCATGGAAACTGTCCCTTCCTGTGTGAAGTGTCAGTCCGTCCAGCACTACTGCATCAGGACATAGTGATTTTATGTTTTCCTCGCTTTCCTCCACGCCTGCCCCTAATGTTGTGCAGAACGGAATGATTGTTTTGCCGGAAAAATCATATTCCTCAAGAAAAGTACGGACTGCCATCGGCTCCTGATACCACCAAATCGGGAATCTGATATAGACAATCTCATAATCTTCCATATTCTCTACATGAGTGGAAAGCTCCGGACGTGCATCAGAGCGCATTTCTTCTTCCGCAATCGCAGAACATTCACTGTGACTGACCGGATAATTTTCCACTGTTTTAATTGCAAATAAATCCCCTCCTGTCTGCTTCTGTATTTCCATAGCTGCATATTCCGTGTTCCCAATGGAAGGCGTTGCGTGTGTAACTGCATCTGCGCCATCCGGTATGATGTCCGTCAACGAAAAATAGACAATCAATATCTTACTGTCCTTTTCTTCTGAACCGAAAACTGTTTGTTCCGTTGTTTGTATACTGTTTTCCTCCTGCTCCGGTATACCGCTTTCCGTTTGCTGTTCCTGAGAACTTTCCGTTTGAGTTGTCAGCTCAGGAAACATTTCCTGCCCTGTGTTTTCTTTTCCACAGGCGGAAAGCAGGCACAGCAACCCTGCCATCACACAGCAGGAAAAAATATGTTTCTTACAAAATGTCATCTCGCTTATTCACGCTCCTTTCGTTTCTGATGCAGCTTTCCCATTATCTTCATTCCATAATAAGAAAATGCCGCAAAGAGTATTAAAATGCTGATATAATCCGCAAAGAAAAGCACAACGGGTTCCTCGTAATCAAAAAACGCATATTCCATAAGCAAAAACATTCGCTCCCCAATCTGGCGGGTAACAAAAGAATACACACCATAACATGAAATAACTGCAACAGTTCCCCTTGCGATCAATGCCGCCTTTTTATATGGTATCTTCTTTATCATGCCTGCAAACACGCCCCCGTGCAGTCCTAAATGTACCGCTATCAGACAGAAACCCCATGCCGTCGATACCATATGAAGCCTGCGTCCAAACATTCCCGCCCGAAGGTGTAGAAACCCAAATACTTCACGCGACAACAGAATACCGCTTATCATCATACCCGCCATAGAAAGAAACAGTAAAACATTAACACCCGTCATCAAAATACGCATAACCGTATATCTTCCCTTGAAAATGCTGATATGCCATCCCCAATTTAGGATATGATGTAATATAAAAAGCACGAAGAGCATTACGCCCAGCCATTCATGCAGGGTATTTCCCGTAACGTGATATGCCATCATTACAAGGAAAAGGATTGTCATCGCAATATCAACCGCAATTTTAAGTAACCGCACCAGTTTCATATGCCACCTCCTCCAACCTAATATGATAGTTCCAGTCCCGAAAGCCATTCTAGTAGTTTATCCTGTGAACCGGAAACTTTCGGACGGTAAGCCCCAAATTCCTCAAGCACCGTACAATCGTCCGGAAGAGCTTTCCCAATGTCCTGTAAACTGGCGACAAATCCTCCCGTTCCATGTGAGCAGAACGGAATAATTGTTTTTCCCGATAAATCATGTTCCTCAATAAATGTTAAAATTGCCATAGGGCAGGAATACCACCAGTTAGGAAAGCCCAAAAACACAATATCATAATCCTGCATATTTTCCACATGACCGACAATTGATGGACGCATACCGGAATCATGTTCTTCAATTGCCCTGTTCAGGCAGGTGTCATAATCACTGGAATATGGTTCTTCCGTAATGATAGGGAACATATTCCCACCTGTTTCTTCCTGTATCCACTCCGCCAGCAATCCCACATTCCCCGGCAATAAGACACTTGCTGAGGTTGTGGCGTCCACGTCCACCAACTCCGGATTATCCACGTGTGTATTCTCCGCCCATGTAAAATACGCTATCAGGATATGGCTGCCCTGTTCTATTTCCGCTGTCTTTATTTCCTCCTGCACCTGCGTTGCTTCTTCCTGCAAAGAAATATCTTCCAATTCCGGCTGTGAATGTTCCGAAGCAGGCTCCGGTATGAAATCATTTGACAGTTCCGATTGTTTCCCGCAGGACGCTGTTGTTACCATCACACCAAGCGTCAGCAATACAGCTAATATCTTTTTCATTGTCAACCTCCCCTTAAATCACTTTAAACTGTTTCCATGCGCCTCTTCTGAACCGGCACCAGAAGATAATCCCCCTCAATATCCAGTCCAGACACATTGCATATGCTATGCCAATAACTCCTAAGTTTAACGTAATCCCCAACAGTACGGAAAATACAAGCCGCACCCCTATGGTTGTAAAAAGGGAAATAAACGTTGTAAATTTTACATCTCCTGCCGCCCGCAGACCTTTTCCCAACGGATCGGCAAAGGGAAACGCCACCGCATTGAACAGATTATGGATAAGGAGAAGATGGATAATCAGCCTTTTTGTTTCTTCTTCCAATGAATAAAAGTGCATCATAACCGGCGTAACTGCAAAAATCAGACTGTTCCATATCACCGCAGACAATATTGTAATTTTCATCAGCTTTTTGAAATAACTTTCTGCCGCCGGAATGTCGCCTGCGCCCATGCACTGCCCGATTACTGTGATAAAAACCGATCCCATCGTCACACATACCAAAAAAGCCATACTCCAAATGCTCTGCGCCACGCCGTTCGCCGCAATCTGAAATGTCCCAAATAGTGCCACCACGCTGCTGAGGGCTACTTTTACAAGCTGGAAAACACCGCTTTCCACGCCATTTGGCACGGCTATCCGAAGCATACGCCGCTGTAAATTTCCATTCCACGAAAAAATATACTGTCTGCGATACCGTACAGGGCATTTTTTCGAGAAACACAAGGCTGTGATAACGAACGCTGAAAAAGTTCTTGCAATCAGCGTCGGATATGCCACGCCCGCCACACCTGCACTTAACAAAAAGACACCGATTAAGTTTCCTGCCACATTGATAACGTTGGAAACAATCGAGATATACATGGTTGTGCTGGTCTTTCCAAAACTACGGTAAAGAGCTGCCCCCGCATTATAAATTGCCAAAGCAGGATAAGAATAAGCGGAAATCCGCAGGTAAACAATGCAGGAATCCATAACCTCCTTTTCCACACGCCCAAACATCAGCCGCATAAGCGGTTTATTGAAAAGCAGGATAACTACGGATACAATGATTGAAAACAGCACGGATACCGTCAAAAGCTGACTGGCTGCTTCTCCTGCCGTAGCCTGTTCTTTCCGCCCGATATACTGGCTGATTACCACCGCACCGCCGGAGGCAAGCGCCGTAAACAGGTAAATGAAAATGGTGTTAAAGGCATTTACCAATGATACGCCGGACACTGCCGCCTCCCCCACAAAACTGATGACAAACGTATCCGCAATCCCTACCAGCATGACAAGAAGCTGCTCCATAAACAGCGGTACGATTAAATTCTTTAAGTCTTTGTTTGAAAACATCCTGCCGCCCCCTGTCAAAATTTTTTACCGCCTATGTCATTTGCCGCTAAAAACCGGAAAATGGCTAAACTCTCCATAATCCTTGTCAAATTCCAACCGCTTCAGAAGCTCCATATCATTCTCTGAAAGTTCAAATTCCAAAGCGGCATTCTCCCTCATATGCACAGGATTTGCGGTTTTCGGAAGCGCAACAGCGCCTAATGCAAGCACATACCTGATACAAAGCTGTGCGGCTGATACACCGTATTTCTGCGCCAGACCAATGATTTTTTCATTGCGCAGAACCTCCCCATGAGCGATAGGCGAATAGGCTTCCACTAAAATTCCCTGTTCCTTACAAAAATCCATCAGCGGAAATGGCGTGTTCCCGATATGTGCCAGTATCTGATTTACCATTGGTTTCACTTTGCAATCCAAAAGCAGTTTTTCCAAATCATCCATCAGGAAATTAGACACGCCGATTGCTTTCAGTTTTCCAGCCGCATATGCATCTTCCAAAGCCCTCCAGACTTCCCTGTTTTCCTCAAAATATCGTTTCTCACTGCGGAACTCTTTCCACGGCTGCGGACTGTGGATAATCATCATATCAATATATTCCAAACCCATTTTTTCAATCGTATCGTCAATGGATTTCGCCGCTGTTTCATAAGATTTGTGTTCTGCCGCAATCTTGCTGGTAATAAAAAGTTCTTCCCGTGGGACAGAACAGCTCCTTGCGCCTTCGCCAATTCCAGCTTCATTTCCGTATGCCTGTGCGGTGTCAAAGTGCCGATAACCTGCCTTTACTGCCTGCCTGACCGCTTCGGCTGCCTGTTCATCAGGAATAAACCATGTGCCAAGCCCAAGTTTCGGAATTTTTACACCATTCGATAATTCATAAACTTCATTTAATATCATTTTTCAATGCTCCTTTACTCTTGCAAAAAATATAAGCATAAACCCAAAATACACTTTTTGTATTCCGGTCTATGCTTATATTTTATACATCTCCCTTTTATATGTCCAATGCTTATATTTTATACCAAAATATACAATTACTGCATACTTTTGAGGTATTCTAAAAATCTTCCGGCTGCACCAAAGCTCGGCTGAAACTTTTTCCATGCAAGCACAGAAGTCATGGAAAGTTCAGGGAATAGAGGTCTGAAAACCAAACGTTCACTGCCGAACAGATTGACTGCCCCCTCTATTGTCAGCGCAGAGGCAACACCGCTTTCCACCAGCATTGCTACATTCGTAATGATATTATAAGTCGCAAAAATATCCAACTGTGAAAACGAACGCTCCAGCCAGCCTTCCAATTCTTTCTGAATGGACTGGCGGTTCGTTGTAATCAAAGGTTCACCAAGCAAATCCTCTTTTGTGATGCTTTCTTTTTTTGCAAGCGGGTGTCCTGCCCGAAGAAGGAGTCCCCACCGTTCTTTCTTTTTCATGCGGATATAGTCAAACTTCGTGACATCAATCGGCTCCAGTAAAAGTCCAAAATCCAACAATCCCTGTTCTAACTGCTCCCTGACATATTCCGCGCTGTTTGTATAAAGTGAAAACTGCACTTTTGGATATTTTTTGCGGAATCCCTCCATAACCGCAGGCAGCATCTTTGACGCATTTAAGCCACCGCTCCCAATGGATATAATACCGCCGATTTCCTCCTGCCTTTGGAATTCGTCCTCTATTTTATCCATTAAAGCCACAACTTCCTCCGCCCGTCTGCGCAACATAATGCCTGCGTCAGTCAATGCCAGATGACGTCCACGGATAAAAAGCTGTGTCCCAAGTTCTTCCTCCAACTGTGCCATCTGTCGGCTGAGTGTCGGCTGTGTCACATGAAGCACATCTGCCGCCCTTGAAATGTTTTCCTCCTGCACCACTGCCAGAAAATATTGCAATAAACGGATTTCCATGTACTCCTCCTTTCGGTCTGCTGACTTTATCATATTATTTCTATGCTCTATATGTAACAAAATCAGCAAAATATAGTATTTAAGCATGTATTGGAGTATCGCAATTTTACCATTTTTTACTTACAATCAATAAGCTTATAAAACTGCTCTCTCCTTTTCTCTACTTGCTTTTCTTTTCCCTTATGTATGGCACCATTACCCCAATTCTTCTTAATTTTTACGATGTCTAATCCATCGATAATTATATCGAAAATCCCCGTATCTATTTTTTGTATTAGCTTTATAAATTCTAAACAATATTTATCATTAAAATCCAATGCTGAAACAGAACTTATTCTTTCAGAAATCTTAGACACGTTTTTCAAAAGTATCTCTTTGGTTTTATTTGTGTCTATTTTATATAATTGTTGCAAAGCCCCAAAACTTATATCCCACCAATGCTCCGTCAGTAAATCAATTTTAATGCCTTTATCAAATGCTTCTATAGCGCACTGTGGCGATATTATTACAAAAAACGAGTACATTATTTGAATTTTATTCATATTGTCTTTAATAAAACTTTTAGCCACTTTATAGTTACCCGTATAAAGTATATCACAGAGTTCTATTATTTCACGACACTGTCCCCAACAATCTTTTGCCTTCTCTGTAAGCCTATTCACATCAATATAATCAACAATTCTCTTTACTTTCTCTCGATCATAACGAGCAATAAGATGCATGATCGGATGTATTGTATGCCAATCTCTCGGCTGACATTTTACAATAGTCTCTGCAAATTCTTTTTCCGGAATTGCTGAAACAACTAATTGTGCAGATTTCTTTTCATTATCAGTAGCCCGATGCCCGCCAAGCAAACTCATACCACAAATATATGCCAAAAACTTAAAATCAAATAAATAAATTGCCTGTAACATATCTTTCCTAAAGTAGCTGACATAGATAGGAATGAGCTTTTTTTATCTTATCATGGACATATGATGAATTCGTATGCATAACAAAACAAAAAAAGTATGACAAATCTTCTATATTTAAAATTGAAGCTTTTTTACACAATTTCTCTATAACACTTTCTAACATCTCTCCTACTAGCAAATATTCCTTTTTAGAAAGTGAGTACGTCAAGCGATTATATAAGTTCCCCCATGAATATAAATTCGGCTTATTTTCTCTCATCAACGATTCTTGTAAGCTTGTCCAGTCTATTTGTCGCACAAATTCTCTATGTAACTTAATATCTGTGTTTATCAGAGTGTTAATAAGTTGGGAATATGCATATGCAGTTTCACTATCCGCATTTTGAATCCATTCAAGAAAGTTTTTTTTGTGCTGTAAAAAAAAAGTATTTCCCATTTTTCTCGTATGATATGTCAAAAACCTTTTCTACAAAATATGCAATCCCCATCCGCTCCTCAGAAGTATCTATATCACTTATATCATCTAATACTGAAATGATCATTTTTTCAGTAATAAAATATTTAGTCGTATTATAAAACAAACTATACCCTAACATCCCGTTGCATAACCACACAAGTCCCAAAGGAGAAAAATTCTTTTTTATAAATTCCTTTTCTATAAAGCTTAATAATATCTGCTTCTTACTTTCAGAACTATCTTGAAAAAATAATGCAATAATTACCTTTGCGCTTTCCATATGTACAATACGTACATCATCTTCTGAAAGCACAATCATACTATCTACCAAATAACACAAGTCTGCCTTGCTCCACATTAACAAATCGTCAAAACTTTTTAACCCATTACATATCCAATTAAAATCCACACTATGATCCAGTCCAAGTATTTGAAACACAGAAATTGTTGCTACTAAAAGGTCGTTATTATTATATGAGCAAATAGCTTGATAACGTTCTTTCATATTTTGCCAGCCACCTCGCAAAATATAATTGAACTACCAAGGTGTGACAGCTTTTCTAGCTGCTTCTAAACGTCTTTCAATCGGATGATCCATAAAATTTATTCCAACACTCTTATCAAACTTGTGCATACCCGGAACTATTTCTTCTTTTTTCTTCACAAAATCAGAATAAATTAGTTCAACCGCCTCCTTATTTGTAAGTAAAATTGTATCCTGCTTAACAACCGATGAAATCGTCTTTGCAAATAAAATTTTTGCATTTGATCTTGCTTGCTTCTTTAATGAATCAACTAATTTCTCTGATAATTGTTGTGCATCATCAATTATGTACAATGACAACTCTGTATTGTCTCGAATGCTTTTCAAATCAATAGTTTCTGTCGCTTTACATTGATAAACCCTCCAGCCATCCCTATAAAAATCATAAGCTGCTTGATAAATTGATATAGATTTTCCACATCCGGTTTCTCCTTCTATTATCGTGTAATCAACAATTGACAATTGTTTTTTTATTTTTTCTACTTGGGGAAAACGAGGACACACCTCAACGTCCGCCGACGTTAAGCGATACCCCATTATAGCATGAGACAAATCCCGTTGATAAGAAAAATCTATTTCTTCCCAAATCCCTGTATCAACTGGTTCATAAAAAATTTCCTTTGTTTCTTTTAAGCCATCAATTATATTTAAAATTTCTGCAACATGCCTACGTACTTTTTCATGATAAAAACGTAAATTAGAGGATGTAAATATGCGATTGGTTTTGTCAATGTTACATGCTGGACATGAAGGCAAATAATTTTCAATCGAATCCACAATGAAGCCATTTTCAACTAACTCTGCAATGTAATTCTTCACTTCTTCATCAACTATTTCCTGCTTATTAGATGGAATGATATGATCTATATGCATATCGCGTTGCTGAATTGTTCTTCCACAATACGCGCACTTTTCCTTATAAGATTTGAATAAAGCTGCGCGCAAATACGAACTATCTTTTCTGTATGGATGAAACATTTGATTAGTCCTCCAACATAATTCTTGAATAAAACGTTCAATTTATTATTATCTGATGATCTTTTAATCAAATCATCCTGAAATATTCTAATGCTTTCATAATTGCTGCTTCTTTTTCTAATGGACATTTTGGCTGTTTGGTATTTTCCGATTTGGGCAAATTATAATTTACCCTTTCCACAATCCCGCACTTTCGCTTTACCTGCGCAATATACAAATTACTTACTTTCAACCCGCTATGCTCCAACACATACTCCTTAATCTCCTCATAAGTTGCCTTACTCTCCGCCTTCGTCAAATCCATCTCGTCTAAATTCACATCCACCTCAATATGGTGCTCGACATTGAGTTTGGACAATAAGCATACCGTCTCCACATGCACCGTCATCCCAAACTGGTCCACGCCCCTCACCCTGCTCAGCTCGTATCCGCCTTCGCATAATATCCTTAAATCTCTTGCCAAGGTGGCAGAATCACAGCTGACATACACAATCCGCTCCGGCTTCATCTTCAGCATGACCGCCAGGCAAGCCTCGTCGCAGCCCTTGCGGGGCGGGTCTACCACAATCACGTCCGGATGAAGCATGACACCGGCCCCGGCATCCTCTTCCCACTGTTTCTCATAAAACGCCGGCAATACCTCTTCCGCCTTCCCTGTAAAAAATTCCACATTATCCACTCCGTTCCGCCTGGCGTTTTCCCTGGCGTCTTCTATGGCCTGCGGAATGACCTCCACGCCGTAAACCTTTTTGGCACTGCCCGCCAAAAACAGAGAAATGGTCCCAATGCCGCAGTACAGGTCCCAGACTGTTTCCTTTCCGGTCAGCCCCGCATACTCCAGCGCCAAGCTGTACAGCTTCTCTGTCTGCAGGGGATTCACCTGATAAAAGGATAAAGGGGAAATAGAAAAGGTCAGCTCCTTTCCTGTGAACGGAAATCCCGGTTTTTCCATATCCCGCACATGAATGGTATCGGAAATCCTATCCTTGCCCCAAATTGTATGGACCTCTTCGCCCATGATTACATTAGAGCGCTCCCTGTTCATACTGACTGACACGCTTGTCATTCCCTGTACGGAGGCCAGTCTGCTCAGCAGTGCTGTCTGCTGCGGAAGTATCTGTTCTGACTTAGGATCGCTGTCATTCATCATGCTGCTTGCCCGAAATTTATGTGACATTTTTGTCATGTCTTTGTTAATCACCAAACAGACCATAATTTCCCCGCTGGTAAAGCCCTTTCTGATCAGCACATGGCGCACCAGACCCGTTCCTGTGGTTTCGTCATAAGCAGAAACTCCGTTTTGCTCCATATAGTCCAAAATAATCTCTAAAATTTCCCTGTTTTCCTTTGCTCCCAGCGCACAGTCCGTATTGGCAATAATAGAGTGGGTCCGGCCGGCATAAAAGCCGGTTATTATTTTCCCCTCCCGGCTTCTGCCCACGGGATATTGAGCCTTATTCCGGTAATGCCAGGGTTCCTCCATGCCCAAAATGGGCTCTGTTTTCTCATCCACTGCCGCTTCGTCAAACCCGCCGATTCGTACAAGATTATGGCGAATCTTATCCTGCTTGAACTGCAGCTGTTTTTGATAGTCCAGCGCCTGCAGCTGACAGCCTCCGCACTGCCTGTGAAAAACACATTTAGGCTCCACGCGAAAAGGGGAAGGTGTTACCACCTTCTCCATTCGGGCATACGCATAATTCTTTTTTACCTTCACAATCCTGGCTTCCACCACATCTCCCGGCACTGCATCCTTTACAAAGAGGGTCAATCCGTCAGCCTTTCCAATGCCTTCTCCCTCCGTGCCGATGTCATGGATTTTCACCGTAAGCATATCATTTTTTTGAACTTCCATCTGAATACCCTTGTCCTTGTATCATTAACCGCTATCATTCCTTTTCACGGAATCTCACAGCTTCATGCTTAACTCTGGGGCGTTTTTACGCCAGCTCTTCCGCCAGCTTCTCAATCTGCGTTCTGGTTTCCGGTTTTACGGCCGACAGGATGGTAACCGTGTTCTCCGCAAAGCTAAGCTCCTTGCAGCCTTCCAGCATTTTTGCCATGGTCTTGGCCGCCACAGGTGCCCAGGAACCATTTTCCATCAAAGCCACCTTGCGCTTTTGGTAATTGCGTTCCGTCAGCTCCTGAATAAACTGGCGCATACAGGGAAAGACACCGCCGTTATAAGTACTGCTGGCCAGCACCAGATTTGAATAGCGAAAAGCGTCCTCCACGGCCTCCGCCATGTCGTCCCGTGCCAGATCATGCAGCACAACCTCCTCTACACCCTTCTTTTGTAACTCTTCGGCAAGATATTCGGCTGCCTTCGCCGTATTTCCGTAAATGGAGGCATAGGCAATTACGATACCCCTGCTCTCCGGCTCATAAGAGGACCAGGTGTTATAGCGGCCCAGGTAATATTCCAGGTTTTCCTTTAAAACCGGTCCATGCAGAGGACAAATCATCTCGATCTCAAGCGCTGCCGCTTTTTTCAAAACTGCCTGCACCTGAGCCCCGAATTTTCCTACAATGCCAAAGTAGTAGCGTCTGGCTTCGCAAAGCCAGGGCTCATCTACATCCAAAGCCCCAAATTTTCCGAAACCGTCTGCGGAAAAAAGCACCTTATCCGTTTTATCATAGGTCATCATAACCTCCGGCCAGTGTACCATGGGCGCAAAGATAAACTGCAGCGTATGCTTCCCCAAAGAAAGCTCCCCGCCGTTTGCGGCATTGACCTGCCTGTCCTGAAGCTCCAGGGAAAAGAACTGGCCCATCATTTTAAAGGCCTGCGCTGTAGCTACTACCTTCGCATCAGGATACTTTTCCAGGAATAACGGAATATTGGCCGAATGATCCGGCTCCATATGCTGAATCACCAGATATTCCGGCTTCTGGCCCTGCAGCGCTTTCTCTATATTATCAAGCCACTGCTGCCCAAAGCGGGCGTCAACCGTATCCATCACCGCCGTGTGTTCGTCCCGGATCACATAAGAATTATAGGCCATACCGCCGGGTACAAGATACTGCCCCTCAAACAAATCCACCTCATGATCATTGACTCCTACATATACAATATCTTCTGTCACCTTCATGTTAAACACTCCCTTCTTAAGCTTTATACTGGATACATTATTGTAAAACCTTTCATCTGTAAACAGGTTTTAAATATCCCTGACAATCATTTACTTCGTTCCCCTCAGATTGGACTCAAACAGCCGGTTATATCCCAGCCAGCCCGTATTTTCCCGGTTGTTCTCCAAAATCTCCTTAAAGGTCTCCAGCTTCGCATCCGTATCGTCCGCATAGTTTAATGCCAAAGCCTCGATCAGTGCCGGGATCTTTGGCGATCCAAATTCATACTTCCCATGATGAGCTAAAATGCAGTGCTGCAGCTGAGACAGCAGAACATGCGGAAAACCCTGAATCAGCGCCGCCCTTTCAGCCACCATCTGCGAGCCCATAACAATATGGCCTAACAGCTGGCCGTCATCGGTATAATCATTTTGAGGAAAAGGTGATATTTCTTTTGTTTTTCCTATGTCATGGCACATTGCAGCCGTAAGCAGCAGATCTCTTTTCAGTATGGGATAAGCGCCGCAATAATAATCACACAGTTTTGTTACGCTCAAGGTATGCTCCAGCAGGCCTCCCACAAATCCATGATGAACCGTTTTGGCCGCAGAAGAATTTTTAAATGCCTTTGCAAATTCCTGATCTTCCACAAAAAAGGCTTCCAGCAGCTTTTTCAGATAAGGATCTTCAATGCTGCCGATCAGCTCCATAAGCTCCTGATACATATCATTCACATTCTTAGAGCTTACCGGCAGGTACTCCCCAGGATCATATTCCCCCTCTTTGCACACGCGGATGCGCTTCACGCTGACCTGAAGCACACCCTGAAAGCTGTTGACTTCCCCGTAGACTTCTATGTAATCCAGAGCATCATAATCTCCGATCCCCGGATTATTGGGCTCCCATACCTTAGCGTCAATGGTGCCGGTTTTATCCTGGAGAACAACATTCTCATAGGGTTTTCCGTTCTTTGTCACCGCCGCCTGCCTGTGCTTGCAGAGATAAATGTCAAATACTCTGTCTCCCTCTTTCAGATCCTTAATATATTTCATTATTTTGCCTCTCCTGCTTCTATGGTAAATTCCATTTCCTTGTATTCCTCCTGAGATTGACGCATAACGGTTACGGTTACGGTCTGCCCCGGCTCAAAAAGCATCAGCGCACTGGTATAATCCTGAAATATCGTCACATCCCGGTCATTGATGCCAGTAATCACGTCCCCCTGGCGGATTCCCGCCAGCATGGCCGGCGAGTTCATGTCTACCTTTGTTACAAAGCCTCCAAAGGGCACACCCTGAGTCCGGTTTACTTCTTCGGTTACATCTATCCCACTAATCCCCAGATAAGCAATCTTATTACTGTTGGACATCTTGTTCATGATTCGGATCAAATCCGTAATTCCATAAGCATAAATCACGTTTTCCATATCGGAATTTGTCTTATTGCCGGTGATGATACCCACAATCTGACCGTCCAGATTAAAAAGTACCCCGCTGGCATTTTTGCTTCCGCTGATGTCTGTCTGAAGAATTTTATAATTTCTGTCCGGTACGGAATAAATATAGCTTGCCCAGGTAATCATGCCATAGCCCATGGAATTGCCGGCCCCCATGGGACTTCCCATTGCAATCACCGGAGTTCCGGTCAGCCTGCTGCTGTTGGATGAACCCATCGCCGGATAAGTCAGGCTGTCCTTGTTAATTCCTGCAGGCAGGTCCGTCAGGGGCACGGACAGGATTGCAAGACCGGTATAGCTGTCCATCTGCTTGATTTGCGCGCTTACCTGCTCTCCGTTATGAAAAGTAAGAGCCAAGCTTTCCGCCGCCCACAGCATGGTGGCGTCCGCCAGCACAAGCAGCTCCTTACCATTATCATTAACAATAATTCCCGACGTCTGGCTTCTGCTCTCCTGAACATTACTGAACCAGTCAATATTGGAGGTCACTGCCGTCACCGTCACCATATATGGCTCCAGCTCTGCCGCATAAGCGGACATTGCCGAATACAATTCCTTGCAGCTTTCTCTGTCCAAAACCACCCCGGAAAGAATTTCTTCAATCTGCTCCGGAGGAAGCACGATGCTCTCCGGCTCCGGGTCAGGCTCAGGAGAGGGAGATGGAGAAGGGGACGGACTCTCCGTGGGGAGGTTTTCCGCCAGCATATCCTCCGGCGACATTTCCTCCGGGTCTTCCGGGAAAACCACCGTTTGCGGGTCTTCCTCCGGGTAAAGCCAGTTATTGATTACCGGCTCCAGCACCAGAAAGGTAACACAGGCAATCAAGCCGAAAATAACCGCCATGGAAGCTGTGAGCATGGTCCTGCGGAGCAGCTTCTTCCGGTTAATGGGACGCTGCTTGATTTTTTCTATCATAAAATCGCTTTGGCCATGTTGCTCTTTATCCGGCATAAAAACTCCTTTTCACACTTCATTCATTTATCAGGCAGCCCTGGGGCAATTACCTATCTTACAGTATAGCCAACCGCAAATAAAAAGTAAAGGTCAGCAGGGTATAAATTCCGCCCTGACCGCAGAATAATCCTTATGCTTTCCGGGGGCTTCCTCTGCAAATTCCGCAAACCGCCGTGTAACGGGAAGCAGGCACTCCATATGATCCAACAATAAATCCAGTCGATTGCGCAGGGGGACGGGATCCCTGTGAATCAAATAAGCAGGTATATCCTTCCCTGAGAAGCTTTCCTTCGGATATTTGTTTTCCACTCCCATATATGTCTGTATATCCGCTACATAATACTCTGCCTTTTCCCCCAGATCCTGCAGACACAGCAGGGTATACCTGTCCTTGTCACGTCGGAGAACAATATGACTCTGCACGGGTTCTCCCCTCCGGCGGGCTGCTATTTCTTCAAAAATTCCAGGGGCAAAATATTTTCTGTATTCATCGGGAGAAACATCCCAGGACAGCCTTACCCAAACCACATCTCCCCTGAAAAAAAGCTTCATGGCCTCTGTAAATAAGGGCTTCCTGATCCCGTCAATCCGCATGATATTCACCGCCCCGTCCTGGGTCCGCTGCTCCAGCTCCATAGGCTGCTGATTTAATATCTCCTGATCCTGATCCAGCAGCACGGGCTGCAATTCCGAATTATAAGCACGTTCCAGGGGAAATCTTCCCAGCTCCTGCTTGGCAAGGTTATATTTTACCCGGCGGTTTTGAATGAACACACCGCCCCAGGCATCCCGCCAGGCGCAGTCATTTCGAAAAGGCACGCCGTCTGCCCTTTTGAACGCCTCTGCTGTGGAGATCATTTTAAGGATCAGCTCCAAATTACACCATATGGAGTCAAAAGAATCAAATATGCACTGTCGCGGAAGATTTTTATGAGTCAGGGAAATATATTTCGTACCTGCCTCACCAATGCTGTTATTTCTTCGCATAAAGGCATAAAACAAATATTTGGTATCGTCAAAATAAAAGCAGGTATACTCCTGTTTTTCTTTTAAAAATACCAGCGAGCGCTTTCTGGGATAAGCTTCCACCTGTTCTGCCTTCAGCTCCCAGCGGTTGGGAGTAAAGGAAAATTCCAGGCGGCTTAACTCCCCCCTGGCAAACTGCTCTAAAAGCCCGCCCAGCGCCTCCTTCGTTATCTCCTGATCCTCCAGCGTATGCTCTGGGGCCGCAGGACTTGACACATACACCGTATCCGGAAGCTTTTCCATACAGCTTAAATCAATGACAGCCGGAGCAATCATCTGCTCCAGCAGCTCTATTCCCCTGGCGGCTGCCTGCAGATCATCTTCAAAATCATCATAGGCTTGCGTAGAATGGCATACCAAACCACTGCCGCCTTCCTCCACATAAAGGGACATCCGCCCTTCCTCCGGCCTCCACTTGGCGCAGTAAAGCGCATCCCGCGTCTCCCGATAAATCGTTAAAGGCAGCGCAGTGCCTCTGTCCTCCGCCCGTTTGATTTCCCCAAATCTGTCAATCAGCCCGGCTCCGATGATTTTAGCAAGCTCCACCCTGTTTTCCGGGGGAAGGGCCGTTTCTGCCAGCCGTTCCTGCAGCTCCTGCTCCAGCTGCCTCTTATATTTCATGTATACGTCTGCCTCCTGTCCCCTGCCGCCTGTGGCATAAGCGGCCGGCAGCAGCAAAAGCAGCTCTTCCGTTTCAAGGGACGCCGCCTCTTCATAAGAAATAAAGGGACGGAACATTTCCTGTCCATTCCTCCTGTATTCCACATAATGCAAATGCAGCAGCACCTCTATCTCTGCTTCCCCCAACGTAATGCGGCGGCTGACAGGCCTGATCTCCCGTGCATTTTCCAAATCAAACAGCTTTTCCGCCCACTCCGGCGAATTGGGCAGCTGCTTCTTAAGATACGGCTCCAGATCCAGGAAATCCCGAAAAGCCGTATTCAGGAAATAGCGCAGAAAAGGACGGTAGTTTACCCCTGCCAGCTTAAGAAGTGCCTCGGCCTTAGTGTCCTCGTCGTTCTGTCGAAAAATCCTGCGGTATTCTTCTACCCTGTCAATGGTTTTCAGCACCTCTCCGGAACAGGGCGCCGTTCGATTCTCTTCATAAAAGGCGCGCAGATAGCGAAGAAATACAGCGCTTCTCCGAAAGCCGATCCAATCGGTCAGCACGGTTGTTTCTACATACCTGCGGTTGAACAGCGCTTTTTTCAGATCCTCCCGCTCAAAAAAGCTTTTTACCGCTGCTTCTTCCTGCAGGGGATCATAGGCGCGCTCAACAAAGGTGCCATACATTTTATTAAGCTCAAAAAAGCTCCCCGTTTCTTCTTCGTTTAAATCCGGATATTTTTCCAGACAAATTTCCCGCAGCCTGCCGTAAAGTAGCTGATCCCGTCCCATCACCGCCTGCTTTAATCCCAGAGTTTCCCAAGCCGTCTGATAGCACTCCCTGTTCAGCTCTGCCGTCTCAAAAAAATAATTTAACAGCCTTAACCCTAAAGGATGCCTGGCATGCTCCGGCATGGCACCTCCATTATAGCTGTCCTTGATATATGCCGGAACATACCGGTCCAGCACCTGCCTTAAGCTACGCATGGAGCTATCACTCCAGGAGCTGTCACTCCAGGACTGACCGGTCCGGCCTGCTCCCTGCGCCAGCGTCCACAAATGGTAATAATTGCCAAATGCCATCCTCATGGTGTAATCATTGCCCGTCAGGCGCCTGGGAACGGGGCAGGAGCGGACAATGGCAAATATGGCCTCCGGCACCGTGCAGGCATTTTGCTCCTGACGGAACTGCATCTCTTCCTCTCCATCCCCTCCTGTGCCGATTGCCGTAAAGCAGTAGGCAGTATACAGACTTTTAATAAACTCCGGTCCCGGACGGAATTCGGATTCCTTCTCCCGCACCGTTTCCTCCAGCAGGGCACAAAATTCTTCTTCCAGGGAAACCGACAAAAACTCCGGAGAAGTGATATATTCCGTCCAAAGCTTCCAGTTTTTCTGATTTTCTTTTTTATATAGTTTCAGAAAGCTTTGATATGCTTCGCTTTCCCGATAAGGATTCGGTCCGCCGGAATCCTTTTGAAAGACGAAATGCGGCTCCAACTGCAGCTCTTCTTCCCCTTTTTCTTCCGAATCCTCCGAAAAAACCTCATCCGCCGCAGCTTCCTCATCCTCCGCCCATTCCATGGCCAGCTGATAAGCTTGTCTTAAGCGCATAAATTCTTGAGGATTTTCCTCTGGATGATAGGTCCTGCTAAGTACTGCATATGCCTTTTTAATTTGAGCCTGATCCTTGGTGGGCTCTATCTGCAGCAGCCTCCAAATATTATCACTCATCTGCAAATTCCTCCCCATCCATTTCCAGGCCTAAGCCCCGCAGCTGTTCAAAAGGATCCTCCTGTAACTCCCTCTGAAATCGCTCCACCAGCTCCGATAGATATTCCTCTGCCCTGCGCATATTGATTGCATCCTGCGTATCTCTGGCCCCGCAGTAAATTTCCAGACCCCGGCCAAGCTCCGCCCGCCTGTCGTCCCCCAGCTCTTCGTACAGGGACAAGGCCTGCACAAACAGCTGCTGATCTCTGTGAGCCTCCGTCGTCAGCCGAATACGGTTAATGCGCTCCATGGCTTTATCCATTTCTTCCTCCGACAGATGCAGATTGGGGTTAAGGATTACGGTTTCCCTTTTGTCCCCGCCGCTGCTTTCTACACTGACGTGAAGGATGCCATCAATATCATAGGTAAAGACCACCTCTGCCCACTGAGAGCCTGCAGTTCCCCTGGGAACTCGGACCTGCAGCTCCCCCAGCTTTAAATTTCCGGCTACAAAATAATCCTCGCCCTGATAAAACTCAAATTTCAGATATTCCTGTCCGTCATGAAGGGTATAAAAACGGCTGCTGTGGCTGACTGGCAGCATACTGCTGCGCGGGATCAGCACCGCCATGTGAGGCTCCCTGTCGATCTGGCTGTTGTAGGTAGCAACCCCTAAAGAAAAAGGACACACATCCGTCATAACCACATCCTGAAGCTCTTCCCTGCGCTCCTTGATTCCCGCGCAGACCCCTGCACCCAGCGCTACGATCTTGTCCGGCTCTGCGGCGATCACCGGGCGTGCGGACATCAGCTTTTCCAAAAAATCATGAAATACCGGCATCTTAGAAGAACCGCCCACCAGTACTACCCGGCGGATTCCCTTCGCCGCTTTCTTATTCTCCAAAGCCCGCCTGAGTACCTTTTCCACCCGCTTAAAAACAGGCTCGCAAAGCTTTGCCAGCTGCTCTCTGTCAAGACTTAACTCGTATTCCTTTTCGCCCGCCTGAAGCTTCATCAGACCCTTCTCCGCTCCCGACTCGGACAGCGCAGCTTTAGCGTTTTCTGCCTGCCGCATCAGCACCGCTCCTTCCTCCGGAGTGAGCGCCTCCCGGCACAAATGATTCTTTTCGCAGAAATACCTTGCAATGGCGGCGTCTATATCGTCACCCCCTAAGTGATTGTCCCCGGCAATACACAAAATTTCTATAATATTGTCAAAACAGTCCACGATACTCACATCCAGCGTACCGCCGCCAAAATCCACAATCATCAGCTTGCCGTCCTCTGCGGCGGAATCGCTCCACCGATAATACACCGCCGCGGCAGAAGGCTCGTTGATCAGCCGGGAAACCTTCAGCCCGGCCAGCTGTGCCGCAAGCTTGGTGGCACAGCGCTGGTTGTCATTAAAATATGCCGGAACACTGATTACGGCTTCCTCCACCGGCTCCTGTAAAAATTCCTCCGCATCCTGTTTTATTTGCCGAAGCACAAAGGCGGACAATTCCTCCGGCTTGAAATACTGCTGCCCCAGACAAATCTCCCGCTCTGTTCCCATAAATACCTTATAAGATGCCGCCGTGCGGTCAGGATGGGTCAAAAGCCGTTCCTTTGCCGCCCTCCCGGTGATAATCGTGCCGTCCTCCATTACACTGACCGCACTTTTAGTCAGGTATCCCCCCTCCTTGTTTGGAATCAGCACTGCTTTTCCGTCCTGGAATACACAGGCAAGCGTATTTGAAGTTCCCAGGTCAATACCGATGATACTCATGTTTCCTCTCAATCCGCCGCGCAAACGGCATTTAAATCTGCGTGCTTTGACACGCACTTGTATTTTATCATCCTCCCGCTTAATTTACCATAAGAAAATCAGATCGTAACGATTTAGACCTATAGAAATCAAGTAACAGGCGAAAAGCGGCTGTTGTTCTCAAGGCAGATTGTGCAAGACGTCGGTACTTGGCAAGCGTACTTTGCTTGCCTATGTACCCGTTACGTCGAGCCTCAAGCGAAAGCGTATCTGCATGAGAATGACAGCCGGTTAATCGCCGTCAGATTTGTGAAAGACTAAATCGTTACATCAAGGCCTTTGATCGGTTATAAAACTACTCGCAATTTTTCTTTATTCATGGTATACTTTGAGCGTAATAAGCCTCCGCTGCCGGACCCGACTGTCCGTGGGCTGAATTTGTGACGCTGCGCGTCCCAAGGCTCCTGCAAATTTAGATGCCGCTTGCGCGGCGGAATGAGAGGAAAGATGAACGAAAAGGTTTTAAACACACTGGAATATAATAAAATAATTGCTCTGCTGGAGGATAAGGCGGATTCGGCGCCTGGAAAAAAGCTCTGCAGAGAGCTTCTGCCTTCCACAAATCTGGAGGAAATTCGAAAGAATCAGCTCCTGACCGGAGACGCATTGAGCCGCCTTTTCCAAAAGGGCGGAACCTCCTTCGGCAGCAACAGCGACCTGGGATTTTCCGTTAAGTCATTGGAAATCGGCAGTACCCTTTCCATTCTTGAACTGATCCGAATCGCTTCTCTGCTGGACAATGTGTCCCGCATCAAGACCTTCGGCAAAAAAGAAAGGGAAGATTCCCCGGATGACAGTCTCACCGAATACTTTGAACAGCTGACCCCCTTAACCCAGGTGGCCAATGAAATCCGCCGCTGTATATTATCCGAGGACGAAATTGCGGATGATGCCAGCCCCAGGCTGAAAAGCATCCGCCGTTCTATGATACAGACCAACGAGAAGATTCGTTCCCAGTTAAACTCCATGCTTACCGGCTCTTACCGCACCTATCTGCAGGACGCGGTAATTACCATGAGGGATAACCGTTACTGTATTCCTATCAAGGCGGAATATAAGGGACAGGTAAACGGCATGATTCACGATCAGTCGGCCACCGGCTCCACCTACTTTATTGAACCTGCGGCTGTGGTTGACTTAAACAATAAGCTTCGTGAGCTGGAGCTGGAGGAAAGAGAAGAAATTGCCGTTATTTTAGCTTCCTTAAGCGCCATGGCAGGGGAGCATACCGAGGAACTGACGAAAAACCAAAAGCTCATGACCGAGCTGGACTTTATATTTGCCAAGGCGGGGCTTGCCATGGACATGAACGCTACGGCCCCTGTATTTAACAATGACCACTACATCAATATCCGCAAGGGACGTCATCCGCTGCTGGATAAAAAGAAGGTAGTGCCCATTGACATTCACCTGGGCCGGGATTTTGATCTGCTTGTGATTACAGGCCCCAATACCGGAGGAAAAACCGTTTCCTTAAAAACAGTAGGGCTGTTTGTGCTGATGGGGCAGGCCGGACTGCATATTCCTGCTCTGGACCGTTCAGAGCTTTCCGTTTTTAACGAGGTATATGCGGATATAGGGGACGAGCAAAGCATCGAGCAAAGCCTGTCCACCTTTTCCTCTCATATGAAAAGCATTGTCCACATCTTAAAATATGCGGACGCCGATTCCCTGTGTCTCTTTGACGAGCTGGGGGCAGGTACGGACCCTACGGAGGGCGCGGCTCTTGCGATTGCGGTTTTAAACTTCCTTCATGACAGGGGCATCCGCACCATGGCTACCACCCATTACAGCGAGCTTAAAGTATATGCCCTCTCCACCTCCTTTGTGGAAAATGCCTGCTGTGAATTTAATGTGGAAACCCTGCAGCCCACCTACCGTCTGCTCATCGGCATTCCTGGAAAGAGCAATGCCTTTGCCATTTCCTCCAAGCTGGGGCTTTCCGATGAAATTATCAATGCTGCCAGAGAGCAGATCGGCAGCCAGGACAAAAGCTTCGAGGATGTCATTTCCGATTTGGAGCAGAGCCGGATTACCATCGAGAAGGAACAGCAGGAAATTGCAAAATATAAAGAGCATATCCGCACCCTGCAGGAGCAGCTACAGCACAAAAATGAAAAAATAGACCAGGCCAAAGATAAAATCTTGCGGGAGGCCAACGAAAAGGCCAGAGAGATCCTGCAGGAGGCAAAGGAAATTGCCGACCAAACCATACGGGATTTTAACAAGGCAGACGCTGGAACGGACATTAGAGAGCTGGAAAGAAAGCGTCAGAAGGTCCGGGATAAAATCGGCGAGAAGAATGAAAAACTGTCCGTAAGCGGCAGCAAAAAGGAACCGGAAAGAAAGGGCCCTGATCCGAAAAAGCTTCAAAAGGGCGACGCCGTCCGGGTCCTTTCCATGGGCTTAAAAGGAACCGTCAGCACCCTGCCTGACGCAAAAGGCAATCTGTTCGTGCAATGCGGCATCATGCGGACGCAGACAAATATTAAGGACCTGGCATTGATCAACGAACCGGTTGTCACCGCTCCCGGCTTACGGTCAAGCGGCACGGGAAAAATAAAGATGTCAAAAACCCTCTCCATATCCACGGAAATTAACCTTCTGGGCAAGACCGTGGACGAAGCCCTGCCGGCTCTGGACAAATATCTGGACGACGCATATCTGGCCCATCTGCCCAGTGTCAGAGTAGTACACGGCAAGGGTACGGGCGCTTTGAGAAACGCTGTCCACAGCCACTTAAAACGGCTGAAATATGTAAAGGAATTCCGACTGGGGGAATACGGAGAAGGAGATGCCGGCGTCACAATCGTAACCTTTAAATAAATTACAGGAAGGGCATGGTACAACATGGCTAACAGGCAGAAAATATTAATAGTGGATGATGACAATAACATTGCGGAGCTTATCTCCCTGTACCTGACAAAGGAGTGCTTCGAAACTTTGATTGTAAATGACGGCGAATCGGTGATGCCCGCCATGGAAAATTTTTTCCCTAATTTAATCCTGTTGGACATTATGCTTCCCGGAATAGACGGGTATCAGGTTTGCAGAGAAGTACGGGCAAAATATTCCGTTCCCATTATCATGCTGTCTGCCAAGGGAGAAATCTTTGATAAGGTTTTGGGCCTGGAGCTGGGCGCCGACGATTATATTGAAAAGCCCTTTGATTCCAAGGAGCTGGTGGCACGGGTAAAAGCCGTAATCCGCCGTTATAAGCCGGTTAATGCCGTTCCTGAAAATTCAAACGACAAATGCGTGGAATATACGGATCTGTCTATCAACCTGACCAATTATTCTGTCATTTACCTTGGCAAAAACATTGATATGCCTCCCAAGGAGCTGGAGCTGCTCTATTTTCTGGCGGCCTCTCCAAATCATGTTTTTACCAGGGAGCAGCTGCTTGATCAAATCTGGGGCTATGAATATATCGGAGATACCAGAACCGTAGATGTACACATAAAACGTCTTCGGGAAAAAATCAAGGATCATGCCAACTGGAAAATCAGCACCATCTGGGGCATTGGTTACAAATTTGAGGTAAGAAATTAATGAAAAAGACCCTGTATCTGAAGTTTGTGCTGGCCTACTTTATATTTGGAATTTTCAGCTTTATTATGGTTTCCGTTTTTGTACCCAGCATCACAAAGGAACATCTGGTAAGAGAAAAAGCGGAAATTCTCTACTCCGAGGCTATGCTGATTTCCGATACTTATGCCGCGGGCCTGTACACCAGCGAAACTGATTTGGAAACCGTAAAGACGCAGCTGGACTTTCTGGCCGTTTATTTGGATTCCGACATTCGCATTATCAACCCTTCCGGGCGTCTGGTGCTGGATACCGGCAGACCCTTAAACGTAGAAGAAGTGGTCATGATTGAAAACTTTGACCCTGCCGTTACCAATACTTCTTATTATATGGTAAACAATTTTTACGACAGCTTCCCGTCGGAAATGCTGAGCGTATTGGCGCCCATTACCTCCAGCTACAGGGTCAAGGGCTATGTGGCAATTCATTGCGACATGAACGACATTCAGGCCTCCTGCAACAGTATGCTGAACATTTTCTATATTACCCTGGTGATCCTGCTGCTGTTATCCTTAATTATCCTGATCTTTTTTACGGAGATTGTATACATCCCCCTGCGGAAAATTACCCATGCTACGGAGCAGTACGCCGCCGGAAACATGCACTATGAATTCCAGGTGGAAAGCGACGACGAAATCGGTTATCTGGCCGCCTGTCTGAATTATATGGCAAGTCAGATTGCAGGAGCCGAGGACGATCAGAAAAAATTTGTGGCAAATGTTTCCCACGATTTCCGTTCCCCCCTGACCTCGATCCGGGGTTATCTGGAGGCTATGATCGACGGAACCATTCCGCCCGAAACCCATGAAAAATATTTAAAGGTGGTGCTGGCAGAGACGGAACGGCTGACAAAGCTGACCAACAGTCTTCTTACCTTAAATAATTTAAATACCAAGGGAATGCTTTTAGACCGTACAGATTTCAATATTAATCCGGTCATCCGCGCTACCGCCGCTTCCTTTGAGGGCACCTGCCTGAAAAAAAATATTGCCATTGAGCTGATCCTGACCGGAGATGAGATGTTTGTTCATGCGGATGTGGAAAAGATACAGCAGGTCCTTTATAATTTGATCGACAATGCCATCAAATTCAGCCACCATGATTCCGTGATCAAGGTGGAAACCTCTTTAAAAAAGAATAAATTATTTATATCCGTTAAGGACACAGGGATCGGCATTCCCAAAGAAGATTTAAAACAAATCTGGGACAGATTTTATAAATCCGACCTTTCCAGAGGCCGGGATAAAAAGGGAACCGGACTGGGCCTTTCCATTGTAAAGGAAATCATCAACTGTCATGATGAGCATATCAATGTAATCAGCACCGAAGGGGTGGGAAGTGAGTTCATTTTTTCTCTGCCTCTTTCTGCAGACAGCGAGGACGAGGATTAAGCTCATGTGCAATTCTTTCAAAAGTCCGGCGGACCGGATGATACAGTACCAACATCACCACAAAATTACCGATACAGTGTATTATATCAAAACGGATGCCTGCCACCCACCAGGTAAAGCCGGCGTAAAGCCCGCTGCGAATTCCGTTGTTGACGGCACCTGCAACGGCATAAGGAATGGCGCAGAGAAGCCCGAAAAACAAACCGAAAAAAGCAGACAGGATGCTCCAAAACCATACGGACTCCTGTTTTCTGTTTAAATAGGAAATCAGGGCCAGCAGGGGCCAGGCATAAAGATACATAATCCACCAGGGCTCCATGCCGTAAAGACACCCCTCGATCAGGACAAATACGGGGACCACAAACAGCACCCTCCACCGAAAAAACAGGGTGAACAAAATAATCCAAAAGGAAACCAGCTCAATGTTGGGCAGAAAGCTTAATATTTCCTTGCAGACCACAATCACTGCCGTCATGACTCCGATCAGGGCTATATCCCTGATTGAAATTTTTGCGGATTTTCCCTGACCCTTCATCCTAACCTCCATGCCGCTGCCCTGCCGATTTTCTATTCAGTATAAGGCGGCGTATACTCAAACCGGAATATATCCCCATCCTCTACGGGCTGGCTGTCTATGCCGTATTGACCATAGTCTCCGTTTACATAAACAGCCCAATAGGAGCCGTCCTCATTCCAGTTATGGGTCTCACCGTTAATGGTATAAAGCGTAAACCCATAATCTTCTTCCTCACCGTCAAAGGTAAATCCCTTTGCTTCTTCCATGGCCTGGCGCAAAAACTCCGCATCTGTCTGCACCTGGTATTCCGATGTCTGCTGTTCCTGGTTCAGCACCTCCAGGGTAATACTCTTACTCCCCTGTACGGGCTTTTCCCGGAATACATTGAAAATAATCAAAAAGGCTGCAATTATTACAATCAGTGCTGCTGCCCCAATCATTATTTTCTTGTTGATTTTTTTGGTTTCCATCTTAACCTTTCCTCCTTTTTATCTTTCTGTGAAAAGAATTCCTGTCAGCAAAAAAATTCCTGTCCACACAGACAGGAATCAGCCACACAAAATAATGCACATATTATATTTTTTTAAAAAATAAAATACCCGCTTCTTTTGTACAGACCAAGCCCTCGTGGTCACACAGTACTTTACTGCAGGCAGGTCTTCTGACTTAAGCATCATCACAATATTTCGCCTTCCCGGAATTTGCTGCCTGATTCTTCATCCCCAGACATACTTCTTCCAGTGACATGACTCTTTTTTGCTTTTGCGGCGTATGCGGATCACCACAAAACCCGAATATAAGTGAAATATTCGTACAGGCACAGCAAAATATTTCACGGCTGCCCATCATAACAAAAAAGAGGAAATACTGCTCCCCTATCACAGCGACGAGATCGTTCAGGCCCTTCACCTGATTCCCTTTTCACCGGAGCAAGCAAGGATATGCTCCCCCGACACCTGCAATACTCTTATTCACTTGGAAAATATCTTAGCACAGACTGTTTTTAAATACAAGCGGATTTAAGCTTTACGCAAACGGCTGGTAACAGCTCAGCCCCCGGCTGATGTTTTATATCTCTATAATCTCATACAGATACATACTCCCCTTTTTCCCCACTCTGGTCAGGATCCCCACATGGTACAAGATATTTAACACTGTCTGAGATAAAGAGACATTAATATGAGCTGCTTTGGCAAATTCCCTGGAAGTAAATTCTCCGCTTATCTCATAGGGAACAAACTGCATATAGTCCTGTAAGCAGTTAATTTCCACTTCCTCCACAAGCCTTGTGGGGATTCTGTCGTAGCGGCTGGCGCCCTTTTTTTTATCCCTGCTCCAGCCGTTTAAGAGCTTATATTCCTCCATATCCATCAACACCAGCTTTAACCGCAGGTTGGGGTCCTTTAAGAACATCTTGATTTTATATAATTCCGGAAAGGCCAGATATGGATTTCCCTTTATCGGGGATTTCCGTTTATTGCTTAGCTCGCCGCTTTCCTCGTCAATCCAGACAATCCACTTTTCCCGCGGGATGGGATAAACGATGGTTACGGGGTAAAGAGGCAGGAAGGCGGAAAGCTTGCCCCGCATCCGGTCAAACTGCCTTGTCTGGATCTCGATAATTTCACCCTCCGCATAAATATCCGCCACATAATTTTCAATGGGAATCTCCTGCCTGTCCTCATCCGGCTCGTAATAATTCTTTAAAATTGCATGTACCGTTTTTTCCGATAAGGTACCGATTCCCAAACGCTGTCTGTCTACCCCTACAATCTTCTGTTTTGCTGCCTCAAAGGCTTTTTGATCCGGCATGGCATCCAATGTCCTTTTCTGTACTCCTGATTCTATTATCCAAGGTCTATAATAGAATCAAAGGGCAGATTCTATTATCCAAGGTCCATTATAATATTCCGGCGGAAAAAAGAAAATATATCCGTTAAAAATTTGACATTTTTCTTTTAACAATGCTAAAATTAATATGGCTGGTCACTAACAACAATGCTTAAGGAGGCGTCTGCCGCTTACGCGGCGGAATGAGAGGAAATATGAAAATTACGGCAGGAATAGACGGCGGCGGTACAAGCACCACTCTGGTGCTGTCAAAGGACGGCAGGGAGCAGGAAAGAAAAACCTTTGGCGCTTTTAATTTGAACAGTATCGGAGAAGAACGATTTCGCGGACTGCTTACCGAGCTTTTTGATACTGTTGCCCAGGCAGGCGAATGTGAAGGAATCTGTATCGGCGCTGCAGGAATCAGCAACCCGCGGGTAGAGGAGATTACTCTGGAAATGGCGCAAAAATACGAATTTTCCAAGAAACTTCTCTTAAAGGGGGATCAGGACATCGCTCTATATGGCGCCATGAGCGGCAAGGCCGGTGCTATTCTGATCGCCGGCACAGGCAGCATCTGCACCGGCAGGGGAAAAAACGGCCGGACAGTACGCGCAGGCGGCTGGGGGCACCTGATTGACGACGGAGGCAGCGGTTATGCCATCGGCAAGGACGTCCTGAAAGCCGTCGTTATGGCATACGACGGAAGGGCGGACAGTACTCTCCTGACAGAGATGGTATACAAGCACTGGCAGGTATCGGATATAGAAGGCATCATTGCAAAGACCTACGACAACCCGGATAAAAGCAATATTGCCGCTCTTTCCAGGCTGGCGGAGGAAGGCGCAAAACGGGGAGATAAAGCCTCAGATTTTATACTGTTTTCCAATGCTGCCATGCTTTGTATGCTGATCGACGCAGTATATGAGCGCCTGGAAGAAGAGGATAGACTTTCCCTGTGCCTGATGGGAGGGCTTCTGTCCCATGATACGGAATACAGAAAAATGGTAGTGGACCTTTTAATGGAGGGCGAACGAAATATAGACTTAAAGGAGCCGGACATGGATGCTGCTGCCGGAGCAGCATTGTGGGCATGGGACATGCACTTTTGATCCTGCCGATTTTCCAGTTTGCACAAAATCCTGCAAATTTCATCTTTTTTCTGGGTTATAGTGATAGAATAATCACCAATCATTCCATGAAAAAAGTCATATTGCAGGATTTTATGCAAATATACCGATGATTGTCAGAAAAGAAGAACAGGCAGTCTGCCCTCCGGTATCCGTTTTTCCCCAAGCACCTCTGCCAAAAGCTCCAGCGTCTCCGGAGAATTATCCCAGGCAGCAATTCCTGCTGCATTTTCCGGAAGCTCCGCCAGGTCATAGGGATTTCGAAGAGCCACCATTAAAAGAGGCAAGCCTTTGGCAGACAGGGCCCTGACCAAATTCATCTGACCCGGCTGCAAATGACCGTTATAAGTACTGACTACAATGCTGTCTGCTCCTTCCGATGCAGACAGTATTTCCGCTATTTCCTTTTCTTCCGGATTTTTGGACGCCGACAACCCCCTGCCGCCGAACCTGGCCGCCATATATTCCGCAAAGTTCATCGTTCTTACTTCCTCACTGGAGGCCAAGGTAGCGCGGAATCCGGGGCAGCCTGTAAAAAATGTATTTTTACCCACGGGAAACAGCTTTCCCTTTAACACCAGGCCCTTCCCGCGGATTTCTCTCTCCCGCTTTTTGTCCTCCGGGCTGCAGCCCTCTTCGAGGTCAAAATTTTCCACATACCTTTCCTTGTACCTGATTATTTTTTCGGCAGAGGCCTTCATTTCCTCCAGGGAAATTCTTCCTTCCTCCACTGCCCGGTATACCTCATGGACTCCCGCTTCCAAAAGCTCCGCCGTATGACTGACAAATACAAGATCCACCCCTGCTGCCATGGCGGCGGCTACACCCTTGGCCGTTCCGTAATGCTTTCCAATGGCATCCATTTCCATGCAGTCGCTTAAAATCAGCCCCTTAAAGCCGATCCGCTCTTTCAGAATCCCAGTAATGATCCGCCTGGACATGGTACAGGGAATCTTGTCCGGCTCCAGCTTCGGGAACAAAATATGACTGCTCATTACCGCCTGGATTCCGTTTTCAATTACTGCCCGAAAGGGCTTCAGCTCAAGGGCCTCCAGTTCCTCCAGGGTTTTCTCGATAACCGGCAGCCCCAGATGGGAATCCACCGCCGTATCTCCGTGGCCGGGAAAATGCTTGGCACAGGCTAAAAAATTTTCACCCTGATAACCTTTTACTGCCGCTACGGCATATTCCGCAGCAATTTCCGCCCTGTCGGAATAGCTCCTTACGCCAATCACCGGATTTTGGGGATTATTGTTCACATCCGTCACCGGAGCAAGATTAAAGTTTACCCCCAGGCTTTTTAGCTCTTTGGCGGTAATCGCCGCCAGTATTTCGGCATTTTTTGGATCTCCTGAGGCTGCCACAGCCATGGCTCCGGGCACATTACAGCAACCTCCCGGAAGTCTGGTTACTACGCCGCCCTCCTGGTCAATGGTAATAAACGCTTTATGCCCCGTCTCTTTTTTGATCAGCTCCTGTATTTCCCCGCAAAGCCTTTTAAGCTGGGAAACGCTTTCTACGTTATGTTCAAACAGAATCACATTGCCGATCTTATATTCTCTTACCAGACGGGCAAATTCCGAGCTGATTTCCTTTCCGGGAAACCCTCCCACCAGCCGCTGCCCTGCCTGTGCCTTCCAATCCATATTTTCCATTATTCCTCTCCATTTCCTCGTTTCCATTATTCATACAAATGATACTGCTGCTTCCTCTCCGCAAAGTCCCTGCTCTCCTGATCCCATTTTGCCAAAACCTCTTTCCGGTCCCAGCTGCCCAAAAGTACATCAGAGCCGGAAAGCAGCGCCATCATGGGCCTGCCGCCCTCCCGAACAGGCGGCAGCGTATCATAAGCCTTCGGATACAGCTTTCTGATCACATCCAAAAGAGTCACCCCCACCGTCACGGGACGAATTTTGTCCCAATCCGTCACATGGAGCAAAATCCCGCCGCACTTTTTCCCCTGATGCTTGGAGACTGCAGGGGTAAACCAGACCGGCGTAGACGTAACTCCCGGAAGCTCTTCCCTGTTAAATGCTTCCATCAGCTCCTCCGCATGAACGTAATCCGCGCCGATGATGCGAAAGGGCGCCGCGGTGCCTCTTCCTTCGGAAAGATTCGTTCCCTCCACAAGACAAAGGCCGGAATATAAAAGCGTGGTCTCAAAGGTCATCAATGCCGGACTTGGCGCCGGCCATACCCTTCCCCAGTCGCAAAATAAGCTGTTTCGTTTCCATCCTCTGCAGGGCACAATTTTCAAATCACAGCCCAGCTTTTCTTCCTCATTCATCATCCGGGCCGCCTCCCCTGAAGTGAGCCCGTACCTGATGGCCAGCGGATAACAGCCTACAAAGCTGCTGTAAGCCGGATCCAGAACGCCGCCCTCTACAACCCGGCCTCCCAAAGGATTGGGACGGTCTAAAATAATCAGTGTCTTTCCCGCTTCTGCACAATCCGTCAGGGCATTGTGCAGCGAGGAAATATAGGTAAAAAAGCGCACGCCAATATCCTGAATATCATACACCAACACATCAAAGGTATCCAGCATTTCCTGTGAAAGATGCTTGCCGCTGCCGCCGTAAAGACTGTATACCTTAAGACCTGTGGCAGCATCCGTATAGGCATCCACAGCCTCACCTGCTCCCACATCTCCCCTCACGCCATGCTCCGGTGCAAACAACGCCGTCAATCCGCATAATTCCTCCAGCACGTCAATGGTGGAGTAATTTTTACTGTCCCTGCCGGTGATATTGGTCAGCAGGCCCACCCTCTTACCCTGCAGCCAATGTTCATATTCCCTGATATTGTCAATTCCCGGTGTCACCATATTTCCACCATTTCCCTTTCGGCACATTTACCTGTGTTATTACAAAACATTTTATGATTACGGATATATACATAATATTACCGGGAAATCTTTCCCATCACCACCGGATGAGACGCCCCGGTCACAGAAGGTACATTATTTGCCATGCCTCCCAGGGCCTCGTTTGCAAGGACGGCAAAGGCCACTGCCTCCTTGGAATCGCTGTCATAGCCCACATCTTCATTTGTAATTACCTGACACTCTGGCAGGCATTCCCGCAAATGCTTCATCAGCGTATAATTTTTGCTTCCTCCGCCCCCTATAATCAAAAGATCCGGCTGCTTCGGGGCAAAACCCTTAAGACCTGCCCTGATGGTCTCCGCCGTAAACCGCGTGGCCGTGGCCAGGCAGTCTGAAAGACTGATTCCTTTTTCGGCGGCAAAGGCAGTCAGCTCCGTTACATATTTTTCCCCATAATATTCCCTGCCCGTGGTTTTGGGAGGCTTTCTCTTCAGGTAAGGATCCTCCAGCAAATACTTAAGCAGCACCTCATTCACCCTGCCGGCTGCCGCCAGTCTTCCCCCCTGATCATAGGACTGCTTTCCTCCTGTCAGCTTTGCCGTCAGGGCATCCATCACCATATTGCCGGGGCCGGTATCAAAAGCCGTCACCTGCTCCGGCCCGCAGCCTGCAGGCAGGACAGTTATATTTCCGATTCCGCCGATATTCTGCAGGGCTACCGTCTGATCCTCTCTTCGGTAAAGCAGATATTCCGTGTAGGGCACCAGCGGGGCCCCAAGACCTCCTGCAGCCATATCACGGACTCTGAAATCACCGATTACCGGACAGCCAAGGGCTTCTGCAATCCTGGCGTCCTCGCCGATTTGCAGTGTTCCCGTTATGCTGTAGCCCAGATATTCTTCCTGTAACGGCATATGCCAAACTGTCTGTCCATGATTACCTGCCAGATCTATTTCAGAAGGCTTCATTCCTGCCTTTTTGCACAGAGAGAGGCAGGCTTCACCGTAGAGCATGCCCAGAAGATTGCTCATCTTACATATTTCCGCGCTTCCGCCAACGGTTCCCTCGCCGATTTGAAGAATCCGCTCCCTTACCCGGCTCTCGAAGGGTACGAAAAGGAAATCCAGCTGCTCAACCCTGATCTCCCTTCCGTAACCGCTAATCTTCGTTAAAACCGCGTCGATTCCGTCCGCAGAGGTTCCCGACATGAGACCGATTATATTTCTCTCTTTCTGATTTATTAAAACCGATAAATCACTGTTTTTCAACTTATGCCTGTCTCCTTTATGGCGTTTGCTACATGCCCGCCGGATGCTTCCAGAGCATTTCTTGCTTCCTCGGCATTGATCCCGCACAAAAGCATTACGATAGCTGTTTTGGGATGATAGCTGCATTGGCTCAGAGCTTCCTTTGCTTCCGCTTCCGATTTTCCCGTAGCGCTTTGTACAATGGAAATACACCTGTTTACAAGCTTTTCATTGGAGGGCTTCACATCCACCATCAAATTTTCATAGACCTTCCCCAGCTTAATCATAGCCCCTGTGGATAATATATTCAGCACCATTTTTTGTGCCGTGCCGCTTTTCATGCGGGTGGAGCCCGTAACCACCTCCGGACCCGGCATCGGTGCAATCCCAATATCCGCCATGGTATCTATATCGGAGCCGGGGCAGCAGGTCACGCCAATCACCTTTGCCCCTATGCTTTCAGCATATTCCATTCCCCCGATCACATAAGGCGTCCGGCCTGATGCGGCAAGCCCCACCAGCACATCCTTAGAGCAGAGCTGCAGTTTTTTTAAATCCTCCGCGCCCAGCTCCTTATTATCCTCCGCGCCCTCAATGGCCTTAAAAATAGCTCCCGTTCCGCCGGCAATAACACCGATCACCTGATCCGGATCAGTGGAATAGGTGGGCGGACATTCCGCCGCGTCCAAAATTCCCAGCCTCCCGGAGGTTCCACAGCCTAAATAAATCAGCCTTCCGCCCTTACTCAGCCTGTCCGCGATCAAATCCACTGCCCTTGCAATATTTTCCGTTTCTTTTTCCACTGCCAGAGCTACCTTTTGATCCTCTCTGTTAATCAGACGAACCATTTCCACCGTGGAAAGCTTATCAATATGTATCGTTTCTTCATTGCGCTGCTCAGTGGCAATTTTATTCAGTTCCATAAGCAATACCTCTTTTCCGCCTATATATTTCACAGCTCTGAAATTTTTTTGTAATCCTCCGGCAGTAACATAAAGCTCTCTGCATATGGCTTTCTGGCCTCAATCCCTCTCAGCCTTTTTAAATGAGAATAATATTCATAATAGGGAAAGTCAGCGCTTCCCGTGACAAACCAATGCTTTTTTACCGCCTCCTGCCACAGCGCATAGCCTTCCTCACTGATCCCGTAATAAACATAAGGCTTATAGCCTCTATTGTCCTCCCAGTTTTCCGCAAACATCAGGCTTGCAAAATGAGGCGGAAGCTCTCTTTGAAAACCGCTGATGGCCGCATAAAACCAGGCATCCTTTACAATTCGGCTGCAGGCCGCATGGTCCTTGTGCATACTGCCCTCAAAGTGAGTAATTAAAAGCTCCGGTTTTTCCTTTCGAATCAGGTCGCAGACCTGAAAACGTACTTCCTCATTGTCAGGGAGCTCACCGTCTTTGTAAGGAAGGACATAAGCTTTTCCCTGAAGCATTTCCGCAAAGGCTGCTGCCTCCTGCTCCTTTTGTTCCCGATAACTCTCCACTGTCATATGGGGAGGATTTCCCTTTTCTCCTCCGGTCAGGGCAACAGTAATAATGCTTCCGCCGTTCACGCAGCATTCTGCTAAAAGACCGCCGCAGGTAAGCTCCATATCTCCCACATGTCCCCCTACTGCCATAATTGTTTTCTTCATTTTTCCTCTCATCCCGCCCAAAACAGGGCAATGTCCGTCTCTACAGCTGACACCTGCCAGGCATACAGCATGTTGACCGTCAGCGCAACGGCATCAAACCAGCTCCTTCAGCATTACGCTGAAAACTCTTTTTACGGTAAATCCCGCTTCCCGATATATTTTCTGCGCGTGATTATCCACACCCGTAAACAGCGACATATAACGGGCTCCCGCCTTTTTTTCTTCCTCGCACAGACGAATAAAAAGCAATGTTCCCAAGCCGTGCCGCTCATGCAGGGGGGACACGGCAATTCCTGCAAAGTAACCCCTTCCTGTTTTTTCAGGATAAACGGGGCCTGTAAACCCGGCCACCTGATGCTCCTTTACAGCCACCAGCATGTTGATCTGCTCCGCCGCATAAGGAATTTCCTCGATCCACATGGAATTTCCGGTGGCCTCCACCATTTCCCGCAGTTGAAAATGCTTCTCCTTATCATACCACTCCACAGAATATCCTTCGGACAAAGCCTTTTCTTTTAATTCTTCTATTCCTTCAGGCACCCGGAGCTGCTCCAAATCCAAATACATGGCGCATTCGCTGTTACGGTCCTGGTATCCAAAAGCCTTCATCCTTTCATAAAGCGGGGTATCCGTAGCAATGCCGGGAGCATTATTATGCTGATGCTTCTCTGTACCGGGCACGTACCAGGGAAGCTTCATGGGATTAAAGCAGGTAGAAGCCACACAGGTTTTTCCGGTTTTCCGAAAAGAATCCTCCAGTGCCGCCAGTAAAAGCTCCGTTGCCTCCTGATTATCACAGGCTTCCTCCAATAAAAGACAGGTAAAATAACCTCTTTCTCTGCCAAAGGGCAGATTTTCTCCCTCACAGCCGCATACAAACCCACATACCTCTTTTCCGGAGTCTGCACCGGTATCCGTTTTTAACACAAAGGCATGGGCCTTCTGAAAATAGGGATGACCCACCAGCGTTTTTTCAAATTCGGAATAATCAAAAGCTGCATAGCCCTGTTTTACCCCAGAGGAATTCCACAGCTCATACACCCGCCCGGCATCTTCCTCCCGATAATTTTCAATCTGCACCTTGATCCACCTCCTTCTTATATTTCACGTATACTCACTAAAATATGAAACACTGCTTCTTTGCCTTGGAAAATCTGGGAAGAATTGCCATGGGGCAATTCTTCTGTGCGAGAAAGGCGCTGCACTTGCGCCGTAGAAAATCTTCGCGAAGCGGCCTCTGCCGCGAGCGAAAATTGCGGAACGCAATTTGATTTTCTTCTCACACTTAGCCCTTTACCGCCCCCACCGTAACGCCCTCTAAAAAGTATTTCTGCAGGGAAAAGAAGAGAATAAACATGGGGATCGCAGAAATACAGGCGCCTGCCATCATGGGCGAAAGCAGCGTTCCGTTTGCAAATTTAAAGGTTTTTAATCCTACCTGAATGGTAAACATTCTGTCGGTAGAGGTAGCCAGGAAGGGCCAGAAGAAATTATTCCAGCTGCTTAAAAAGGTATTGATGGCCATAACTGCCAGAATCGTTTTTGACAGGGGCAGTACAATCAACCCATAAGTTTTTAAATGGCCGCATCCTTCGATCTTGGCGCTTTCAATCAAAGCAGTAGGGATGCCTGAAAAAAACTGCTTGGATAAAAAGATATTATATGAAGTACATATTCCCGGAAGAATCAGGGCCGCAAAGGTATTGGTCAATTTAAACTGCTTTACAATCAAGATATAAAGGGGCACCTGAGTCACCTGATAGGGAATCATCATGGCTACTAAAACCATGAAAAACAAAACCTTCCTTCCCCGGAAATTAATTTTTGCAAAGGCATACCCTGCCATTCCTGCAAAGATTACGTTTCCCAGTACCGTAAAGACAGCTACCACCAGACTGTTAAAAAGCCATCTCAACGAATATTGATTATAATCTATAAAGGCCTTATAGGAATCCAGACTCCACGATTTGGGGAAAATGGAATAAGAGGTGGATGCCGCCTCAATGGCAGGCCCAAAAGACCAGGCGATCATATACACAATGGGAAACAATGATATAAGTGCAAATAATACCAGAAAAACCACCAGCACTACCTGCCTGATATAGTACAGCTTTCTGTTGTTTAAATGCTGTGAATACAAACCTGAAGCCATATTCCGCCCCCTTTCTAATATTCCACGTCATCGCCCATGACCTTAAACTGCAGCATGGTAAGAAAGGCAATGACAATGGACAGCATGATTGCCTGCGCACAGGCCAATCCGTATTTTCCATAACTGAAAGCATTGTTAAAAATCAAAAGGCCTACCATGGTGGTATTGTTGTCAGGACCGCCGCCTGTCATCATATAAGCATTCATAAACACCTGGAAGGATCCGATGATTCCCGTTACCAGTAAGAATAATGTAGTGGGCTTACAGAGAGGAAATACAATATACCTGATTTTCTGCATGAAGGTAGCGCCGTCCATTTCTGCCGCTTCAAAATAAGTATTATCAATTCCGTGCAGAGCTGCCATATAGATAATGATATTACTTCCATGGCTGGAAAGTAAAGCCATCAGAATCAGGGAAGGCATGGCCGTTTTACTGGAGCTGAGCCAGTTTACGGAGGAAATACCGAACAAGCCCAGAATTCTGTTAAAAATACCGGAAGGAGAAGAATCATACAGCCACAGCCATACCACTGCCGTAGCCACTCCGGAAGCAATACCCGGCAGGTAATAAAGCGCCTTGAAAACAGATTGTGTCTTTTTTCGAAAAGGCAGTATCATCACGGAAATTGCAAAGGACAAGAGCAGGGACATGGGTACGACTGCCAGGGTATACAATACTGTATTTTTAATGGATTTCCAAAACAAAGGACTGGTAACCGCATCCGAATAATTGCTCCACCCTACCCAATCGGAGCCAAAGGGCTTATATTTTTGAAAACTGGTAATCGCTGCGGAAATTACAGGGTAGAGCGTAAAGACAAAGAATATAATCATGGCTACCGCTATAAAAAGCCAGCCGCTGATATTTTCTTCTTTATGAAACTTTTGCTTAATATGGACTTTTTTATTTATTTTTTTCAACGGGCCTCCCATCCGCTTAATGAACCTTAAGCATTTTGAGAAAGAAAGCTCCGCCCATACCGGCGGGCGGAGCTTTCTTATTGAAGTAGTAAAATCAGTTTACCTTATTTAATCCAGCCGGAAGCACAATTTTCCTCACCGAAAAGATTCTTTGCATCTTTACAGATCGTGTCATATACCTCCTGAGCGGTTGTTTCCCCTGCCAGCAGTGCCTGGAACTTGGGAACGATGGTTTCATCCATCATGGTTTTAGCATTGGCATTCATTTCCGCCGTTATACCTGCGGGAGGCGCAATCACCTTCGTAATTGCTCTCTCCACTGCTGCCGCGTTCAAATCGGACTGATCCAGCGTAAAGGATTCCTGTGCTTTACGTCCGCTTTCGCATACGGAGGAAAGATATACTGCGTTGTCCACTGCTGCCGCTCTTTCACCGGAGCTTAAGAAATCCATAAACTCACAGACATTTTTTAAATGCTCTTCCGTGGTATTGTTATTGCGCAGTGCAATCAGACCGTCAACCACACCATACACGGATTCCGTGGCATTTGCCATAGTGGGTACAGGCAGGAATACATACTCCATGTCGATGGTGCCTTCCACTGCGGAGCCGTCAGCTTTGCCTGCAATATTCTTTTTTACATTTGATTCAAACAGGGGCATTGCCTTACCTGTCAGCATGGTCTGGCCTGTTTCCAGCATTACCAGACGCTGTCCTGCTTCCACGGAATAGTTAGGCATATAACCGGAGGTCGTCATGGTTTCTACCGCCTGCAGAAGAGATAACATATTTTCGGAGGTATAAACATACTTCAGATCCTGTGTAAAATTGGAGCTGATACCTGCTGCCACACCAAAAATACTTACAAAGTCTGCTGTCGTCGCGCCGCTGTTGGCAAACACAAAACCGAAGCAGCCTTCCTTTGTACCGTTCTTAATAACTTCAAGGAATTCCTCATAAGTCCAGCCCTGTGTCTGAATCTTTTGTACGTCCGCCCCGGCTGCCTCCAGCATTTCCCGGTTTCCGCCCAAAGCCTGAATGGTTATGTAAAGAGGAAGACCATACAGAGTATTATCCATCGTCATATAATCCAAAGCATTCTGGTCATAATCGTCCAGTCTTTCCTTGCTCATATAATCCGCAATATTTACTCCTACTCCCATTTCCACATAAGTTCCTACGGCACCGTAGCTTACCTCCGCAATATCGGGAGCCTCTCCTGCCAATGCCATGGTACTTAATTTGTTAGTATGCTCATCCCAGGAGGTTGCAATTACCTCTACGGTAATATTCGGATGGTCCTTCCTGTATTCTTCGATCCATCCCTGCAGATCCTCCACATAAGTACCTGTGACGGGAGGAACCATGATTGTAATGGTATCCTCTTTACTGCTCTTGCCGGAGTCTCCACACGCCGCCATGGATAATACCATGAGTCCGGTCAGAGCTGCTGCCAAAACTTTTTTCATTTTCATAAATAACCCTCCTTTAACCTTCTCTTGAAACACCCTTATTTTATCATTAAAATAACAAAGTTTCAATAAATTGCATAATCATTGAAACTTTGTTTCACATAATGGTATTTTTTCAGTTAATTTTAAGTTTATAAAGAAACTTTTTGAATACAATTTTTCTATTGCTCCAACTTTTTTTCAATATGAGTAATATTCAGTCGGGAAATACATTGATCATAATTTGCCGTTGCATAAGCCGTATAAAGGATGTCTATCATATTCAGCTGAGCAATACGGGATGAAGTGGCTCCGCTTCTGAACAGGGATTCATTTGCAGAGGTATAAAGCACATGGGTAGCCAAAGAAGCCATAGTGGAGGAAGCAAACCTGGTAATTAAAATAGAAGGAGTGCCGTTAGCATTTATTTGTTTTAAGCACTGAATCATTTCCTTTGTTTCACCGGAGTAAGAAATAAAAATTCCCACATCCCTGGTGGTGGAATTTTGAGCCTGTATATATTGGGAATGCCAGTCTTCCACCACCAAACAGGATTTGTTCACTCTTAAAAATTTCAAATAAGCATCCTTGGCTACGCAAAGAGACGCGCCCATGCCAAAAATCATAATATTATTGCAGGAACAGAGAAGCTCCACACATTTTTTTACCTTTTCCACGTCGATCAGGTTTCTGGTTTCTTCCAGAGACATAATATTCTTATAGGTGACCTTATCTATAATACTTTCTATGCTGTCTTCTCTTTCAATATCATTCTTATCAATCCGCTCGTTATTCTGATACAGTGCAAGCTCATAAATCAAAGACTGCCTGAATTCTCGGTACCCCTCAAAGCCAAGCCTTTTGCAAAGCCTGACAATAGTAGCCGGCGATACATAGATCTTTGCAGCCAGCTCCCGGATATTATTTTCCAGAACCGTACCCGGATTTTCCAACAAATATTCCACAACAATTCTTTCTGAATTTCCCACAAAATCGTGCATTTCCCGCAGGCGGATCATAGGATTTTTCATTTTACTCTCCATTTACCTTGTCTTTGGCATATAACAGCTTTAATATAATCGGCGTTGAAATGCTGGAAACAATAATCAACAAAATCACCGAAGTAAAATATACAGGAGAAAGCATTCCCACAGACAGCCCCTTTTGTGCTACGATCAGAGCCACCTCACCTCTTGTCATCATACCCACTCCGATTTTCAGACAATCCTTGACACCAAATCTGCAAACCTTAGCCGCCAGTCCACAGCCGATTATTTTTGTAACCATTGCCACCAATACAAAGCAAAGGGAAAAAAGCAGGATATTTCCATTAATATTGTCGATATTTGTCTTTAAACCGATGCTGGCAAAAAATATGGGACCAAAGATCATATAAGAGCTAACCTCCATTTTTTGATCCACATAACTGGAATCCCGCATAGAACAAAGAACAATTCCTGCCACATAGGCTCCTGTAATATCCGCAATGCCAAAATATTTCTCTGCAATATAAGCAAAAGCAAAGCACACCGCAAGACTCATTATGGGAATCCTTCTGGTATGAGGATACCTGTCGTCTATGGCTTTAAACAGCTTGTAAAGGATAAATCCAACCACAATGGCAAAAACAAAGAAGAGAATTGTGTTTAAAACTACCTTTCCGGGATGATTGTCCGGGCTTTTAAACCCGATTACAAAGGTCAGCACAATAATACCGATCACATCATCAATAATGGCCGCGCTTAGAATCGTCGTACCTACCTTTCCCTTCAGCTTTCCCATTTCCTTTAAGGATTGAACGGTAATACTGACACTGGTGGCTGTCATAATAACGCCGATAAACACAGCCGTGTAAAACTGCTCCGATCCAAAAGGCGCCGCTCCGTAAAATCCCATATACAACAAGGTACCGCCTGCTAAAGGAACGAATACCCCGGCACAGGCAATTAAAAGAGCAACAGGCCCCGTTTTTAACAGATCCTTTAAATTGGTTTCCAAGCCTGCAGAAAACATTAAGAGTACAACTCCCACCTCTGCCATTCCCGCTAAGAAGTCAGACTGTTGTACCAGACCCAGCACACTGGGACCGATCAGCAGGCCGGCAATAATTTCACCCACCACCTGCGGGGCCTTACATTTTCTTGCAAGAACTCCAAATACCTTTGCAACAATAATTATAATTGCCAAATCTCTGAAAATGTTATATACTTCCATAATTTTTTCTCCTCATCTGCACACATTGATTATTTTACTTATTTAACATGACCTTTATAATATCATTTTTATGCCTCAATTTCTACGGAAAACAAGACGAGATTTTCATCCCGCCTTTGTTTTTTATTCACCTTCTTTATTATTTATTTCTTCATTTACTTCTTCGATTGCTCCGTTATCACTGATCTCTTCCTCTGATTCACCCTCCTGCTCTGCCTCAATTTCCTCCATGGCATCTTCGGCGTTTTCAAATTCCTGCTCGCCGTTGGATATTTTCTCCCTTACCTTGGCAATTTGAGCTACTTTGACACCTTTTTCAAGATTAATCATTTTCACCCCAGAGGTAATTCTTCTTAAAATGGAAATATCCTCCATACGAAGCTGAATGATAATTCCTTCCGTGGTGATCATCATAATTTCATTATCGTCCGTCACGGCCTTGACTCCCACCACATCTCCGGTCTTTTCCGTAATTTTATAACATTTTACACCCTTACCGCCTCTCTTTTGAATTGCAAACTCATTTAAAAGAGTACGCTTGCCCATACCGTTTTCGGATACAAACAACAGGTAATCTCCCTGGGTTTGAAGCTGCATTCCTACAATTTCATCTCCGTCGCCGATATTCATACCGATTACGCCCATGGAAGATCTGCCGGTAGCCCGTACATCCGTTTCTTTAAAGCGAATACACATACCCTGCTTTGTCACCAGGAAAATTTCACTGTCTGACCTGGTGGTTTTTACTTCAATCAGCTCATCGTCATCTTTCAGGTTAATGGCTGTAAGACCGTTTTTCCTTACATTGGAATACTCACGCAGAGGCGTTTTCTTTACCGTACCGGATTTTGTTACCATAAACAGATTCTTGCTGTCGTCATATTCCTTAATGGGAATCATGGCAGTAATTTTTTCTCCGGGATTTAACTGCAGCAGGTTTACCACTGCCGTTCCTCTGGCAGTTCTTCCTGCTTCCGGAATTTCATAAGCCTTCAGCCGATAAATACGGCCCATATTGGTAAAGAAATTCAGGTAATGATGAGTAGTGGTCATCAGCAGATCCTCGATAAAATCATCTTCTATGGTCTGCATACCCTTAATGCCTTTGCCGCCCCGATTCTGAGATTTAAAATTATCTACGGTCATACGCTTGATATAACCTAAATTCGTAATGGCAATTACCGTATTTTCATGAGGAATCAAGTCCTCCATGGAAATATCAAACTCATCATAACCAATTTTACTGCGTCTGTCATCACCAAATTTATCGGAAATTTCCGTCATTTCCGTTTTGATCACGCCCAATAAAAGCTTTTCGTCCGCCAAAATTGCTTTCAGCTCCCCGATTTTAATTTCAAGCTCCTTATGTTCATTTTCAAGCTTTTCTCTTTCCAGACCGGTAAGAGCGCGAAGACGCATATCTACAATCGCCTGTGCCTGAGCATCGGAAAGGGAAAAACGTTCCATCAATCTTTCCTTTGCAACCTGTGCGTTTGCACTGCCGCGGATGATGGAAATCACTTCATCAATAAAATCAAGAGCCTTCAACAGACCTTCCAAAATATGATTTCTTTCCTCTGCCTTATTCAGATCATATTTTGTCCGTCTGGTAACGACCTCTTCCTGATGCTTTAAATACTCAGTCATCATATCCAGCAGATTTAAAACCTTAGGTTCATTATTTACCAAAGCCAGCATAATGACCCCAAAGGTATCCTGAAGCTGGGTATGCTTATATAAATGATTTAAAATTACATTGGCATTCACGTCCTTGCGCAGCTCGATTACCACCCGGATTCCTTCCCGGTTGGACTCGTCTCTTATATCCGTAATTCCGTCGATTTTTTTCAGCTTTACAAGCTCTGCAATCTTAATAATCAGGTTTGCCTTATTTACCATATAAGGAAGCTCTGTGACGATAATCTGATTCTTACCGTTAGGGAGCGTCTCAATATTTGTCACCGCCCGGACAATTACCTTGCCCCGTCCTGTTCTGTATGCTTCCTCACAGCCCCTGGTGCCAAGAATAATACCGCCTGTAGGAAAATCCGGAGCCTTCACAATCTCCAGAAGCTCTTCTATAGAGGTATTTCTGTCTCCCTCTACCCTGTTATCAATCATTTTTACAAGCGCGGAAATAACCTCCCGCAAATTATGAGGAGGAATATTGGTAGCCATACCTACGGCAATACCTGTAGTACCGTTTACCAGCAGATTAGGATAACGGCTGGGAAGAACTACCGGCTCCTTTTCCGTATCGTCAAAGTTCGGTTCAAAATCAACCGTATCCTTGTTTAAATCCGCAAGCAGCTCCATGGAAATTTTGGAAAGCCTTGCCTCTGTATAACGCATGGCAGCCGCGCCGTCTCCGTCCATGGAACCAAAATTTCCATGACCGTCAACCAGAGGATAACGCATATTCCAATCCTGCGCCATATTTACCAGGGCGCCATAAATAGAGCTGTCGCCATGGGGGTGATATTTACCCATGGTATCACCGACAATACGCGCACTTTTACGATGAGGTTTATCCGGACCGTTATTCAGTTCAATCATGGAATAAAGCACACGACGCTGCACCGGCTTTAATCCGTCCCTCACATCGGGAAGAGCACGAGACGCAATTACACTCATGGCATAGTCGATATAAAAGGTTTCCATCCTTTCCTTTAAATCAACCTCATGAATTTTATCCGTCTCTTGAACATTATCAAAAATATCGTCGTTCATAATTCCTCTTTCTTTTCACGCTAAGCCTGTTTATCCAGATTCTTCACAAATTTAGCATTTTCCTCAATGAATTCCCGCCTTGGCTCCACCTTGTCTCCCATCAGGGTAGTAAAGGTTAAGTCAATTTCCGATTCCATTTCTTCGTCATAATTCACACGAAGCAGTATTCTTCTTTCCGGATCCATGGTAGTTTCCCAAAGCTGCTCCGCATCCATCTCTCCAAGACCCTTATATCTTTGAATCTTGTTATTTTGATCCCTTCCTACCTCCTGCAGAATCGAGTCAAGCTCTTCATCACTGTAGGCATACCAGATTTTTTTATTTTTCTCCAGCTTATAAAGAGGCGGCTTTGCCAAAAAAACATGACCCTGCTTAATCAGTTCAGGCATAAAACGATAAATGAAGGTTAAAAGCAGAGTACTGATATGGGCACCGTCCACATCGGCATCGGTCATCAAGATAATTTTATGATAGCGAAGCTTACTGATGTCAAAATCATCATGGATTCCTGTGCCAAACGCCGTAATCATAGCCTTGATTTCGGCATTGGCATAGATCTTGTCCAGTCTTGCTTTTTCTACGTTTAAAATCTTTCCTCTTAACGGCAGGATAGCTTGGGTAGCCCTGGAGCGGGCCGTTTTTGCACTTCCGCCTGCAGAATCTCCCTCTACAATATAAATCTCGCAGTTTTTCGGATCCTTATCAGAGCAATCTGCCAGCTTTCCCGGAAGAGCCATACCGTCCAAGGCGGTTTTTCTTCTGGTCAGGTCTCTTGCCTTACGGGCCGCCTCCCTTGCACGCTGAGCAAGAATAGATTTTTCACAGATTGATTTTGCTACAAGCGGATTCAGCTCCAAAAAGTAAGTAAGCTGCTCGCTGACAACATTATCCACTGCGCCCCTTGCTTCGCTGTTTCCAAGCTTCTGCTTTGTCTGACCTTCAAACTGAGGATCCTCAATCTTCACACTGATAATAGCCGTCAAACCTTCCCTGATGTCCTCACCGGATAAATTAGGCTCATTATCCTTTAACAGCTTAGCATTTCTTGCATAATCGTTAAAGGTTTTTGTAATGGCATTACGAAATCCCTGTAAATGAGTTCCTCCTTCAGGAGTATTTATATTGTTTACAAAGCTGAACACACTTTCATTATACGAATCATTATGCTGAAATGCCACTTCAACATATACTTGATTCTTTTCCCCTTCAAAATAAAGGATATTTTCATAAAGAGGGGATTTGCTTCTGTTTAAATAGGAGACAAATTCCTTAATGCCGCCTTCGTAATAAAATTCAACTTTTCTCTGCTTATTTACACCTGTTTCTTTGTTTTCCCCTGTTTCTTCTTCCTCTTTATCTTCCTCTGCCCGTCGAAGAAGCTCATTAATCTGGCTGTTTTCGATCTTTTCGGTGCTTTTTCCTTCCTCAAAAATTCGGTTATCCTTCAGAATAATGTGCAGGCCCTTGGTCAAAAATGCCATTTCCCGGAGTCTCAATTTTAAAATATCAAAATCAAATACAGTTGTTTCCGTAAAAATCGTATCATCCGGCATAAAGGTAATTTTGGTACCTGTTTTATTTTCAGGACAGGTCCCTGTTTCCTTTAAAGGATAGCAGGCATGACCCCGCTCATACCGTTGTTTATAAATTTTTCCGCCTTGACAGATTTCCACCTCCAGCCAATTAGACAGAGCATTTACCACAGAAGCACCCACACCGTGAAGACCGCCGGAAACCTTATATCCGCCGCCGCCGAATTTTCCTCCTGCATGAAGAATGGTAAAAACAACCTCTACCGCCGCCTTACCTGCTTTATGATTAATACCCACAGGAATGCCGCGGCCGTTATCTGTCACCGTGACGGAATTATCTTCATTGATGGTAACATCAATGGTATCGCAAAAACCAGCAAGCGCTTCATCCACTGCATTATCTACAATTTCATAAACAAGATGATGAAGCCCTCTGCTGGATGTAGTACCTATGTACATGCCGGGACGCTTTCTTACCGCTTCCAGCCCTTCCAGAATCTGAATCTGGTCCGCGCCATATTCATGGTCTACAGTTGTATTGTTCATGGTTTCTTCGTTCATTCAACGCCTCTTTCTAATGGATCGGAATCCTGATTATTGATGCAGCTTACTTTTCCTTCGGAAACTTTAAATACCCTGTTGATTTCAAACCTGTTATTTACAAATTCCTCCAAACCGGTACAGGTGATAATTGTCTGTATCTCGCCGATGCTGTTTAACAGATAGTTTTGTCTGTTAGAATCCAATTCCGAAAGTACATCGTCCAACAGTAAAACAGGCGTATCTTTGGCTATCTTTTTTACCAGTTCTATTTCAGAAAGCTTTAAAGATAGTGCCGCCGTACGCTGCTGACCCTGAGAACCATATTTTCTAATATCAATATCTCCGATCACAAATGAAAAATCATCCCTGTGAGGACCCACGGAACTCATTTTCGACTTTATATCTCTGTCCTGACTGTTTTTCAGCTTTTTCTCAAATTCCTCAATTTCTACATCCGGCTCATAAAGAACCTTAATTTCTTCTCTGCCTCCCGAAAGCTTTTTATGTATCTCATAAATAATTTCATTCAGCTGCTCCGCAAACATTTTGCGGCGTTCAATAATCTTACTTCCATACGAAACCAGCTGCATATCCCAGATACTTAAGGTTTCCTTCAGGTCGGGATTCATATACATATCCTTTAAGAGCTTATTTCTCTGGTTTACTATTTTGTTATAATGGTTTAGATTATAAAGATAAAAGCCGTCCAGCTGACAAAGCTCCATATCCACAAATCTTCTTCTCTCGGCAGGACCATTTTTTATGATTCCCAGATCTTCCGGAGAAAAGAACACCACATTACAAAGGCCAAGCAAATCTGCTGCCTTTTTCAGCTTTTGTCCGTTCACCGCAATTCCCTTGGAGCCTGATTTGCGCAGGTGCATATCAACTCTTGTTTCAACGCCTTCTTTTTCAAGGTAAGTTCTTACATGGGCTTCTTCTTTATCAAAATTAATAATTTCTTTGTCTTTGCTGCCTTTATGAGACTTTGTGGTAGCGGCTACAAATACAGCCTCAAGAATATTTGTCTTTCCCTGGGCATTGTCTCCATAAAGAATATTTGTTCCACTGTCAAACTCAAGTTTTAAAGAGCCGTAATTTCTATAATCTGCCAGCTCTATTGATTTAATAATCATTCTATCCTGATTTTGTCTCCTTTATACTCCACAATGTCTCCGGCAATAAGCTTTTTTCCCCGCTGGATCTCCGTCTGCCCATTGACCTTTACCTCTCCGCCCTGAACGGCATATTTTGCATCCACGCCGGACTGTACCAGGCCGGCAGCCTTTAAGGCCTGCCCCAGCTTAATATAATCATCTCTTAAACGAACCGTTTCCATTTTTCCGCTCATACTGAAAATCCTCTTTTTATGGCTTCCACATTTCTCAACTCACCGTTGAGAGAATTAAACGTCAACTTTTCAACTCACCGTCGAAAGAGTTAAACGTTAATTTTTCAACTTACTGTTGAAAGAATTAACCTTAATTTCTCAACTTACCGTTGAAAAATTAACGGGAAGTATCAGGTAGATATAGCTTTCCTCAGGGTTTTTGATAAAGCAGGGAGCCTTTGGATTGACCATGTAAAGCTCCACGTCTTCATCATCTATCACTCGCAGCGCATCAATTAAAAACTTGGGATTAAATCCAATCATCAGGTCCTTCCCCTGTTTTTCGATGTCAATATCCTCGTTCATGCTTCCAAGTATGGAATTAATTCTCAGTTCCATGCTTCCATCCAGTATATTGATGATAATCGGCTTCTTATCCCCTTCCTTCACCAGCAGAGTAGCTCTGTCAATACAATTTAACAGCTCCTTCTTGTTGACTTTTACCTTTGTCTCATAATCACTGGAAAGCATCTGATCAATTTTAAAATATTCACCTTCAATCAGCCTGGAGACCACAGTGGTATTTTCAAATTCAAAAACAATATGCTTCGGTGTAAAAGAAATGGTCACAAGGTTTTCTGCTCCGCCAGGCAGAATCTTGCTTACCTCGTTTAAAGTTTTTCCGGGAACGATCACCTTTTTCGGAGAATATTCTTCCCTTAGTTCAATTTTGCGAATAGATATTCTGTGTCCGTCAAGAGAAACTACCTTCATCTCATTTCCCCTGATCTCAAATAATTCTCCGCTCATCATTTTATTACTGTCATTATCGGAAATGGAAAAAATTGTTTGTCTCACCACTTCCTTTAATGTGAACTGACTGATGACAATGCTGTCTTCCCTTTCCACAACGGGAAGATAGGAAAAATCTTCGCCGGATTTTCCGATAATGGTAAATTTGGATTTTTCACAGGTTATTAATGTCTTGTAGGAAGAATCCGTCTCTATCGTGATTTCACTGTCGGGAAGCTTTCTTACAATTTCAAGGAAAATCTTTGCATCCAAAGCAATAGAGCCCTTTTCAACAATGTCTCCTTCTATAATCGTCTCTATCCCCAGATCCATATCATTAGCAGTCAGGGTAATCATCCCTTTTGTGGCATCCACCATAATACATTCCAGAATAGACATGGTGGTTTTATTTGAAACTGCCTTTGATACGATATGTACTCCATTCAACAAATTCGATTTTGAACAAACCAATTTCATGTGAATAACTCCCTTCGCGTCGTAAATATAAAATATATAAAGAAATTCATATTATAATTAATAGAGGGTGTTTATATGTGCATAACCAGTTCTATTATACTATTTTTCAGGCAAAAAGGAAATGGGAAAGTGGTTTATATTTACGGAATAGCTTTATAATAAATGTAAGGTTATCAACATCCGCTTTAAAACCTTTCTGATGTTCCTGATCGTCCGTTTCGTTTTCTATCCGCTTTTGAACATTTTATCCACTTAGCTTAAGACAGCTTCTTCATGATAACATTGATCTTATTGCGGAATTCCTCGCTGTTCTGCATTTCGGCTTCTATTTTCTTAACACCGTGGATAACTGTTGTATGATCCTTTTTTCCTAATATCCTGCCGATGTTTACCTGAGATACATTTGTAAGCTCACGGCAAAGGTACATCACTACCTGTCTTGGCTGCACAAATTCGGAATTACGCTTTTTGGATACAATATCCTCCGGTCTTACGCCAAAATGCTCCGCTACCACATTGATAATCAGGTTTGGAGTGATTTCCCTTGCTTTGTTGGGATAAATGACATCCTTTAAAGCTTCTTCTGCAGATTCAATGGTAAGGTCTACTTTATTTAACCTTGTAAAGGCAATGATCTTGTTAAAAGCGCCCTCCAATTCTCTGATATTTGACTTGATATTCGTGGCAATATACTTAATGATTTCTTCGTCAATCTTTTTGTCATAATTTTCGGCGTTTTTACGGAGGATGGCCATTCTGGTCTCATAGTCGGGAGGCTGTATATCCGCGATCAGGCCCCATTCAAATCTGGAACGGAATCTTTCATCCAGTGTTTCCAGCTCCTTCGGCGGCTTGTCCGAGGATAAAACAATTTGCTTTCTGGCTGAATGAAGAACATTAAAGGTATGGAAAAATTCTTCCTGGGTGCTGTCCTTTCCTATTATAAACTGTATGTCGTCTATCATCAATACGTCTACGGTCCTGTATTTTTCGCGGAGCTTGGTCATGGAAGCTGCATTACCGCTGCGGATGGATTCGATGACCTCGTTGGTAAATTCTTCGCTGGTGACATAGAGTACCTTTTTTTCCGGATTTTGTTCTAATATAAAATGACCGATGGAATGGATTAAGTGAGTCTTTCCCAGTCCCGGTCCTCCGTAAAGATAAAGAGGATTATATACTTCTCCGGGGGATTCTGCCACGGCCAGTGCCGCAGCGTGAGCCAGCTTGTTATTGTTGCCAACCACAAAGGAATCAAACTTGTATTTTGAGATCAGGTTTGCATTTTCATAATTAATATTATAAACGGGATTTGTAAACCCGGCGCTGCTGTCCCTGCTTTCCAGATCAACGGCGTCCTTCTCAAAGATAAATTTAACCTCGTAATTATGATCGAACATTTCTGAGATGGTAACCTGAAAAAAGCTCTTATATTTGGAAGAAATATAATTAAGAGCGGGAGCAAGGTCAGTGGGTATAATAATATGAACCACGTCATTTGTCACATTATAAAATTCAAGAGGGGCCACCCAGGTTTGATAAGAAATATCGGAAATACTATATTCTTTTTTCATCGTTTCCTTGATGATCTGCCAATTTTCTTTTATATCATCCATTTTTACTTTTCCATTCTGCCATGTATCTGCCATCTCATGGTATCTACACAGGCGGCATATTTAAGATATACTAACTTATTGTAATATAGATTGATTCAGATTTCAAATGTTAGTTATGAACATGCTATTTATAAAATTATCCACATGTGTGGATAATAATGTTTATAATTTTATTATGTACAGATACATGTGGATATATATGTTAATAAGTGGATAATTTTATAAACCTGAAAAAGCTTGATTTTATCAAGCTTAAGAAAATATTTTCACATGATCTCACGTGAAAAAAATATTTTATCCACAAATAATTAACATAATGTGAATAACTATATATACACATTTTTATGTGGATATGTATGTGCATAACTTTTTTTTCCATGAATTTTGCTTAAATTTATTGACATTGCGCTGTTTTTCTTATAAAATCAATATTGCTATTTTCCTGAAAACAGGAAGGAGGTGCGTTTTAATGAAGATGACATTTCAGCCTAAAAAGCGTTCTCATGCAAGAGTGCATGGCTTTCGAGCAAGAATGAGCTCCAAGGGTGGAAGAAGAGTTTTGGCAGCAAGGCGTGCAAAGGGAAGAAAAAGATTATCAGCATAAAAATTATCGGCATGAGCTGTAGTAATATGCTGGGTCACAGAAATGTGTTAGGTCACAGAAATGTGGCCTTTTTCTCTTCTTATTCATTTCTGCGGGCAGGCATAGTCTGCTGAAGGGTATTTTACTTTTGGAGGAGTGAATGAGATTTTCTGAAAGCTTGAAAAAGAATCATCAGTTCCGATTTGTTTATCAGCATGGTAAATCTTATGCAAATAAGTATCTTGTCATGTATATTAAGGAAAATGGCACGGAAAGAAACAGAATCGGAATCAGCGTGAGTAAAAAAGTCGGTAACAGTGTTGTGAGGCACCGGGTAACAAGACTGGTACGGGAAAGTTATCGGTTACATGAAGCGGTATTCAATAGTGGTTTGGATATTGTGATCGTGGCAAGAGTGAACGCGGCCTCGGCAGGTTATGAGGAAATTGAAAAAGCCCTGCTTCACCTTGGAAAGCTTCATCGTATTATTAAGGTATATTTTTATTTGGATTAAGCTTTATTTGGAATAAGTTATGAAAAAAATTATGATAGCCGGAATTAGATTATATCAAAAGTATATTTCACCAATGAAAAGAACAAAATGCCCTTATATACCTACCTGCTCCCAGTACGGTCTGGAGGCGATACAAAAATACGGCGCTTTCAAGGGCGGCTTTATGGCTTTTTGGAGAATATTGAGATGTAATCCCTTTTCAAAGGGCGGATTTGATCCGGTACCTTAATACCGTAAAAATACGTATCCGGCGAAGCCAGGAGGATAAATGAATTTTATTTTATTGACTCAAAGCAGTGGTTTCTTGGGGTGGATCGCTAAAATTCTTGGTTATATCATGAACGGTATCTTTTTTGTGATTGACAAGATTGGCCTTCCGAATATCGGTCTTGCGATTATCCTTTTTACCATTGTGGTGAATCTGTTGATGCTGCCTCTTACGATTAAGCAGCAAAAATTTTCAAAGCTGTCTGCCAAGATTACTCCCGAAACTCAGGCAATTCAGGCAAAGTATAAGGGAAAACAGGATCAGGCTTCCATGATGGCACAAAATCAGGAGATTCAGGCCGTTTATGCAAAGTACGGCGTTTCTCCCAGCGGCAGCTGTATTCAGCTTTTGATTCAGTTTCCGATTCTGCTATCCTTGTATAAGGTAATCCAATCAATACCTGCTTATGTATCAAAGGTAGGAGATACCTTCAGGGTATTGGCAGAAAAGATTATACAGGCGGATAATGGTGCTTTTTTACAGGAATCAGGAGTCGATAGTATTTCCCATACGGTGGCTATTTATGGAAAAGCCATGACGAACGGTAATCTTACCAATGGAATTATTGACGTATTAAATAAGATTTCTTCTGCAGACATGGATCAGGTAGTGAGTCATTACGCTGCCATGGGAGCGGAATTTGATTTGTCAAAGCTTACCTATGAAGGACAGTTGATTCTTGGTGACGGCGGTCTGATTAATACTTATAATAATTTTATAGGATTAAATATTGGTGATTCGCCTTCTTCATTAATTACAACTGCCTGGGCGGCTGGTGCTTATGGTATCGTGATCGGCGCTCTTTTGATTCCGATCTTGTCTGCTTTGACACAATGGCTGAATGTAAAACTGATGCCTCAGCAGAAAACGGATAATAAGACCGATGGTCAGCAAAGTACCATGATGCAGTCCATGAAGATAATGAATATGATCATGCCTCTTTTTTCCGCATGGATGTGCTATACACTTCCTGCTGGTATGGGCCTTTACTGGACGGCCGGCAGCGTGGTGAGAGGTATTCAGCAGGTAGTGATTAACAGGCACTTTGATAAGATGGATTTTGATGAAATTATTAAAAGGAATTCGGCTAAAAGTGCTAAAAAGATGGAAAAGCTGAAGAAAAATCAGGAAAGAATAAATGCCTATGCCAATATGAATACCAGAAATATGCAGAATAAGGCAAATGTGAATTCTTCGATGACGGAAGCAGAGAAAGAACGGGCCATGAAGGAGGCTACGGATTATTCTAGAATGAGCAGCAGTGCCAAGCCCGGAAGTATGGCAGCCAAAGCAAATAAGGTGAAGGAATACAATGAAGGAAAGGGCAGGGAAAGTTAAAAGTTGTTATTTTGAGGGAGGTTGAGAGCTATGGAATATATTGAATTTTCTGCTAAAACGGTAAGTGAAGCGATTACGGAAGCCTGCAGGAAGCTGGGAGTTACCAGTGACCGGCTGGATTATGAGGTAATTGACGAGGGCTCCAGCGGTTTTCTGGGAATTGGTTCTAAGCCTGCTGTCATTAAGGCTGCAGTGAAAAACGAAGAAGTTTCCGTAGAAGATAAGGCCGGAAAATTTTTAAATGATGTGTTTGCCGCAATGAATATGACGGTAATCGTAGATGTAAAATACGATAAAGCAGAAGGAAATATGGATATTGATTTAAGCGGCGAGGAAATGGGTGTGTTGATCGGTAAAAGAGGACAGACTCTGGATTCCCTTCAGTATCTTGTATCCTTAGTGGTAAATAAGGATGCGGAAAATTATATCCGAGTAAAGATTGACACGGAAAATTACCGGGAAAGAAGAAAGGAAACTCTTGAAAACCTTGCAAAGAATATTGCTTATAAGGTTAAAAGAACAAGAAGACCTGTATCTCTTGAGCCTATGAATCCTTATGAAAGACGTATTATTCATTCCGTGCTTCAGAATGACAAATACGTAACGACCTACAGTGAAGGAGAAGAGCCCTTCAGAAAAGTAGTAGTAGCATTGAAAAAATAGGATGGTCATTCATTGAAGGGGGCTGTTGCAAAGCTTAGATGAAATACAAAGTACGATATTGTATAGAGTCTTTGTTTTACAACAGCCTTTTTCATACTATGGCTGTGCAGATTATGCAGCTTTAAAAGTTCAGTAATTTGAAAAGAGTGATAAAAAATATATGAAGATGTCTTCCAATGAGACGATCGCGGCTATTGCTACAGGACTTACGGATTCCGGAATCGGCATTATCAGAATAAGCGGAGAACATGCCGTAGAGGTTGGAAATTCTGTATTTCAATCTCCCTCTGGAAAGAAAATATTGAAGCAGGCCGAATCTCATAAATTATATTATGGATATGTTATAGAAGAAGATTTTGTAATTGATGAAGTAATGGCAGTGGTTATGAAAGCTCCCAGAAGCTTTACCGGAGAAGATACCGTGGAAATTCAATGTCATGGTGGAGCTTTTGTGATGCAGAAAATTTTAAAAGCTGTGTTAAATCATGGTGCAAGACTTGCAGAGCCCGGTGAATTTACTAAAAGAGCTTTTTTAAACGGGCGGATTGATTTAAGCAGGGCGGAAGCGGTTATGGATGTGATTCATTCTCAAAATGAGTACGCCCTTCGTTCTTCCGTGAATCAGTTAAAGGGTAGTCTGGAAAAAGAAATCCGAAAATTAAGAGCCGATATTTTATATGAAATTGCTTTTATAGAATCGGCCTTAGATGATCCGGAGCATATTAGTCTGGAGGGTTATCAGGATAAGCTGAAAATTAAACTGAACTCCCTGATGGACAATTTGAATAAATTAATTTCTACGTCAGAGGACGGAAGGCTGATCAAAGAGGGGATTAATACGGTAATTTTAGGCAAACCAAATGTAGGAAAATCTTCTTTGATGAATTTTCTTACCGGAGAGGAAAGTGCTATTGTTACGGAAATTGCCGGGACTACGAGGGATGTGCTTCGTGAAGCCGTAAACATTTGCGGTGTTCATTTAAATATTGCCGATACGGCGGGAATTCATAATACAGAGGATGCGGTAGAAAAAATCGGTGTGGAAAAGGCAAAAAAATATGCAAAGGATGCCGATTTGATTCTTTATATTGTAGATCGTTCGCTGCCCCTGGATGAAAGGGACAGAGCGGTTATTCCTGTGATTCAGGATAAAAAGGCAATGGTTCTTTTAAATAAAAGCGATCTTCCCGGCGTTGTCACCGAAAAAGATATAATGAAAATATTTCATGAATTATTGCCTGAAAGAGCTTTTGATCACAAGGATATTGCAATCATTCAGACCTCAACAAAATCAAATGAAGGGATGGAAGAGTTTAAAAACAAAATCAAGGAGCTTTTTTTTAAGGGAGAAATTGATGGTAATCATGAGGTAGTGGTTACCAATATCAGGCATCAGCAAGCTCTCTTAGAAGCATATGAAGCTTTGCAGATGGTGAAAAAAAGTATGGAGCAGGGAATGCCTGAGGATTTTTATTCTATTGATTTTATGAATGCTTATGGGTCTTTGGGAAGAATTATTGGAGAAGAAGTGGATGAAGATTTGGTAAACGAGATCTTTGGTAAATTTTGTATGGGTAAGTGAAAGTCCTGCCCTTTTAATTTGCAGGCAGCAGAAAGGTATGATACTTAGTATGTACGACAGAAAAGAAAATGTAGATGTATGTGTAATTGGGGCTGGACATGCCGGATGTGAGGCTGCTCTTGCCTGTGCGAGGCTTGGACTGGAAACGGTGATTTTTACGGTCAGTATTGACAGTATTGCGCTGATGCCCTGTAATCCAAATGTGGGAGGAACTTCTAAAGGTCATTTGGTAAGAGAATTGGATGCCTTAGGAGGGGAAATGGGTAAAAATATTGACAGGACTTTTATTCAGTCTAAAATGTTGAATGTTTCCAAGGGCCCGGCTGTTCATTCCCTGCGGGCTCAGGCTGATAAAGCGGAATATTCCAGAGCAATGAGGAAGGTACTTGAAAATCAGGAGCATCTTACAATCAAGCAGGCTGAGGTCTGTGAAATTTTGTGGGAAGAATCAGGTTCCGGGGATCAAAAGCCTCTGAAAAAAATTACAGGGATAAAGACATTTACAGGAGCGGTTTATGAGTGTAAAGCAGTGATACTTTGTACCGGTACTTATTTGAATGCCAGATGTCTTTGCGGAGAAACGATTACTCACACCGGACCCAATGGATTACAGGCAGCAACTCATCTTTCCGCTTCTCTGGAAAAAATGGGAATTGCTTTACGCAGGTTTAAAACAGGAACTCCTGCCAGAATGGATGGTCGAACGATAGATTATTCTAAAATGGAAGAACAATTTGGGGATGAAAAAATTATTCCGTTTTCCTTTTCTACAGATCCGGATTCCGTGCAAAAAGAACAGGTATCCTGCTGGCTGACCTATACAAATGACAAAACTCATGAAATCATCAGAAATAACCTGGATCGTTCTCCTATTTATGCCGGAATCATAGAAGGCGTGGGTCCCAGGTATTGTCCCTCTATTGAGGATAAGGTGGTGAAGTTTGCGGAAAAGGAGCGTCATCAGGTTTTTATTGAGCCGGAGGGACTGCATACAAATGAAATGTATGTGGGCGGTATGTCTTCTTCCCTTCCAGAGGATGTTCAGCTTGCCATGTATCGAACGGTTCCCGGACTGGAAAATTGTAAGATTGTTCGTAATGCTTATGCTATTGAGTATGACTGTATCGATGCCAGGGAGTTATATCCTTCTCTTGAGTTCAAAAAAATCAAGGGTCTGTTCAGCGGAGGACAGTTAAACGGAAGCAGCGGATATGAGGAAGCGGCTTGTCAGGGGTTGGTGGCAGGTATCAATGCGGCAATGGAAATATTTGAAAAAGAGCCCTTGATGATAGATAGGTCGGAGGGTTATATTGGTGTGTTGATTGATGATCTTGTGACCAAGGATAATATAGAGCCTTATCGAATGATGACCTCCAGGGCGGAATACAGACTGCTGCTGCGTCAGGATAATGCGGATCTGCGGCTTAGAAAAAAGGGATATGAGGCGGGCCTAGTTTCCAGAGAGGAATATGAGCTTCTTTTAAAAAAGGAAGAGATGATCAGACAGGAAATTTTGAGGTTAAAAAATACCACAGTAGGTGCAAACAGTAGAATACAGACTTTTTTGGAGTCAAAGGGCAGTTCTTCTTTGAAAACGGCGGCAAGTTTGGCAGATTTAATTTGCAGACCGGAGCTTTCTTATGAGGATATTGCAGAGATTGACGAAGAGAGGGAACATTTTGCAAAACAGCTTTGCGGTATGACTTCTCTTCCAGAGAATGTAATTCAGCAGGTAGAGATTGAAATTAAATATGAAGGATATATTCAAAGGCAGAAGCGTCAGGTAGAACAATTTAAAAAGATGGAAAAAAAGAAAATACCTGCGAATATTGATTATGATGCAGTGGTGTCGCTCAGACTGGAGGCCAGGCAAAAGCTGAAGCTTTTACGGCCGGTATCCATCGGACAGGCTTCCCGTATATCAGGTGTATCTCCTGCAGATGTATCTGTGCTGCTGGTGTATCTGGAGCGTTTCACACCGAAGAATGTTTAAATTAATTCGTTTTGGAATTAGTTTGCTTTGTAATGATGAGATGCAGTGGTGCTGCGACATGGAGGTTAGTGTGAAAAGCGTGAAGGATTATGATACTTCCAAATTTGAAAAAGATATAAGTGTTTTGGGTGTCAGTCTGACTGGGCAGCAGATCGAGAATTTTCTTGTTTATTATGAGATGCTGACTGATTGGAATCAGGTAATGAATTTAACTGCCATCACAGAATATGAGGATGTAATGAAAAAGCATTTTGTGGACAGTATCTCTCTGATCAAAGCTTTTGACGTCAGAAAAAAGATTTCCGTGATTGATGTTGGTACGGGGGCGGGATTTCCCGGTCTTGCTTTAAAGCTTGCTTTTCCTCAGCTTCAGGTTACTCTTTTGGATTCCCTGAATAAAAGGATCAAGTTTTTAGATGCAGTCATCGAAAAATTAAATTTATCAGGTGTAGAGACGATCCACGGCAGGGCGGAGGATTTGGCAAAGCCGGGAAAGCTAAGGGAAAGCTTTGATTTGTGTGTTTCCAGGGCAGTTGCAAATCTTTCTACCTTGTCCGAATATTGTCTTCCCTTTGTAAAAATAAACGGTTATTTTATTTCTTATAAATCGGAGAAGATTTTGGAAGAGGTGCCGGCTGCAGAAAGAGCGGTTTTGCTTTTGGGAGGGAGAATAAAAGAACAAATAGAATTTCAGCTTCCGGATTCTGATTTGTATCGAAATCTGGTAGTAATTGAAAAATATAAAAAAACACCTGCAAAGTTTCCCAGAAAGTCCGGACTGCCTGCGAAAGAGCCATTAAAATAAAATAAATTGTATTTTACATATTTCTGTTTTTATTATATGATAATAGGAGAAAAGTCACAGATAAGTTATAAGGAACATATGTTCCTTATTAATCATTTGTGCAGAAGCAGTGTCGAGGGACGTGAGAGGTAATTAACCATAAAAGATAGTAAGAAGATGGATTTTAAGAATGAATTTTGATGATTATAGTGCTTTGGAAAAAATAGTGCAGGAAATGTGCGGAGAGCTGAAGATAATTGAAGATAAGGTGAAATATAATCTTCAGTGTATGAAAGAGGCAGAGGTCTATGCTCATTTATTGACAGACAGTGAGCCTGAGAATTTTAAATTATTTTCTCCCAGAAATGCAGTAAATGTACATAAGGAAGAAATTGCAAAAGCTTATCAGGAAATAGAAAATTGTAAATGCAAGAATGAACGATTATATGAAAGAAAAGATTTGTTGAACAGCCGGATAAAGATTTTGGAAAATATTCTGGAGCATAGAGAAGACGGGATGACAGTCTTAAATATTCAGGAGGAAGACAGACAAAGGATTGCCAGAGATCTCCATGATACTTCCTTGCAGAATCTGGCACATTTAATACATAAAATAGAGTTAAGCACTCTTTATCTGGATGAAGATGTTGTTAAAGCAAAACTGGAGCTGACTGTTGTTAATAATATATTGAAAAAGACGATAGATGAAATCCGTAATATTATTTTTGATTTAAGGCCTATGACTTTTGATGATTTGGGATTTAAGGCAGCATTGGAAAGATTGCTTGCTGCTTTTAATGAAAATCAGAGATATTATCTTGAGGCGGATATAGATGATGTTTCATGTGAAAATAATTTGATTTTGGTATCCATATATCGGGTAATACAGGAATGCTTAAATAATATTGATAAACATGCGAAGGCAGAAAAAGTATTCTTTTCCTGTAAAATGAAGGAGGGCAGTTGTATAATTACGATTAAGGATGACGGGAAAGGTTTTGATCCGGAAAAGAAGCCGGAAGGAAAACATTTTGGTCTTTCTTTAATGCGAGAGAGAATTCGTTTGATAAATGGGAGAATTTCTATTTCTTCAAGTGAACAAGAAGGTACATATATTAAAATTGAAGTTCCTGTAGCTTAATTATAATTGAAATATTTGCAGTGATCCGGCAGCATAAGTAAAAGAAGGAGTGAATCAATATGAGTATAAGAGTAATGTTGGCAGACGACCATGTATTAATGAGAGAGGGTATTCGGCAGCTCTTGGAGTTTGACGGAAGTATAGAAGTGGTAGCTGAGGCAAATGATGGAGAAGAGTGTATCGAAAAGCTTTTAGAGATAAAGCCTGAAATTTTATTATTGGACATTAATATGTCTAAAAAGAACGGAATTGAAGTTTTAAAGGAAATTAAAAGTAAAAACATTGATGTAAAGGTTTTGATTTTGACCGTACATGAGAGTATTGAATATTTATTAAAGGCAGTTGAATTGGGGGTGGATGGTTATATAATGAAAGACTCTGAATCAGCGGAACTGAAAAAAGCAATCAGTGTTATTATGGACGGAGAAAGTTATATACAGCCTAATCTGATTCCTGCTTTAAATAATAGATTAGTGGCCAGGGATATTGACAAGGATAAGATTGAGTCTTTGACCGGTCGTGAATTGGAGGTTTTGATTCAGGTTGCAAACGGTATGTTTAATAAAGAGATTGCCACTTCATTGAACATCAGCGAGAGGACTGTGAAAAACCATATTTCAAATATTTTTAAAAAAATAGGTGTTTTTGACCGTACGCAGGCAGCGGTATTTGCTATTAAAAATGATTTGATTAAGCTGTTTTAGTTGATAGGTTGTGGATTCGTCCATATTTAGTGGCAGCTGTGATAAAGAAGGAGCAATGTTTCACGTGAAACATTGCTCCTTCTTTTAAAATAGTGTACTAGATCATGTTTCACGTGAAACATTTTGCCCCAAGATATTGTGAAATATATGCGTGAAACATTTTAAATAAAGACCGTGAAACATCTTATATGCCAGTTAATTGTCAAAAAAAGTAATCTAGATATTGTGGTGCGTACTTATTAATTAAATTTTTCATAAAGCTTCATCACTTCTTTTTCAGACATTTCCTTTTCTTCATAATAGGGTTTACCGTTTTTTACACCCATTTTAATTTTGCATGGACCATCCAGATAATAACCCTTATATTCGTAATCCAAAGTATCTGCCTGGCGAATATATGCTGCTAATTCTTCCGCAGCTTTTTCATATTCTGCCTCGTTGTCCTTTGCGTGGCCTCCGATCGCAGGTCCAGAGCCGGCACAATAAACACTCAACAAAAGGGTATTTCCGGATTCATCTGTTGCCTCTATAATGTATTCAAGCATATTTTCAAAGTCCTCATTTATATATAAAGGCTCTCCAAACAAAAATTTAAGCTGTCCTGGAAACCTGGCCATATTTTCATTAAAATCTGCACTAAATGGATAATATACATTGCAGATTTTTGAACTGTAGTACATTACGGATTCCGGTTCCTGTGATTTTTTAAATGTGTACATGATCTTCTCACTTTCTGCCATATAGGCGGTATCTGTATTAGAATATTGCTGATGAAAACGCTCTTCAAAAGAGTATAATCAGCTTTTTTTCAGTTTAGCATATTAGGCTTTGTGTTGCAAGACTACGGCGCTTTCTAAAACTTCATGGTTGTCTTTGTTTATAAATGAATGGTTGGTAATTATTCAGCCTTCCGCAAGTACAGCCATGCCATTCATAAGTTGCCGGGATATATATTTTCGCTAACAATTAATATAACTGCCGGCAACTTATTTCATGCCGGGCGTCCGCCCTATAGAAATGATTGTGCAAGTTACCCTTAGTGAGCAAGCTCACACGGGCAATTTGAACAATCATTTCTGCATGGCTTAACTGTTACCCGGCCAAATTGTTATTTTAATTTTATGTAGATATATCTTGTAATTAGTGATATAATTGAAAAGCGAAACAAAAGAAATGGAGAAAATTATGGGAAGAATAATTGCAATAGCAAATCAAAAAGGGGGAGTAGGTAAGACTACTACTTCAATTAATCTTTCAGCATGTCTTGCAGAGAAAGGTAAAAAGGTTCTGGTGATTGATACGGATCCCCAGGGAAACACCACCAGTGGTTATGGTATTGATAAAAATAATCTGGATAATACCATATATGAGTTGGTTTTGGGAGAATGCTCGATCCGGGACTGCATCATTCAAAATGTAATTGAAAATGTATCGGTTCTGCCCTCCAATGTAAATTTGGCAGCTGCAGAGATAGAGCTGATCGGTATAGACAAAAAGGAATACATATTAAAAAATGAAGTGGATTATATTAAGGAAGAGTATGACTTCATAATTATTGACTGTCCTCCCTCTTTAAATATGCTGACCATTAATTCCATGACTACCGCTGACAGTGTTCTTGTTCCAATTCAATGCGAATATTATGCACTGGAGGGGTTAAGCCAACTGATCCATACGGTAAATTTGGTAAAAGAGCGGTTAAATCCGGATTTGGAAATGGAAGGTGTGGTATTTACCATGTATGATTCCCGTACCAATCTTTCCATGCAGGTAGTGGAAAACGTAAAGGAAAATCTTCACCAAAAAGTATACAGTACCCTGATACCCAGAAATATCAGGTTGGCAGAAGCCCCCAGCTATGGTATCCCAATTAATAAATATGATGCCAAATCTGCGGGAGCAGAAGCCTATATGAATCTTGCGGATGAAATTATTGAACTGCATAACGAGTCCAGGAATCATTAAGTAGAGATTGTTTTTTTGTATGGATTGCTAAAGGTCTGGTTAAAAAATTAAGGAAAGGATAACTGCAGAATATGGCGGCAAGAGGATTGGGAAAAGGTTTGGATTCTTTGATCCCCAACGCAGTAGGGGAAGCAAAGGTTAAGAAAGAAACAAAAGAAATAAAAGAAGCAGTGAAGGAAGAAAAGGGCGGACAGGAAACCATTGTTAAAATTTCCATGGTTGAGCCGAACAGGAAGCAGCCACGTAAAAATTTTGATGAAGATGCACTGCAGGAGTTATCAGATTCTATTAAGCAGTTTGGATTGATTCAGCCAATCCTGGTACAGGACAGAAAGGATCATTATGAGATCATAGCCGGTGAGCGGAGATGGCGGGCGGCAAAGCTGGCAGGCTTAAAGGAGATACCTGTTATCATCCGGAATTACTCAGAGCAGGAAATCATGGAGATTTCCCTGATTGAAAATATACAGCGTGAGGATTTAAATCCGATTGAAGAAGCGCAGGCATATAAGCGGCTTTTGGAAGAGTTTCACTTAAAGCAGGATGAAGTGGCAGAGAGGGTTTCAAAGAGCCGTGCAGCAGTTACCAATTCCATGCGTTTGCTAAAGCTCTCTGATGAGGTGCAGCAGATGCTGATAGATGATATGATCAGTACCGGACACGCCCGTGCGCTTTTGGCAATCGAAGACGAGGAAGAGCAGTACACAGTTGCCCAAAAGATTTTTGACGAAAAGCTCAGTGTCAGAGATGTGGAAAAGCTGGTGAAGAATCTTCATAAGCCTGAAAAGCCGGCGAAGAAGGCGGCGGATGATAAGACGATGGAGGCCATTTATCTGGATATTGAAGAAAAGCTGAAGACACGTCTCAGCACAAAGGTTACCGTGACCTCCAAGGGAGAGGGTGCGGGAAAGATTGAAATTGAATTTTACAATCATGAAGATCTGGACAGGCTTATGGACTTGATGGGAAACAGATAATAAGGTACAATATCCATTTGTAGAGTGGAGCGAGAGAAAATATGAACAGTTTATTTTTAGACCGGATCGGTCTTGGTTCATTTGATTTGGGATATTTATTCATTGCTGCCGTAGTATTGGCAGTAATCATGCTGGCAGTTATTATCCTGCTGATCGTGCAGATCAGAAAAGTAAACGGATTAAAAAAACGTCTGGATAAATTTCTGGTAGGAAAGGACGGAATGAGTCTGGAGCAGGATATTATCGGGTTGTGTGAGGATAATAAATTTTTAAAGAACAGTACCGATCGAAATAAAAAGGACATCAGAAATTTGTATAAGCAGATGGAAACGGCTTATCAAAAAATGGGATTGGTAAAGTATGATGCGTTTAACCAGATGGGCGGACAGCTTAGCTTCAGCCTGGCTCTGTTGGACGAGAATAACAACGGATTTATTATCAATTCCGTTCACAGCACGGAAGGATGTTACTCTTATACCAAAGAGATTAAGAATGGTGTCAGCGCTATTTCTTTGGGAAATGAAGAGGCGGAAGCGCTGGCAATAGCAATGGGAGAATAGAATAAAAGACCGTTTTTGCGGCGGAATACGAGGATAATCATGATATTAAAAAAGATCGACGAACTGAAAGGCGGAGAGATTCTTGCACGGAATATTATGACTTGGGATTATCAGATCATTCTTCCGGAAGGAATCACCATACGTAATGATTACATCAACAAATTAAAGGAACTGGGCATTGCAGAGGTCTATATTAAGGAAGAGACAAAGTCTGATGAGATCGTTATTTTAAAATCAGAGACGGAAGAGGTCATTCGGGAAACAGTAAAGGACATTCTGGAACGTCATACCTATCAGAATAATAATGAGCTTTCGGAGCTGAGCGATGCGGCAGATAATATTATTTCTACAATTTTGGAGGAAGATCAGGTTGTAGAAAAGATATTTGACATTAAAGAAAGAAGCGCGGATATTTATGAGCATTCTATCAGTATTTGCTCCCTGGCAATTCTGACTGCGCTGAAGCTGAAGGTAGAAATCAAGAAGATCCATGAGATCGGCGTGGGCTGCCTGCTGCATGACATAGGACTGCGCTATACAACCGTTGATTACAACAACAAAGACATGGAGGCTTTAAATAAACAGGAGTTGTCTGCTTATAAAAAGCATCCCATTTATGGTTATACCTCTCTTAAGGACGAGCCCTGGATTTCGGAATTAAGCAAGTCTATTATTCTCTATCATCATGAGCGTATGGACGGCTCCGGCTTTCCTCTTCGTACAAAGGATATTTCCTTTGAATGCAGGATTGTAAATGTATGCGATGCCTTTGACGAAATGATCTGCGGAATTGCCTGCGAGCGCAGAAAGGTATATGAAGCCATAGAATATTTGAATAATTTTAAAGACAAAAAATTTGATGCCAGGATCGTGGATGTATTTTTAGGATTTACGGCCGTGTATCCTTCAGGAACGCATGTTCTTACCAATGAAGGTGAAACGGCAATCGTGCTTTCTCAGAATAAAGATTTTAAGGATCGTCCCGTAATCCGTATCATCAAGGACAAGGACGGAAAAGAAGTAAAAGGTGAGGTCATCAAGGACCTGGTAAAGGTGCATAATATTTTTATAGAGAAAATTTTGGATTGAAGATTGAAATTTTCAATCGCGAGATTTGTGTCTGCGCGCTGCAAAGTCATAAATGACTTGACACAAACTCGTAAGCCATGTATAGTTTGCGCAACAAAGCAGCGCAGAAATGAGAGGAAAATATGATAGATATTAAGTTTTTAAGAGAAAACCCCGAAGCGGTAAAAGAAAATATTCGGAAAAAATTTCAGGAAGAAAAGCTGCCTTTGGTGGATGAGGTGATCGCTCTTGATGCGGAAAACAGAAAAGCAAAGCAGGAGGGAGACGATCTGCGGAGCCGCCGCAATAAAATTTCCAAGGAAATTGGATCGCTGATGGCTCAGGGCAAAAAAGAAGAAGCCGAGGAAAAAAAGGCAGAGGTTGCTGCCGGTGCTAAGAGGCTTGCCGAATTGGAGGCTTTGGAAACCGAGCTGCAGGAGAAAATAACAAAGATCATGATGGTGATCCCTAATATCATTGATCCCTCCGTCCCGATCGGAAAGGATGACAGTGAAAATGTGGAAATACAAAAATATGGGGAGCCCACGGTTCCTGATTTTGAAGTACCTTATCATGCAGATATTTTAAACAGCATAAATGGATTGGATAAGGAAGCCGCCGGCCGTACCAGCGGAAACGGTTTCTATTATCTTTTAGGAGATGCCGCCAGGATTCATTCCGCCATGATCAGCTATGCCAGGGATTTCATGATTGATAAGGGATTCATATATTGCATCCCGCCTTTTATGATCCGCAGCAACGTTGTAAACGGCGTGATGAGCTTTGCCGAGATGGAAGCAATGATGTATAAAATTGAAGGAGAAGACCTTTACCTGATCGGCACCTCTGAGCATTCCATGATCGGAAAGTTTAAGGGAGAGCTTGTACCGGAAAATCAGCTGCCGATTACTATGACCTCCTATTCTCCCTGTTTCAGAAAAGAAGTCGGCTCCCATGGAATTGAAGAGAGGGGAGTTTACCGCGTCCATCAGTTTGAAAAGCAGGAGATGGTAGTTCTTTGTAAGCCGGAAGAATCTATGGACTGGTACAATAAAATGTGGACTTATACGGTGGACTTCTTCCGCAGCCTGGACATTCCCGTTCGTACACTGGAATGCTGCAGCGGCGACCTGGCAGATTTAAAGGTGAAATCCTGTGATGTGGAAGCCTGGAGTCCCAGACAGAAAAAATATTTTGAGGTAGGTTCCTGCTCTACTTTAGGAGACGCACAGGCCAGACGGTTGGGAATTCGTACAAAAGGCGAAAACGGGACATACTATGTGCATACCTTAAATAATACGGTGCTGGCATCTCCCAGAGGTTTGATTGCATTTTTGGAAAATAATGTGCAGGCGGACGGCAGTATCAAGATTCCGGAAGCCCTGCAGCCTTATATGGGCGGAAAGGATAAAATCCTGCCAATGTAAACAAAGACGGGAATTAAGATCTTTACGGCAAGTGGAATGTAACCAAAGAAGTCAAATGATATAGGAAAGAGGGTGAGATTTTTGCATAAATTTATGAGAGCCATTGGCTTCAGCCATTTTGAAAGCCGCCAAAAGCTGCAGGAGCTTTTAACAGATGTGGTGATGAATTCCGAGCGGCGGGCGATTACCATGAATACGGTACATGGCTACAGAGAAAATATGCTGTTGGGAGAATTCTGCAAAAATTTTGCCGATGGTTTGGGAATTGCCGTTTGCGGTGAATTTGACGACGACGAAAAATTTACTTATGAATATTACTACCCTTATCTGGACGGCAGCGGTATTACCTCCTGTGAGGATGTTTCCGTAGAGCGCCATGCAGATAAGGATTCCTATGCCGGGGTATGTGACGATATTAAGGTGGGAATTTCTTTGATTTTTTATCTGAAAAATAAGATTCCCTATGTAAAGGCCCAGGCCGCAGACAAGCTTCCCATCAGAGGAACTACATTAACGTTGTCGGCATTATCCGTCAGCGGCTCCGTTTTACTGCCCATTCAAAAAGATGAAGGTCAGATTGAACGCGTTAAGCAGGCTTCCGTCACCAGGAATAATTTACTGGCAGCCGCCAGAAAAGGGGATGAGGATGCCATTGAGACCTTGACCCTGGAAGATATGGATATGTATACTACGATTTCCAAGCGGATTTTAAAAGAGGACGTTTTCAGTCTGGTGGATACCTGTTTTATGCCCTACGGAGTGGAATGTGATCAGTATTCCGTGCTGGGTGAAATTATGGGCATCCGCATGGTAAAAAACAAAATTACGGACGAAAAAATTTATATTTTAACAATTTGCTGTAATGAATTGACATTTGATGTATCTATTAATATAATAGACTTATTCGGGGAGCCGCAGGTGGGCAGAAGATTTAAAGGAGTCATCTGGCTTCAGGGACATATTAATTTTCCGGAAGATGCTCTGCTGTAGTTCCCGTATAAATCCTGTAGCCGGATAATCTGTCAGCTGACGGATTTTTCCGTAAGTTGGTGTAGCACAGTGGATAGTGCAGCCGCCTCCTAAGCGGAAGATCGGGTGTTCGAGTCACCTCACCAACGTTTTAAAGCATTGAAAACAAAGGATTTCATCCTTAGATTTTTCAATGCTTTATTACATTCAAACGCAAAAGTCACAGGAAAGGCATGGTAATTAGTATGGGAGAAGAACATAAGAAGGGTTTGGATGCCGAATTAGTATGGGGGGATCTGCAGGCATGCTGTCTGGGTGGTATTTCCTGTAACCTGTGTCAGGGAAAATCCTGTACCATAGGTTATGCCAAGCAGTGTATTGAGGAATACCGAAAAGCGCCGAAAAAAGAAGTTCCGGAAGGTGTGGAGCATGTGCCGTCCATAGACCTTAAAGCATTTAATGAAGATCGACTGGAAGAAGCGATTGCCCATATTTTAAAGGAATGCAAGAATTGTAAGGAGGATCACACGGAAAATTGTATTATCAATGTGATTCGTAACTGCTATGAGGTGGATCTCTTTGGGGAACCGCATCCATATGAGGGAAGTGCCTTACAGTATTTGATATATTTAAAGGAGCATTTTCCGGAACAGGCGGAGCAGATTGCCGATCTATATAAAAAAACGAACACTTAAAATGATACTTTAAAAGCAAAGCACTCCAGGAAAGCGTAACATTATGAAAAAAAATTGCACGGTTCTGTTTATAACAGCGGTTTGTCTGCTGACAGCCTGCACGGAGTCCGTTCCGGAATCCGAATCCTATCAGAAAACAGAGGACTCCCATCCTGTTTCTTCGCCTGACCGGGAAGTACAAAAGCAGGAGGCTTCTGTTCCGGCAGCTGACGATAAAACACCGGATCCGCAGGATGTTTTCGACGGAGAAGCCTTTGCCGCTTACGCCGAGCAGCTGGAGATATTGTACAGCGATAAGAGTAATATGTACAGCTACAGTCTGATTTATGTGGACGAGGATGAGATACCGGAGCTGGTGGTGAAGGGGAATATGGCTGACGGCCATAATATTTTAACTTACCATGAAGGAAAAGTGGATGTGCTGTGGCTGAACCGTGAAAATTTTACCTATCTGGAAAGAGGAAATCTGCTTTGTAATTCTGACGGCGTTTCGGGAGTGTATGCCGATGACGTGTACACCATCCGGGAGGGAAAATGGGAACGTCTTGCAGGCGGAACCAGTGAAATGCTGTGGGAAGACGGCCCTGTACAGGATGAGAACGGGGAATATGTATTTCAATATTCCTGGAACGGGGAGGATGTGGACCAGGCAGCTTATCAGGAAAGGTTAAATGAGGTATATCCGATGAGCCCTGAAAATCCTGGGAAGGAGCCGGAAAGGTATTATATACTGGAGGATCTTCTTTCTCTTTTTACAACCGGAGATGTGTCCTCCGCAGGGCACCGGTATGAGCTGGTGACGGAGGACTTAACCTGGACAGAAGCACAGGCTGCCTGTAAGGAAAAGGGAGGGTATCTGGCGACTGTTACGTCCGTTGAGGAATGGGAACGGCTTACGGAGCAGATCGAAGCCGAAGGAAAAAGTAATATTGTTTTTTGGGTGGGCGTGAAGGACGTTCACGTATTGGAGCCGGGAGTAGAGGACGGCTATTATATGCTGGTGCTTTATGACGCGCTGTTTCCGTTCTGGGCTGACGGAGAGCCCGGATACAGAGGGTTTGCGGAGGACGGGACGGAAGTGAAGGAGGAATGCGGCGCCCTTCTTTACAATAATGTGGACGGGCGGTATGGCCTTAATGATATGCCGGACGATCTGTTATCCGCTGCGCCCTCCTATGCAGGAAAAATCGGGTACATCTGTGAATACAGCAATTAAAATAAAAAAGAAAGTATAGAGAGTTTATTATGAGTATTGCAGAATATGACAAGGCCTGTCGATTGGGAAAAAAAGATTATCAGGCCAGATTGTTGCAGGGACAGTCCCCTACGCTTAAAGTATTGGACGATATACTTCCCTATAACCATCACTATGCGGAGATTCCCCTGGGGCTTGTACAGATTCCCATTGAGCGAATTGTAGGGACAAAAACGGGGGGCAGAAGTAATGCTTTTGCCAGTAATTTTATGCCCATTCTCAGCGATAAGACGGAGTTTGCCTTTAAGTGGGCAAATTTAAGCGACAGTCATGAAAAGGAAGGAATCCGGGATCCGATTAAAGCCTATGAATACATGAATGAATTTTATGTAGAGGAAGGGAATAAGCGGGTCAGCGTACTGAAATATTTTGAGGCCGTTTCCGTAATGGGTAACGTAACGCGGATTCTTCCTCCCAGGACGCAGGAAAAGAGCAATCGGATTTATTATGAGTTTGTGGATTTTTATGAGTTGTCTAAGATCAATTACATATGGTTTTCCGGTCTGGGAAGCTTTGCAAAGCTTCAGGAGCTGATCGGAAAAGGCCCTGAGGAGCCCTGGAGCGATGATGACCGCTTGGATTTCAGCTTTATTTTTGCCAGATTTTCCGCGGAGTACAAGGCCAACGGCGGCAATAAGCTGTCCGTAACCACCGGCGACGCCTTTCTTGCCTTTATTGGCCTGTATGGCTATAAGAGCCTGGCAGATAAAACCTCCAGTGAAATCAAGGAGCTTGTGACCAAGAGCTGGGAAGAGTTTATGGTAGGAGGCTCCGGGAAGGAAGTGGAGCTGAAGATGGAGCCAGTCCAGGAGAAAAAGCCCTTGCTTAACCGGATTCTGCCCATCAGCACAGCGAAGCCAAAAATTGCCTTTATTTATGAGAAAACGCCTGGCTCCTCTGCATGGACGTATGCCCATGAGCTGGGGCGGCAGCATATCGAGGCTACCTTTTCGGATGAGGTGTCTACCGTCTGTTATGAGAATATTACGCAGGAATCGGCGGAGGACACTATAGAAAAGGCGATCGGGGAGGGCTGCAACATAATATTCAGTACCACTCCCGCCTTGGTAACCGGAAGCGTAAAAGCGGCTATCGCCCATCCGGACGTAAGAGTTTTAAACTGTTCTCTGAATACCTCTCATCGGTATATTCGGACCTATTATGCCCGCATGTACGAGGCAAAGTTTTTGATGGGAGCTATTGCGGGGGCTATGGCGGACAATAATCGGCTGGGCTATATTGCAGATTATCCCATCCTGGGCTGCATTGCCAATATCAATGCTTTTGCACTGGGGGCAAAGCTGGTAAACCCCAGGGCGGAGGTATATCTGGAGTGGTCCCGGTTGAAGGATAATACGGATATTTTGGCAAAGCTTCAGGATAGAAACGTATCCATTATATCCGGTAAGGATATGAATATTCCGGAGGATTCTTCCCGTTACTTCGGTCTGTTCAGTGTGGAGGGAGTTTACCCCCGGAGTCTGGCCATGCCTTTGTGGCATTGGGGAAAATTTTATGAGCGGCTGATCCGCACAATTATGGACGGCGCCTGGAAAAATGATGACAGCTCGGACACAGTAAAGGCTATCAATTATTGGTGGGGCATGTCCGGAGGCGTGGTGGATATGATTTGTTCCCAAAGCCTTCCCATCGGCACAAAACGTCTGGTAGATTTATTAAAGAAAAATTTTTATACGGAAAGCTTTAATCCTTTTTCGGGTATCCTTTATTCTCAGACGGGTATTATTCAGAATGAGCCGGAGGAAAGTCTTTCGGCGAAGGATATTATCACCATGGACTGGCTGGCGGAAAATGTGATCGGCGCCATTCCCAGTCCGGAGGAATTAGCGGAATCCGCACAGCCTGTTATTAATCAGCAGGGCCTGGAGACGGCTGAACGATAGAAAAAGGGAAGGGAGCTTCCGTCATGAGGATACTTGCCGTTTCGGATGTGGAATCCAAGCTGTATTGGGATTTTTATGAGAGAGGGATGCTGGATGGCATAGATTTGATTATTTCCTGCGGAGATCTGGATCCCAGATATTTATCATTCTTGGTCACCATGGCGTCGGTGCCGGTGCTGTATGTACACGGAAACCATGACACAAAATATGCCGGAATCCCTCCGGAGGGCTGTGTCTGCATTGAAGACGATATATATGTTTATCAGGGTATCCGGATCCTGGGGCTTGGCGGCTCCATGCGCTATAAACCCGGTACTCATCAGTATACGGAAAAAGAAATGCGAAAGAGAGTCAAAAAGCTTAAGTTTAAACTGTGGCGCAGGGGCGGTTTTGACATTCTGGTGACTCATGCGCCGGCATATCAGTTGAACGATGGAATGGATCTTCCTCACCAGGGCTTTCGCATTTTCTTAAAATTGATGGAAAAGTACAGACCAAAATATTTTTTACACGGTCATGTTCATATCAGCTACGGAAGAAAGCATAAACGATATGATAAGTATGAGGATACGCATGTAATTAATGCCTATGAAAAGTGTATTTTTGATTTTGAAGCGGAGAACGTAAAGGAAAACATAAGGTAATTCCGGCAGAATCGAGTAAAAAGCCCTTGTCCGGAGCAGAAGAGAGGAACAGAATTACATGAAATACAAATGGTATAAAATTGGGGTACTGATGATTATTGTTTCCTTTATGGGATTTGCCGTGGAAAATATCTGGCTGGCACTGACCAAGGGATATATGAACAACCGCAACATGGAGCTGCCTTTTTTACTGGGCTATGGCATGGCCATGGTGGCGGTTTACATATTATTCGGAATACCCTCCGATATGAAATTTTTAACGAAGTATCCGGTGAAGGTATCCCGTCTGGCAAAATTTCTTCTTTACTTTTTATGTGTTATGGTTTGTATCAGTATCGGCGAGATCATCCTGGGAATGGTTACGGAAAAATTCTGCAACATCGAGTATTGGAATTATTCTTTGATTCCCCTTCACATTACAAAGTATACCTCCGTACCCACCAGTATGGGATTTGCGGCAATGGTCACGCTGTTTATGGAAAAGGTATTTCCCTTTCTGATGGATAAGATGGAGGGCATGGACGGAAGGGTTTTCCGTATTGTGGTATGCGTGGTACTGATCATGATGACCATAGATTTTATCCGCTGTTACGGCCATATGATCAGGACACAGAATTTTTATGAAAAATGGCGGATCACCCTGTCGTGAATCCGCTTGGTTTTTACCGGGCCTTGTGATAATGTAATGTTGAAAAGAGGCATTGTAAGATGGACATGCTTAAAAAATTATATTCCAATCCGCTGCCATCGTCACGAACAGGAGCTTTTTACAATACTTTTCCGTATCCCACCAAGATTTCACCGGAAGCCATTGCCGTATATATTGCCTGTGCTACCGATCCGGGAGCTACGGTTCTGGATGCCTTTGCAGGGAGCGGCAGTACCGGAATTGCGGCGTTATTATGTGAACATCCTACGGAACGGATGAAAACCATTGCCGAAGAGCTGGGGATTAGTCCCAGATGGGGAAGGCGGAACGCCGTTTTGTATGATATTGGGACATATGCGTCATTTGCGGCAAAAACCATGTTGAACGGATTAAGGTCAAAGGAATATGATAGGGTAATTGCAGATTTTGCAGTTAAGGCGGCCGAATCGGCAGGGAATATGTATGCTGCGCAGGATCCCAGCGGAAGGACAGGCTCCATCAGATATATGATCTGGTCGGAAGTCCTTGTATGCCCGGAATGTGGAGAAGAGATAACATATTTTGAACATGGAACTTCCAGAAATCCTGTAAATTTTAAAGACAGCATCATCTGCCCGTGCTGTAAAAAAGAATTTTCCGTAGATAAAATGCCCTTTGCCAAAGAACAGGTTTATGACAGAATACTGCAAAAAAATATAGTTCAAAAGAAGCGGATACCGGTATGGGTTTATGGGACGACAAACGGTGAAAACTGGGACAGACCTGCAAATGAAGAGGATACGAATAGAATCAACAGAATTTATGAGCAATATGACGCGGATGTGATTCCTCAGGAAATTCAGTGGGGGGAGCTGCACCGTGCAGGATACCATTTTGGAATTACACATCTGCACCATTTTTATACTGTGAGAAATTATGCGGTGATGAAGAAATTATGGGGGCTTGCCGATACTTACCCCGATAAGGAAAGGGACGCCATAAAGCTGCTGCTGTTAAGCTATAACGCTGCTCATGCTACCTTGATGACAAGGGTTGTGGCCAAAAAGAATGCCAGAGATTTTGTTCTTACCAGCGCACAGAGCGGGGTATTATATATCAGTAAGTTACCGGTGGAAAAGAATATTCTTTTGGGATTAAAGCGAAAGGTAAAGAATTTTTCCCAGGCCTATGCCCTGTTAGAAAAGTGTACCGGAAATGTGTATGTGAACAATGTTTCCAGTTCCAAAATGAGAGAGGCGGACAACAGCATAGATTTTATTTTTACGGACCCTCCCTTTGGAGATTTTATCCCTTATGCAGAGGTTAATCAAATTAATGAGCTGTGGCTGCAAAATGTTACCGACCGGCAGGAAGAAATGATTATCAGCCCTTCCCAGGGCAAGGATATTGCTGCTTATAAAGATATGCTGGCCATGGTATTCAGGGAAATGTACCGGGTGCTGAAGCCGGCCGGGCGTATATCGCTTGTATTTCATGCGGCCAAGGCAAAGATATGGGAGGCTTTCCGTGAGGCCATAGAAGAGGCGGATTTGCAGATAGAGTATACCAATATATTGGATAAGTCGCAGGCTACGTTTAAGCAAGTGGTTTCTGAAGGCTCGGTTAAAGGGGATTCGCTGTTTTTATTAAAGAAAAAAGGGACCGTCCCTGGATTCGTAAATACGGACAGGGAAATTCTGGAGCAGATTATGATCCGGAATTGTTCTGATCAGGCTTTTGATAAATGGCGATGCTATTCTGCATATGTGAATAACTGTATGCAGCATGGAGCCGTGATGACAATGGATGCAAAACAGATTTATGATTTCTATGATACGTATAAGGGCGGTAACGACGGATGCTGAAGCAGGGTGAGGATCGTTATCACAAAAAAAGATTCGGACAGTATTTTTCCGGCAGCAGGGTGGCGGAGCTTTTGGTGTCTTTACTGCCCGACAGCGCCGGGATTACAAGCATTGTGGATCCTATGGCAGGGAAAGGTGATCTGCTTCGAGCCGCTAAATCCTTTTTTGGGGTTTGTGAGACCGTTTTGGGCGTAGAAATTGACCGGGAGGTAGTAAAAAAGTGCCGACAGGATATGCCGGAAATTCGTGTCATCAATAAAGACGCCTTTTGTTGTAAAGAGCTGGTTTCTCCTGCGGGCTGGGATCTGGTTATCACCAATCCGCCGTATGTAAGGTATCAGCTGCAGGTGAAGGACAGCACACAGATGCCGTCAAGGGAGTCAATTAAAAAGAATCTGATCCGGCAGATTACATCTCTGAAGCATTTAAAAGGTCAGGACAAAGAACTGTTTATTAAACTTGCGCGGGGATATTCCGGGCTGTCGGATATGGCGGTGCCTTCCTGGATTCTTTGTGCGGCGCTGGTTAAGGAGGGAGGCTTCCTGGCAATGGTGGTGCCGGATACGTGGTTAAGCAGGGAGTATGCGGCTCCGATCCAATATTTGCTTTTAAAATGCTTTGATATTCTGGTGATTGTCAGAGATATTAATGCCGTATGGTTTGATGACGCTCTGATCAAGACCTGTCTGGTGGTAGCTAAAAGAAGGAAAACCGGTATACTGGATCAGATGAAGGAGCGCACTGTGCGAGTTTTGAATATCAGCGAGGAGCTGACAGACAGCAGTTCCCTGATCGGAAACCTTATTTATGAAAAACAAAAAGGATTTGCGGCGCTGAAAAAAGTACTGGCGGTAAATGAAAATAATAGCGGTCAGGGGTATTCTGTCGAGATGAAAAAGGAAACAGAGCTGTTTCCCTTTATGTTAAGCGATGTGAGAAAACAAAACTGGGTGATGACAGAGGATCAGAAAGAAGGCCTTAACCGAAATCTGCCGGAGGAGATGAAGCGGTTGACAAAGGGAAACAGCAGAACGGCGTATATTTCTTTAGAAGAGGCGGGTATTCACTGCGGGCAAGGATTTCGGAGCGGTGCAAATGACTTTTTTTATGTTGAGGTGGAAGCAATAAACGACAGCGAGGTATGGATCAAGCGTAAAGCCTGGCAATGCGGGGAAGGAAAAATAAAGATTCCGGTCCGGTATCTTGTAAAAGGTGTTCAAAACCGGAGCGAAATAACGGGGCTGCGCGTGGAGCCGGGGAACATAAAAAAAGCCCTTTTGTCTGTAAGGGAAGAAATACGGTCCTGGGATTATGAAATATGCAGTCCTGAATGCAGGGACGCCTACGGCATTATGGAAAAAGCCGTGGAAGAGTATATTAATTCAGCGGAAAGCCATACAAATTCCCGCGGACAGCATTTTAAAGATTATTCTGCAGTGTGCCCCAATGAAAAAAAAGATCCTTCCGGTTACAGACGCTTTTGGTATATGCTTCCCCCGTTTACAAGGAGACATCTGCCGGATTTGTGCATGAACCGGGTTTGTTCTTCTGCCTGTGAATGTATTTATGTACCGCAGTCAGAAGATGTTCCGATTGTCATTGATGCAAATTTTGTAACCATGTGGGGTGAAGAACAAAGAAATATCTATATCTTCCTTGCACTGTTAAATTCTACCTGGAGCCGCTGCAGCCTGGAGCTGATTGGCACCGTTATGGGAGGGGGCGCGCTTAAGGTTGAGGCAAGCCATGTAAAAAAGCTGCTATTTCCGCGGTTTTCCGATAGTCAGGCGGACAGCCTGGAAGACTGTGGCAGAAGAATTGCAGACAATTCTGCGGTTTTACCTGCTTTGTTGAATGAGATTGACGAAATTGTTTTTGAGCCGTTCGAGGACGGAGATAAAATACGACTTGAAATGAAGAAGCTTATGGAGCTGAAATTAAGGGAAAGAAGGAAAAACAAGTGAACTATGAAGAATTAAAAAAGTTTGTTCACGAGGCGCAGAGCATGATAGAAGCCAATGCCCTTGAGGATCAGCTGCGGCATTTGCTTTCCTTTCAGTTTAATAACATATTTCCGGATTGTCCCTGGTGGATTCGAGCTCATGTGAAAGGCACGGAGGCCCATGTAAAATTTTCTGCAGACAGCGGGGTCAAAGACGGATATGTAGATGCGGTAGTGGGCAAGACGGCAATAGAGTACGAAAGGAATCTCACAAGCCAGGCAATTTTTGCGGAAGGGTATCATCAGGTAAAGGAGTACTGCGCAGCGTTATGCAATCTTGGCATTCCCGAAAATGAGATACTGGGTGTGCTTTCGGATACGGTACGCTGGTACGGATACTCCGTTAAAGTAATCCGAAGGAAGAAAGAGGGTTGTTTATATGGCCCGGATCATCTAGAATTAACGCAGCTTTCCTTTGTGGACTTATCTCTGGGAAGCAGCGATGAATTTCAGCGCTTTGAGGTATTTGTCAGAAGATTTCTGGATCGGGGCCAGTCCAGGTTATTAAATGCCAATACGCTGGCGGTGGATTTTGGTGTGGGCAGTGATTTTTATGAAAAATCTATTACGAAGTTTCGAAGTGTTGTGGAAAGGGCAATGAGGGAAAAGCCGGAGTATGCCGGTTTGATTCGTCAGGTATGGCAGAACTTTGTGGCATATTTGGGTTTATCCGATTATAGTGCTTTTTCGACGGATACCTATATTAACGAATTTTACCTTGTGACCGTTGCCAAAATGATTTGTGCCGATATTTTGGCCGGGGAACCTGTGATAAGTGACAAAGAAGCCTTGAAGTCCATTTTGGACGGAAGGTATTTCAAGCGGCTGAATATTTACAATTTGGTGGAGTATGATTATTTCGGGTGGCTGAATTCTGCGCCGTATGTCGATCTGCTTTTGGATTGTGCTTCGGAAATGCAAAACAGACTGGCGGCGTATGATTTTTCTCATATAGGAGACCGGGACATTTTCGGGCGGCTGCTGGCAGAGCTTGCCGATCGGGAACACCGTCTGATGCTGGGACAGGAGTTTACGCCTCATTGGATCGCACAGGCTATGGTAAACTATCATCTGGACCGGTTATCAGGGGAAAAGCCGCAGATATTGGATATGTGCTGTGGCTCCGGGGTGTTCTTAATTGAGTCCGTCAAGGCGGTAAGGGAACGATACAGGATAAACCCAGATGCGTATACCTCCGAAAAGGATTTTATCATATTTTCCTGTGTTATGGGGTTTGATATAGATCCTCTTGCCGTAATGCTTGCAAAGGTCAACTGGGTCATGGCCATGCGTGATCTTTTCCCTGTTCATAAGGGCGGGGTGATGATACCTGTGTATCACGCGGATTCCCTGTTTGCCGTTACCCCCGTCAGTCATAAGATGCCGGAGGAAGGGAGTGAATCCTGTGTCATGTGTTTTGACGATCATGAGATTTCTCTGCCGGCGTTTCTGTTGACGGCAGAATACAGGAAAACCTTTGACTCTTATATATCCGTAGCTTATAAGGTGGCAATGGCCCGGTCCGAAACGGAAGAAAAGCCGATGGAGGAATCAGAGACCGAAGATATGGTCACGGCGGTTTTGGAAAACAGCGGAGCGGAATTATCAGATGAGGATAAAGAACTTCTTACGGAAGCATCCGGAAATTTGGTGGTTGAGTTGGAAAGGCTGCAGCGGGCGGGGCGCAATGGAATATGGTATTTTATTTTAAGCAACAGCTATCGTCCGGGACTTACGGAGAAACAGTTTAACTGCATTTTGTCCAATCCGCCCTGGATGGCCATGAGTAAGCTGGCGGATAATCCATATAAAAGGGTGGTAAGCAGGCTTGCAAAGAGATATGGGATAAATCCTGCAGGAGCTGCGCACCCTCATATGGAGCTTGCCACCATTTTTTTACTGAATTCGGTTGATCGTTATTTAAAGGATGAGGGCTTTTGGAGCTGTATTATGCCGGGAAGCCTGATGAGCGGCTTAAACCATGAGCACTTCAGATGTGAAAAATACAGAGATTCCGCAGTAGGATTAAAGTGCCGAATGGAAGCTCTTTGGGAACTGCCGCAAAACACTTTTAAAAATAAGGCCATCGTTTTGTCCGGCGCAAAGAGCAGGCGGCAGACGCCGGAGCGGCTGGAAGGCCGTGAATATGAAGGGATAAACAAATTTAAAATCTGTACATACACTCGGAATCGTCAGGGCAAAAGAAGCGCCTGGACCAACAGGGGGGCGGAGGCCGGGCTTGTGGAAATGCTTGGGGAGGCCATATGGAGGTTTCGGGAGGGATGTGATTTGTTCCCCAGAACGGTGCTGTTTCATGATTTTAAGGAGCGTGCAAATGGAAACCTGGACATAGGGCCGATCGAGAGAACCGGCGGCTTATGGTATCTGATCAGCGAAAGTAAGAAGGTATGTTGTAATGATTTGACGGCAGCGGATTTTGACAGAAGGTATATTTTTGACGCCTATATTTCCAAGCATCTTTCTCCTTTTTATGTTGCGGCGCCGGCAAAGATCTTAATGCCCGGTCAGAAGGTACAGGGAGAGTGGAAAGCGTTGACCCCGGCGGACAGAGCGTTGATGAATGCCGGTACGGCCTATGTTTTTGAGGAAATAGAAAAGAAGAACGGGAAAAAGCTGGGCGCTTATCTTTTAGAGGTAATCAATATCTACGGGAAGCTTGAGAAACAGGATTTTTCGGAAGGGAAATGGCTTGTACTTTCCGGCGCAGGCGGATCCAATCCGTGTGCCGCATACATTTCTCTGGAGGAAATTGACAGATCGCGGGTTATCGTTGACCAGACACTGTACTGGTATTTGACGGGCAGTGAGGAAGAAGCCCTCTATATCACAGGGCTGCTAAACAGTGATGCACTGGCGGATATTATTAAGGATTTTCAGCCGGACGGAGGATTTGGAAAACGCCATATACATACCATACCCTATAAGATAATTCCTGCATTTGATCCGGAGGATGCTCTTCATGCGGAGGTTGTTACGAAAACAAGGGAATTAATGGGGGAATGGGCAGACAGATGCAGGGAAGCTTCCCTTGCCGGGCTGTTAAAGCCTGACAGCGGGCAGCTTCACATCAGAAGAAAAAAGCAGCAGACAGCGATCAGAGGCCTTGGAGCGTATGATGATTACGAGAAGGCATGTCATGCCATTCTCTGCTGACGGAAGGATCCGGTCTTTTTACAGCTTGCCAATATATTAAGAGATATGAGAGGAGAAAACAATGAACAAAATTTATTGGGCAGGAGATTCCACGGTACAGACAAATGATTACACTACCTATCCTCAAAACGGGATTGGCCAGGTGTTCTCCATCTTTTTAAAAAAAGGCTTCCATGTGTGCAATCATGCAAAAAACGGCCGCAGCACAAAGAGCTTTATGGACGAGGGAAGGCTGGAGGCCATAAAAGAGCAGATCGGCGAGGGTGACTTTCTGTTTATTCAGTTCGGTCATAATGACGAAAAGAGTCAGGACCCTGCACGTTATACCGAGCCTCACGGTTCCTTTATTGATAATCTGGGGATTTTTATACAGGCAGCCAGAGAGCGGGGGGCTTATCCAGTATTAATTACGCCCCTGGAGCGCAGATGCTTTACGGATGAAAGGCATCTTGGGCCGGGAGAGCATCTGGAATATGTAAAGGGCATCAAGGAGGCGGCGGAGAAGTTTAAGGCGCCGCTGGTGGACCTGTATACAAAAAGCCGCAGGGAACTGGAAAAGGCCGGAGAAGAAAGAAGCCGGGGCTGGTATATGTATTTTTCGGAAGGATATTATCCGGAGCATCCGGCGGAAAGTAAGGATAATACTCACCTGCGCCATGACGGAGCCGTACATTTTGCCGGTCTGATTGCGGAGGGCCTGCGGGAGCTGGGCGGAGTGTATGCGGATATGCTGGCATAGGGAAATATAAGAACGCAAAAAAAGAGCAAGAGAACAAGGGGTAAGCTTAAAAGAAAGGCACTTTCAAATAATGAGTGAAAGAAAATATACGTCACGTCAACTGATAAAAAGGTTTCTTCCATATTATAAGCGGCATTTTGGGGTCTTGTGCATGGATTTGTTCTGTGCGGCGCTGACTACCGTTTGTGAGATTGTGCTGCCTCTGATTATTCGATATATTACAAACCAGGCCACACAGGATATTGCGCTTTTGACGGTGGGAGTGATTGCCAGGCTGGGTATTTTATATCTGGTGCTGCGGCTGATAGACGTGGCCGCCTATTATTACATGTCCTATACGGGGCATGTAATGGGGGTGGATATGGAGACGGATATGCGCCGGGATGCCTATGCTCACCTGCAAAAGCTTTCCAATTCGTATTACAATAATACGAAGGTGGGACAGATCATGGGCCGCATTACCAATGATTTGTTTGATGTGACGGAATTTGCACATCATTGTCCGGAGGAATTTTTTATTGCCGGTATTAAAGGGATTGCATCCTTTATCATTCTTTGTTCCATTAATGTGCCGCTGACGGTGATTATTTTCTGTATCCTTCCCGTGATGGTGATTGTCTGTGGAAGGCTGAATCTGCGGCTCCGCGCTCTGTTCCGCCAGCAGCGTGTGCAGATCGGCGAGCTGAACGCCCGCATCGAGGACAGCCTTTTAGGGCAGAAGGTAGTGAAGGCCTTTGCCAACGAGGATATTGAAAACGAAAAATTTGAGCAGGACAACCGGAAGCTGTATCAAATTAAGAAGCATGGTTATCGGTATATGGGTTTGTTCCATTGCTCTACCAGATTGTTTGACGGAATCATGTACCTGGTTACCCTGGTGGTGGGAGGCTTATTTGTGATAAAGGGCCCCATCAACCCCAGCGATTTGGTGGCTTACATTATGTATGTGACTACCTTTATTGCCACGATCCGCCGCATTATAGAATTTGCGGAGCAGTTTCAGCGGGGGATGACGGGTATCGAGCGTTTTCTGGAAATTATTGACGCCGACATAGAAATCTTTGACGAGCCGGGGGCAGTGGATCTTGTGAAGCCTGCCGGAAATATTGTATTTGAGGATGTGAGCTTTGAGTACCCGGACGATCACAATCAGGTGTTCCGCCATCTGAATCTGAATATCCGGCCGGGGGAGAAGGTAGCGTTGGTTGGGCCCTCCGGCGGCGGAAAGACCACCCTCTGTAATCTGATTCCCAGGTTTTACGATGTAACGGAGGGAAATATTTATATTGACGGGAAAAATATTAAGGAGCTGACGCTGAAGAGCCTGCGCAGAAGCATTGGCGTAGTGCAGCAGGACGTGTACCTTTTTTCCGGCACGGTATTTGAGAATATTGTTTACGGCAGGGTAGGAGCTACCAGAGAAGAAGTGACGGAGGCGGCAAAAAGGGCCGGCGCTCACGAATTTATCATGGAACTGAAGGACGGTTATGATACTTATATCGGAGAGCGGGGAGTGAAGCTTTCCGGCGGGCAGAAGCAGCGGATCAGTATTGCCAGAGTTTTTTTAAAGGACGCACCCATTATCATTTTGGACGAGGCCACCTCTGCGCTTGACAATGAGAGTGAATATGCGGTGGCAAAGTCTCTGGCGGCGCTTTCCGAAGGGCGTACTACCCTGACGGTGGCCCACCGCCTTTCTACTATCCGGGGCTCGGACCGGATTATGGTGCTGACGGAGGAAGGCATTGTGGAGGAAGGCAGTCATGAGAAGCTGATGGAGCAAAAAGGGATTTACTGCAATCTTTACCGAATGGCAAATGAAATGAAGTAGAAATAACCAATGAGAGAATAGTGTGAGAAGAGTTTCTAGCTGCCTTCGGCAGTTTTCGCTCGCAGCATAGGCTGCTTCGCGGAGAAACTCTAAGTCCGCATAGCGGACTTTTCTCACACCGAGAAATGCCTAAAATACGGCATTTCTCATTCCGATTTGAGATTCCGCAGAGCGGAATCATGGAGGTTAACGTGAAATAAAAAGGCATGAAAAAAATGTTATAAATGTGGACTGAAGGAAACAGGAAAGGGCGGTGCAGGATGCTTACACGAACCATGGTAAGACGCGAAGCAGGTGACACCATTTATCTTCGGGGTGAAGAGCTGCAGAAAAACGGAAGTGTAAAAAATATTCAGGTGGAAAAGAAAAATCTGCAGGAGAAGATTTACGCCCATGTGCAGGGGAGCGGTAATTTAATGTATCCTGTGAGAATGGCTTATAGCTGGGTAGGAGACTGTATAGATGAATATGTCTGCACATGCGCGGCATATCGCAACTATGACGGTATGTGCAAGCATTGTGTAGCGGTGGCCCTGGAGTATATCGAGCATTCGGCAGGTCAGGATCCGGAGGATGGACAAACGATTTCCGACGGGGCAGAGTTTTCACACTTAGGGTACGGCAAAAAAGGACTGAAAAGATCGCCCCAGACCTCCCCTGCCCTGGCAATGCTGCTTCGGCAAAGGATATTAAAGAAGACACTGCCTATTACGGATACCACCAATTACGGTAAAGTGCTGCTGATTCCCAAGCTGCAGAGGACGGAGGAAGGAACCGAGCTGACTTTTTCCCTTGGAACGGCGGACAGCCATAAATATGTGTTGAAGGATCTGATCGCCTTTTCGAGGGCCATAGAACAAAACGAGGATTTTTCTTACGGGCGAAAGTTTTCCTTTGTACATACAAGAGAGGCCTTTGCAGAGGAATGCCGAGGACTGGTGGACTTTATCCGCAGCTGGCTGGGAAATAATAAATGGCGTTATACGCAGAGCTACTCTTACTACGGCTATTATAATTCTTCCACGTATTCGCCAAGGCTGCGGGAAATGACCCTCACGGACGAGGAGCTGGAGGAATTTATCAATGTTATGAGCGGACGTCCCTTTGAAGGAAAAATCAGCGGACAGGAGGATAAATTCTGGCAGGAAACGGCCGAAAGGCTCCCACGGGTCCTGAATATTACCGGGGAAGAAGAAGGGCTGCATATTTCCGTAAGTCATTGGGAGGTCTGTCGGGGAAAGCAGGATAATTTTTATTTTCTGGAAGGAAAGATTTACAGGGTAAGCCGCATGGAGGAAGATTCCATAGAGGATTTTCTGGACTGCTTTCGGGATGCGGAAATAAAAAAGCCTCTGTTTGTGGCGGCCAGGGATGTTCCTGTTTTCTGCAGAGAGGTGCTGCCGGCTCTGGAAAAGATTTTTACGCCAAATTATGTTTCTTTTGACAAGGAGGACTACGGTGTCAGAGAGGTTTCTTTCCGGATTTATCTGGACGCTCCCGAAAGAGACTGCTTTACCTGCAGGCTTCAGGCCGTATATGGGGAGCAGACCTATGATCTGCTTAAGGATAACGGGATTGACGCGGGCAGAGACACGGTCAGGGAGATGCAGGCAGGGCAGCAGGTGCGGCGGTATTTTAACGAATACAGGCAAATAAGAGGCGAGCTGGTGCTGCGGGACGATGAAGACATGGCCTATGAGCTGCTTACCAGAGGAATTCCGGAGTTTCAGGCTTTGGGGGAGGTCTTTATTTCCGAGGCGCTGAAGCTGGTAAAGGTTTCTCCCGCGCCAAAGCCGGTGGTGGGTGTGTCCCTTTCCGGCGATCTGCTGGAGCTTACCCTGACGGCTCAGGATTTGTCCATGGAACAGCTGCAGGAAATTTTAAGCAGATATGACCGAAAGAAAAAGTTTTTTCGTTTAAATAACGGCGATTTTATCAATATGGAGGAAGAAGCCATCGGAGGGCTTCTAGAGCTGAAGGAAGGGCTGGCCCTGAGTGCCGGGCAGATTAAAAGCGGCAGAATTCAGCTTCCCAAGTACCGGGCTCTGTATTTGGACGCGGAAGCCAAGGAATGGGTTTCTTTAGGAATGGAGCGGAACCGGGAGTTTAAATCATTGATCCGCAACATGAAAACGGTGGAGGATAATGATTTTGAACTGCCTCAGGCTTTGACCAGTGTGCTTCGGGAGTACCAGAAAAAGGGATATTTGTGGCTGAGGACATTAAGGCATAACGGCTTTGGCGGAATCCTTGCGGATGAGATGGGACTGGGGAAGACGCTGCAGGTAATTGCTTTCCTGCTGTCGGAGACCACGGAGACGCAGGCTCCACTGGCGCTGGTAGTGTGTCCGGCGTCGTTGGTTTATAACTGGAACAGCGAGATCAATCGCTTTGCGCCGGAGCTTCCCGTGAAGATGATTGTCGGAAATATCCAAGAGCGGAAAAGCCTGCTGGAAAACTGTAAGGCGGGCGAGATTCTGATTACCTCCTACGATCTGCTGAAAAGAGATATAGAGCTTTATGAATCTCTGGAGTTTACCGCTCAGATTATCGACGAGGCTCAATATATCAAAAATTATAATACCCAGGCGGCGCGGGCCGTAAAGGAAATACGGGCAGCATTTAAGCTGGCTCTTACGGGAACGCCGATTGAAAACCGGCTCAGTGAGCTTTGGAGCATTTTTGATTATCTGATGCCGGGGTATTTATATTCCTACAGTCATTTCCGTGACAGCTACGAGACGCCCATCATTCAAAACCAGGAGGAAGGGGCAAGGAAGCGGCTGCAAAAAATGATTCGCCCTTTTGTACTTCGCAGATTAAAAAAGGATGTGTTGACGGATCTGCCGGACAAGCTGGAGGAAAATCTGTACGCCTGCATGGAGGGAGAGCAGCAGGAGCTTTACGATGCCCATGTACAGAGGCTGCGTCTGGCCTTGGATAAGCAGTCGGAGGATGAATTTAAAAAGGGCAGAATTCAGATTCTGGCAGAGCTGACAAAGCTCCGTCAGCTTTGCTGCGATCCCGGACTGCTGTATGAGGGTTATGGGGGAGAGTCTGCAAAGACGCAGTTATGTCTGGACATTGTCAGAGATGCCATCAGCGGCGGACATAAGATCCTTTTATTTTCCCAGTTTACCTCCATGCTGGACAGGATCAGCCGGGAATTCAGTAAAGAAAAGATTTCCCATTATATTTTAACGGGAGCTACCAGTAAGGAAGAACGGAAAAGACTGGTAGAGAGCTTTCAGTCTGATGAAACAAGTGTTTTCTGTATTTCCTTAAGGGCTGGAGGTACGGGTTTGAATCTGACGGCTGCGGATATTGTGATACATTACGATCCCTGGTGGAATCTGGCGGTGCAGAACCAGGCTACGGATCGTACCCACCGCATTGGTCAGGAAAACGTAGTCAGTGTGTATAAGCTGGTTGCCAAAAATACCATTGAAGAGAAGATCATGCTTTTACAGGAAAAAAAGCGGGAGCTGGCAGACCAGCTGCTAAATGTTGAAGAAATGGGCAGCGGCAGCTTCAGCCGGGAGGAATTGCTGGAGCTTTTGGGGTAGTGTGATCAGCTTATAATGTCATTTTATGAATTTCTTCCTGCATTCTTTTGCTTTCCGGTATTTTCTATGGCGGCGGCGTAATATTTGTGGTACAATAATAAGCACAAGTTTTGAGTCCAGATGATACTATAACCGCAAGGAGCAGAAAAATGGGCGAGCAGGCTTGCCCTGAGCGGCATTTCTTGGGGAACAAAATTCCGGGGACTGCGGCCGAATAAGGAGGAAACGTTATGAATCTTGTGATTACCATGAGCCGCCGGTTTGGCACCGGGGCAAGCATGATTGCGGAGGAGCTTTCCAAAAAGCTGGGTATTCCAGTTTACGACAGGGCTTATATCGAGAATGAGCTTCATGACAGTAATTATGCGGATGAGGCGGAGGTCATCAGGAAGCTGGCGGAGGAATCCTGCATCCTGCTGGGGCGTTGTGCTTCCGAAATCTTGAAGGATCAGCCCAATGTATTTAACGTTTATGTCTGCGCCGACAAGGAGGATCGGATCAAGCGGATTATGAAGAAGGAATCACTTTCCCATGATGCGGCCAGGGAGCTGATTGAAAAGAATGACAGGGCCCGTTCGGAATATTATTTCAACAATACGGGCAAGGTATGGGGCGATGTGAGTAATTATCATATGATTTTGGATACCTCTGCTCTGGGCGCCGAAAACTGTGCAGGTATCCTGCTCCGGTATTTTGAGCGGGTGGAGATCATATAAGCCGTAAAATTTTTTTTGACTTTTTGATTTGCGCATTGTATAATGCAGGAGATATAGATTGACACTTGTTGCCGCCGGGTAAGAAGTTAAGCGTCATACTTTCTGTCGTTAGGCCTTTGAAGACAGAAAGCTGTGACGCTATTTTTTTGTGATAGATATAGGAGTGAGAGATCCATGGAACAACAACACTGGCTGCGGGATTTTTCCCGATATACAATTTTGAGCGTTTTAGGCACATTAGGAGTATCCTGCTATATATTAGCCGATACCTATTTTGTGTCAAAAGGATTGGGGACAAATGGACTTACTGCTTTAAATCTTGCGATTCCTGTATACAATTTTATTCACGGAACAGGACTTATGCTTGGTATGGGCGGTGCCACAAGGTTTTCAATATGTAAAAGTCAGGAGAAGGTCAAGGAGGCACAGATTGTTTATACGAATACCCTGTATCTTGCATTGATTTTTTCAGTGGTATTTGTGCTGATTGGTTTCTTTTTTTTCAAGCAAATGGCAATACTTTTAGGGGCCAGCGCAGACATATCAGAAATGACAAATACCTATCTGCGCTGGCTGCTGTTGTTTTCACCTGCTTTTATTTTGAATGATGTGTTCCTTTGCTTTGTTCGAAATGATGACAGTCCCCAGCTTTCCATGATTGCGATGCTGGTCGGGAGCTTATCCAATATTCTGTTGGACTATATCTTTATTTTTCCGGGGGGAATGGGAATTTTCGGGGCTGTTTTCGCAACAGGCTTATCGCCCGTGATCAGCATAGTGATGATGCTTCCTCACTGGGTAAAAAAGAAAAGTACCCTCCGCCTGGTAAAAACCAATATAAGGAAGGAAATCGTAAAGCAGGAATTATCATTAGGCTTTCCGTCTTTGATTGCGCAGTTATCCTCCGGTATCGTTTATTTACTGATTTTTTCTTTTGCAGAGCCGATTACTGCCGTTTTTAACAGTGAGTGCAATGCCGAATTGCAGCAGATAGCCGTATCCGGACTGAAATGGTATTTTATATCTATTCCGTTTGTCGGATATAACATGAATCTGGCAACTTTTTTTACCTCGATAGAAAAAGCCCTGCCTGCTCATATCCTGTCAATTTTAAGGGGATTGATTCTCATAATTCCCATGGCCTTTTTACTGTCTGCCCTGTGGGAAATGACAGGTGTCTGGCTTGCTTATCCGGTAACGGAATTTTTAACAGCGTTACTTGGATTTGTAATGATAAACATAAAAAATAAACAGAAAGGAACAGAAAAAGGAGCTGCGCATTAATAACTCGGTGCGCAGCTTTTATTTTCTATTCAGCGGTATTCGCCGTATTCGTATGTAAATTAGATTCAGGCCTGCTTTTTCTTATGGCCGGAAACCATAAAGAAGCTGATCAACAGGGAAATAATGTACAATACCACGGTCAGATACAGTACCGACTGATAACCTGTGGGGTTAATACGGTATTCTTGTTTGTCAACCGTAATAGTGCTCCAGCTTCCGATCTTGTTTACAATCAGGGTAGCCACCTGATTACCGGTGAGACCGGCGATGGCCCATGCGGAAAGGGTGATGCCATGGATGGCGCTGATATTCCCCATCCCATAATGGTCGGACAGTAATGTGGGAACATTACTGAAGCCGCCGCCGTATCCCGCATTTACTACGAAGAGCAGAATCAACACCAAAACAGTGAGGAACATACTGCCGGAACTGCCGCTGATAACACTGCTGCCCTGCTTGGTGATTGCCTGGGTAACAATGACGAGTCCAGTAGCTGCAATGGAAAGAATAAAGATAATCTTGTAAATGGTGTTTCTGTCCTTCATGGTGTCAGCCCATGCAGAGAAGCCCAGACGACCGCCTGCGTTGAAAACTGCCGTTACGGAGGAAAGAACACCCGCCATGGCGCCAAGGCCGATACACTTGATAATCATTTTTTCCTGAGAAATCAACGCCAGACCACAGGTGATGTTGAGGTAGAACATCAGCCAGATGCCCACAAAAACAACGGGCTTGGTTTTGATCACGTCGATTGCCTTCTGACCCTTTTCCTGCTTTGCAGGCTCATGCCAGCCGGCGGGCTTTGCCAGAAGCAGGTGGCCTGTGAACATCATCACAAAATAAACTGCTGCCAGGATCAGGAACATCTGCCAGATGCCGTTTTTACCAAGGGATTTCAACAGCGCATCCATAATAGGGCTTGCGATGGCTTTTGCGGCGCCGAAGCCTGCCACTGCCAGGCCGGTAGCCAGTCCCTTGCGGTCTTCAAACCAAAGCATCAGCGTTTTCACCGGAGACAGATAACCGGTCCCCAGACCGATGCCCATGATAAAGCCGTAGCATACATAAATACCGATCAGCGCCAGTACGCTGCCGTGACCGGTTGCCGCATACTGTTTACCGCCGTACCAGATAAAGAATCCGGTGCCTGCCATACCTGCCGCAAAGCAGATGGCGGCAATTAAGGACGAGCGGTGTATATCCTTTTCCACCACATTGCCTAAAAAGGCAGCAGACATGCCTAAGAAGAAGATGGCGAAGCTGAAGGCCCATTCGGTGGCACCCTTTGAGAAGCCGATATAGTTGCCGATCTCTTCACTGAAAATGGACCAGCAGTATACCGTACCGATACTGCAGTGAAGCAGCAGGGCGGGAATGGCAGCCCTTATCCATTTGTTTTGTACTTTCATGAAAAAACCCCCTTTTTCGATAAGTATTTCATCGCTTTCATGATACTCTTGTTTTCGGCGAAATGCAAGAGGAAAAGCGGGTGCATAAAAAAGCGCATAGAAAACGGTATACAAATCCCGGTTTCTCCATTATAATAGTAAAAATAACAAGGAGGGAACCTATGCACTCACCTATAGAAATTGCAAGAAATTTTATTGAAATCGGAATACATAAGGTAAGACTTTCCATCTGGAAAATGGTAATTTTAGGCTTTTTTGCCGGAGTCTTTATCGGATTTGCGGGAATCGCCTCCACCACCATATCGGCAACGGTGGACAATGCTTCCGTGGCCAGACTGTTAAGCGCCTGTGTCTTTCCGGCAGGCATGGCCATGGTGCTGGTGGCGGGCAGTGAGCTGTTTACCGGAAACAATCTGATTATCATCAGTGTGCTGGAAAAGAAGGTAAGAATGCGGGATATGCTGAAAAACTGGATTTTCGTATTCTTGGGGAATTTTCTTGGCGCATCCTTTGTGGCGGTGCTGGTGGTGTATGGGCATACTCCCGGCCTGTACGGCGGACGGCTGGCGGAAAAGATGATCGCGTCGGCGCTGGTGAGGGTGGAGCAAAGCTTTCCGGAAGCCTTTATACGGGGCATACTCTGTAATATCCTGGTTTGTATTGCGGTTTGGGCGGCTTTTGCGGCCAAGACGGTATCCGGTAAGCTGCTGATGAGCTTCTGGCCGGTAATGCTGTTTGTACTCTGCGGCTTTGAACACAGTATTGCCGATATTTATTTCTGCATCGCCGGAATCCTTACAGCAGGAGAATACAATATGGATCCGGGGGTTTTGAACATGGGGAGCTTCCTTTTGAAGAATCTGCTGCCGGTGACCCTGGGCAATATTGTGGGCGGAGCGGGGATCGTGGGCGCCGGTTACTGGCTGGTATATCTGCATCGCACCCCTTATTCCACAATGACCATTGAGGCCGAGCAGGAAGAAATGGATATTGCGGAAGAGTATTGAGCAAGATAAGAAAACGGGAATTGACTATGCAAAAATATAAAAAATTTTTTGAAATTGTTGCTATTTGAATGATACTTGAGTATACTATATATAAGTTAATGCCTTGGGCTTAACAGCAGGTGTATCTCGACCTTTAATAGAGACAGTTATAAGCGGGCATATCTCAGCCCTAAGCGAGACAGTTATAAGTGAGTGTTTCGCCACTCAAAGCGCGAATCTAACGGTGGGGCGGAATTTCCGCCCCATTTTTATAGCAGGAGGATATAGAATTGGCAATCAAGATCATAGGAAATTATGCAGTAATCAATATTAATAACATGTTTCCGGTTCCTGATGGCGAGTATACATATGTTGATATTTCCAAAGTAAAAAATCCACAGTATAAAAAATTATTGATGACAGAATACCGTATTATCAGAAAAATGCAGGATAAGATATTAAATCACGCATCCGAAGTATATAAACATAAAATTAATCAGGGTAGTGCATCAGCATTAGCAAAAAGATGTAATGATTTTCTGCTTTTGGAAAAAAAAGTGCAAACAATTTGAATCGCAGATAACGAAAATATATTTTGTGCGTCATGCGCAGCCGGAACATATGTGGGAGGATGACAGAACCCGACCCTTGACAGCCGAAGGCAAAAGAGATGCTCAAATTGTGACGGATTTTTTGAAGGATAAGGAAATAAATGTATTTTACAGCAGTCCCTACAAAAGAAGTTATGATACCATTGCTGCTGCCGCCGCTTTTTATGACAAAGAGATTATTATTGATGAGAGACTGCGTGAAAGAAAAAAGGGTATTAATGGTAATCAACAGGGTATGTTTGAAAAACGTTGGGCAAACCATGATTATTGTGAAGAAGGCGGGGAATCAATCAACATGGTGCAACGGAGGAATATGGAGGCACTTGCGGAAATATTGGAAAAAAGTAGGGCTAAGAGAATAGTCATTGCAACACACGGAACAGCTCTTAGTACAATTTTGAATTTTTATTTTTCAGAGTTTGGGTGTAAAGATTTTCTGCGCATCATAGATTGGATGCCATACATTATTGAATTTGATTTTGATGGCGACAGTTTGTTATCGGTAAAGGAACATTGTTACATAGAAAAGGAATTCCAAGGGAAGGAACGGGCAGATAAGAAATAAAAAACAAGAGCAGGAAGCAAGATAAGAAAACGCAAGAAGAAATAATAAAATAGATCAACATAGAGAATAACTAAAATCATTGTTTTTGCTCGTAAAAGTGGTATTATATCTAAAATCAAGAATAAATACGAGCAAGAGGGCAGGATAAAATTATGGCAAAAGTAAACGTAAAAGAGAAATATCAAAAGACCTATCATATGCCTCCTGAGGTTACCTATGACTGGGTACAAAAGGACAGCATTGACAAAGCGCCCGTATGGTGCAGCGTAGATTTAAGGGACGGTAACCAGGCGTTGATTGATCCCATGAGCCTGGAGGATAAGCTGGCGTTTTTTAAGCTGCTGGTAGAGATCGGCTTTAAGGAAATCGAGGTGGGCTTTCCCGCTTCCTCCGATACGGAATACAACTTTATTCGAGCGCTGATCGAGCGGGATATGATTCCCGATGATGTGACCATTCAGGTGCTGACGCAGGCAAGGGAGCATATCATCCGTAAAACCTTTGAAGCGGTAAAGGGGGCGCCTCATGCTGTAGTACATCTGTACAATTCCACATCCGTGGAACAGCGGGAGCAGGTATTTAAAAAGGATAAGGAGGCCATCAAAAAGCTGGCGGTAGACGGTGCTGCGCTGTTGAAAAAGCTGGCGGAGGAAACGGAGGGGAACTTTACCTTTGAGTACAGCCCGGAAAGCTTTTCCCAGACAGAGGTGGACTATGCCCTGGAGGTCTGTAATGCGGTGCTGGATATATGGAAGCCGGATGGAGAACACAAGGCCATTATTAACCTTCCCACTACGGTGCAGGTGGCCATGCCCCATGTCTTTGCCTGCCAGATCGAGTACATGCACAAGCACTTAAAATACAGAGAAAACGTGGTGTTGAGCGTCCATCCTCACAATGACCGAGGCTGCGGCGTCAGTGACGCGGAGTTTGGCATTCTGGCCGGAGCGGACCGGGTGGAAGGTACACTGTTCGGTAACGGCGAACGCACGGGAAATGTAGACCTGGTGACGGTGGCCCTGAATATGATGTGCCACGGTGTGGACAGCGGGCTGGATTTTGGCCATATTATGAAGATAAGGGAAGAATATGAGCGCTTTACGGGTATGAGGGTCCACGAAAGGACACCCTATGCGGGAGATTTGGTGTTTACTGCGTTTTCCGGCTCCCATCAGGATGCTATCAGCAAGGGGATGGCCTGGCTGAAGGAGGGGAAGAGCGGCAAGCGCTGGGATGTGCCTTACCTGCCCATTGATCCTGCAGACGTGGGCAGGGAGTACGAGTCGGATGTGATTCGGATCAACAGTGTGTCCGGCAAGGGAGGCGTGGCCTTTGTGTTAAAGCAGCAGTTTGGTTATTCCCTGCCGGCAGCCATGAAGGAGGAGGTCGGTTATCTGGTGAAGGGTGTATCCGACAGGCGGCATCAGGAGCTTCTTCCTGCAGAGATTTTGGCCATATTTGAGGAAAACTATATTACCCCCCGGAGCGTATTCGAGATTCCGGAGTGCCATTTTAGACAGGAAAATGGGATTCGAGCAGAGGTGACCATAGAACAGAGCGGGACCAAAAGGGTGATCAAGGCGTCCGGAAATGGGCGGCTGGATGCGGTAAGCAATGCCATCAAGACCTTTTTCGGCATGAGCTACCAGCTTGCGGTGTACGAGGAACATGCTATTTCCAAAGGCTCCAGCTCCAGAGCGGCGGCTTATGTGGGTATCATGTGCGACGGACAGTTCTACTGGGGCGTAGGGGTTGACGAGGATATTATCAAGGCATCTATCGCGGCACTGGCTTCCGCGGCCAATAAGCTGGCGGCAGGGCAGCATATTACCGTCGGCAGGGAAGAGCGAATTGTAGAGATTATCAGCTATATCCAGAATGATTATAAAAATGTAACGCTGGAGGCTTTGTCCGAGGAATTTCATCTCTCCAAGCCCTATCTCTCCAAATATATTAAAGAGAAGGCGGGGATGACCTTTCAGGATGCAGTAAAGAAGGAGCGCCTGAAAAAGGCACGTGCCTTGCTGCGGGAGACCGATCACACGGTGGAGGCTGTGGCCGTGGAGGTAGGCTATGACAATGTGGAGCATTTTAACCGGCTGTTTAAGAAAACTTACGGAATGACACCGGTACAGTATCGAAAACAGGAATCATGACAGGAGATTGCGCAAAATCTGAATTCAGAAGGAATGTTTTGCAAATATCCGGAAATAATGAGCGGAAAAAGAGCGGGATACTACATGTCGGAAGTATCCCGCTCGTTCTGTGTTTTTTCGGAAGGGTCTTCGGCTGCCGTTTCGGGTACGGAGGTACTTTTCGCGTTCTGCAGCTCCCGGCCGGAGGGCTTTAAGTGTAACCAGCGCTCCAGGCGGCTTCTGGGAAGAAGATAATTTACCACAAGGGCGATGACCACACCGATGCCGGTGTCAACCATGCGGTGTAAAGCATAGTCAATATGGTGAGCGGGGGTGTTGAAAAGGATGATACACAGCACCACTCCGCCGGGCTGAACTCCGCCGGGCCAGCGAAAGAGTACGCACAGACAGATCATGACGATTGTACCGAGAAAGGCCAGAGGAAGGCGCAGCCAGTAGTTTCCCTCTGGGAAGAACAGATGCTCTCCCCAGTAGAGAAACAGGCCGATAAAGCCGCCGATGATCGTACCGAAAAAGCGATTCCCACCGCTGCGGCGGGATTCCTCCATGTCAGCGCCCATGCCAAAGATGGCGCCGATACAGGCGAAGGTAGGGTTTCCCCCGAAAAAGGGGATGGCGTATAAAAGTGCAGTGAGCATCACGGCCAGGGCAGTCTTAATGCTTCTGAGACCCAGGCCGGGGATGGGGGCATGTACCGAGTGATGATCTTCCATAAAATTTCTCCGTGAACATGTCAGGTGTTAAAGCCCTCGAAGCCAGGCTCAACCGCCACATGCTCCACGGTATTGTAGCGAAGCTGCAGGAACTGTGCCCGGTCCTTGTTAAACATTTTTCGCAAATCCTCAGAATAGCCCACCACAACCCAAGGATAAATCTGATTCATCTTGTTTAAGATGTCCTGAGAGGTAGCCTCGTCGGGAACGCCAATGTTAAACGCGTTCTTAAAACCGTCTGCAAAGACCATGATACTGTAGGTCACGCCGGTTTTGATACCATTGGTGCGATGCGTGGTGGTGCTTTGGTAAGCCCACAGAATCTTGTTGTTGGGAATTGCTCTGGGAGCTGCACTGTTCAGGCCGAAGTAAGTGCACAGCCGGCCCAGCTTAATATCATTATGCTTTGTGTAGGCAGTTGCCGCAGCTACATCGGACTCGATGGCGGAATCGGTAAAGCCTGCATTATGCAAGTCCGCCAGGAATGTCTTCAGGCTGTTGCCCTTAGCGCCGTTAATGATACGGACAATGCCCCATATGATCAGCGCCACGCCCGCCAGCACGAGAATAACATAACCGTACTTCATGGTATCCATGCTTAAGTTGACGTCTATGTAGTAAGGAAGAGTATTATCCTTAAACTCGGCTTCTGTAAAGTCGTTGTCGTCCACAAAGTAGTCATGGAAATAGTCGTAATATTTACCGGAAAGCTTTTTGATCTTGCCGGCAAGCTCCAGAGAATCGGAAGCGGGCAGACCGTATTCGTAGTAATAATCCATGATGTCATCCATCTGGCTTCCCATTTTCTTGGGAACCTTGATGGCCATATACCGGTAATCCGTTGCGTACTCGTCTCCGGTAGCAATGATGTACCAGTAATAATTAATGGTGGTACGGTTGGTAGAAGTATTCTTGGTGCCCTGCTCCAGATAGCAGTCCCAGACGATATTGACGTTTGCTTCAACCAACTGATTGCGAACCTCGTCGGGCTTAAGGTCCTCAAACTTTGCAAGCCCGAATAATGCGTAAAATGCGCTGCTCGCATTCCAAACGGCTAAAACAAGTCCTGCAATGATCAAAATGATCGACAGGGGCAGGGACTTTTTAAAACATTTTTTCTTTAGCTCTTCTAACATGTTTAACCTCCTGATCATAAGAAAATTGTATATAGAAAACTCTATCACAGGACGGCCAAGTTTACAAGATGCAAATGTTACAAATATATTAAGAGAGTAAAACAGAAAGTTTGATATGCTTCTGTTTACAGCCTGGCCGGAATCGTGTAAAATATAGGACATGGCAGCAGAGCTTGCGGGTGTGCCTGGGCAGCTTGCGGGCAGCAAAGCACGCGATACGAAATAATATTAAGAAACGGAGGCTTGAACATGAAATTTAAGGATATGCCCTATGAAAGAGTGGATTTTGATCAGGTGGAGAAGGAGCTGAAGGCGCTCATGGATGAATTTGACGCGGCGAAAAGCGGAGAAGAACAGTTTGCCGTGCATCAGAAATTTTATGAGCTGAATGACAGGGTAAGCACCCTGTATACCATTTCCCACATTCGCTTTGATATTGACACCAAGGATGAATTCTACGAAAAGGAACATGATTATTATGACGAGAAGCTGCCGGTGTACAGTAATCTGGTGCTGGCTTATCAGAAAAAGCTTTATGATTCACCCTACCGGGAATATCTGGAGAGCAAGATCGGTCCCGTGGCCTTTAAAAACATGGAAATCGCTCAAAAATCAATGGACGAAAAGCTGATTCCCCTCATGCAGGAGGAAAATAAGCTGACGCTGGAATATGACAAGCTGATTGCCGGTGCAAAGATCAACTTTGACGGCAAGGAGCTGAATCTTTCTCTTATGCGCCCTTATCTGGTACATCAGGACAGAAATATCCGGGCGGCGGCCTGGAAGGAATATAACGCCTATTTTGAGGAAAATGCAGAGAAGCTGGATGAGATTTACGATAAGCTGGTGAAAAACCGCACGGCCCAGGCTAAAATGATGGGCTACGAAAATTATTTGCAGCTGGGCTATTACCGGATGGGACGCAACTGTTACGGTCAGGCAGAGGTAGAGGCATACAGGGATCAGGTGAAGAAGGATTTCGTGCCCTTTGCAGAAGAGCTTCATGACCGCAGAAGGAAGCGGCTGGGTCTGAGCAGCTTAAGCTGTATTGATAATGCGGTATATTTTAAAGAAGGAAATCCTGCGCCTGTGGGCACGCCTGACGAAATACTGGCAGCAGGACGGAAGATGTACGGGGAGCTTTCTCCCGAAACAAAGGAATTCATGAATTTCATGATGGAGAATGAGCTGTTTGACGTGCTCGGCCGCAAGACAAAGAGGGCCGGAGGCTATATGACGTATATGCCCCTGTATAACTCGCCCTTTGTATTTGCCAATTTTAACGGCACCAGCGGGGATGTGGATGTGATCACCCATGAGTGTGGCCATGCCTTCCAGGGTTACCTTTCCGGGAAGGACCCCATCAGGGAGCATGGTGACATCGGTATGGAAACTGCGGAGATTCATTCCATGTCCATGGAATTCTTTACGCAGGGTTGGATGGAAATGTTTTTTGGGGACAGAGCCGAGGATTATATTGAAATGCACCTGGAGGATTCAGCTGCCTTTATCCCTTACGGATGTATGGTGGATGAGTTCCAGCACATTGTGTATGAGAATCCCGATCTGACACCGGAAGAAAGGCATCAGGCATGGCTGAAGCTGGAAGAGGAATACAGGCCCCACATGGATTACAGCGGCTATGAATTCTTTGAAAAAGGCGGTTTTTGGCAGAAGCAGACCCATATCTATACCTCGCCCTTATACTATATCGACTATTGCCTGGCACAGACCTGCGCCCTGCAGTATAAGGTAAAGATGGATGAGGATTTTAAGAAGGCCTGGGAGAGCTATCTGAAGCTCTGCAAGCTTTCCGCAAGCGATTTCTTTACCAATATGATAAAAGAGGTAGGTCTGGACAATCCTTTCGAGCCGGGCTGCATGAAAAATATTGTGGGAAAACTTGAAAAATATGTGAAATGAGTTGCGAAAGTATTCGGCCATGGGGTATAATTTGCCCATGGTCGAAGTACTGTCCATGGCTGAATGACTGCCATCAGGTTATTATAAGGCCCGGCGGTAAAGTACGCATTTGACAATCGCCTGAAATTTAAGCTGTAAAATAAGTTTTAAAACTGTAAAATGTAAAAAAGGAAAGGATTATTATGTCTAAGAAGGAAACAGAGAACAGGGAAGAGAAAAAGGTTATAACCAAATACGACCTGAAAATGCAAAGAAAAGAAGAAGAAAGGAAAAAGGCCAAGCGGGACGAGCTGACCGGCAGGATTACGGGAATTGTCATCGTTCTGGCACTGCTTTGTCTGGTGCTGTCTTTCCCGATCCGCAGCTATCTCACCATAAACGGAACCTATATCGAGGTGGCAGGCGAGAAGGTATCCAGGGTGGAATTTGATTATCATTACAATCTGATGAAGAACAGCTACATTACCCAGAACAGCTATTACCTGAGTATGTTCGGTGTGGATTTAAGCGATCCCTCCGCCCAGATGTACAGCGATCAGCTGACGTTTCAGGATTATTTTGAACAGATGGCGGTGAATAATATCGCCGAAAACAAGGCGCTGCGCGACCAGATGAAGGCTGCGGGCTTTACCTATGACGCATCGGAGGAATATGCGCAATATGAGGAAACGATAAAAACCGGGGCCTCTGCCCAGGGCATAACGGAAAAGGCATATATTCAGCAGATGTACGGACCCTATGCCACGGCTTCCCGTGTAAAGGGCTTCGTGACGGAAAACATGGAGCTGGGTGCATATTACGAGCTGGTTTCTCAGGAAAAGGCCCCTTCGGAAGCAGAGATTCAGGCCTATTACGAGGAAAATGCCGACAACTATGATTCCGTGGATTACCGCATTCTGACGATCAATGCAGAGCTGCCCACGGAGCCCACGGAGCTTGCCGACCCGCAGGATGAGGCGGAAGGCACGGAGGGAACGGAAGGCACCGATGGAGATAAGGCATATACGCCCTCTGAGGCGGAGATTGAATTTGCCATGGGAGAGGCTAAGAATAAGGCGGATGAGGCACTGGGAGATATTTCCACGCTGGGTGATCTGCAGGAAAACGTTAAGAAAAGTGCAATTAACAGCCTGCTTCAGGATTGGTTGTTTGACAGTACAAGAAAACAGGGAGACGCTACTGTAATTGAAAATACCACCAGCCACCTTTATTATGTGGTGGAATTTGAAAGCCGGTATTTGGATCAGACCCCTACGGCAGACGCAAGGATTATTGTTCTTGGCGCCGATTCGGAGGTTACGGCGGATGCAGTGATGGAGGAATGGCAGAATGGCCCTGCTACGGAAGAAAGCTTTGCTGAGCTGGCGGACAAGTATGGTTCTTCCGTGGAAGGAGGACTCTACGAAGGCTTGACGGCAGGGGGTCTGACAGATGAACTGGCGGCCTGGGTACTTGACAGTTCCCGTACAGGCGGCGAGACCGTGGTGATTACAGGAGCGGAAGAAACCCATACTGACGCGGACGGAAGTACCCATACTCATGCAACGGCATATGTTGCTTATTATGTGGGCACCAATGATCCTGCCTGGTCGCTGGATATAGAGGGTATTCTGCTGACAGAGCGGATGAACACTTATATGGAAGAGATCAGTCAGGGGTATGAGCTTACAAACCATAAGGGCAACCTGAATTATGTGAAGGTTCAAGAGGCGGCGAATGCTTCCGAAAGCGGAGAAAGCGAGAGCCAGGGAAGCGAAGAAAATACGGATCAGGAATCCGGGCAGGAGTCTTCCGAGGGCTCCGACAACGGGCAATAAAAGCGATTCTTCCCGATGTGTGACAGACATGTTTGAGGGTGTGAGGGAATGAAGAAGGCGCTGGTTTTAGATATAGACGGAACGCTGACAAATTCAAAAAAGGAGATTACCCCCGCTACCGGGCAGGCCATACAGGACCTGATGAAGCGGGGGCATAAGGTGATTCTTGCCTCCGGCAGGCCAACTCCCGGTATGCGTAAGTATGAGAAGGAGCTTGAGCTGGAAAAATACGGCGGCTATCTGCTTTCCTTTAACGGGGCAAGAATCGTGGAATGTGATACGGGAGAGATTCTTTACCAGAGGCTTTTGTCCCTGACTCTTCTGCCGGGTCTGTACCGTTTTGCAAAAAATAATGGCTGCGGACTGGTCACCTATCTGGGCAGTGAGGTCATTTCCGCATTTCCGAAGGACAAATATGTGGAGCTGGAAGCGGCCATCAACGGTCTGCCGGTGCGGGAGATGGAAGGCTTCCTGGAATTTGTGGACTTTGACATCAATAAGTGTCTGATGACTGCCGAGCCGGAGAAGGCGGAAAAGCTGGAAAAGGAGCTTCAGCAGCAATACGGGGACCGGGCCAGCATATATCGCTCGGAGCCTTATTTTATCGAGATCATGCCGGAGAATGTAAATAAGGCGGCAGCCCTGGAAAAACTTCTGCCGGTGCTGGGAGTAACCCGTGAAAACACGGTCTGCTGCGGGGACGGCTTTAACGATATTTCCATGCTTCGGTATGCCGGTGTGGGCGTCGCCATGGGAAATGCCCAGCAGAGGGTAAAGGAAGCGGCGGATTATGTGACGGCCGCCAATGATGAGGACGGACTCATACAGGTGATCGAAAGATTTTTTTAATGCGGGAGGAAAATGGTGGGCAGGCAGAATTTGGGCCGCGATATAAAAATAGCAGTGCCCGGCAAGGCCAGGCATATTGTAAAAACCTTGCAGGCAGCAGGCTTTGAGGCCTATGTGGTAGGCGGCTGTGTACGGGATTCTCTGATGGGCAGAGAGCCGGAGGACTGGGACGTCACGACCTCCGCAAGGCCGGAACAAGTGAAAGCTCTTTTTCCCTATACGGTGGATACGGGAATAAAACATGGTACGGTTACGGTTATGCTGGGAAAGGACGGGTTTGAGGTTACCACTTACCGCATTGACGGGAAATATGAGGACAATCGGCACCCGAAGGAGGTGATCTATACCCCAAGCCTGCGGGAGGATTTAAGGCGGCGGGATTTCACCGTGAATGCCATGGCCTATAATGATGAAAAGGGGCTGGTGGACTATTACCGGGGCATGGAGGACATGGAGATCGGAGTAGTCCGCTGCGTGGGCGTTCCCGAGGAACGGTTTGAAGAGGATGCTCTTCGTATCATGCGTGCGGTCCGCTTTTCGGCGCAGCTGGGTTTTCATATTGATTCCTTTACCATGAAAGCAATCCAAAAGCTGTCGCCCAGCCTGCAAAACATTAGTGCGGAACGGATTCAGGCAGAGCTTACAAAGATTTTGACTTCCCCCCATCCGGACTATCTTCGGGGAGCATATAAATTAGGGGTTACAAAGATTATCCTGCCGGAGCTGGACCGGGCCATGGAGACGCCGCAGTATCATCCTCATCATATTTATACCGTGGGAGAGCATATTCTCCATTCTCTGAAATGGGTGGATGCCGACAAGGTGCTTCGGCTTACCATGCTGTTTCACGATATAGGAAAGCCCGACACCCTGTTTAAGGATGAAGAAGGGATTACGCATTTTCACGGACACGCAAAGGTCAGCGCCCAGATCGCGGATCGAATCATGCACAGGCTGAAATATGACAATGATACCATCGGTAAAGTTTGCAGGCTGGTGGAATATCATGACTACGGAAACGATCTGGACCCGGATGCGGCGGCAGTGCGCCGGGCCGTAAACAAGATAGGGGAGGATGCCTTTCCCCTGCTTTTTCAGGTGAAACGGGCGGATATTTATGCACAGAGCGATTACCTGAGAGAGCAGAAGCTGGAGCGGCTGGAAAAATGGCAGCAGCTGTATGCTGAAGTAAAAGAAAAACAGCAGTGTGTGACGCTAAGGGACCTGGCCGTTTCGGGAGCTGATCTGATTGCAGCGGGTATGAAGCCGGGAAGGGCTCTGGGCGACATGCTGCAAAGGCTGCTTACGCTGGTGCTGGAGGACCCGTCCCTGAACACAAAAGAAAAACTGCTGGCCGAAGCGGAAAAGCTGATGAATTAACAACATACTTTTATGCCCCACCTCATAAGATATGATGAAAGCAGGAGCTTTCCGGCTTGAACAAACATATGCGGGAGGGGTAGTCAGTGAACGACAGGGCAGTGGAATTACTGGAACAGTATGATATAGAGGTGATCCGTACCAGAAAGGGAAGAGGAGCCATTGTATGCGACACGGCGGACGGATGCCTGATCTTTAAAGAATATAGCGGGAATGATAAACATGTTCAGCTGCAGAATAAACTGCTGCAGAAAGCAGCAGAAGGGGGCAGGGTGCGGACGGAAAGCATTATACCTGCCAGAGAAGGCGGACTGTTGGTGCGGGACGGAGACGGGACGGCTTATATCCTGAAAACCTGGCAGGACGGCAGGGAATGCAGCATCAGTGAAAGAAGCGAATGTGTACAGGCAGTGAAGCTTCTGGCGAAGCTTCATGAGAGTATGGAGCTGTCTGCGGAGGAAGCGGAAGAGATTTCCGTATTTTCACCGGAAAAGGAATATGAAAAGCATAACCGGGAAATTCGCAAGGTAAAGAAGTATCTAAAACAGAAGGGACAGAAGCAGCCCTTTGAGGTCAGCCTTTTAGGGTCCTGTGATTACTTTTTGGATCAGGCCCTGGAGGTTACGGAGGAATGGAAGCAGTATGCGGAGGCATTCCGCAGAAGAGAAGGGGACGGCAAAAAGCCGGAAACCATTACCTTTTGCCACGGAGACTATCAGTATCACAATATCCTCATGGGGCCGGGAGGCTGGTTTGTAGTAAATTTTGAAAAATGCCTGGCGGACCGTCCCGTGCGGGACCTTTATCTTCTTTTGCGAAAGCTTTTGGAAAAGGGAAACTGGCAGGCGGCAACAGGGCTGGAGCTGCTGCAGGCCTATGAAAAGGAGCGGCCACTGTCCGCGGAGGACCGCATTGATCTGTATTACCGGCTGGCATATCCGGAAAAGTTCTGGAAGATTGTAAATTTTTATTATAATTCGGGAAAAGCATGGATTCCGGGAAAAAATCAGGAAAAATTGGAGAAACTGATAGCACAGGAAAAGGAAAAACAGAAATTTTTAAATCAGGTGTTTCGGGATATAGCGGGATAAGGCGCGAAGGGGAGCTTGCCTGCCTTGGGAATGTGAGATTTACGCGCAGCGGAATCATGGAGGTTAGAGTGTGAAGGACGAAAGAAGGAAAAAACTTGGAGTAAAAAAGATGTTCCCCGGTAAAAGGGGGCAGGTGTTTTTTCTGATCGTGGCATTGAGCGTATGGCTGACGGCCTGCACCAGCCCGTTCCAGCTGATCTCCGGAAACGAATCGGGGCAGGACTCTCCGAGTAAGGATACTGATACGGGGTTTGTGGCAGCGGGACCTGACAGCTATGACTCCGCGGATACGGCAATCCTTGTAGGCAGAGACAGGGACAAAAATACGGCGACCTTCCTGAATCTGGAGCTGGGAAAGCGATATACCCTTTCCATAGACGGTACTACCGGCTTCTACGATAAGTACGGGGAAAGCATCTCCTTTGATCAGGTGGAGACCGGCGATATTGTGGAGGTGACTTTTTTAAAATCAAAAAAGCATCTGACTACCCTGCAGCTGTCCCCTGCCGCCTGGTCCTATGAGGACGTGGAGCGGTATGAGATTCATCCGGTGCGCGGCGAGATCAGCATCGGCTCGGATATTTATAAGCTGACGGACAATACGCAATATCTGTCGGAGGGCAGGAGCATGGACAGCATGGATCTGAATGCTTCGGATGTTTTAAGCTTTCAGGGAATCGGCAGCCAGATTTTAACTGTGCGGGTGGAAAAAGGGCATGGGTATTTAAGGCTGGCAAACGATGAAAACTTTGTGGGCGGATGGATTGAGATCGGTCAGACCCAGATCCGCAGAATTACGGAAGATATGCTGCTGCTGGTGCCGGAGGGAAATTATCAGGTCAATATCAGTAATAAGGGCGGCGGGGGCATCAAAAGCGTGACCATCCATCGCAACCAGGAGACTACGCTGGACATCGGGGACCTTGAGATTCCGGAGCCTCAGTACGGGATGGTGCTATTTTCCTTAAATCCTTCTTCCACGGAGCTGTATATTGACGGAGAAAAGGTAGATCCCTCCGGACCGGTGGATTTGATTTACGGGATTCACCAGATGATTGCCAGAGCGGAAGGGTATCAATCCGTTACCCAGTATATCCGGGTCTCTCAGGAATCGGCGGGGATCAATGTAGTCCTGGAACAAAACGAGTCGGAAGAAGAGGAAGCGGAAAGCACTTCGTCCGCGGGGGATACGCTGACGGATTATTATAAGGTATATGTGGACGCCCCGGAGGGAGTGGAGGTGTATGTGGATGGCAACTATGTGGGCATTTCTCCCTGCAGCTTTAAAAAGAATCCGGGAGTTCGTGTGATTACGCTCCGAAAAAATTATTTTGAGACCAGAAGCTATACAGTACAGGTTGATGACGAAGAGAAGGATTTGTCGTTTTCGTTTGCGGATCTGGTATATAGCGGCACATCTACGGTTTCAGGAAACTCGGCTTCCGGGAATTCATCCTCCCGATAAAAAAAATGCCGTAAAATCAGTATTATTGCGTAAAATGCCTTGACAAACCATTGGAAATCAGATATAAATGGTATAGATGTTTTGAGATGGCATCTGAGAACATACAAAAAAGAAAATCCATTACAGGAGGAATTTAAATGAACAAAACAGAGTTAGTTGCAGCTATGGCTGAGCAGGCAGGTGTGTCCAAGAAGGATGCAGAAAAGACACTGAAGGCTTTTACCGATGTGGTTGCTGAAGAGCTGAAGAAGGGCGGCAAGGTTCAGCTGGTTGGATTCGGTACTTTCGAGGTATCCGAGAGAGCAGCAAGAGAGGGAAGAAATCCTCAGACCGGAAAGGCAATGAAGATTGCAGCTTCCAAGGCGCCTAAGTTTAAGGCTGGCAAGGCTTTAAAGGACATGCTGAACTAAGTTAAGCTTATGATTACAGCGGAGAACCTTTTCGGAAGGGTTCTCCGTTTTCTTTTATGCGCAGGTCTGTGCAGAGGAAATATGCCGCTAAAGCGGCACACGGGCCGCGCGGCGAACAGGGGAGGATTTATGAGACTGGATAAATATTTAAAGGTATCGCGCCTGATTAAGCGGCGCACCGTGGCAAATGAGGCCTGTGACAGCGGCAGGGTTATGATTAATGATAAGCCTGCAAAGGCGTCAGCAAATGTGAAAGAAGGAGACATTATTACCATCAGCTTCGGCAATAAGGAGGTGAAGGTAGAAGTTCTGGATGTACAGGAAACGGTAAAAAAAGAAGAGGCAAAAGAACTTTTCAAGTACATTTAGTGCATGAACTGATGAAGATCTGCATAGGCTTTTAAAAAAGGAATCCAAACGGAGGGCTTATGGAGGATTTAAGCAGCAGCACACGAATGCACAGGATGACTATGACAAACCGGAAAAACTGCACCATAAACGGTGTAAATGACGTACTTTCCTTTGACATCCATGAAATTCTTCTAGAGACCGAACAGGGAATGCTGATGATAAAGGGAGACGATCTGCATGTAAGCAGACTTACTTTGGAAAAGGGCGAGGTAGACATAGACGGCAGAATAGACAGCTTTACTTACTCCGACGCTGCGGGAAGCGGACATAAGGGCGAATCTCTGTTGAGTAAGCTGTTCCGGTAATCTTTATGGTAAATGAAAACCAGTTTCTTTTTCATGCCCTGTTAATGGGCATTTTTATTACATTTGTCTATGATGTCATCAGGATATGCCGCAGAGTGGTTCCTCACAATTCCTTTTTTGTATCGCTGGAGGATCTGGGATTTTGGATTTATTGCGGGGGCTCGGTCTTTATGCTCATGTATCACGAGAGCAATGGGGAGCTGCGCTGGTTCGCTGTATTTGGAGCGATAGGGGGCATGCTGCTGTACAGAAGGCTTGTGAGCCCATTGTTTGTAAAGTATGTGTCCTTCGTGCTGTCAAAAATACTGGAGGGTTTGGGAAAGGCATTAGGATGGCTGTTTCATCCGCTCAGGGTGCTTTTGCGCAAAACAGGCAGGGGCACATACAGGATCGGCCGGAGCCTGCGGCGCAGGTTAAAAAATAAGTTGACGTATTTTCTGAAAATGCTTAAAATAGGACTAAAGGGGAAATAAGCTGGAAGGGGGGCCTATGGCAAGAACGAGACGCAGAGCAGCTTACCGCAGAAAAAATCAAAATCGCTTCAGTATGTTTCTGGTATCGCTGGTAGTGCTGTTGATTATGGCAGCAGTTGCCTGGCAGAGCGTGGGACTGCGGCAGAAGATCAGCGCCAAGGCCCAGGAGAAACAATTACTGGAACAACAGATTGCCGATGAGGAAACCCGCTCCCAGGAGATTGATGAGTTTGGGAAACGAATTCAAACCAAGGGTTATATTGAAGATATAGCAAGGGAAAAATTGGGACTGGTTTATGAAGGTGAGATTTTGTTTAAAGAGGAATAAAAGCAGGAGCCAAAAGGCTGCTGCTTTTTTTGTCGCAAAAATTTAAGCCTGTTCTGCCCGGTTTTGACAAAAAAAGCAAAGAAGGGATTTTATACTTTGCGTTGCAATTCAAGAATGCCAGATAATGATTGACTGGTATGTGTGCTTAAAGCGGGCATGGGGTGAAAGGTTGAAGGAAATTCATTTCAACCTTCCTGATTTGAGTGCGTGCTTAAAGACGCAGATAGGAGCGAGATTGAAAATTATCATTTTCAATCTCGGAATTTGTGACGCTGCGCGTCCCAAAGTTCCCACAGATTTAGATGCCGCTTGCGCGGCGGAATGAGAGGAAACATGAAAACAGTTGAAAATGAGCTTCGAACGGCACAGGTTTCGGAATTTTGCCGAAGAAAACTAATTCATTATGCAGACAGCTTTTACGAGCTGGCAAGAAGTTATGAGGGGGATTTTTCGCCTGGTACGGCGGACAGGCAGGAAATTCTTTCCCAGAGAAGACTGTGGGAAAATCGCCAGATCCTAAAGGGCCATCTGCACGAAATGGCAAAGATTATGACTGATGTGGCCTGCGAGGTGCTTTGCTACCGGCCTATGGAAGAGAAAAAAAAGCGTCTGATTATTCATGCCATGAAGGATGAGGGAATCCGGGTGGATGATTTATGCTACATGACAGGGGACGACGGGCGGGAGGCGATTGTACTCACCATGAGTACGGACAGGCGGACAGGCATTTCTGCGGAGGAAGCGGCGGATATGATTTCCGTTCTGCTGAACAGGAGGCTGCAGCTTTCCCTGACAAGTCCTTATATGGTGGAAAAGGAGCCTCACAGCTATATGCTGGAGCAGGAGGCGCGGTTTGTGGCACTGACAGGATTTGCACGGGTGACGGAAGAAGATGAGACTGTTTCAGGAGATAATTATGCGGTGCTGGAGGCGGAGAGAGGAAAGCTAACGGTGATGATCTCCGACGGTACGGGTTCCGGAGAGCAGGCTGCAGGAGACAGCGGCCGGGCGCTGGATTTGATGGAAAAGCTATTGGAGGCAGGATACGGCACGGAGGTGGCTGTGGAGATGGTAAATACGGCTTTTTTTGCAACGGGTGAGGACAGAAATCATCCTACGCTGGACCTTTGCAGTCTGAATCTTTACAGCGGAGCCTGCGAGTTTAGAAAAGTGGGTGCTGCTGCTTCGTTCTTAAAACGGGAGACAGGAGTGGAGCAGTTGGCAGAAGGAAATCTTCCTTTGGGAGTCTTTCAGCAGGTAAACGTCCGGCCCATCTCGAAAAGCCTGAAGGATGGGGACTACCTGTTCCTGATGTCGGACGGGGTGATAGATGCCTTCAGCGAGCAGGGCTATGAGGGGGCGGTGTGCAGGGCCATTGGAGAGATGCGGGAGCAGAATCCCGGTGAGCTGGCGGAAAAGCTGCTGCGGCTGGCGCTGATTGCTGCAGGAGGCAGGGTGCGGGACGACATGACCATCGCGGTGATCGGAGTCTGGGAAAACAGCGCCGGGCAGGGGGAATGCTAAATGCTTGACAAGTATACGATAGTCCGGTATACTCAAAATAGCTGATCGGCATATAAATAAACGAAGGAGTGTTATTGTATTGAAAAAAAGCAAACCAAAAATAATTATTTCAATAATGGCGTTATTTGTTCTGACTTCATCTATAGTGGTTTCTGCGCAGAGTTATTCTGATAAATACGTTTATGGAGACCGATTTACAGTTATTGTGGATGGAACGACTGACAATTCGGGTAATTTTGTAACGGTTACGCTGACGGAGATCCGAAAGGCTGACGGGGACGCATCCAACTATGCAAAAGTAAGAGCAAAGATTTATGATTCTAATAACGACCGGATTTCGGTTGGAAGTGACGTTGAAGTTGTTAAGCAAAAGACAACGACAATTCTATTGACATATATGTATGCAAGCGGAACTCGAATGAAATTATTGATGAAAGGTAACAATTCATCCTTGGATTGTATTGTGGATTTTGCGGCGTCCATTTCGCAATAGTCGAGAATAAGGTCGGTATTGGTATGTATACCAATACCGACCTTATGATGAAAAATACAAAAGGGGCTTCAATGAAAGAATACATAAATGCAATCAGTATGCAAATGCGTCTGATGATAAACAAAAAAGAATTCCAAATAACATATATCATTAATGCAGGGTATGTGTTGTTGACATACTTATATTATGTAATTTACTATTGGGGGGATGATGTGTCTACAGTATCTTCTTCCAGTGCGGTATTTTCTTTATTATCCAAAAGCGTATTTTTTGATCTGTATATCAGCATAGTGCCGTTTCTTGTGGTACTTCCCTTTGCCATGTCTTTTGTGGATGACAAAAAAAATAATATTTTGCCGGGTTTGCAGGTAAGAAGCGGAGTCAAGGCTTATTATATTTCAAAAGCAGTTGCTTGTTTTCTGGGAGGTTTTTTTTCTTTTTTTATACCGATGATGATCGGAATGCTTTTAAATGTTTTGACTTTTCCTGGAAGCGGGATCACATTTCTCGGAGACTATTTTGATATGAATTTTGACGCGGCGGTGACGGGAGCGGATGTACTGATTAGGACAAGGTGGGCCGGTCTCTGGTTTCCACGTTTGTTTATCAGTTCGCCGGACGGATACAATATTCTTTTTTGCACATTTTTTTCCATTGCCATGGGAATCAGCAGCACCTTTCTTTACATTGTTTCTTTTTTTATAAAGCGTCAGAAGCTGTTGCTGATGCTGCCCTTCTTTTTGATTGTCTCAGTGCTTAATATTATGGACGAATTTAATATGGAGCATCCGCCATATGTATGCTTCAAGGTAATGCAGTATATAACGGTAAATGCAATGTATGGAAAAGATCCTTTGTATATATATTTTTTCTTATTATTAATGATATTGGTAAGCGTTTTCGGAATAAACAGGCAGATACAAAGAGATCAGCTTGATTAGGGATGACGGCATGATAAAGCGTAGAGACCTTCTAAAGATTTTGCCCATTATTTTTATAACATTATATCGAAGGTATAATCTGTTATTATCAGGAATGGGAAGAACATTGCCGATTGCCGAATTATTTTTACAAAATATTTTTTCAGGAAATCCCTCCAGAAAAGAAACAAAAGTAGTCATGGTGCTGTTTGGCATGATGGAAATTGTGGTATTTAATCTGCTGTACGGCTCTCTGATTTATCGTGATCTATATGAAAGCAGTGCGTATATATTTGTAAGGCAAAAAAGCAGAAGACGGTGGTTTGCCGGGAAGTCGCTGGAACTTTTGGCATACAGCGCAGTTTATAATTTATTATTTATCGGAATCACTTTTGGTCTGTGTGTTTGGCGTTCCGATCAGAGATTGGATGCTGTGGCTGTCAAAATTGTGATACTGACGTATATTCTGGCTACGTTGTTTACATTTTGGACCACACTGCTAATTAATTTGACGGCTATTTTGGCAGGAGCGGCAATGTCCTTTGTTATTAATTATGTTGTGCTATCGCTTTTGTCACTATTTGCGGTCGGGTTTGAGACAATATCTATTGTAAATAAATTTCCGCTTTTATTAAAATTAAATCCCGTTGCCAATGTAACGATCAACTGGAAATGTGATATGGAAAGCGCCGCGCTGTCGGTTATGTACTTTGTCGTACTATGTGTGTTGACCTGCATGGGCGGCAGTATGGTAATTGCGCATAAAGATATAGTCTGAAATGATAACTGTTTATGAAAATTTTGCCAATATAATCGAAAGCATAATGGACGGGAATATGTTATGAAAATAGAAATAAGGGATTTGTGTAAAGAGTTCAAGAAAAACACAGTGCTTGATCATGTGAATCTGCAAATGGAAGATGGAAAAATATATGGTATTGTGGGAAGAAACGGTTCTGGAAAGACAATGCTGTTCAGGTGTCTGGCCGGACTGGTCAAGCCAACTTCCGGGGAAATTATTTTTGATGGCAAGATACTGTTTCGAGACATTTTTGCACCTCCGAATATGGGGGTTGTGATAGAAAATATGGGGCTGTACCCAGATTTTACGGGATTTGATAATTTGAAATATTTATCGAGGATTAAAAAAATAATATCCGACGAAGAAATACGGGCAGCGATTGCGCGAGTGGGGCTTAATCCTCAGGACAAACGTAAAATCAGGAAATATTCGTTGGGAATGCGGCAAAGAATTGTTTTGGCTCAAGCGTTTATGGAAAAACAGGACATTATAGTACTGGACGAGCCTACAAACGGGTTGGATGAAGAAGGAATCAGGCTGATCCGCGGAATATTGAAAGAAGAGGCGGACCGGGGGGCGGTGGTCGTAATTGCCAGTCATAATAAGGAGGATATAGAATATTTATGCGACAAGGTATTCCACATGTCGAGGGGGTGTCTGGAGGAAGGGTGACTGCTTTTAAGACTGACAGGCATATGTGCGGAAAATGTGAAGGAGTATGCAAATGAAAAAGTTATGGTGCGTTACAATTTTTATACTAATAGCGGGTATCGGGACAGGATTTGCTTTCAGGAATAACATGAGCGACTGCGGCATTAGTGGTATTAGGAAAATAGAAGACATCCAGGCGTTAAATTGTAATGTAAATCAAATATTTGAGGAAGAGGATGTAGAACTGTTTATTGAAGATGGAAGAAAGCAATTTGATAATTTGCCGGAAACTGTGGAAATATATGTGGCCGTGCCAACAGGCATTATAAGACAGATTAACTTTACGTTTTTTCAGGAAGTTAAAATTGCAAAGATCATTAAGGGTGAACTGGAAGAAGAGGAAACCATTGAAATAGTAACTCAGGGAGGTTTTTACGATCAAAAATATAAGTATCACGATTATTCAAATAACCGACCCTTGTACTTTGGAATGAAGAATATTCTGCTGCCGGAAAGCAAATATCTGATTTTTGTACAGCCGCTAAAGGTCAATGAATATACGGAAAGAAAAAGATATAATTTGGCTTCGCTTTTATTTGGCACATTTAATCTTTCCAGCGATTATTCCCAGCCCATAGATCAACCGGCCAATGAAATACCTTATAATGAATACGTGGGCAGCGAATATTTGTGCGATACAAATAATACGTTGGAGCGATTATTAGAATTTAAGCACAATATAGTAGAGAGATATTTGCCGGAAACAGATTAATCAAAATCCGGAGGGAAAATTATCATGTTAAAGAAGAAAATGTTGTGTTTTACTATGTCCCTGTTGATGCTGACTGCTCTTTTCTGTATCGACATTTCTGTTCATGCCAATAGTGTATGGCTTGGGAAATGAGGAAGGATATGGAGAGGAATAAAAAAGTAATGGCAACTTTAGTCAGATATTTACTTTTTACGGGCGTACTGCTGCTGGCAGGCTGCGGAGGGCAGGAGGCCGCCGGTGGGGCCGTGCGGCAAATAAACGATACTCCCATTGATAGCTCTGCGGCAGTGGAAATTACGCTTCCTTCAGAAGCAGGGGCACAGGATGTGCTTTTGCGGGAATGCTTTTCCGGGACAAAGGGCGGAAGTGACGGCAGTACCTTTTATGAGGTAGACGTCTGCAGGCAGACGGAAGAGGGTTGTTTTTATACAGTGAGCCATGGGGAGGATATGGCGCAGTACACTTTCCTGAATCAGGTTTTTCGTGTTAATCCGGAAACAAAGACCGAAGAAATGCTTTATGAGACAAGGGAAGCATTTTGGCTGAATGAATTTGAAGCGGCGGGCGGATTCCTGTATTGGGTAGAGTATCTGGGGACGGAGTCGAAAGGGGAAATCTCTGGGACATTGTACCGGATCATGCAGTATGAGCTTGCGACAGGGGAAGTAAGTTGTATTGCGGAAAGAAACGGCGAGGAAGTCTTTGAAATCTGTCTTGCCGCTGCCGATGATTATGTAACCTGGTATGATGATTTTGGGGACGGGAAGACGGAGGTTGTTATTTATGATGTAAAGACGGAGGAAGTTCATACTTTGTCGGGAGCGAAAAAATTTTCGGCCTATGCGAGGCTGGATATAGTAGACGGCGGGATTACTTATTTCAGTGAGGATGAGGAAGGAAATATTTTTGTAAACCGATATGTTTTAGACAGCGGGAAGACGGAAGCTTTAATGCTGGGGAAAAGAAATGCGGCTGAGAAGCTGTCGGGTTGTTTTTCAACTGAAAAATACATGGGATGGAGGACAGACGGCAGCACAGGGTGGCGCAGCTATTACTTTTATGACAGAGAGAGCGCATTGTACAGCCTGCGCGGGAGCAAGGAGATAAATGTTTTTTCCGCCTGGCTTTCTGATAAGCTGTATCTTAACTGTCATGATTCGGAGGGCTATACCCTTTATGTCTGTGATCTTTCCGAGGGCAGGACCTGGCAGGAGAAGCTGGAGGGCCATGGAATGCAGTTTCGTGAGTATGGAGATGGGCAGGTATATCTGGAGGTCAGAACGGAGGATGAGGTGAAGCTGATGGAGATTGACGTTCCCGGCCGATGAGTTACTATTCCTCAAAGTCGGAAAAATTCTCTTTGCAAGGCGTTCCGGACGCTTTCGTGGTCTGCACCTGCTACTTGTAATAAATCCAGTATATCAAGCAAGAGCTTCCTCCGATCTGCTGCGGAATAGCGTTTCCTTAAGATATAAAAAATGTTAGATTAGGTATCACAATTTTCGCAGGCAAAAAGGTGGGTGACATCTCTGAAAAATATGCCTCCGAGCTTCAGGATCTGGAAGCCGTAAAAAATAAAAATACCGAAGAACTTATGTATCAAGCATATTTTATCAATATGAACAGCCTGCAAAGCGTAATCAAAAGCCGTTTTGAGCAAACCAGGAGGGATATTTTCCGTGTTCAGACCAAACAATTAAATAAGAATAATCTGTATATTTCCCTGCAAAGAGTAATAAGCGAACTGGTAAGTGGACTTATTTATCCTGTTTTAGGATTTTTGCCTGGCAGTGTAAAAATAGCAGGAGGAAATCTGGCTTCCGTTAAAAGCATTATTAATGAATCAGGAAATCAAACCCAAAATATTCAGCAGATGGCGGCATATATCCCATATAATACCGTACCAATAGATAATGGCGGGGAGCTTTTTAGCCTGAAAAGAGAAGAAAAGTCCATGAAGAAAAAATCTCCGGATTATGACCATGGCTGTGCGTTGGTGATTGACAGCTTATGTTTTGAAGCAGAGGGCAGAAAAATTTTGTCGGATATAAATTTAAATATAAAAGAAGGGGAGCATGTTGCGGTCATGGGTGAGAACGGCAGCGGAAAATCTACCTTGCTCCGCTGTATTATGGGTATGTATGCGCCCACATCCGGCAGTATCACACTATTCGGTAAGTCCCCCGCAAATGATTCCGAATATTTTAGAGAAAACTGTATTTTCTCATATATGCCCGCCGCTTCTCAGCTTTTTGAGACTACCATTGACGAAAATATATTAATGGGCAGTTTTAGTGATACAGGCTCGGAGGAAATAAAAAAAGCTACAGGGGTCTCTGATTTTTCAAACCGTGAAATTCCTTCCATATCCCAGCTTTCAGGAGGGGAGCAGCAGAGAGTGAACGCTGCCAGAGCCTTTTCCAACAATAATGCGAAAATAATTGTTCTTGATGAGCCTACGGCGTCCCTGGACAGGGAACACGCCGAAAAGTTAATGAACTATATAAGAAGCAGTAAGGCTGCTGTTATTTATACGACTCACCGCGAGGAAGAAACAGCATTTGCCGACAGAGTTGTTCAGATGGGTGGCGGTAGAGCAGAATGAATTCACGGCGGCAGTCGGAGCTTCGGGAAGCGGCAAATCAACACGGGGAGGATTTATGAAAAGGCATTTGCTGTGGGTTTTGCCCTTGTGCGTATTTTTGGCGGCAATGGCATTTGGCATGATAAAAAGGCAGACTTACAAGGATATATTTGAACAGAAAAATTACCTGGACCAGCTTACAGTAGCCGAGCTGCCGGAGGACTTTGTAGAAAGGCAATGTGCTATTCTGAGTGAAAGATTGCCTCAGGTCCCGGTTATTTTGCGGGTGGAAGTAGAAGGTGAAATCGAGCATCTGTTTCATGTGGACAGGCAGAAGATTATCATTCGGGAGGTATATGCAGGAGAAGGGCTGGCAGCAGGGGAAGAATATTATCTTTTTGCCAGAGCCTGGAGCGTGGCACTAAATGAGCAAATTAACTCACTGGAAAGAGGCTTTGTAAATATTTTAAAAGTTGGTGAAGAATATCTGATTTTTGCAACGGAGGTGCTTCAGGATTTGAACGGAGATCTTTCGGCAATCAAGTTATATGATGAATATCTCATCAGCCCGGTGTTTTGTTATGAAGAATGTGAAAATGTAATATCGCCTTTATTAGGAGAAACTTTAGGTGTTCCGTATAAAGATGTAAAGAATAATGAGTTCTTTGCAGCATCAGAGAAAGGAATGAAAATGCTAAAGGAATTTAAAGGAAAAATGCTGTCGCTGTATCCCAGGTAAAACCATCGGGCTATGGTTAGATACTCTATAGAATTTCTGATAGAAAAGTTTCTGAAACTGATCGCTGTATTATAGATTACTGGAAATCCGTAGTTTAAGTAAAATTTAAATCAATAAAAATGCGATGCAGAGAGGTACTCTTTACAAATACAGTACTTGACAATCGTCTGTCAAGATATATAATAGAATAAAAGATCAGAATAAATCTTAAAATGAGAGAAGAAAGACTATGAGGAAAAAAGTAACAACTATTGTGGTGGCTATGGCAATGATGCTTATAATGTCTATTTCTGCATATGCGGCGGAGGGCGTACTGATCTCAATACCGGCCAATCAAGTATGGACTTCAGGTATAGCTCTTACGCGAGTGGGTACTTTTAATTACGTTACTGTCAGTCTTGACTCAGTGTATCCATTGGAGGGGAAGGATGATTTTCATAGAATACAGGCCCGTTTAACCAATAGCATAGGACATGTAGTATCAGAATCCGGTTCGGTATTGTTAACAGAAGGAGCCGGAAGTGTGCAAATTGATTTCAAACCGGGGTTTGGAAATACGAACCCCGTATATCTTCAATTTAGGGGAAATTCAAATGAAGCCGCAAAGGCAGTTGTAAACTACGATGCGCATTGAAAAGATTTTGACGGCGGATTTGTGTTTGTAAAAGGAAGCGTAAAGGAGAGTACTGGTGATCATAAAGGCCACAATGGCACAGACAAAACTGATTTTGAAAAGGAAGGAAGCCATCGGCGTATTTTATGTTCTTTTTATGATGGTGCTTGCAAATTTCATCGGAAATGTATTGGAGTTTCAAGGGTCGTATGTTTCCGAAATGTATCATCCAATGAGGCTTTTGCTGATTAGTTATGATATGGTTAACTGGAATGCGGACGGTATACTGCTGCTAATTCAGGTATATCCTCTTTTGGTGCCATGCGTGGCAGGCTTTTCTCTGGCCGGAGAGTACAGGCGTGGGACACAGGTATTTATGGTTTCTCGGCTGGGAAATCGTTCCTATTATGTAAGCAAATATCTGTCCGTGTTTTTAGCTACCATGATTATTTTTACGTTGCCCTTTTTACTGGAGATTCTTTTAAACTGTGTATCTTTTCCTCTTTCGGCTACGGGGAATCTGGCAAATTGGTCTTATTACAGCTCTGAATACAGGGATGCAGTGGAGCATTATTTTATGAAAGGGCTTTTTCTGCATTCCCCGTATTTATATGCCATAGCAGGGACGCTTCTTTTCGGAGCGGTGTCCGGGCTGTTTGGGGTCTTTACAGCGGCGGTTTCCTCACTGATCCGGGTAAAATACACGGTATTTCTCTTTCTCCCGGTCTTTGTGAGCTTAAATCTGTCTTCGATTGTAGGGAGTAAGCTTCCACGGGAGGCTCCCAGCATTTTGTGGTATGATTATTTTCTGCTTTTTAATGATCAAGAGAAAAGCCCGGTGATCCTGGCGGCAGGTCTGCTTGTACTGATATTGTTTTCGGTGGCGGCTGCCTGTATAAGCGGAAAGAAGGATTGTCTGTCATGAGGTATGGAAGGCTGATTTTAGCGGCTGCTGCAGGGGGCGTTTATCTGTCTTTGATGTATATCAATCCCTATGGCGGCGTGATTTCCCTTTCGGAAATGACGTTGCAGCTTAGCGGCTCCAGAGGAACTTTTGTATTGGGATTTTCGACTTCGGAGCTGATGTCCTTCAGTATGCGCCTGCTTCCTGCGTTTTTATTTGAGCTGTATGCCGGCATCCGTTTATATCGGCATTTCTGCACGGCAAGCATATATGTTTTCTCGCGCTATCCTCGCAGGGTAAAATGGTATTTACAGGAGGCGGGGCGTTTGGCAGGGGAAGTCTGTTTATTTCAGCTGTTTTTGCTTTTGTCAGCACTTTTGGTAACGGTTATCCGCTGGGAATTACAGGTGGATCAGGCGGGAATTGCACTTTTGCTTTACCATTTTCTGATTCAGTCCCTGTGGATTTATATTATGGCGCTGGCAGTGAATTTGTGTGCAGTTTACATAGGAAGCAGCGCCGCTTACGGAATTGTAATCTGTGCACAGATGGTTTGTATTGTGCTGTTTTATCTGGCGGATCTGACAGCGAGAAATTCGGAAGGACTGTCCGTAAGCCGATTCCTGATCTGGAATCCCTTGGCGCACCTTGTGCTTGGATGGCACGGAAGCGGGATAAAGGCAGTGAACGGGGTGCTTGAACCGCAGTGGATGGGAGCGGACCTGAATCACTCCCTGCTTCTGTTTGCCATACTGGCAATCATTCTTACGGCGGTGGGAGCGTGCATTGTAAAGAATCATGAGCTGTTGGTCTCGGATTCGGAAAGGTCGGTGGCATAGATGGAGCTGATCGCGGATCGTATTCAAAAGCAGATAAAGGGAAAGATTATTCTTTCGGATGTGAATCTGCGCTTGAAGGGCGGAAAGGTATATGGCTTTGCAGGAAGGAACGGATCCGGAAAGACCATGCTGTTTCGAGCATTGTCAGGATTAATGAGAATAGATTCCGGCAGTATTGCACTGGACGGGAAAATACTACATAAGGATTTTTCCGTGCTGCCAGATTTAGGAATTCTGCTGGAAAATGCAGGGCTGTACCCTGATCTCACAGGGGTTGGTAATCTTCTTTATCTTGCAAATCTGACAAAACGAATTGGGCGGGAAGAGGTGACAGAGGCCATTTCACGTGTGGGCCTGGATCCTGCGGATAAAAGAGTATATAAAAAGTATTCTCTGGGAATGAAGCAGCGTCTTGCAATCGCTCAGGCCATCATGGAAAAACCGGATGTGATCATGCTGGATGAGCCCACGAATTCCCTGGACGAAGCAGGAGTGGAGGAAATCAGAAAGGTAATTCTGGAAGAAAAGAAAAGGGGTGCGTTGATCCTGGTGGCAAGTCATAACAGGGAGGATATTCGGATTCTGGCTGACGAGCTGTATCGGGTGGAGGAAGGCCGGGTGGAAAAACAGGGAGAGGATTTATGAAAAAGCATTTGCTGTGGGTTTTGCCGCTGTGTTTATTATGTGGGGCAATGATATTCGGCATTGTGAAAAGGGAGACTTATATTGATGTACTAAAACAGGAAAACTATCTGGATCAGCTGTTGGTGGCGGAGATACATGAACAGTTTGCCGAGGCGCAATGCAGTAATATGCTGCAGAATCTGCCGCAGGTTCCGATTATTTTACGGGTGGAGGCGGTCGGTGAAATCGAGCATCTGTTTCATGTGAGCAGGCAGAAGATTATCATCCGGGAGGTATATGCGGGAGAAGGGCTGGCAGCAGGGGAAGAATATTACCTTTTTGCCAGAGCCTGGCGTTTGTCATTGGACGGATATTATAATGCAATCAATACAGGATATGTAAATATGCTGCAGGCCGGCACGGAATATCTGGTATTCGTGGAGGACGTATTGGAGGACTTAAAGGGGGATCTTCCTGCGCTTAAGGTGTATGATGATGGCAGGGTTTCCACAGTGCCGGTGTTTTGTTATGAAGATCGCCAAAGTGTGGTTATCCCTTTGTCAGAGGATCCCACATATGTACCTTATAAAGATGTAAAGGATAATGAATTTTTCACCACCTCAGAGAAGGGGCTGGAAATGCTGGAAGCATTAAAAGGGAAAATACTGTCGCTGTATCCCAGGTAACACACCAGGTAACGGATGGTTTTCAGGATTTTGCCCAGAGCTTGAAGACTTTACTGATTTTGCATATAATATAGGGATCAACATGAAAGAAGGTATGGTATATGAGTGATAGAGAAAGAGCAGTACAGCTTTTAAATGTGGTTCCTGATGATAAAATGGCTTATGTTATTGGCTTTATACAAGGGTTGACCATAGTAGAAGGCATGGAAATTCCAAATCACGAAACCATTGAAGCTATAGAAGAATTAAAAAATGGCGGTGGTGAAGTGTATGAAGGCTCTGCACATGGCTTTGTACAAATGATGCTTGAGGATTAATAGATGCAAAAAATTAAATTTTCCGGAAAAATGAAGAAAGACTTAAAAACTTGCCTAAAAAGAGGATTCAATTTATGCCATATATCTCCGGACTGGTTATTGATATATCGGCAAAATGGAGAATATTTAGAATTATATAGGACGGGAACGCATTCAGATTTATTTGACGAATAATGGCAGTCTGGTTGACTTTTGTCCGGGAATGAGATACATTTTCCATATGGGAAAGCAGCAGACGGAAGAAAAAGTATTTTCCTTTATGGAAAAGCATAAAATGATACAGGCCGGGGATCAGGTGATTCTTGGGGTTTCAGGAGGGGCAGACTCTGTTTGCCTCTTATTTCTGTTACTGGAATATCAAAAAAGGGCGGCCTTTGAGATGCTGGCAGTTCATGTTGACCACGGCATCCGGGGGGAAGCGGCCCTGGAAGACGCTGCTTATGTGGAGGAATTGTGCCGGCAGCAGGGGGTGGCCTTCCGGCTGGAGAGGGCAGATGTAAAGGGATTTTCGAAGGCGGAGAAATGCTCGGAGGAAGACGCAGGGCGGCGCCTGCGTTACGAAGCCTTTGAAAGGGCGGCCCTGGAGTTTGGCGGAACAAAGATTGCGGTGGCCCATAACGCGGAGGACCGGGCGGAGACCATGCTGCTGCATCTGTTCCGAGGCAGCGGCCTTAAGGGTATGCGGGGCATAGAGCCGGTGCGGGAGGAAATCCTGCGAGATGAGACAATTCCAGACAGCAGGATAAATGCAGTCCGCAGGGCGAACATAGTCCGCCCTGTTCTCTGCCTGGAACGCAGAGAGATCGAGGAATACCTGCGGGATCGGGGAATCACCTGGCGCACAGACGGCACCAACGAAGAGGACGAATATACCAGAAACCGAATCCGCCATCATCTTCTGCCCTGGGCGGAGCGGGAGGTTTCCGGCAGGGTGGTGGAGCATATGTGCAGGACGGCGGATATTTTATCCGAAACGGAAGGCTATCTTGCGCAGCAGACGGAAGATGCTTTGGAGGATTGTACGGTCAGGCATATTACCGGTGACATTACCAGCTGCACCGGCATGACAGGAAGTGTGGAAATTGACGTTGCAAGATTTCTTGCATATCATCCTGCCATTCGAAAAAGCATGATTTTAGGGCTTGCCGAGGAACTGTCGCCTACGGGGAAGGATATTTCCGCGGTGCATGTGGAGGCCGTTCTCAGCTTATTTGAAACAGAGGGAAACCGCAGGATTGACCTGCCCTTTGGTATCCGCTTTGTCAGGCAGTACGGAAAGGTAGCTGCAGAGCCGGCATCCTGTTCGGAAGTACAGGAGCCGGGAGAGCTGCCGGAGCCGGAGTTTAGCAGGTTTTTGCTAAGCGGGGGAGAAGAAGTTCCTCGAAATCAGTATACGAAATGGTTTGATTGTGATAAAATTAAAGAGCCACTTGTTTTGCGATTCAGACAAAGGGGAGATTATCTTACCCTGTCGGACGGCGCCGGGAACATGATTCACAAGTCCTTAAAGGATTACATGATCGGAGAAAAAATACCCCGCGGGCTGCGGGACAGGATTCCCGTGCTGGCAGAGGGCAGCCATATATTGTGGCTGGCCGGATACCGAATCAGCGAATATTATAAGGTGGACAGGAATACAAAACATGTTTTACAGGTAAAATTAAAAGGGAACCTGCCTGGACAGTGACCTTTGCCCGGCAGGTGAAACGGAGGAAAAATGCAGGAGCGAGTCAGGGTACTTTTATCGGAGGAAGAGGTAGATACGAGAATCCGCGAGATCGGAGAGCAGATCAGCAGAGATTATGCGGGAAAGAGCATCCATTTGGTATGTGTATTAAAAGGCGGGAGCTTCTTTATGTGCGAGCTGGCAAAGAGGATCAGCGTTCCGGTTTCTCTTGATTTTATGTCGGTATCCAGCTATGGAAGTGATACCAAGTCCAGTGGTGTGGTTAAAATTGTGAAGGATCTGGATGAGCCTCTGCAGGGCAAGGACGTGCTGGTGGTAGAGGACATTGTGGACAGCGGCAGGACGTTGAGTTATTTGATGGAGATGCTGCAGGACAGAGGACCTGCTTCTTTGCGTTTATGTACCTTGCTGGACAAACCTGACAGGCGTGTGATAGATGTAAAGGTGGATTACACAGGATTTCAAATTCCGGACGAGTTTGTGGTTGGGTATGGCTTGGACTATGATCAGATGTACCGTAACCTGCCATATATCGGCGTAGTGGAAAAATAGGAGGCTTTGACTTGAAGCGAGAGGGTAAGGGATTTTATTCTTTTTTTGTATTTATTCTTTTTATGCTGTCCATTGTTCTGGTGTTCAACATTGTAAACCAGAAGATAGAGGAAGATTATACCAAGGGAGAGCTTTACACGGATCTGGAAGCCGGAAATATTACCGGCGTTCGGATTCGTCTCAATGGAGAGACGCCTACTGGTGTGCTGGAAATTGAATTAAAGAACGGAGAGAGCAAGACGCTGTATGTGACGGATGTGGTTGAGATGGAGCAGGTGGTCCGTTCTTACGGCTTTGATCCCATGGTCAGCGATGTGCCAAGGCAGAGCTGGGTCCTGACGACTCTGGTGCCCATGCTGATTGTAATTGTGGTGGGAGTCTTCCTGTTTATGATGATTAATGCCCAGAACGCCGGGGCAAACGCCGGAAACGCAAAAATGATGAATTTCGGCAGAAGCCGGGCGAAGATGTTCAAGGGCGACAAGACCATATCCTTTGAGCAGGTGGCAGGACTGCGGGAGGAAAAAGAGGATTTGCAGGAGATCGTGGATTTCCTGAAGGAGCCGGGCAAGTATAATAAGGTGGGCGCCAGAATCCCTAAGGGTGTGCTGCTGGAGGGGCCTCCCGGAACGGGTAAAACGCTGCTTGCAAAGGCCGTGGCGGGGGAGGCTGGCGTGGCTTTTTTCAGTATCTCCGGTTCGGATTTTGTGGAAATGTATGTGGGCGTAGGCGCGTCCAGGGTGCGGGATTTGTTTGAGGAAGCAAAAAAGAATGCCCCCTGTATTGTGTTTATAGATGAGATTGATGCCGTGGCAAGGCGCCGGGGCACCGGTATGGGCGGCGGCCATGACGAGCGGGAGCAGACCTTGAATCAGCTGTTGGTGGAGATGGACGGCTTTGGGATCAATGAGGGAATTATTGTCATGGCGGCCACGAACAGGGTAGATATTCTGGATCCTGCCATTCTTCGTCCGGGGCGCTTTGACCGGAAGGTGGCGGTGTGTACCCCTGATGTGGGCGGCCGGGAGGAAATCTTAAAGGTTCATGCCCGGAATAAGCCTTTGGCCGAAGATGTGGACTTAAAGCAGATTGCTCAGACCACGGCAGGGTTTACGGGGGCGGACCTGGAAAATCTTTTGAACGAGGCAGCCATCAACGCAGCAAAAGCCGGCAAGGCATATCTGTGTCAGGAGGATATTCGCAGGGCCTTTGTGAAGGTGGGGATCGGCGCCGAGAAAAAGAGCCGGATCATCTCCGACAAGGAGAAGAAGATCACGGCTTACCACGAGTCCGGCCATGCCATCCTGTTTCACATACTGCCGGATGTGGGTCCGGTATATACGGTGTCCATTATTCCCACAGGCCAGGGGGCAGCAGGCTACACCATGCCCCTGCCGGAGAAGGATGAAATGTTCCTGACGAAGGGCCAGATGCTTCAGGATATTATGGTGTCTCTGGGAGGCCGGATTGCAGAGGAAATTATATTCAAGGATATTACCACAGGCGCCTCCAGCGATATTAAGAGAGCCACGAAGGTTGCAAGGAGAATGGTGACCCGCTTTGGCATGTCCGAAAATATCGGTGTGATTTGTTATGACGATGATGACGACGAGGTGTTTATCGGCCGGGATCTTGCTCATGCCAAGTCTCACAGTGAGGCGGTGGCCGGGGAGATCGACCGGGAGGTAAAGGCGATTATCAAGGAATGCTATTCCCGTGCAAGAGTGATCATCATGGAGCATGAGCAGGTGCTGCATAAGTGTGCGGAGCTTTTGCTGGAGAAGGAGAAGATCGGCAGGGAGGAGTTTGAAGCCTTGTTTGTATAAAATGTACAAAACAGAGCGAGTAAATTTGTGATATTTGTGAATTTTGAGAATAGCCAAAAGCGATATGAGATGCTATTATAATATGCGTAACCCCCCAATACATTGTATAGTTTTTACTATACCCCTTTATGAAACAATACCTTCTCTAAAAAGGACAGTCACCCCATGGCTGTCCTTTTTACTTTTTTCAAGGAAACTATTGAATTAAGACAGCATATTCAGTAAAATATATTTGTTGCAGTTACTTGTGGCATGATATAACAAAAGCAGGAGAGCAGATTGTGGAAGAAAAGCTGAATTTGGAAGAGATCAAACGTTTGGAAAACAACAAGAAATACATTGGGACAATGCGTCCGGTTTTTAACAGGAGGGCGCTTTTTTCGGATACCACGGGCGATTACCTGATTCCGGAGGAACCGGCTGCAGGTCAGGAGATTACGATAAGGTTTCGTACCGCTAAGAATAACGTGGACCGGGTGGTGCTTCTTTGCGGGGATGAGAGTATCATCATGTCAAAGGCGGAAAGTGACAAGCACTTTGACTTTTACGCCTGCAGCTTTCAACTGGGAAGCGAAAAGATGACGTATCATTTTGAAATACAGTCGGGAAGCCTGCGGGCGTACTATGATACCAGAGGCCTGGTGCATGATCAGAACAACTATTATGATTTTGCGGTGATTCCCGGCTTTAAGACGCCCCGGTGGGCCAAGGGAGCGGTTATGTACCAGATTTATGTGGACCGCTTCTATAACGGGGATCCTTCCAATGATGTTTTGACCAATGAGTACAGCTATATTAATCAGCCGGTGCGCAAGGTGGAAGACTGGAATCGTTATCCTGCCAATATGGATGTGAGAGACTTTTACGGCGGTGATTTGCAGGGGGTATTGGATAAGATGGATTATCTGCAGGACCTGGGAGTGGAGGTTTTGTATTTCAACCCCTTGTTTGTGTCCCCCTCCAATCACAAGTACGATATTCAGGATTACGATTATATCGACCCCCATGTGGGCAGGATCGTGGATGACAAAGGGGAGCTGCTTCCCGAAGGACAAAGAGAAAATCGGTTTGCCTCCAGATACATCAACCGGGTGACCAATCCGGCGAATCTGGAAGCCAGCAACGAGCTTTTTGCAAAAGTGGTGGAGGAAGCCCACAGGCGCGGCATCCGCGTGATTATGGACGGTGTGTTCAACCATTGCGGTTCCTTTAACAAGTGGCTGGACAGAGAACGTGTTTATGAAAATGTGGAAGGATATGAAAAAGGGGCATATGTCAGTGGAGACAGCCCTTACAGAAGCTATTTTGCTTTTGCAAATCAAAACGGCTGGCCTTATAACAAGTCCTATGACGGCTGGTGGGGGCATGAGACTCTGCCAAAGCTGAATTATGAGGATTCAAAGCAGCTGATGGAGTATGTGCTGAGAATCGGGAAAAAGTGGGTATCGCCGCCCTTTAATGCGGATGGCTGGAGATTGGACGTGGCGGCGGATCTGGGGCGCAGCCAGGAGTTTAATCATTATTTCTGGCAGGAGTTTCGGAAGGCTGTGAAGGAGGCCAATCCGGACGCTGTCATTCTGGCGGAGCATTACGGAAATGCAAAGGAATGGCTGCAGGGAGACGAGTGGGATACCGTCATGAACTATGACGCATTCATGGAGCCGGTGACCTGGTTTTTAACAGGTATGGAAAAACACAGTGACGATTTCAGGGAGGATTTGCTGGGGAATGCGGAAAGCTTCTGGGGCTCCATGCAGCATCACAGCGCCAGCTTTACCATGCCCAGCTGGCAGGTGGCAATGAACGAGCTTTCCAACCATGATCATTCCAGATTCCTGACCCGGACCAATCGTAAAGTGGGAAGGACTGACAGCGCAGGTCCCCAGGCGGCAGAGCAGGGAATTAATAAGGCGGTGTTTCGTGAGGCGGTTGTCATCCAGATGACATGGATGGGGGCTCCCACCATTTATTACGGAGACGAGGCGGGGGTATGCGGATTTACGGACCCGGACAGCAGGCGGACTTATCCCTGGGGCCATGAGGACCGGGAGCTGCTGCAGTTCCACAAGGACATCATCCGGCTTCGCAGGGAAAACTCGGAGCTGCGGAACGGGTCTATCAAATACGTAGACAGAGATTATAATTTTCTGGCATACGGGCGGTTTAACAAAAACGGTCAATGCCTGATCCTTGTAAACAATAACAATCACCCCATTGAGAAACAGATTTTCGTCTGGGAACTGGGGACAGCCAAGCACGGGAAAATGCGGGCGCTGATCTGGACCGATGAAAACGGATACAGCTCAGGACAGGAGTTCGAGGTAATTGGCGGGAAAATAGTGATTACCCTGCCTAAGACCTGTGCCGTGGTATTGAAGTTTATCTTAGAAGAGTAGTTTTTGCAAAAATGATGCAATGCGGGATTATACTGGCTTTATACGGAGGATTGTCTGTATGAAGCCGGTATATTATTTATTCCCGCGAGCAATGAGCCAAGTCAGCATGGCTGACTTTGTGCCGTGCTTGCAGTGGGGTATTTGATTTGACAGCAGATATGGTGTGAGAATGAGGCGGGTGAATCAGGTGAGGAAAGCAGGTAAAGCAATTTTACTGATAGTATGCGTTTGTATCTTAGGATTACAGCCTGCGGTGAAGGCGGAAGCCGTTCAGAGGCAGAAGAATTTGAGTTCGTCGGAATGGTCAGAGCAGGAAGAGGCGAATGAGGATGAGGCACGGCTGCAGCAGCTGATCAGGCTGTATGAGGAATATGAGGCCAGATTTTCCGCCATAGAAAAGATTTCGGACATTGAGGAAAACGGATTTGCCGTGATCGAAAAGCAGAGCTTTCCCGTCATTCTGGAATCCTTTGGAGAGGAAGAGGTAACCTTTCTCTCCGTGATGGAGGAAGAATACAGCCGGATGGGCGTATTGATTGCAGACAGTGAGGGAGAAATTCTTTACAAGACAAACCAGCTGGAAACCAATAACAGAAGGCTGGGGGAGCTGGAACAGCCCACGAAGGGCATTGCGGCGGTTTCCTTTCAGGATTTGAACCGGGACGGACTAACGGACATCATACTGATTACCGACTGTGAAAGCGAGACAGGCGGATATTACAAGACAGGGGACGTATTATTTCAGCGCAAGGGGGGATTTTACCGGGACTGGCGGATCTCGGACAAGATTAACAGATTCAGCATGAATAAAAGCGTGGATTTTATCGTGGCGTATGTAAGGGACGGTGTATCCGTGGAGGTGCTGTATACGGCCACAACCCTGGACGAGCTTTTGGACAGCGGCTTTCAGATTATGGAGGAGCAGTGTTATTGGCGGAGCTTTGAGAAGCAGGGCAGTCTGCGGGTGGTGCCCGGTGTAATTAAAATGGCAGAATACAATATTTTTATGATATACCTGGTAAATGCCCAGGGGTATATTGTTTTCAGCCTGCAGACGATGGATGAATATGATAATTTATATGCCTTAAAGGGCATGACCTGCAAGGATATAGACGGGGATGGAATGAAGGACATTCTGGTTCTTGCCAGATACAGCTATTCGGATGCGGAGGGCAATTTATTGATTAATACCGTATGCTCTGTATTTTATCAGAGAACGGATGGCTTTGTGGAAGCGACCAGCTTTCGGTGTACTCCGGAGGATACGGTGAGCGGGCTTGTGGAACAGATCCGCGGATACTGGGGATGGACGGTGGAAAATGATTAAAATACTGATCGTGGATGATGAAAAACCTATCTGTGACTTGATTGACATAAATTTATCAGCAGCAGGATATGACTGCAAGTCCGTTCAGGACGGATTAGAGGCCATTGATTTGATCGAGTCGGAGGCCTTTGACCTGATTCTGCTGGATATTATGCTTCCGGGGGCAGACGGCTTTGATATTATGGAGTACATAAGACCGCTGAAGATTCCGGTTATCTTTATCACGGCCCGGCATGAGGTGAAGGACAGGGTAAAAGGCCTGAAGCTGGGAGCGGAGGACTATCTGGTAAAGCCCTTTGACGTGGTGGAGCTGGTAGCGCGGGTTGAGGTGGTGCTGCGCCGCTATAATAAAACGGAAACGGTGCTGACGGCAGGGAATGTGACGGTTGACGTAGAGGCCAGAAAGGTAACCAGAGCCGGAAGGCAGGTGGAGCTGACTAACAAGGAGTACGGCCTTTTGGTGCTGTTTATCCGGAATAAAAATATAGCGCTTTTTCGGGAGACCTTATATGAAAAGGTCTGGGGCGATGAGTATCTGGCGGACAGCCGGACGCTGGACCTCCATGTGCAGCGGCTGCGCCGTAAGATGGGCTGGGAGGATAATCTGGTAGCAGTATACAAGGTGGGGTATCGTCTGGAAATATAAATGGTCAGGCGGATTTCCCGGAAGGATATGTATGAGATTTTTATATAAGATTTTACTGTGGACCATTATTATTATGGCGGCGGCTTTTGGAGTGAGCGGATATTTCTTTGTCAATTTTGTGTTTCAGACAGCCCTGGAGCGAGAAGTGGATCAGGCTCTGGACGGCAGTAATATCCTCCGCTTTGCCTTTGAGACGGCGGCCCTGAACGCGCCAACCAAATACGGTGTACTGCAGGATGTTGCCATAGAACAGATCGGCGCCAAGCTGGAGGTGGGCGGGCAGGGCTCCGGGCGGCTGCTGCGTCTTTCCGACGAAGACAAAAAGGCCCTGTATGTCAGCGAAGGATTTACGGAGGACACGACCCTTCTGCAGACGATTACGGAGAACTCCAGAAGCTTTCAGGTGACTTCCGCGGGCGGGCGTTATTATATACAAACAGGGATCATGGTGAGCGTTTTAAACCGGTATCTGTATCTGGAAACCATGGAGGACGTGACAGAGGTGTTTGAAGAGCGTGCCATGGGTTTTAAGCTCTATCGGCAGGTTACGGTAGTTATGCTGGGGGTCAGCGCGGTGGTGATGTTTATGATCGGTACTTTCCTGACGCGGCCCATTCGTATTCTTGCCAGAGCCACCAGAAAAATGGCTGCAGGAGATTATGGCTATCGTGCCAGGCAGGTCAGTAATGACGAGCTGGGACGGCTGACACAGGATTTTAACAGCATGGCAAATGTGCTGGAGGGGACCATTGGCGAGCTGCAGGGTGAGATACAGGCCAGGGAAGATTTTATTGCCGCTTTTGCGCATGAACTGAAAACACCGCTGACGGCTATCATAGGTTATGCGGATCTGCTTCGCTCCAGAGAGCTGGACGACGAAAAGCATTTTCTGTCCTCCAATTATATCTACACGGAGGGGAAGCGCCTGGAAAACATGTCCTTCCGCCTGTTAGATATTATTGTTACCAAACGGGAGCAGATCGAACCTCAGCCTGTTTCCGCGGAAACCTTTTTCCGCCATTTGGAGGATATGTTTGCAGGTAACAGGGAGCAAAGGCTGCAGGTGTCCTTTGAGGTGGGCACGGTCTATGCCGAGGTGAATCTGATCAAGTCCGTGCTTTCCAATCTGGTGGATAATGCCTGTAAGGCTTCTTCGTCGGGAGGCGTGGTGGAGGTGTCCGGACGGATTGTGGAGGGAGGCTATGAATTCCGGGTCCAGGATTACGGCGTGGGGATTCCGGAGGAAGAGCTGCAGCGGGTGACAGAGGCTTTTTACATGGTGGATAAATCCAGATCCCGCAGCAGAAACGGGGCCGGGCTGGGGCTGGCGCTTTGCGTAGAGATTTTAAGACTTCATGAGAGCGAGCTGTGGATAGACAGTGTGGTGGATGAAGGGACCTGCATGAGCTTTGTGCTGCCGGATAAGCCCGATCAGCCGGAGAAGCAGGAAGGCTGTGAAAGGCATGAGGAAGCAGAGGGGCCTAAGCCGGAAGGACCGGAGAAGCCCGGAAGATCAAAGAAGGAGGCAGCAAATGAGGTTTAGAAGGTTAAGTCTGCTGCTTTTGCCTCTTGCGGCCATTATTGCCGGGCTGGCGGTCTGGGGGCCGGAGGCGCTTGCGGAATACAGGGACAAGGATATACTAAATCAGATCAAGGCGCAGGACGCTGAGACAGGGACGGAGGGCTACCGCTATTCCTTAAGCGGCAGCGAGAAGCTGTATATCCTGTCAAAATGTCTGAATAATCAAATACTGCCTGAAAGCAAGCAAAATGCTATAGCGAGGGAAGACGGCCTGGATCTTGACTATCAGGAGCTGACGGGCACCTATGCGCTGGTGGTAAATCGTAAGGACTCTTCCGGCCAGGAGGTGACGGAGGCGCGGGGAATCGAGCTGTGTGACAGGGCTTTGGCGGAGCTGAAGGAGCTGGGAATCATCCCTGAGTCTGTAAGGGCCGTAAATGAAAGGGCATATACGGCGGTGAGATACTCTGCCATTGATGTGCCGGAGCCGAAAAATAATGTGCTGGTGTGGAAGATTTCCCTGGATACGGGGCTGCAGACAGCAAACAGAGACAACCGGCTGCTTGACGCCTATGTGGATGCCGACACGGGAAAAGTTTATGAGTTTTATGTGCGGATTGAGGCATCATCCTGGGATGAGGTAGATCCGGACGGGATCATCGGCGCCTGGGCGGAATATATGGGTTTGGAAGCGCCCCAGGAATATGAAGGCACAAATCCTTTGTCCGAAACCACACCATATTTTAAGAAATATGTCTTTGCGGGAATGGAGGAAGGAACTACGATTGTAACGGTGGGATTTTATGAGGGCATCCAGGAGCTTTTCCTGAAAATATCCCGGTAAAAGCGGCTTAGAAAGGGTATGATGCAACTTTTATGGAAAAAATATGAAAATTTTATGCCAATAATATGAATATTTGACGTTGTTCCCTTGTATGCTTTATATAATAGCTGCAAGGGAATTTTTATTCCCGCGGGCAGTTCACTTTTTGGAAAAGAGGTTGAGGCCATGTATGGACAGGCAAGAGGAAAAGGGTATGAAGTGAGGCTGGTGAGAGTAAGTCCCTGGGACGACAGGACTGTCCGCGGCAAAAAGAGCAGTAACAGAGGATACGGCAGAATCGCCGCGATCCTGATGAGTATAACCCTGACACTGTCCATCGGCATAAGTGTGCTGTATTTTGGTCTTTTGCCGGCAGTGGAGAAGGCGGCACCGGCATCCGGAGGGCAGGACATGCAGGGAGCATCCATGGATACAGGAGCATCCGCGGATACAGGAGCGTCTGCAGGTACAGGAGCGTCTGCGGGTACAGGAGCATCCATGGGCTCCGGAAACCCAGAGGGAAACGGATCCTCCGAAGCATCAGCGGCAGAAACGGAGCTTCAAACACCCCTGATCGTTCTGGATCCCGGCCACGGGGGCGAAGATGAGGGCTGTATGCGGGGCGATATTCTGGAAAAGGAGCTTAATCTGGAAATTGCCTTAAGGGCGGCGGCCAGACTTCGCGATCTGGGCTTTGAGGTCAGGCTCACACGGGAAGACAACGACACTGAACTGACATTGGAGGAACGGGTGGCAGCTGCGGAAAATGCAGGAGCTGACATATATGTCAGTATTCATCAAAATGCCTGCGAAGAAAAGGAAAGCGCTGTTAAGGGAATCGAAACCTGGTATTGCGGAGGGACGGAGGACAGCAGGCGATTGGCTAAGCTGGTGCATGGAGAGGTCTTGAAAAAAACAGGCGCAAAGGAAAGAAATCTGTGCGAGACTGGGGAGCTGTATGTGATTCGAGAAACCTCCATGCCCTCCTGTCTGATTGAAACAGGTTTTTTATCCAACAGGGAGGAACAAAAGCTGTTGAGTGATCCTGCGTATCAGGATAAAATTGCTGCGGGAATCGCAGAGGGTGTAAATTATTATTTTCACCCTAAGACCATGTACCTTACCTTTGACGACGGGCCTTCGGAAGAAAATACCGCGGCGGTGCTGGACATTTTAAAGAAGCATAACATTAAGGCTACGTTCTTTGTGGTAGGAGAAAATGTGCGTAAGCATCCGGAGGTAGCCCGCAGGATTGTGGAGGAAGGCCATACCATCGGCATTCACTGCAACCGGCATGAGTATGATGTGATCTACGAAAGCGTGGAAAGCTACCTGGCGGACTTTGAAGCGGCTTATGAGGCGGTTTATGAGATTACAGGAGCAGAGGTGAAGCTGTTCCGCTTTCCCGGCGGCAGCATCAACGCTTATAATGCGGAGGTTTATGAGGAAATCATAGAAGAAATGACAAATCGGGGCTTTATTTATTTCGACTGGAATGCCTGTCTGGAGGATGCGGGCGCTAAGACCACCCCGGAGCAGCTGATCAAAAATGCCAGGCAAAGCACTCTGGGGCGGAAAAAGATAGTTATGCTGGCGCATGACATTATCTATCATACCACTCTCTGCCTGGATGAGCTGATCGACAGCTTTCCGGAATACAAATTTGAGCCGCTGACGGAGGACGTAAAGCCTATACAGTTTTGAGGATCCGGTTAAACTTGCCGATAAGCTGACGGCGACAGGCGGCCGTTGTTCTCATGCAGCCCCGCTTTCGCTTGGGGCGCGACGTAACGGCGCATAAGCAAGCACAATACGCTTGCCAGCGCCGACGTCTTGCACAGTCTGCATTGAGAACAACGGCCGCCTGCCGCCTGTTACCTGCATATGGAAAGGATAACCATTATATCAATTATGCTGCAGCCTGCGCCGCATGGGACAATGGATTTCCGGGAAGACCGTAAAAAACGTCGGTACTTAGTCTCCGTTTTTCAGGAGACTTATGTACCGTTACGTTTTTTTTCGAGTGAAAACGTGTCTTGCCGGGAATTCTTGTCCGTCAGGCGGCGTAAAATGCAGCACAATGACACGCATCCTGCATTTTGCTGCCAGACAGAATGGAATTGACATTCTCTTCGAGTGGAGTATAATCGTTGATGGAAAATTGGCGTAATATACACGCAGGGGAGAGACATAAGTATGGGCGCAAGTAAGAGCTTAAATAAGGATTTGACGGTAGGGGAACCGGAGAAAGTGTTATGGAGGTTTTGCCTGCCGCTGTTTGGAAGTATCATTTTTCAGCAGCTTTATAATATTGCGGACAGCTTCACGGTGGGAAAGTTTGTGGGGGAGGATGCCCTGGCGGCGGTAGGAAACAGTTATGAGATCACCCTGATTTTCATTGCCTTTGCCTTTGGCTGTAATATTGGCTGCTCCGTTATTGTTTCCCGGCTGTTTGGAACAAAGGATTACGGGGAGATGAAAACGGCAGTATATACCTCTCTGATTGCCACGGGAGTGCTGTGCGGCGTGCTGATGCTGTTTGGCATTTTCGGCTGTGACGGGCTGCTGGAGCTGATTCATACGCCTCAAAAGGTATTTGCGGATTCCGCCTTATATCTGGACATTTATATCTGGGGCCTGCCCTTCCTGTTTTTCTATAATGTCTGCACTGGTATTTTTCCGCGCTGGGGGATTCCAGAACACCCTTTGTTTTTCTTGCCTGTTCTTCTCTTTCCAACATTTTCATGGATATATTGTTTGTACAGGCGTTTCACATGGGCGTGGCAGGCGTGGCCTGGGCTACCTTTCTTTGCCAGGGGGTGAGCTGCCTGCTGGCAGTGGCGGTAGTATTAAAAAGGCTGGCGGCCATTAAAACGGAGCGGAAGGTAAAAATTTTTTCCTGGCCTCTTTTGGGCAGGATTGCCGTAATTGCAATTCCCAGTATTTTACAGCAAAGCTTTGTCTCCGTAGGAAATATTGTGCTTCAGAGCGTGATCAACGGCTTCGGACCTTCCGTTATGGCAGGATATTCTGCGGCCGTTAAGCTGAATAATCTGGTGATTACTTCTCTGACCACCTTGGGCAACGGTATTTCTAATTTTACCTCTCAAAACATCGGCGCCGGAAAGCTGTATCGGGTAAAGCAGGGCTTTCGGGCGGGCCGGAAAATGGTATGGATGCTCTGCCTGCCCCTGACACTGCTGTATTTGCTGGCAGGGCGTTTCCTGGTCTATATCTTTATGGAGGACATCACTGGAACCGCCATAGATACAGGAGTAATGTTTTTAAGGATTGTTTCTCCCTTTTACTTTGTCATATCCGTGAAGCTGGTGGCGGACGGTGTGCTTCGCGGAGCAGGGTTGATGGGGAGGTTTATGATTTCTACTTTTACGGATCTGATCTTAAGGGTGGCGCTGGCATTTCTGCTTTCCGTGCCCTTTCAGGATACTGGAATCTGGTGCGCATGGCCTGTGGGCTGGGTGCTGGGAACTGCACTGTCAGTACTGTTTTACAAAAGCGGTCCCTGGAAGGACGCAGTGGAGCCGTTACAGCCATAATTTTATCCTGTATTTTTATTTGCACCCCGCCCCTGCGCGGTAATCAGTCCTGTGTCACACATTTGGCGTGCCGCAAGATAGGCGCGGGTATGCTTTACACTCAGAAGCTCCTGTAATTCGTTTTCTCCAATTTCCCCGTATTCCGAAAGATAGTCAAGCACTGTCTGCATCATTCCTTTTTGCTTACCACTTTTATACGTGTCAACGAAAATAGTGAATATTCAGTGAAAATTCACTAAATATTCACTGCCGTAATGAAAATCAGGCGGTTAAAATTTTTAAATAATTTTCATTGACAAATATATCGAGTGTTGATATATTTAAATCACGATATATCGGAGGACGACATAATGAAAAGTACAGAAACGACGAAAAATTTTCCGTTGACGGAAGCATTGTTCTATATTCTGCTTTCGCTGCGGAAGCCAAACCACGGCTACGGCATCATTCGGGAGGTGGAGGAATTAACGAAGGGCCGGGTGGTACTGGGACCGGGAACGCTGTACGGAGCCATTCAGACCATGACGGAGAAGGGCTGGATCCGTATTTACAGCGAGGAGACGGATTCCCGGAAAAAGAAGCAATACATTATTACCGATCTGGGCAGAGACATTTTTCGAGCAGAAAAAAGGCGGCTGGAGGAGCTGGTGGAAAATGCAGGGCTGTTTGACCTGAATCTGTGAGTAAGGCTGTGGTCTGCAAAAGCCAGCGTAAAGCTTCCGGCCGGCAGAAAAGGATTGGTGAAGGAAGAGCTGAACGAAAAAAGGACCGAACAGAAAGAAGAATCGACAGAAGGAAGGACTGGCGAAATGAAGGAAAAGAAAACAAAGATGGTTAAGTTCCGGTGGTACTTTGATACGGATAAGGAAACGGAATGGCTGAACCGCATGGCGGAAAAGGGATGGGCCTTAACAGGATTCGGCCTGGGCTTTTACCGTTTTGAAAGGTGTGAGCCGGGGGAATATATTTATCAGATTGATGCGACGGATAAGCTGTTTGGCGTGTCGGAGGATTATCGGCAGTTTATGGAGGAAATGGGAGCAGAAATCGTCTGCATCTGGGGTTTTTATGCTTTTCTGCGCAGAAAGGCAGCAGAAGGGCCTTTTCAGCTGTATACGGATGTGGAATTTTCGATTTCCCACTATTCAAAAATTATAAACAGGTTTGAAACAGTGGAGGCAATAGAGGCTGCCGGTATGCTGAGCGGCATTTACTGTGCAGTGCAGGAGATCAATTCCTTCGGCTGGGTGCTCGCTTTTTTGGCGGGGAGCCTTTTCCTGGTGTTTCAGCGGCAGGCTGCGCGTGTGAAGAAGGAATTAAAGGAGCTGAAAAACCGACGGGAGGAAACGGGTATACAGACGGAGGAAGGCAGGCGTGCCAATGGGCTGCTGAAAGGGGTCGCTATTGTGGCAAGCTCGCTGGGGGCGGTTGTTCTGTACGCCGTGCTGCATGAGCTGGGGCATTGCATTGCGGTGTGGCTCTGCGGCGGAACCGTCACGGGCTTTTATCCCTTTGGCGCTGCCGGTTATATGAAGCCGCATATGTTATACGAGGGGATTACAGGGGGCTTTGCCAATGGCCTGGTTGATATTTTCGGATCGGTACTGCCTTTGGCGGCAGTGGTACTGCTGTTGCTGTTTTGGAAGGGATCAAAAAAGCATTCCCTGCTGAATATCTGCGTAGGCATCGTATCGGGATGCTTTTTGTTCACAACCCTTTCCTGGGTCGTGGAGCCGATCGGCCGCCTTGTAAACCGTTTTGATTATAATTCGGATGTCTCGAAGTTTATTGATGCAACAGGACTGCATCCTGTCGTGGTTATGCTGGGGGCTATTCTTGTTTTGGGGCTGACCTGTTTTTTGTTTGTGAAAAGAAGGTCAAGGCTTTCCCTTGGGTTTATAGACAGGAGAGCTGCCGTCAGATTTTTAGCGTTTCTGCTCACGGTAGGTTTTGTGACGCTGCTGCTTTCGTTTTTCGGAAGCGTGGGCAAGGGCTGGGTCCTCGCCCAGGGCAAAGTTATGTATACGGTTTCGGACAACAAGGATTCCATATTGCAGGGGGAGTATGAAATTCAAGTTGCGGAGCCGGGAGAGTATACCTGGAATGTGGAGTGGAAGCTGGACCGACAGGGGGCCGTGGGAGGTTTCGTGTTTAAGGGTGAGGATAAAATTTACCTTAAATTCACGGCAGATTTGGTAGAAGCAAAATTTTCCCTCGGCGATTTGGAAAGCGGCAGCTATACGCTTTGCTTTTACCTTCTGACATCTTGGGAGGACTGGCTGGAATGGTGTGAGATTACCGGGCAGGAGGTAAGCGATTTAGCGGATTACAACTGGGAGCCGGGCCTGCCTGCCACGCTCACCGGAAGTTATCGCTTTATACGTAGTATGCGTGAGGATAATTTCGAAAATGTGGGTACTCGCAGTATCTTTGCTCAAGACAATGTTACGTATGCGGTTTCAGACAGCGAAGATGCTATTTTGCAGAAAGAGTACGAGCTTCAGGTTACGGAGCCGGGAGAGTATACCTGCCTTGTGGAATGGAAGCTGGACCGGAAGGGAGTCATAGGCGGCATGGCACTTAAGGGCGAGGATGAAACGATACATCTGGCCTGTACGGGAAATCAGGTGCAATCGGAATTTCTTCCCGTTTTCCTGGAAAGCGGCAGCTATACGATATGCTTTTATTATCTGGACTGTGAGGAAGACTGGCTGGAATACTGTGAGATTACCGGTCTGGAGGCAGGTAATTTAGTGGATTATTTCTGGGAGCCGGGATTACCTGCTGTATTCACTGGAAGTTATCAAATTTACAGTAATCTATCAGAAGAAAATTCTGCATCTAATTCTGCATCCGGAGGAAATTAAGATGGTGGAATACGCGGTTTATCCTTTCGCCTGGGGGTTTCTGGAGATCGGTTGCGAGGGAGACACGGTAATCAGTATGAAAAGGACGGAACAGCCGGGTAAGGAACAGGCGCGGACGACGCTTGCAGAGCTGGTATACGGGCAGGTTACGGAGTATCTGCAGGGCCGCCGCAGCGCCTTTACCTTTCCCCTTGAACTTCGCGGCACGGAATTTCAGAAAAAAGTGTGGCAGGAGCTTTGCAGAATTCCTTACGGGGAAACCAGGACCTATGGAGAAATTGCCGCCACAATCGGAAACCCGAAGGCCGCGCGGGCCGTAGGGATGGCAAATAATAAGAATCCCATTATTATTGCAGTACCCTGCCACAGGGTAATCGGGGCAAATGGAAAGCTTGTAGGGTATGCCGGCGGGCTGGACATGAAAAGGGATTTGCTGAGATTGGAGAAGAGCCTTTGAAGAAGTGGTGGCAGGGTTTTGCGAACAGAACAGGCAGCTTCGCATGGAGCTTACGGCCCTGAAGCCGTCGGGACTTGTAAATGAAGCAGTATTTGACGGGTGAAAAGAATTCAAATGCAAATCGACAGAATGAACTTGCAATTTGAGGGAAACTGTGATAGAATTTCACATTGTCAGGATCAAGCGATATAAGACTTCATTGCTTATGATTCCGATTTTCAAATGGATGGGTTCCCGAGTGGCCAAAGGGGACAGACTGTAAATCTGCTGCAAATTGCTTCGGTGGTTCGAATCCACCCCCATCCATGCCATGCGCGCACAGAGTCATGCTGACGCGCATGTGTCCTGCTGGTATGGTGGAATAGGCAGACACAAGAGACTTAAAATCTCTCGGAGGCAACTCCGTGCCGGTTCAAGTCCGGCTACCAGCATTATTTTCTGATTGGTAATATATTAATATAATCGTTGATGCTTCGGAATTTTTGATAGTATAAATCATCGGTATTCAATTCCAGCCCGAATTCTTTCTGTTTATTCAGCCTATTAAACGTATTCTCTAAAATTTCAGCAGACTGTCGGCTAAAACTGTTTATATTGTAATAGGCCAGTGTGATCCCTTTTTTCATAGAAATTGATTCTGTCCAAAAAATCTCGATATGCTTCCATAAAAGCATCCTTCGTATGCAGCATATCATAGCGGCCAAAGAAATGTAAGTATAACCGTATAAAAAGCAATTCTGAATTTGTGTGCCTGTCAATGTATTTTTTTTTTCTGCTAATTATGTCAAAAAGACGACCAATTTTGAACCCCTCCTTTTTTTAAAATGGTTTTTTGCTATAGTGAAGTTACAATAAATATTTAACACAACGGATTTGCTGCAGGAACGATAAGCGGTCTATAGGGGGAACAGGATGAATAAAAGATGTACAAGGTTAAAATCAGGAAGAAAAGGGCGTTTACGCAGAATGGCAGTGTTGCTCTGTTTTTGCGTGCTGATTACGGCCTTTGCTGATATTCCGGCAGCATTTTACGTCTTTGCGGCGAGTGGATTGCCGGATACGGAAGAAAGGATTATACTTGCATTTCGTGCTTTGCCGGACGAAGTCAGGAAGCAGTCGGTTCCGATGGAAACAAACCTGGATGAGCTGGTGCTTCCAGACACACTGGAGGCAGTTATGTCGGGAAGTGCAGGAGACTCTGCAGAAGGCTCCGTTTCTTCTTCGGACCACATAGAGGCAGATGCGCCTTCTGAAAAACAGGAAGAAGCGATTACCATAAGCAGTATTACATGGCAGTCCAGTCCGGAATATGACGGAAGCGCAGAAGGAATTTATATCTTTACCGCTGCTTTGCCGCAGGGTTGTACATTGGCGGAAGGAATAGTTTTGCCGCAGATTACGGTAACAGTGCGAGAGCAGGGAAACGATGAGGATAATCCGGCGCAGGAAGACGAAATGGATGATCCGGAGCAGGATAGCGGAATGGATTTCAGGATGGAGGCATTGTCCGCCAGGATAGCGGCATTGCCGGAGACGGAGGAATACCTTGCCGCAGAGCCGGATATGGAGGAAAATGCGGAAGCCTATGCACTGTGGGAGCAAAAGCTGTATGAGTATGCGGAAGAAGCCCTTGCCATCTGGGTGGAATATAAGGCATTGACAGGGGAGCAGCAAGCAGAAGAGCAGTGGGCAGATGAGCAACGGACGGAAGGGCAGCAGGCGCAGATTTCCGGGGAGGAACTGGCAAAGCTGGCGGCCTGGGTGGAGCTTGCAGGGATGCTTGGGGAAAATATAACGGTGATGGCATCTGCAGCCGGCGAGCATGGGACTCATTCAGGCTGGACGCAGCTGACAAGCAGCACGAAGACGTTGACCGGTGGTAAAAGCTATTATCTGGCGGGTGATGTGGAATTATCCAATCCGCTTACGGTGACAGGAGGAACGGTTACTCTCTGCTTGAACGGGCATAAGCTGACATGCCGTTTATCAGATCAAAAAGCCTGGATTATTACGGTGGAAAGCGGGGCGGAGCTGAACCTGTATGACTGTGCAGACGGAGGAATGATCGAAGCCACCGTGAAAGGCGGCGGAATCATTACGTCAGGCAGGCTGAATGTATATGGCGGCGTCATCAGCGGGAAGTGTACAACGTCTGACAGTCAGAATGCTGATAACCTGATCAGCCTGACCTACAGCGCCGGTGTTTGCGCGCAGGCAGGATCCGAGGTGAATTTGTACGGCGGGACGGTACAGGGGACGGAGTCCAGCGGCGTGTATGTGGCCTCCGGCGGAAAGCTGACGGTGGATGGGGCTGCGGTGACAAGCCAGGTAACCAGAGCAAAGGTTACAACAGCGGGTTTATATATAGAAGGAGGCGCGGAGGCGGAGGTGAGATCCGGCGCGCTTTCCCTGGCTTCAGACACGTATAATTCTGCTGTAATAGTTGTGAGTCCGGGCGGCGGTCTGACAGTTTCCGGAGGCGTTGTTTCCCATTCGGGAAGCAGCGGAGGTATTAGTATTGAAAAAGCATATTATCATAGCTCAACGGAAGCCGCTCATGCCCTTATAAGCGGCGGCACGATTACAACTGGGATCGTAGCCAGATCCGGTATGAGCGTGGCGGTGACCGGCGGCAGTGTGACAGGGGGCATTATACTGTATGGGGGTGCCCTGGAGATGCACGGCAGCCAGGATATTCAGGCCAGTCAGAATATGCCGGGCAGCATCGGAGCGGCCATATACATTGGAAGAGACGGAAACAAGCCTGCAGTAGGAAAGATCAGGCTGACAGGCGCGCTGACCAATGCGGAACCGTATAAGGTATCTTTGGGCGGCGTGCGTCCGTCATCCGCATATCCGCTTACCATCACTGAGGGTTTTGGCAGCTATATGTCTGGCAGGGAACCTTCCGATTATTTTGTAAGCGTTGACGGCTATAAGGTCATATTATTGAATGGGGAGACGGCTTTTGTTCCCTATGTGATGGCCTTTGACGCAAACGGCGGCAGCGTGGAAACACAGAAGGGCGATATGAATGGCGGGCAGGCCATGAAAAATCTTCCCGAACCGACAAGGGAGCATTATAATTTTGACGGCTGGTATACACAGAAAGACGGCGGGGATGAGATTACCATTGATACAATTCCTTCCGGCCAGGATATGACCGTCTATGCCCACTGGACTCCTAAGGACTATGCAATCAGCTATGATCTGGCGGGCGGTGAACTGCCGGACGGCGTGTCCAATCCGGCCACATACCATATTGAAATGTCTGAGTTTACCTTGCAGAATCCTGTCCGCGCGGGCTATGTCTTCACGGGCTGGAGCGGCACGGGGTTGACGGGCGAGGCCAATATAACCGTTAAGGTGCCAAAGGGCAGCGCGGGAGAGCGCAGTTATACCGCTCATTGGGAAGAGGCAAAATATAAGGTAACTGTAAGTACCTATAGGGATGATGTGCCCTGGAGCAGTAGCGCTCCGACGGTAAAGCTGACAGCGGACAATGGGACAAGCTTTAGGACAGACCTTTCAGCGGTGGGAAACGGAACCTATAAAATTTACAGCGGCAATACCGATACCGGTGTTATAGTTACCGTTGGCGGAGGGGACGCCGCAGCCAGAGTGGATTATTATACGGTAGTTTTCCAGAGCGGAAACAGCGAATTGTCCAGGCAGACCGTTTTAAAGGGAAAGACGCCGGGAAAGCCGTCCGTTCCTGCCAGGACAGGCTATGCCTTTGCAGGCTGGTGCGATAATGCGGCTCTGACGGGGGCGGCGGTAACGGAGATTTCTACGCCCATAACGGAGAAGAAAACATTTTATGCCAAATGGACGGCCAACACCTATCAGGCGGCATTTGATTATCACGGCGCGGACGGCGGAAATATTACTCAGAGTAAGGTCGTAACTTTTGACAGCGCATATGGTGTTCTCCCTGCGCCGTCTAAGGCCGGTTATACGTTTAAGGGCTGGTATACCGGAGAAAACGGACAGGGCAGTAAGGTCGATGCGGAAACGGTTGTCAAAACGGCGGCCACACACACCCTTCATGCCTGCTGGCAGGACGAAACGCCTCCTGCTGCGCCCGTATTACAGGATGGCGTGACACTGCCTGCAGACTGGACGAAGGCACAGGATGCGATCCCCTTAACCCTGAGTGACGGAGTAGGCGTTACCGAGCTGTGGGTAAGTGTTGACGGCGGCGGGTATACAAAAGCGGACGGTTTCGCCGGCGGCACAGGCAGCGTGAGCTATGATTACTCTGCGGCAGAGGGAGAGCATACCTATTGTTTCAAGGCAAAGGACGGAGCGGGCAATACTTCCGATGAAAGCGCTGTGTTTACTGTCAGGCTGGATCGGGAAAAGCCGGTGATCGGCGCCGTTACATATGAAAATAAAGCGGCAGACCTCTGGCAGTGGATCATCGGAAAAAAGAGCATGATTGTCCATGTTCCCGTCACGGATGAAAGCAGCGGTGTGGCACAGATCAGCTTCTGCCTGACGCCGAGGGACGGGGAAGGAAACATTGACGGCAGTCAGGCTATAACAAAGACGGCGGCAGTTAAGGACGGCGAAGCAAGGCTTACCTTTGATACAGATTTTAAAGGAACCATTACCATTGGCTGTACAGACACGGCGGGCAATGCCGCGAACAGTGTGACGATTGGAGCGGCGGCCGGGGGCGTGCTTGTGGAGGACAGAGCGCCTGTAATAACGGTACAGGCTGATCGGGAGTTGTCCGACCTGCAGCAGACGAAGCCGGACGGTGCGGCGCTTGCCGAAGGATATTATGACTCTGCGCCTGCACTGCTTGTAACCATAAGTGACGATTCGGACAATGCAGTCACGGCAGGGATTGCCTCCGTGACTTGGCAGATTGGGGATGGTGCGGAGGAGTCTGTCAGCATAGATACAAGTACGATGCAGACGGAAGTCTCTTTTGTGATCTCGGCGGCGCAGATACCTACGAGCGTTACGGAGATTAAAATAACCACTGTGGACAACGCGGGAAACGAAGCCGTAGAGAATGTAACCGTGAGAGTTAAGGGGCCGGAAAGGCGGCCTGCGGCAGAAATTGATTACCGGGAGGAAAAACTGACTGATCTTGTGCCGGGCGGGAAATACAGCATAAACGGTACGGAGCATACAGCGGATGAGAACGGCTGTATCCGGATCAGGGAAGACTGGATCGGAAGCAGTGTCAACATTGTAAAGGAAGGCAATGGCAGCGAAACCACCGACAGCCTGGCGCAGAGCCTTTCTCTTCCGGCAAGGCCTGGCGCGCCCGGCGCGCCGGAGCTGAATGCCCGCACCGACCGATCCATTACATTAAATACTATCGCAGGTGCACATTACCGTATAGATGACGGGAACGAAGAGAAAAGCTGGCAGGACAGCACGGTATTTACGGAATTGGAGCATAGGACCGTTTATTCCTTCAGGGCATATTATCCGGCAACGGATACAAGTTTTGCATCGTTGGAGAGCGACGCGGCAAGGATTGCCACTATACCCAAGGCGCCAGCCGCGGATGCGCCGGTGATTGACTATACGTCAGAAAGCTTTTTCCTGCCGGAGGATATGCAGGCCTTCAGCGATGAGAGCTGTACCACGCCTGTTACGTCAGACAGCGTGGAAAGCTATATGGGGCAGACAATTTATATCCGCTGCCCGGCGGACGGTATCGTTCCGGCAGGCCCGGTCACAGCGGTAGTCATTCCGGTAAGGGCGCAGAAGCCTGCGCCTGGGAGTACCGACGCTTCCTATCCGGGAGCCCTGGACGGCGCGCTTACCGGCTTAACTGCCGGCAAGGCTCATGAGATCAGAAAGCAGAAGGATGACGGCACATGGGAGGACACTTGGACATCCGTCATGGCAACAGCGGAGGGGATAATTGACGGACTTGAAAAGGGCGTCTATGAGGTGCGCGTACAGGCTGTAAGCGGTGAAAATTTCCGCAGTGAGGCGGTTGCCGTTTCGATTGGGGGAAAGCCCGCTGCAAAACATGAAACGCCGGATATACAAATTGATTTGGACAGGGAGGTATTGACGGGATTTGTGCCGGAGGCTTGGTACAAGGTGGAATACACGGATTCAAGCGGAGAAGAACATGCGGAGGATCTCCGGACGGAGAACGGCACAATTCTGTTAAAACCGGAATGGTTCGGCAGGACGATCTCCATTGTGCGCACAGGGAATCAAAAAGATAAACTTGACAGTGACGCCCGAAGCCTGACCGTACCAGCAAAGGGGCCGGAGCCGACGCCAAAGCCAGACGAGCCCAAACCGACACCCGCACCCACGGAGCAGCCAGGGGGGACGCCGGCAACACCGGCACCTGTGCCTACAGAGCAGCCTGGAGGGACACCGGCACCCGCACCCACGGAGCAGCCAGGGAAGACGCCGGCAACGCCGACGCCTGCGCCTGCAGGGACATCGACGTCGTCTGCTGCGGGGCCGTCCGCAAATGTTACACCGCTGACGCCGACGCAGCCTGCGGAGACACCGGACAATCAAAAGGAGGATCAGCAGAGACCGGGGGGCACGGGAACGGCGGAATCAACAGGTCAGCCGGTCGAAACGGAAAACCGGCGCCTGCCGGGAGAAGCCGGAGAGCAGATACTTCCGGTTTTCCTGGACAATGAAAGGCTTACCGTATCCGGCGAGTCTGTTGCGACAGGCAACGTACAGGAAATGAAGGATACTAGTACGGTTTTGAAGCTGGAAGACGGTGCGGTTATTGTGACGGTAGCCTGCGCAGAACAGAAAATAACGGCAGGCGTGGCGGATACAGTCGCGGTGGCAAATGCGGTTTTGACGCCGGAGCAGATGGAGCTTGTAAACAGCGGTGAAACCATTGAGGTCCGGATTGACGTAAAAGATATTTCCGGCAAGGTGCCGCAGCAGGACAAGAGGGTGATAGAAAACGGCATTGATGAATACAAAAAAGAAGTACCAGAGCTGACGCTTGGCATGTATGTAGACATCTCCATGTTTATGAAGATTGGGGGGGGCAGCTGGAACGCCGTTACCGCTACGGATGAGCCGATTGAAGTGGTGGTCGGCATTCCTGAAGAATTACAAATTGAAGGCAGAGAATTTTACATTGTCCGCGCCCATGAAGGGGAGTATACACTTTTGAGAGACACGGATGATGCGTCTGACACCATAACCGTCAGCACGAATTTGTTTTCATGCTATGCGATTGCGTACGTGGAGACAGGGGAAACAGGTGTGGGTGCTGGGCATAAGTGCGGACTCTGCCATATCTGCCCCACATTTATGGGTATATGTTACTTTATATGGCTGTTAATTGTTGTTTTACTGGCACTGATTATTTGTTTTTCTGTTAGGAGAAGAAAGGGCCGGGAAGAAAAAATTTCATGAGACAGGCAGGATAAGAAAGGGCTGCTCCTGCATGCCTGGAAGTGGAAGGAGTCTGTAGTTATTAAATCAGGTATGTAGTCAGGTCAATGCGGAAAACAGGAAGATGGCGAGCCCTAGGACCACCAGCACAACGCCGGTTGCTCGGTTTAAGGTCTTAGGCTCCGCCTTATTGGCAAACCTTGCCGCAATTCTGGCCCAGATAAAAGTAAACAGCACGCAAAGGCCCAAAATGGTCAAATTCGGCATTCCCCCCAGCGTAAAGTGAGAGACGGCTCCCGTCAATGCCGTAAAGGTCATGATAAATACACTGGTGCCCACTGCCGTCTTCAGCTCATAGCCCAAAACGGAAGTCAGGATCAGGAGCATCATCATGCCGCCTCCGGCGCCGATAAACCCGCAGATGAAGCCGATCAGAACACCGCAGATCAGGGATTGGATCATTCGCTTTTTGGAAGACACTGCCTGCATATCCTCTTTTGTTGTCATAACCGGGCGGACGATAAATTTGATGCCCAGAAGAAATGTCATAAACACGGAAAAGTTTCCCATGGTCTGTGCCGGGACAAGCTTGGAAACATAGCTTCCCACTACAGTGAACACCAGGACGCTGGCCATCATCACGACCCCGTTTTTTATATCCAGGTTTTTATTTTTGCCATAGGTGTAGGCGGATACCGCGCTGGCCAGTACATCCGAGGAAAGGGCGATGCCCACCGCCATATAGGGATCCATATCCAAAAAAGTAATCAGCATGGGGCTGATGACTGCCGCGGCGCTCATACCGGCAAAGCCTGTCCCCAGTCCGGCTCCCATGCCTGCAAAAAAGGTAATTAATATCGTCCATAATATTTCCGGCATTTATCGTCCCTCCCGTTTATCAGATTGAACTGTCTGGCAATTTGTAAATTCACTTGTTTTTCAAAACGTTCATATACTCTGCGTAGGTCTGTTTCCAATCGCTCTCCGCCCAATATTCCGATCCGTCCTTCAGTCTTCCGATCAGCTTATATTGAAACATTTCTCTGCGGATCAGTTCTATATCGCCGAAAGCAATGGAGGAACGGATAATTTCGTTGATTTCTTTTTCCGTATATCTCCTGCTTATATCAATTTTTTCAGCAATTTTTATCAGTGCAATAATTCTCATTGGTTTTTTCGAGGGATACTGCAGGAGCTTTCCGTCCGTATCATAATAATGTTCCAGCCTTTTTATGTATTCCTGAACAGTGTTTTCCATGGACTTGTCCTTTCTGTTTCGGCCGCTCAGAACCGCCTGAAATTGATTTTAACACGGGCTTCCCATCGTTTCCATGAAATGCCGCTAAATTTTATATAAAATTTATATTGCCATTTTTTGCTTGGTAGTCAAGCCAAATAAAATCTACGGCTTGCGAAATGCAGAAAAGTTTGGTACAATATGCAACAGGTAAATCTCTTAAAGAAGCAAATGCGGGAAGGAGCGGCATATGCGGATCGGAGCAATCGGAAGCGCCGGAGGAATCGGCGCAGTGAGTTTTCAAACCTATCGTCCATACATATATAATACAAATACCGTAAGCGGCAACAGCCTGTCTAAGGTGAAAGCAATCGGTGACGATCTGCTGGCATCCAGGACGGATTTCTCCGGCATGACGGAGGAAGAGCAGAATATTAACCCGCTGCGAAAGGGTGAGACGGCCAATTTTGCGGATGTGATCGCCATGCAGATGCAGATGAGCAGAATGAACGCCCACAGGGTCATGAGGCCTGCGGAGCGTTTTGAACAGGCGGCCGGAGAGCCGGATAACAGTCAGCCGGTGGATGAGGCAGGGGTGCGGGCAGTGAGAATGATGGATGCGGCAGGTGCCGCCCAGCCGGCAGCCGAGGTAGAAGCCGTACAGCCGCAGCAGGCGGGTGCAACCCGGTATCAGATGCAGCAGGCGGCTTTTGCCTACCAGATGAATATGATTGCATGAGAAATCAGGCCGCAGAGTGAAGATTTTGTTTGCTCTGCGGTTCTTTGTTATATATGAGCGTTTTGATGAGAGATACCGGCATGTTTGGAAGTGTAAAAATCTGCGATAAATGAATGGAGGAAATTATGAATCTGAAAAATCCGATTGACTATGCCAAAGCGGCCTGTGAAACCATGATCCGTATGTATCCTGCAAAGGAGCTTCCCCCTGTGGGCCGTTTTCATTACCATCAGGGAGTCTTTCTTTCAGGTATGTGCAAAACAGCAGCGCTTTGCGGAGAATCCCGGTATCTGGACTACACGGGAGAATGGCTGCATTCCGTGTTCTCGCCGGATGGGAGTGAAATTCTGCATTACGATCATGCGGACCTTGACGATATTCAGCCGGGTATCCTGCTGTACCCCTTATGGGATGCTACAGGAGAGGACTTTTACCGGACTGCCATGGATACGGTAATGGCGCAGGTGCCGGATATTCCCCGCTGTGAATGCGGCGGATTTTATCATAAGGTAAGGTGTACGGGACAGATGTGGCTGGACGGCTTATATATGGCCTGTCCCTTTATTGCCGAGTATGGGCGCCGCTTCGAGCGGCCGGAGCTGACGGAGCTGGCCATGCGGGAAATATTGTTGATGGAAAAAAATAACCGGGACCCTGAGACCGGGCTGTGGTATCATGCCTGGGATGAAACCAGGCAGCAGCAATGGGCGGATCCGGATACGGGCTGCTCCCGTGAATTCTGGGGGCGTTCCATGGGCTGGGTTCCGGTGGCCATTCTTGACGTGATGGAGCAGTTAGCCATGGGAAATACGCCTGGGGAAAAGGACAAGGCGGCAGGAAACAGTGGAGAGCCTGCACTGCAGGCGGATTCCCGTTATGCCCGTCTGGCCCATATAGTTAAGGATTTGCTGGAGGCGCTTTCCAGGTATCAAAGTGCGGAGGGCCGCTGGTATCAGGTGGTGAATAAGCCGGGGCAGCCGGGAAACTGGCTGGAAAATTCCTGCTCCTGCCTTTATGCCGCTGCCATGGCAAGGGGTGTGCGCCGGGGAGTGCTGGATCCATCTTATCTGGAGCGGGCCCGTCTGGCCTTTGCCGGGGTGACGGGAAGCCTGACCTGGCAGGGGGAGGACATTCAGATCGGGAACGTATGTATCGGCACCGGAGTGGGTGATTATGATTTTTATTGTGCCCGTCCCGTGCATGTCAACGATCTTCACGGCGTGGGTGCGTTTCTGCTTATGTGTGCAGAGCTGCAGGCGGCGCTGGATGAAGAGTCAAAGCCTTGATGCAGGATGCAGCGTTGAATTGAGAGATTCCGGGAAGGGTGACGTAAGGTGCAGCGTTGAATTAAGGGATTCCGGGAAGGGTGCATCAGCGAATGGGAAGCTTTCGGGGCAGACAGGAGGTTTTATGAACGGGCAGGATGTTTTAAAGTGGGTGAAGGAGCAGTACGGCACGGAGCCGGATTACCCCTGGCAGGATGCCAACGCGGTACTGCGGCATCAGAAAAACAGAAAATGGTATGGTCTGATTATGAATGTGGGCAGGGATAAGCTGGGCCTTTCCGGCGTGGAAGAGATTGAAGTACTCAACCTGAAATGCGATCCGGAGCTGATTGGTTTTCTGCGGACCCGGCCGGGCTTTCTGCCGGCATATCATATGAACAAAATCAAGTGGGTCAGTGTTTTGCTGGACGGCACCGTGCCCGAAGAGGAAATCCGCAATCTGATTGATATGAGTTATGACCTGACAGAGTCAAAAAAGCGTTAGACACAAGAGCAGCAGTTCCCAGAGCAGCAATCTTGGAAACGGCAGCCCTTGAAACGGCAGATACAGGTTCGGGAAATATAGATTTGCCGTATGGTTTTCGGTTTTTCAGGATATGCTGTTTTTATGAAGATGAAAACATCCGCAAACAAAACAGTAAGAAGCTTTGATTTTTATGCACTCCTGTTTTTTCTCGTCTCCTTTGCCGGGTGGCTGTGGGAGGTGGCAATATTTCTGGTGACCAATCATGCCTTCATCAACAGGGGCATTTATAAGGGTCCTTATCTGCCTATTTACGGGGCGGGGGGACTCTTGCTGTGGTTTTTACTGCACCGTCTGAATAAAAAGCCCTTTATTACCTTCTTGCTGTCCGGAGTGCTTTGCTCGCTGCTGGAATATTTTACCAGCTTCTTTTTGGAATGGAGATGGGGCGTGAGATGGTGGGATTACAGCGGCTATCATCTGGACATAAACGGGCGGGTCTGTCTGTTGGGGGCGGTGTGCTTTGGCCTGGGAGGTATGGCTTTAAATTGTTATCTTATGCCCTTGTACATGCGGCTGTATCATAAGCTTTCCCGCAGGTGGCGCTATATTCTGTGTGGTATCTTTATAACGGTGTTTCTGCTGGATATTACCTATTGTGCGGTCAGTCCCAATATGGGGTATGGAATTTCGGAATAAGAGGCTAAAAGTATGCAAAAACTTTAGTAAATCTTAAGTTGTCTTGCCGGAGCAGGTGAGTTAGAATGTATTAAGCAAAAGACAGTGCTATATGTAGGAAATGTATTTTTTTAAGCATAGTTATATTGAAAGGCACATAAAACAAAGGATGAAGGGAAGATTATGATTGCTTGGCTTGTTTACGCAGGAATATTGATCTATATGGAAGCCGTGTTTCATTTCGGCTGCTTTGGTTTACAAGGCTTCAACCCGGTCTTTACGGTTGGGCTGATCAGTCTGATTGCGGCGGTGCAGGCATTTATTGGCGGCTGCTTTTCCAAAAAAGGGGAAAAGGCGGCATCCAGGATCATGCTTTGGACGGAATGGCTGGTTTTTGCCGTACAGGCAGTTTATTTTCATATTTTCAAGCAGCCGCTGCAGTTTAAGGCAATGTTTGTGACCGGGGCGGACGCCCTGACAAGCTATTGGCGGGAAGCCTTGACGGGCCTGCTGCAGACGCTGCCGCTGTTACTATTTTTACTGCTTCCGATTGTGGGGCTGGAAATTTTAAGAAAGCTGAAGAAATGGCAGCCCAAGCCCCTGCACGGCATCAAAAAGCTCAGCATGGGCCTGATCGGAGTAATGTCGCTGACATACTGCATTTGTACCATTATGATCGGCAGCATCACGGAAGCTGCTTATGCGGAGGACTATCAGGAGTTTTATGACCCGGAGACAGTCATGCGCAGCATGGGAGCCATGGCCATGGTACAGAGGGACGGATTTTATGAGATTGCCGGCTTTTTTGACAATCTAGCCCGTTCTAAGGACGAGTCTCAAACTGCTTCAGGCGGCAATGTCGTCGCCGGCGGCCTTTCCGGAACGGATACGGTGATGGTGGCAACCATGTCGGGAAATTCGGCGGCGGGCATGGCAGACGGAAACCTATCCGAAGAGGAAGGCAGCGGTGAGGAAATACCGGAGGAAGTCCAGGGGCCGGACACGTCGCCTAACGCCTGGACGATTGATCTGGGAAAGCTGGCGGAGCTGTCTCAGGGCAGTAAGGAAGAAAAATGGCTGGCGGATTATATTGCCGGGCTGACGCCCACAAACCGTAATGAATATACGGGTATGTTCGAGGGCTATAACCTGATTTTCCTGACGGCAGAGGGATTTTCCACATATGCCATCAGGGAGGATCTGACGCCCACACTGTATAAAATGGTAAATTCTTCCTTTGTATTCAATAATTATTATGTGCCGATCTGGGCTACCAGCACCAGTGACGGCGAATATGTAAACTGTACGGGCCTGATTCCGGACGGACAGCACAGCATGAGGACCAGCGCCGATAAAAACATGGCGTATGTTCTGCCGAAATTTTTTGCAAATGAGAACGTTTACTGCCGGGCGTATCATAACAATACCCTGTCTTATTACGACCGCTATCGTTCCCATCCGAATCTGGGATACGATTTTAAGGCCATCAAGCTGGGCAAGGGCCTTTCGGAGGAAGAGTGGGGGGATCAGCTTTTTACGGTGGAGACCCCGAATGCCTGGCCAGGCTCCGACTATGAGATGATGGTGGGAACCGTAGGCGAGTACATTAATGATGAGAGATTTCATGTCTACTACATGACGGTGTCCGGACATATGAATTATGATTTTTCGGGCAACCGCATGTCTTCCTGGCATAAGGACGATGTGGCCGGCCTGGATATGTCGGAAAATGCCAGAGCCTACATTGCCTGCAATATGGAGCTGGATAAGGCGCTGGCGTATCTGCTGGACCAGCTGGAGCAGGCCGGAAAGCTGGAGAATACGGTGATTGTCTTAAGCGCGGATCATTATCCCTACGGGATGACCGAGGAACAATATGAAGAGCTGGCAGGAAAAGATCTGTCTCAGGATCTGGACGTTTACCGCAACAGCCTGATCCTGTGGAATGCCGGAATGGAAGAGCCGGTTTATGTGGATAAGGCTTGCTGTTCCGTGGATTTGCTGCCTACGCTGTTGAATTTATTCGGATTTGATTTTGATTCCCGGATGTATGCGGGAAGAGATATTTTTTCCGATGCGGAGGGGCTTGTTATTTTCAAGGATAAAAGTTTTGTGAGCGATACCGTGGCTTATGACCGGAAACAAAAGACTACTACCTGGAAGAAGGAGCTGACGCCGGAAGAGCAGGAGGCATATATGACGGCGGCAAAGCAGGACGTGAAGGACCGTTACCAGTTCAGTGCGTATATTCTGCGGAATGATTATTACAGCCGGATTCAGGAAAGTATCATAGAGGGAGGCCTTCCTTAAAGCTTTAAGGAAGGCCCCTATTTTGGGTATGCGCGCCATGGGCGCATGTTCTAAACCGTTTTCACAAAAAACTCTTTCAAAAAAGGTAAAATAATTTCAGGTGTTCCCTGTCGGATAAAATTGTCAGATCTTTTCTCCCCGCCAGATATTGGCTCCGTCCTCTCCAAAGCTTTCCCTCATTAATGCTCCCGCGTCCAGTGCTTCTACATAGGCATCAAAGCTGTCGGACTGATAACTGCCGAACAGAGTTATATTGTCTACGGCGCTGCTATTTCCGACTATCGCATATTCACGTCCTTTTTCGATGCCAGGTCAACTCCCTTTAAAATGCTTGACATATAGTTTCTAATGAGATACAATAGCAGTATCGAAACAGATACCAACATGGCGTAAGAGGATTAAAAAATCCAAAAAAATATCACAAAGGGGGCGGAAAATTTGTCTGTGGAATTGACATCAATTTTAAACTTAGATAAAATCAATGTATCAGGGATGAGCGCTCCGAATCCGGAAAGGCTGAAATATTACGAAAATTATTATCTGGCGGAGGGGCGGTTTGCAAATGCCGTTATAGTGGACGAGTACTGGAATATCCGCACGGGCTATATGACTTATCTGCTGGCGAAAAAGTATGGCGTGAGGCCGCCGATCTTCGAGATCCGTGCATTCTGGTCCCTGCGGAAGGTAGTAAGGGGGCCGTATGTACGTTATCCGGTCTGTCTGCAGGCTTCTGCGGATAAAGGACGGGAGACCTGGCTGTATACCTTAAGAGAGCCGGTAGTTCCCGGAGATATTCTGCGTGTGGAGACGCGGAAGGGCGCATCTCATATGCAGGTGGAGACGGTGAGCTATATGGCAGAGGACGGAAGCTGTGCCGGTATGCGAAAAACCCTGAAACATATTAGAAAAAGCGTATTGGAGAGTGGAACATGAAAAGAGCGATGGATTACGTATTTACCTCGGACAATCAGGAAATCCTGATCGAGGGTCTTCAGAAGGAAACCAGGGCACAGGTTATAGGAAATTACGTGAAATGCCGCAAGGACAAAAAGCTTACCCAGGATAATCTGGCCCAGCTGTCCGGCATTTCCAGGCCTAACATCACCAGGTTTGAAAGCGGCAAGTATAACCCTTCTCTGGAAATGATGGTGCGCATTGCGGCAGCAATGGATATGGAGCTGCAGGTATCTCTTGTCCGGAAGAAGCGTGGGAGCAAGGGCTGAAGATACTGTTGAATTATCCTGCAACGGCCCGTTGCTTTACAGTACGCTTTTCCGCGGATAGAATGGAAACAGCACCGCAGCATATTTTACATGTGAGGCGGTATGAGAGGTTAGTGAGCCATAAAGGGCGGAAAGGCGGAAGGATGAAATTGGATAATCGTATTGCGGAGGTAATCTGCAGAGGGCGGCAGAATCTGAAAATGACTCAGGAAGAGCTTGCTTTAAGGCTGGGGGTGACGTCCCAGGCAGTGAGCAAGTGGGAATGCGGAGTTTCCCAAACTTAAAGATACCACACTAAAACCCACGCTTACATTACTTCCAAACAATACAATTTTGGAGGTAAACCCTATGAAAAAGCTGATTTCCTGCGAATATAACTTCGATAACTGCTGTGTGGAACTGAAATTCAATGATGGCAGCATGATTGCGATTGATACTATCGTCGTTGAGAACGAAGTAGCCGACAATATGTATCAGCGGTCAGAACTGGATTATCTGATTTACAATGCACCGCTTGAGTATGCAGACCTTATTTTGAATGGCGATCCCGAAGCATATTTGAAAACAGTAACTGAATACAAGCCTTTAGACTAATCTTATAGGTAATGCCGCTTGCACCGACAGTAAAAAGTCAGTGCAAGCGGCATTTTTTACGTTGTATAATACTGCGCCTGTGCGTTCCACAGTTCGTAATATTTTCCTCTTCTGTCAGCAAGGAGTTCTTCATGAATTCCAATTTGAATTATTTCACCTTCATGAAATACAGCAATTTTGTCGCAGAAGCGGCATGATGCAAGACGGTGGCTGATGTAAATAGAGGTTTTGGTTCCTGCAATTTCATTAAATTTGCTATAAACCTCATACTCTGAAATTGGATCGAGCGCAGCGGTAGGTTCGTCAAGGATGATGAACGGTGTGTTTTTATAGAGAGCACGGGCAAGAGCGAGCTTTTGTGCTTCTCCACCGGATATTTCTACACCTTCCGCATCTATATCTTTGTAAAGAAACGTATCCAAATCATTTGGTAATGAGTTGAGACGTTCAGCAAATCCGGCTTTCTTCAGACATTCAATCACTTTCTCCCTGTCATAAGAAGCACTGGCAGAGACATTTTGCCCAAGGGGGAAGGAAAACAGACGGAAATCCTGAAAAACGACCGAGAAAATTGACATGTATTCGTTATAGTCATATCTCTTGATATTCACACCGTTGAGCAGTATTTCTCCTTCTGTCGGATCATATAATCGGCACATCAGTTTGATAAACGTGGTTTTACCAGATCCATTCATTCCAACAACAGCCAATTTTTCACCGACTTTGAATTTCAGGTTCACATGCTTGAGAACGTATGTGTCCGTGTTCGGATATTTGAACGAAACATCCCTGAATTCCACATAGTACTCGTTGTCATCTCGTTTTTCAACGGTCAGTGAACCCTGATACATATGATTTGGCAGATCGAGATACTCAAACAGATTTTGTAGGTGGGTACAATATACTTCGTTATCGGATAGGATATACATCAATTCCTGTAACCCTTCTCCAAGCCTTGATAAAACAGCAACATATTGCACAATACTACCAACGCCAAATGCACCAAACAAGGCTTTTATCGCTACAAACAAATAACAAATTGCATTTGCAAGACCGATAATAATTTGGGCAATAGCGGGATAAAGAGCCATTTTTGTTATATCGGATTGGTTATCTCTTTCATGCGTGATGAGTTTATCCAGCATTTTTTCAGCAACCGTGTTCTGACTGTAGATGCGAACATCTTTGGCTTTTTCGGGATTCATATACAGTTCTTTACCGAAAAACATAAAGACACGATTAAACCAAACTGTGTTTTTACAGTACTCCATAAATACGTCATTTTCGCTGATGGTTGCTTTGGATTTGCTTAAACCGCCAACCGCAATGCAAACCAGGATGATGCCTATCCAGATAGGATGATCAATAAAGCGGTTTCCGGATGTAGAGATAAACAAGGAAACCGTCATTACGAGAGAGAGCACTATATATACGAGAGTTCGTACAAGTGCGGATATCCCCCAGAAGAGCTGTGCCAGACCGTTACCGAACATGTAGAGGTTTTCTTCAGCTTCCTGCCTCTGATGCTGTATTGCGGCATTTTCCAGATCAACAAAATCAAGAGATATCTGTTTGTCTGAGAATACCTTTCCAAACCAACTCCACATCTGTGATTCTTTTTCGTTACAGACATGATTGATTATGCTTTTGAGCAAAGCACAGATAAAGTTGATCAGCACTGCACCGAGAACATAGAGCAGAATGGTCTTAAGCCTTCTTTGTGATGAAATCTCGTTTACGATCTGTGCAGTAAACCAAATGGAGACGAAAGGCTGAATGGAATTGATCAGTTCATACATAGCCTTCCCCTGTGCAAGACCAGGGCAGTACTGTTTTAAGATTGAAAAACCACGCATAGTGACAGAAATTCTTTTTGTGATGGTCATTTTTTTCATTCTGCCACCTCCGTTTCTTCGGGATTTTCTCTATAGTATTTTGCTTGCATCTCGAAAAGCATACTGTACTTCCCGTTCTGCTTAAGCAGTTCATTATGATTGCCTTCTTCGCAGATTCTCCCGTTTTCAATCAGGAGAATACGATCACAAAAGCTTGTGCTTGCCAGTCTATGCGAAACAAAAACAGTTGTTTTTTGGGAACTTATCTGATTGTAATTTTCATATAACATGCTTTCAGCAATGGGATCAAGGGCAGCTGTAGGTTCATCAAGAAGCATAACCGGAGCGCTCTTGTACATTGCACGAGCTAACAACAATTTCTGAATCTCGCCACCGGAAAACTCTATGCCATCGTCGTATATTGTTTTTCCAAATTGACTATTTACACTATTGGGAAGTTGTTCGATTTTCTCCCAAAGCCCTGCAACGGTCAGACAGCGCTTCACTCTGTCCTCATCAGTGTTCTCCAGCACAGTTTCGGCAACGATCTCCGCAATGGTCACGGGCAGGATGCTGAATTGCTGAAATACGGCAGAGAAAAGTCTGTAAAATTCAACCCGATTGTATTTACGGACATCAACGCCATCATACAGAACTTGTCCTTCTGTCGGATCGATTAGACCGCAGATCAGCTTGACAAGCGTTGTTTTGCCGGCGCCGTTTAATCCGACAACTGCGATATGTTCGCCGGGAATTATTTTCAAGTTGATATTTTGCAGTGTATCGTGCTCTGCTCCCTCGTATCTGTAACTCACATTTTTGAGTTCAATTACCTTTGGACAATCGTTCACCGGACTTATCAAGCCATTGCTTCTGTTGAATGTTTCCGGGTATTCAAGGTATGAACGAAAATAATTGATTTTCAGATTTATCTGGTTAAGAGAGGATAACTGCGAAAAAATATTGCCAAGCCATGCTGAGAAACCGGTAACGACACTTAAATACATAACAAATTCTGCAACAGTTATTTGTCCATTCCATATGAGATATAACAGATATAGATAGGCGATACTTTCACGAAGTAAAGCTAAGCCGCTGTCATATGCTGCAACACCAAAAAGTTTATGCGTAAGCCGTTTATACCATCCGGCAATTCCTTTCATATTGTTGTTGTAAATATCTGAAAACCATACAGCCATTTTGTATAGGCGAATATCTTTTGCAGAACGGATATCACCGGAAATATTGTTAATATAGCTAATTCGCTGTTGATAACCAATTCGTTCTTTATTATTTGCGGCTGTCCATGCAATAATTTTACGATTCAAATAATAGCTGATTGTGGTTGTTGTAATTAGAAAAACGATGATTCCCCAATGTACCTGAACGAGCATAGCACCAAAAACAGATAACCCCAGAAGGCTGGTACAGAATTTTATCAAAGTTTCATATATATTGGAAAGCGGAGAGTAGTTACCGTTGCAGCACATAAAACTCTCTGTCTGAAGCTTGCGAAACAGTCCGTTTTCCTGATTGATATAGTCTGTGGTCAGTCCTTTCAGTGCCACTCGCTTGAGGTAAAAAGTGTTCATTCTGAATTTCTGATGGTATATGAACTTGGTCAGAAATATATCGGCACCTGATAGAATGGCGAGACTGCCCATAAAAACAAGAATGGCGACAATCAATTCGTATAAGCTTTGTTTCGCAGTAACCATCTCTATAACTGTTTTGGGTAAAATGGTTGTTAGTATTGGAATCAGCGTGCCTACCAATATTTTTAGAACACACCAGCACAAAAGCAGGAAATGGCATTTGGCTGTATTATTCAGGCAATAGATAATGTTTCGAATTACAGAATATTTGGTGAGATTCAACTCATCGTGCGAACTTTTGTTAGGTTTTTTCATATTCGACATCCCTCCTATCTACGTATATATTCTAACACAGTAAGCTGCACGACAAAAAATTCGTGCACTAAATGCTTCTGCCAGTGCACGAATTGCAAATCACTCTACAGCAGGCACCAAAAATTCCGAAGTAAAAGCGCCGTCCTCGCTGTTGTATTTTACCCAGCCGCCGTGTTCTTCAAGGATTGCTTCAGCACGGCGCAGACCGAAACCGTGAACGCCGTCCTTGTGGGTTGCAAACAAAGAGCCGGTCTTTTTCCTCTTTGCACCCGATGCATTGAGCATGGAAAAATAAAGCATATTTCCTTTCATGGAAATAAAGATTCGAATAAATCGCTCTCCCGTTACTGTACGGCATGCTTCAATGGCATTGTCAAGCAGATTTCCAACGACAATACTCAATTCTAAATCTGAAATTGTTAATGTATCGGGGACATTGGCTTTCACAGTTACAGCAATATTTTCCGCTTTGGCTTGGGCAATCTTTGCAGACAAAATGGCATCGAGAGATACATTACCCGTTTTCAGTAGAGTGTCCACATTCATCAGTTGGTTATCAAGCTGCTCTATGTATGCAAGCGCACGATCAACTTCCCCGGCTTCAAGCTGACCTTTCAGCGTTTGCAGATGATGGTGAAAATCGTGCTTATAACCTCTCATTTCTTTGTGGATACTTCGCACCTCGTTTAAGTGCTTTTCTGATTGCTCAGTCTGATATTCAACCAGCTTCAAATATGTTTTCTTTCTCATAGGCTACCTCAGTTATGTTGAATAAATGCTCGGTTGATATCGTCATACTTTCCCCTTGAAAGAGGAAGTTCGGTGTTGCCGATACTAACGGACGTACGGGAAATTCGTGTTATGTATTTTAGCGAAACCAAGTAGGAACGATGAATACGGTAAAAGTAATCACTTACCCTGTTTTCAAACACAGACATATTTTCCTTTATCTTGTACTCTTTATCTTTCGTATGAATGACAATGTAATGCAGAAAGGATTCCACATAGAGAATGTCTGCTTCATACAGCTTGACGGTCTCGCCCTCGCAGGAGATTACCACCGACGGAGGTTCGACTGAGAGCTTTTCAGCGGCTTTAGTAAGCACTTGCGTGAGCTTCTCCGCAGAAATCGGCTTGATCAGATAGTGGAGTGCATCCACTTCATAGCCTTCGCCAACGAATTCAAAATGTGAAGTAATAAAAATGATTTCGGCACGGTTGTTGTCTTTGCGGATACGCTTGGCAAGTTCAATGCCGTTCATGTTTTTCATTTCAACGTCAAGCAAAAGAATATCATACGCCTTATCTTCCTCGTATTCAAATAGAAAAGCTTCGGCAGATGCAAACGTGCGTATCTCGCAACTATGTCCTTCGTGAGCACTCCACGATGCCACAATCGAGGTTATGTATTCAATTTGATTCTGCTCATCATCACAGATTGCAATTCTGTATTTCATGGTCATCACCGCCGTTCTTTAATCGTTTTTCTTTTTGCCGGCTATGCCGGAATAAACGGATTTATTTTTTCATTCAATTCGCAGATGAAGAAATAAATCTGTTTATATTTTCCGAGGAATGGTGTCAAACTGCATTTTTACAGTTTGGGTACCATTTTCGAGGAAAATATATGGGGTGTCCAGAGGGGTGCGGGTCTCCGATGGAGACCTCAAAATGCAAAGCATTTTGAAGCACTGACCGAGCCGGCAGGCGAGACGCATCCCTTGGCTCTGGGTTTCCAATAGGGGCGAGAGCATCCCTGTTGGCACACGATTTTGCTTGCAAAGTCTAGTGTGTTATACCTTTTGCGACCGCTGACGCTGGAAAGGGGCTGTCCCAAGCCAGACAGACACTTTTCGGCGCCAGCAGAACAGGCGGATTTTGTGGGCTGTAAGCTACAAAAGACAAGGGATTTGCAATGAGCAAAATCCGGCTGTTCGTGTGTAGTTGGCATAGGAAATCTTGTAGCTGTGCGGAAAGATTTGCTGTGCCAACGGGGGCGCAAGAGGTATATAAAACCCGCCGCAGCGATTAGCTCCCGTATCGTATTTTCTCCTGCTCCAACTCAAAGGGAATTGTCAATTTCTTCGGAAGCTCACTCATGGAGAGTTTCAGAATTTGACGGATTGCGATTTTTGCAAAGACGTTCGTTCTGCTGAAATCGCCGTCTGCCAGTTTTACGATCTGAGCAGTTCCGGCAGAAAAGTCAAAACGGATTTCTCCCCATTCATCGTCGTTAGCATACCGATGTACTGCTCTGTACCAGTATGCAGCGGCGGCGATTTTTTTATTTTTCTCGGTCAGCTTTAATTCCACCACGCCGAGAACATCGGCATCCACCAGATGTTCCGTCAGCTTGTTCAGAGCTTTCTTGTAAGCTCGCTCCGCACCGCTGGCTGTGCTGCCCTCGAACATGACAGCAAGATCTTCAAAGGTGGGGCGTTCCTCCCATGAGCCGACACGTCCGCAGGTCATGCAGATCGCATTACGCTTTTCAAGGTAAGTCTGTTCCTTGTAACTGAGCTTGTCAAAGGCAGCTTGCACCGCATCGGCACGAATACCGTTCCAGAGAATGTCCGCATAGTTCCAGCTATCGTCACGGGTAACATCCTCGCCCGTTTCCTCGCTGTCCTCATCCTGCATCGTCGCATAGAACGGAACACGACTGCGGTTTTGTCTTGCAATGGTCAGATACTCGGCGGCAGTTTCTTCGGTGCAGTTTTGCTCGGCGGCGTATTCGGCAATGACTTCCTTTGCGCTCTTGCCGGAATTGTTGTAAAGCCAAGCAATGCCACGAGCGGCTTTGTATTCATCCAGAGATTTGAATGAGCCTGCTTCTTCCTGTCGGCGGCAATCCAGAAGTGCGTTACCTATGAAGTGATGGGCGTATGTCAGAAAGTCTGCTCCTTTGTCGGGATCATAATTCGGCAAGCACTCCAACATGGCAAGAACGCAACTCAGCTTGTAATCCAGAAAACGCAACGGGTCATATCGGTCAATACCCTCGGTCAGCAGAAAGCGGTACACTCGCTTGTTCAGCCTTGGCTCGTAGTGATGCAGGAAGTATGTAAAATAGGTCAGATCATTTTCACGGACAGCGGAAACGATGTAATCGTTGATGTCCTCCACCTTTGGCGGCACAGGGTCAAGACGGAAGATGCGCCCTGCCTGTCGCATGGTCATGGCTCCGTCCGGCACGGTAAATTGTGCCGTGCTGGCATATTCATCGGTATTCCAAAAGCGTTCTTCGGACATTAGGCGCACCTCCCATCTATAGAAAGTCAATAATTTGTCTTTTTGAAACAGAGATTTCAAAGTACCTCTATATTAGTATTCAAACTCCTTTAACTCGTTAAGCGGGTCCTTTGAAGTATCAATTCCCATACCTTCCTTCAACCAATCTGCTTTACTGTAACCGGTTCCTGTTAATTCATATATTTCGCCTTTATACCCTACAGCTTTAACCCATCCCCATTCTATGAGTCGGTCTAATGCTTCCACCCATCTCGCTGACTCTCTTTTTGAAGTATCAGCCATAAACTGTTTGCCAGATGTTGAAATCTGGGCAGGTGAACTAAGCGTCTGCGTTTTTATGATTTGACCATCACCCTCCGCAGCATATACCAACAGAAACGCCGAGTCCACAGGGACGTTACCGACATCATCCTGCCCTAAAGTGGGGATATCCTTCTTGGAATTTCCGATAATTAATGTTTCGGAGTCGACTTGAAACAGCTTATCGATGTCTTCATTAGTCGCTGTTGGGATTTCTTCCCATGTTAATTGGTTGTTCTCTAACTCATCGAGTCTGCTACCAATTTGGGAAAACATCTCTTTTACATCTTCTAACATTTTTTGTTGATGTTCTGCAAGTTCGGCATTTCCCTTGTTACGTTCTTCTGCCTCTTCATTGATTACATCTATTATATCTGAATATCGAACCCATCCAGCACGGTCATCAGCATAAACAATTGCATTTTTTAACGATTGTGATGCTATATATTTTAGGCTGTTCAAATCTGTAAAAAAATCAACTGTATTTTTATCGTTTTTGACCTTATCTCTAAAGGTATCGAGCTTTTGCATTTTGACATATTTATCAGGACCAATATCTTTTCCGTCTTCAGTAATAGCAGATGATTCCTTAATCAACACAATAACAGGTAGTTTTTTTGCTTTTGCGTAATTGTATTCTTTTTCTGTATAACTTACATCTGCTTCTTCATCAATTGATCCATACCGTCCACCAACAACCAGAAGGTAAAAATCGCACTCGTCAATCATTTTGGTTATAACATCCCATTGACTTGTAGGCGCAGCATGAAATTGTTCCATTCCTACCGGAATAAAATTGCTCTCAAGTGCTACTCCCATCAATGCCTGCCTTTCATTCTTAAGGTCTTCGTAGGTAGAACTTATAAAAATAGAAAACTTTCGTCTGTTATTCATATCATTATTCTCCTTGTATAATTATTATTGTTTTACAGTATGAACATATGTGCCTCATTCAGCAAGGCATCCTGTGACATCTCCGCTTCAAAGCTGCCCTTTGCATATTCGTGGTCGAAAATCGCACGTTCTAATTTGTCTTTTGCCAAACGCTTCATCACAGCGGCGGTCTGCTCGTCCAAAGTGCCACGGTGTAGATACTGCGTAATCGTGTTCATGCGGCGTGTGTAGATTGCCTTAATCGGATGATCGTCTGAAGTGCTATACTAAAGTTGTAACGGGAGTGGCTAATGAGATATAATCAAAA
>CAJUIA010000003.1 GCA_910586485.1 uncultured Acetatifactor sp.
TAAATACATGATTTGTGTGTTATGAGGTTTAAAAGGAAGTGTCAAACTCCCGGGCCGCCTGCAGACCGGCAGTTGGAAGAATCCACGGTATATGCCTTGCAATACATAGCAGCAACTCCTATTGAAAGGCTTTATACTTTCGCGGTATCAGACTCTTGCCTGGCAGAGCTTCGACAGGTGGCAAAGGATTATATGAAAAGATTTGTGGGAAAGGAATTTAAAAGTCTGGAGGTTCTGCAAACTCTATGTTGAAAAAGGAGCATGTTTTTGATACAATTAATTACCTGACCTGATATTTTAATGAGGAGCTGTGCTATGAAAAGAAACAGGAGGTTTGCGGTTTTAGCCGGTCTGCTTACGATGTTATTTGTCGGATGCGGGCAGGCCGGGGGGATGGAAGCAGTGGAGTCTGAAACGATTTCCGTGGAAAAGGACGGCAGGATAACTTATTATCTTGTGGGAGATCTGGACAGAGATTATTACAGCCTGTCAGAGCTGTCCGCCATGGCGGCGGATGAGACGGCTCAATTCAACAAAAGTGCGGGAACAGACAAAGCCGCCGTGGTGGACAGGGTGGAGACGCTGCCGGAGAACGAAAGCAGAGCATTAATCGTGTATCAGTTTGACGGGTATACAAGCTTTAATGATTTTGTCAAAAAATTTAACAAAGGAGAGGGAAATCTTTTTTACGGAACTGTAGAAGAAGCGTTGAAATCAGGGCACCGTTGTACGGGGCTAAAAAATACAGCGGATGGAACCCTGATCACGGAAGAGCAGTTAAAGCAGGAGGGTAATAAAAAGCTGATTATTACGGATGAAAAAGTGATTGTTTACTGTCCGGGAAAGGTAAGCTGTCTCAGCGACGGAGCCGTTTTAAGAGAGGATGGAAGCGTTGACGCTTCCACTGCGGAAGGAACCGTATATATTCTGTTAAAATAGGCCGGCAGAGCCCGGAATCAGTACAAATAGCGAAACAGGAAATTGAGAAGGCCTTTGCAATTTCCGAAAATTGAAATGATGGAATAACGAAACGATGAAATAATGGAATAAAAAAAGAATGTGAGGATTAAGACAAAATGGAAAAGACAATGGATAAAATTGTGTCGCTGGCCAAGGCAAGAGGATTTGTGTATCCCGGATCGGAGATATACGGCGGTCTTGCAAATACATGGGACTATGGCAATCTTGGTGTGGAATTGAAAAATAATGTTAAAAAGGCCTGGTGGCAGAAATTTATACAGGAGAATCCCTATAATGTGGGAGTGGACTGCGCAATCCTGATGAATCCTCAGACTTGGGTGGCAAGCGGGCATTTAGGTGGTTTTTCCGATCCGCTTATGGATTGTAAGGAGTGTCACGAACGTTTCCGGGCCGATAAGCTGATAGAGGATTTCTGCGCGGAGAAGGAAATTACACTGGAAGAGAGCGTGGATGCCTGGAGTCAGGAGCAGATGAAGGAGTTTGTCAATGAGCATAATATTCCCTGTCCCAGCTGCGGCAAGCATAATTTTACCGACATTCGCCAGTTTAACCTGATGTTTAAGACGTTCCAGGGGGTTACTGAGGATGCAAAGAGTGTGGTATATCTCAGGCCGGAGACAGCTCAGGGTATTTTTGTGAATTTTAAAAATGTACAGAGAACCTCCAGGAAAAAGCTGCCGTTTGGTATCGGACAGATCGGTAAGTCCTTCCGGAACGAGATTACCCCCGGTAATTTTACCTTTCGGACCAGAGAATTCGAACAGATGGAGCTGGAATTCTTCTGTGCGCCTGGTACGGACATGGAGTGGTTTCAGTACTGGAGAGGCTTCTGCCGTGACTGGCTGCTGTCTCTGGGAATGAAGGAAGAAGAGATGCGTCTTCGGGATCATAGCCCGGAAGAGCTTTGCTTTTACAGCAAGGGTACCACGGATATTGAGTTTTTATTCCCCTTCGGCTGGGGCGAGCTTTGGGGCATAGCGGACAGAACAGACTATGATCTGACGCAGCATGCCAACACCTCTGGCGAAGATATGAGTTATTTTGACGATGAGAAAAACGAGAAATACATACCCTATGTGATTGAGCCTTCCCTTGGGGCTGACAGGGTAGTGCTGGCGTTCCTGTGTGCCGCTTACGATGAAGAAGAGCTGGAGGGCGGCGAGATGCGTACGGTGCTTCATTTTCATCCTGCTCTTGCACCGGTAAAGATTGGGGTGCTTCCTCTATCCAAAAAGCTGGGCGAGGGGGCGGAAAAGATTTATGCCAGCCTTTCCAAAAAATATAACTGTGAATATGATGACAGGGGAAATATCGGTAAGAGATACCGCAGACAGGACGAGATCGGAACACCTTTCTGTGTCACCTATGATTTTGACTCCGAGACAGACGGCTGTGTGACGATACGTTTTAGGGATTCCATGGAGCAGGAGAGAGTCGCCATTGCGGATCTGGACGCATATTTTGCAGATAAGTTTACGTTTTAAACCTATGAAAATCGGGGAGCGGGAGTCATATTCTGCTCCCTTGTCTTGAAATCAAACCTTTGCATAGTAAGGACGGACAACAGCATGGAAAGAATTGAGGTTTTCCAAATTCTTGGCATTGAGGAAACCAAGGATGAAAAGGCTATCAAGAACGCATACAGAGAGAGACTTGCAGTAACTAATCCCGAAGATGATCCGGAAGGATTTAAACAGCTCAGAACGGCGTATGAAGAAGCATGCCGCCTGGCAAAGCAGTCAGATGAAGAGACGACGGAGGAAAAGGATGAGACCGTGTCCGGAATCTGGGTGGGAAAGGCGGCCGAGATTTATGGTAATATACGCAGCAGGCGTGATACGGCAGCCTGGGAAAGGCTGTTTGCGGACGAATGTTTTCTGTCCCTTGAGGAAGAGGAAAATTGCCGCATTAAGCTGCTGCGGTTTATGATGGATCATTTCAGACTGCCGGGGAATGTGTGGAGGCTTCTGGATAAGAAATTGGGGCTCACAGCAGATGCTGCGGCTTTGAGAGAAAAATTTCCGGCGGATTTTATCCGCTATGTGCTGAGCAAATGTGAACGGGGAGAGGACGTGGAATTCGACCAGTTTGAAGGCGAGGACGAAGCGCCTTATGACCTGTTCCTCCAATATTATGACCGATGCTGGCAGGCACTGCAGAACGGAGATTTGGAGCAGGCCCGGCAGAGCATTGAAAAGGCGGATGACTTAGGAGTCCGCCATCCCGTGATGGAGGTCTGCAGGGGAGAGCTGATGGAAAAGCAGGGCCAGGTCGGGGAAGCGGCAGAGTTTTTTGAAAAACTGATGAAGGAGCATCCGGGGGATGCCATGGTCTGCTATAATGCGGCAGAGATGTTCTGGCGGCAGGGAGAGGCGGGAAACGACAGCTTCCGTCTGCGCGCCGGAGAAATTTTCGAGGGCCTGAAGAAAGAAAATGACGCTCATTATATGGCCAATCTGCGTCTGACGGAGTGGTATTATGAGCGCGGACAGTTTAAGGAGGCCAAAAAGTGTGCCGAGAAGGTATTATCTGCCGGCAGCGGGGATGAGTTTTTGGAGCTTCTCTGCAAGGTAAATCGGGAGATCGAGAAGGATCTGGAAGCGGACTGGCGGGAAACGGGCAGTTGTGATTCGGCGCTGGAATTATGCTGGTGCTATCTTCAGGACGGAAAGATAGCCAGGGGTATCCGGCTTGCACTGGAAATCGAAAAAAGGCTGCCTTCCGGAAAGGAAGCGGAGTGGAACGGCCTCATGGCCAAGCTTTTTGTGGAAGAAGCCGAGTATGAGGATTCCATTACCATGACACATGTCTGGGAAGAAGAATTAAATAAAAAGCTGCTGTCCGGCGAAAGCGAGGAAGAGCAGGAAAAGGACAGGGACCGCATAAAGCAGGCCCATATGATCCGGATGCAGTGTTATCATAATCTGGGCTTTCAGAATGAGGAAAAATTTGCGGAGGCTGTCAGAGAAGGAGAGGCCGTTTTGGAAGGGAATGCCAAGGATATTGGGATTCTTCTGGAAATGGCCCAGATCTACACGGAAATGCAGGAGTATGAAAAATGTGAAGAGATCGTGTGCAGGCTGGTGGAGGATTATCAGGTGTATGCGGCCTACGCGGCTTCCATGGAGGCCTACAGGAGGCAGCTGGATCCGGGGGGTGTGGTACGGACCGGCAGCCGCTGTATTCAATATTTCCCTGCCTTTGTGAAGCCTTATGAATATGTGGCAAAGGTATATCTTGACCTGGAACAACCGGAGGAACTGGAGAAGGTATTTCAGGATGCAGAGAAAAACGGTGTAAAAAGCGATATATTGGAGGCATATAAATACCAGAGAACCCATACGGTCATGGAACTGGATATTTTAAATAAAAAATTGAAGGAGTTTCGAAAAGAATTCCGAAAACCCGTGGAGGAAGGACAGATTTGTTTTTATGAGCCGGGACTGGAAAAGCTGACTGAGTATCTCTATAACTGTCCGGACAGCTATATGTTTGTGGAAAGGGGAATTTTTCACAGATCGGCCCATCATTATGAAGAGGCAAAGGAGGATTTTGAAAAGGCGCTGACGCTGGATCCGGATAATCCCTATGCGCTGAACGGACTGAGCTTTGTCTACAAATATATGGGCGATTTTGAAAAGGCTTTGTTCTACATAAAGAAGGCAATCCTATATATGGACAGTGAAATGTCACCTGTTATTTATACGGACATGGCGGATCTGTACTCGCTGCTGGGTGATTTTAAGATGGCACTGGCCGCCTGCAATCAATATGAAGAGAGGGAAGAAAATCAAAGCATATGGTATTTAAACCAGCTGGCGGATACTTATATTAATCTGGGCGAGGCGTTACGTGCCGGTGAGATACATGGCAGATATGTGAATAAAAATAAATGGAAAAGCTATGAGAAGCAGGTGGATGCCTTTGTCAAATGCGGCGTGGAGGTCCATGCCAGAAAGATGCTGGAAAAGTGGGCCTGGGAGTTAAAGCAAAGCGGAGGTGCTTATTCATCTATATACTTTAGGGGAGAAAAAGAGAAGCGGGCGGGAAGCCTAAGAAAGCTGCTTCGCCGTAAGGCATCTGCGGAAGAGGCCAGGGAACTGAATCGGTTTTATATACAGGCACTGTGGACGGAGCTTTTATTTGGCGAGCAGGAGGATGTTGCAGCTTATGCGGCGGAAATGAGCTGTTATCTGCGTGAACAGGAGAAGGCGGACAGAGTGGACGGAAAGCTGGCGGATCTTGTGTTTGCCTGTATTGTCTGCAGCATGGATAAGCAGGGCAGAGAATATTCGAAGGAATTAAAAAAATGGCTGAAGGAAGATAAGCTTTCTGCAGACAATACTTATTTTAATCAGGAAAAAGGGCTGCTGGAAAAGAAGATCCTGGAGGCCTGGTATATCACGCCGGACGAAGGAATACAGGCCCTTCTGGACGAAGAGGAAAAGTGTGGGATCTGTCATTTTTGCACCAGTCCGATCTGCAAGGAGGTGGAGGCTTTGCGTATCCTGTTTCTGATCCGCCAGGGAAAAAGAAAAGAGGCCAGAAAACGCCTGGATAACAGTCTGGAAATTCAACCTTCGGACGAGTTCCTGCTTGCCATAAGGCATATGGTGTTCGGAGACCGATAACGGAAGCTTGGTATACGTGCAGGAGGGCGTCCCAAAGTTCCCGCGGATTTAGATGCCGCTTGCGCGGCGGAATGAGAGGAAATATGATAGTAGGAATAGATTTAGGTACCACAAACAGTTTAATCGCATATTTCACGGCGGAGGGACCGCAGATCATACCCAACAGGCTGGGGAAAAATCTGACACCGTCTGTGGTCAGTGTAGATCGGGACGGTAATGTTTATGTGGGAGAGACGGCAAGGGAGCGCATGAGTCTGTATCCCGATTCCGTGGCGCAGACCTTTAAGCGGAGCATGGGCACGGAGCGGGAATATATCTTAAGCGGCAGACATTTTAAGCCGGAAGAGCTTTCCAGCATGGTGCTGCGTGCCCTGAAGGAGGACGCGGAGGCCTTTCTGGGGGAAGAGGTTACCGAGGCCGTGATCAGTGTGCCTGCTTACTTTGACGATAAGCGGCGGAAGGCTACCAAGCGCGCGGGGGAGCTTGCAGGGCTTAAGGTGGAGAGAATGATTTCCGAGCCCACGGCCGCGGCGGTAGCATACGGTCTTTATGATAAAACGCAGGACACCAGGTTTCTGGTATTTGATTTAGGGGGCGGCACCTTTGACGTTTCCATACTGGAGCTGTACCACAATATCTTGGAGGTTCGCGCGGTTGCGGGAGATAATTATCTGGGTGGTGAGGATTTTACTGCCGTAATGGCAAAGCTTTTTTTACAAAAGGCAGGACTGCAGCTGGCGGCCATGACGGAAAAAGAACAGGTGAGATTATACCGTCAGGCAGAAAAGGCAAAATGTGCAATCAGCGATCATACGGAGACCACCATGTCCTTTTTATATCATGAAGAGACTTTGGAGCAGCGGATTACATACAAGGAGTATGAAGAGGCCTGCGAGGATCTGTTGATGAAGATCAGGGAGCCGGTGAAAAAAAGTCTGGCGGATGCCGGACTGAAGCTGGGAGATATAGATGAGGTGCTTTTGATCGGCGGAGCCACCAGGCTTTCCGTTGTCAGGGACTTCCTGATCAGATTGTTCAGGAAGTTCCCGGATACAAAAATGAATCCCGACGAGACAGTGGCTTTGGGGGCCGCCGTTCAGGCAGCCATGAAAGAACGCAGGGAGGAAGTAAAGGAGGTCATTCTGACGGATGTTTGTTCCTTTACCCTGGGTACGGAGGTAGTGGTAGAGTACGAAGAGGGAAAATTTGAAGACGGCAGATTCTGTCCGATCATTGAGAGAAATACCGTTATTCCTGCCAGCCATACGGAGCGGCTGTATACTGTCAGGGATAACCAGACTTCCGTTCGTGTGCGAGTGCTTCAGGGCGAGAGCCGCTTTGCCAGAAACAATTTATATCTGGGGGAGCTGGAGATTGAAGTGCCCAAGGGGCCTAAGGGGCAGGAAGCGGTGGATGTGACCTATACATACGACATCAACTCTCTGCTGGAGGTAGAGGTTACGGTAGTATCTACGGGGCTTTCACGAAAGATGATCATCAAGGGTCAGGATAACCAGATGACGGAGGAAGAAATTAAAAAGCGCATGGAAGAGCTGGCCTATTTAAAGATTCAACCCAGAGACTATGAAGAGAATCGGCTGGTACTGCTTCGGGCGGAGCGCATGTATGAGGAATCCCTGGGAGATCGAAGAAAAAAGCTGGATCATTATATTACGGCTTTTGAAGCGGCTCTGAAAAGAGGGGATCACGATGAAATTATGGAAACAAGAGAAAATTTAAACGAGATCCTTGAGGAAGAGGATGAGTAAGGTCTGTTTGACAACGGCAGTAACTGATAATATAATAGACACAGTTTGAGCAGCGGAGTCTGCCGGCGGGTGGTAGATCGAAGCCTGCAGGAGGCTGCGGAAAGGCATGGAGATTAAAATGAGACAATTTACGGCAAATGAGCTTAGGAAGACCTGGAAACAGTTTTATATTGACCGTGGACATGTGGATGTGGGAGCGGTATCTCTTGTATCTGACGGCTCTACGGGCGTGCTTTTCAATGTGGCCGGAATGCAGCCTCTGATGCCGTATCTTCTGGGCCGGAAGCATCCTTTGGGAAATCGTCTGTGCAATGTGCAGGGCTGCGTTCGGACCATTGACATTGATTCTGTGGGCGATAAGAGTCATGGAACTTTCTTTGAGATGCTGGGAAGCTGGAGTCTGGGGGATTATTTTAAGAAGGAGCGTTGCCAGTGGAGCTTTGAGCTTTTGACGGAGGTGTTCGGCTTTGATGCAGATCACCTTGCCGCTACCGTATTTGCAGGGGACGAAAATGCGCCCAGGGACGAGGAGGGCGCACAGTATCGCATTGCATCGGGATTTAAGAGGGAAAATATTCATTATCTTCCGGCGGAGGATAACTGGTGGGGATTGGAGTACGGGCCCTGTGGTCCTGACAGCGAGATGTTTTATATTGCGGACAAGCCTGACTGCGGCCCTGACTGCGGACCGGGCTGTGACTGCGGAAAATATACTGAGCTTGGAAATGATGTGTTTATGCAGTACGAAAAGCATCAGGACGGCACGCTGACGCCCTTAAAGCAGAAGAATGTGGATACCGGCTGGGGTCTGGAGCGGATTTTGGCGTTTTTGAACGGAACCATGGATGTGTACAGGACGGATCTGTATGCTCCGATTATTGCGTATATTGAGAAAATTTCCGACACAAAATATGAGCAGGATGAAAAGCTGACCCGGTCCATGAGGATTCTGGCCGATCACATTCGTACCAGCGTCATGCTGATCGGCGATGAAGCCAAGCTTCTTCCGGCTAACGCAGGTGCGGGTTATGTACTTCGACGTCTGATCCGCCGGGCGGTGAGACATGCAAGGATTCTGAACTTAAAGAAGGAAGATATTTTGAGAATTGCTGAAATGTTTATCCTTGACATCTACGCAGAGAGCTACCCGCTGCTGGTTAAAAACCAGGAGTTTATTCTTGCCGAACTTAAGAAGGAAATTGACCGTTTCGAGAGTACCCTGGAGAACGGCATGAAGGAATTTCGTAAGATACTTGATGCAAAGAGAGCCGAAAAGGTGCAGATGATCGACGGGAAATCGGCATTTTATCTTTATGATACATTTGGCTTCCCCTTGGAGCTGACAGTGGAGCTGGCGGAGGAAGAGGGACTGAAGGTGGATGAAGAAGGGTTTACTGCCGCTATGGAAGAGCAAAAGCGGAAAGCCAGGGACAATCAGAATTTTTCGGCAAGGCTGAATGCGGATGCAGGCCTGTTTGACGGACTGGACAGCAGTATTGGCAGCGAATTTGTGGGTTATGAAACGCTGAGAGCGGAGGGAAGCATCGCTGCACTGGCTTCCGAGACAGAATGCAAAGCCGTTCTGGAAGCGGGAGAAAACGGAACGATTATTGTGCGGGAAACGCCTTTTTATGCTACCATGGGCGGCCAGAACGGGGACCGCGGCATGATACGCACTGATGAAGGAGTGTTTGAGGTGCAGGATACCATAAAGCTTCCCGGCGGCAGAATCGGGCATGTGGGAAAAGTAGTAAGCGGCAGGGTGAGTACGGGAGATAAGGCGTCCCTCGAAGTAGACAAGACAAACCGCATGAATACCTGTAAAAACCACAGTGCCACCCATCTGCTGCAGAAGGCCCTGCGAGAGGTGCTGGGCACCCATGTGGAGCAGTCCGGATCTTATGTGGACGGCGAGAGGCTGCGTTTTGATTTCAGCCATTCCGCTGCCATGACCAGAGAAGAGCTGGACAGGGTGGAGGCAATCGTAAACGAAAAGATTGCCGAAAATATTCCGGTAACAACTGAGGTTATGAGTCTGGAAGAGGCGAAGAAGACCGGAGCTATGGCTTTATTTGGAGAGAAATACGGCGAGAAGGTGCGCGTGGTCAGAATGGGGGATTTTTCCGTGGAATTCTGCGGCGGTACCCATGTAGCAAATACAGGGTCCATAGCAGCCTTCAAGATTCTGTCCGAAAACGGAGTGGCGGCAGGCGTAAGAAGGATTGAAGCGCTTACCGGCAGCGGCGTTCTGAATTATTACCGAAATCTTGAAAAAACCATCGAAGAGGCAGGCAGGGTATTAAAGACCACGCCGGCGGCGCTGGTGGAAAAGTGCGGGCATTTGATGGCGGAAGTGAAGAGGCTTGGCTCTGAGCTGGAGTCCATGAAGGCAAAAGCGGCGCAGGATGCCCTGGGAGACGTGATGGATCAGGTACGGGAGGTTAAGGGCATGAAGCTTCTTGCCACAAGCGTGCAGGGCGTGGATATGAATGGTCTGCGGGATCTGGGAGATCAGCTTAAGAGTAAGCTGGGAGAGGGCGTTGTCGTCCTGCTGTCCGATTTGGAGGGCCGGGTAAACATGGTGGCGATGGCCACGGAAGGGGCACAGGCAAAAGGCGCTCATGCAGGCAACCTGATCAAGGGGATTGCAGGTCTTGTGGGCGGCGGCGGCGGTGGACGTCCGGGTATGGCGCAGGCAGGCGGCAAGAATCCGGGGGGGATCCCGGCTGCCATTGACGAAGCGGCTAAAGTCCTGGAGGGGCAGCTGGCCTGAACGCTCCGCCAGCGAGAATGCCGTCAGAGAAAATGAAAAAAACAGTTGACGTTGTGTGATTTTGTGCTATAATAATTTGTGTGTGCGCGGCAGAGATGCTATGGTACATAATATTAGCCCAATCAGTCAAGATGCTTGAGGGACTGAAGGGAGGGTAGAGATGTCAAACGTAATCGTAAAAGAAAACGAGACCTTAGACAGCGCATTGCGTCGTTTTAAGAGAAGCTGTGCAAAGGCCGGTATTCAGCAGGAGATTCGTAAGCGCGAGCATTACGAAAAGCCTAGTGTCAGACGCAAGAAGAAGTCTGAGGCGGCAAGAAAACGTAAATATAACTAATTGCGTAAGTGGACCCTCGGTTGTGAGAAACCGGGGGTTTCCTGTTCTATCAAATGTGATAGCCTCATATCTTGAAGTATGGATAACGGTTCAGCGTGGGCGGACTGTTACAAATATGGAATTGAAATTGGAGTGAGGCATTATGAATTCAAAAAAATCTTTGACAGCACTGCTGCTTGCGACGGTTGTCTGGATCACCACCGTGCTGCCTGCAAGCGCAAATGTATCCGTAACATCTCCTTCGGTCATTCTGATAGAAAGCTCTACGGGCCAGGTAATTTATGAAGTAAATTCTACAGAGCGCCGCAGTCTGGCCAGCGTTACGAAGGTTATGACGCTGCTTTTAACCTTTGAAGCACTGGATACGGGAAAGGTGAAGCTGACAGATGATGTTCTGACCAGTGAACATGCCAGCTCCATGGGAGGCTCTCAGGTGTTTCTGGCACAGGGAGAGGTACAGTCTTTGGAAACGATGATCAAGTGTATAGTGATTGCGTCGGGCAATGATGCCAGCGTGGCCGTAGCGGAGCATGTGGCGGGCAGCGAGCAGGCGTTTGTGGAGATGATGAATCAAAAGGCACTGGAGCTGGGAATGGTGGATACTCATTTTGTGGATTGCTGCGGTCTGACCGATTCGGAGGATCATTATTCCTGTGCCAGAGATATAGCAATTATGTCCAGGGAACTGACGGTAAACCATCCGGAAATCTTTAATTATACCAAGATCTGGATGGAGGACATTACCCATGTGACGCCCCAGGGAAGCAGCACCTTTACATTAACCAGTACCAACAAGCTGTTGAAGCAGTATCAGTATACTACGGGTCTTAAAACCGGATTTACCAGCAGAGCAAAATATTGTATTTCCGCTACTGCCAGTAAGGAAGGCATTGATTTGATAGCAGTTGTTATGGGGGCTCCGGATTCCAAGATTAGAAATGCAGACGTACAGACGCTCATGACTTATGGTTTCGGGGTATGCAATATTTACATAGACGAAAATAAGGATACACTGGAGCCGTTGAAGGTGGAGGGCGGCGTGGAAGAGACCGTGCCCCTGATCTATGAAGGGGAATTCCGTTACCTGGATATACAGGGCAGTAATCTGGAGACGGTGGAGCGGGTCACGGAGCTTCCTGAATCAGCCAAGGCTCCTGCAGCAGAGGGCAGCGAGGCCGGCAGAGTAAGGTATTATCTGAACGGCGCCGAGATCGGAAGCGTTCCCATCCTGTATGGAGCTACTGTAGAAAAGGCCGGTTTTTTGGATTATGTAAAGAAAGTATGCGGATTCTTCCTTTTATGACAGAAAAAAGTATGATATAATATCTGCAAAAGAACTTTATGATGACGGAGGAATACAATGACGGATGTTATGATCACCCTTTTGGGAATCATCTGTATTCTGCTCATGTGGGTGATCCTGTATGACAGTAATCGTTTTGTGGTGCGTAAGCTTGTAATATGCGACCGGCGTATTAAAAAGCCGTTGAGGGCAGTGGTCCTTGCTGACCTTCATAACAAGCGTTATGGTAAAAATAATGAAAGCCTTTTGGCAGCCATTCGCGAAAAAAAACCGGACATAATATTAATAGCAGGTGATATTTTGACGGCAAAGCCGGGAAAAAGTATGGAGCCTGCTATTTGCCTGCTGCGGGAGCTGGCAGGAGAATTCCCTGTATATTACGGCAACGGAAATCATGAATGCCGTTTGAAGCTGTATCCCCAGACATATGGAAACATGGCCGGGGAATACGGACAGGCTTTGAAGGAAATGGGAATTTGTCCGATGGTCAACAGCCATGCGAAGCTGAAGGAGTACGGCATTACCGTGTATGGTGCAGAGATTGCAAAAAAATATTACAAGCGTTATAAAAAGCAGAAGATGGAAAAAGGGTATTTGGAGCAGCTGCTGGGAATGCCGGATGAAGCCTGTTACACAATACTTCTTGCACACAATCCGGAGTATTTTCCGGAATATGCGCAGTGGGGAGCCGATCTGACGGTGTCCGGGCATGTACACGGCGGTGTGGTAAGGGTGCCTGTTTGGGGCAGAGGGCTTATATCTCCGAATATGAAATTGTTTCCCAAATATGACGGAGGAATCTTTAAAGAGGGGGATAAAACCATGCTCTTAAGCAGAGGCCTGGGAATGCACACCATCCCGGTACGGCTGTTTAATCCGGGAGAACTGTGGGTGGTGGAGTTTGAATAAGGAACGCACGTTCCTCTTGCGATCCTTGAGTAAAGTCTGTTACAATAGGAAAATGCGAGTAAATTTGTGAGGGAACTATGGCGATACCTGTTAAGCTGGAAGTATTTGAAGGACCCCTGGACCTTCTGCTTCATCTGATTGATAAGAATAAAATAGATATTTATGACATCCCCATTGTGGAGATCACGGCGCAATACCTGGATTATATTCGGCAGATGGAAAAAGAAGACATGAATGTGATGAGCGAATTTCTGGTAATGGCGGCGACGCTGATCGACATTAAGTGCCGTATGCTTCTGCCCAAGGAGGTAAACGAGGAAGGGGAGGAAGAGGATCCAAGAGCGGAGCTGGTGCAAAAGCTGCTGGAGTATAAGATGTATAAATTTATGTCCTTTGAGCTGCGGGACAGGCAGGTGGATGCGGAAAGAAATCTTTATCGTGCGCAGAAGCTGCCGGAGGAAGTGGCGGCTTACAGGCAGCCCATAGATTACGAAGAGCTGATAGGAGATATGACCTTAAACAAGCTGCATGAGTTGTTTAAGTTCATAGTCAGAAAGCAGGAGGATAAGATCGACCCCATCCGAAGCCGGTATGGCAACATCGAGAAGGAAGAGGTAGATATGGAGGCCAAGGCTCTTTACGTGGAAGCATATGCCAGGGAACACAAGAGCTTTAGTTTTCGCAGGCTGCTGGAAAAGCAGTCCAGCAAAATGGAGCTGATCGTTACTTTTTTGATTATACTGGAGCTGATGAAGATCGGCAAAATATCCATCCGTCAGGAGAATATTTTTGACGATATTATTATTACTTCGCAGTTAGCCAATACGCAGTAAGGGAATGCCTTACATCAAAGGCCGTTTGTGGGCGGAATGAGGGATATATGGAGCAAACCAAAGCGGAGGCGGTGCTGGAGGCAGTGCTGTTTACCATGGGAGATTCGGTGGAGGTGAAAAGCCTGGCCGATGTGATAGAAGAAGACGTAAAGGTTACAAGAGAAATATTAAAGAACATGGAAGAGCGCTATGCGCAGGAGGACAGAGGGATTGCTCTTGTCTGGCTTGACGATGCCGTGCAGCTTTGTACCAAGGCGGAGATGTATGAGTATCTGATTAAGATTGCCAGGGCTCCCAGGAAGATGACGCTCACGGATACTGTGCTGGAAACGCTGTCCATCATTGCCTATAAGCAGCCCATTACCAGGGCGGAAATCGAACGGGTCAGGGGGGTAAGCTGTGACCATGCCATCAACAAGCTGCTGGAATATGATCTGATCACGGAATTGGGCAGACTGAATGCGCCGGGGCGGCCCCTGCTTTTTGGGACAACGGAGCAGTTTCTGCGCAGCTTCGGCGTGAAGAGCCTGGAAGAGCTGCCGGAGCTGAATCCAGTGCAGGTGGAGGAGTTTAAACAGCAGGCGGAAGCGGAAGTACAAATGCAGTTGGATATTTAAGGATAAGGCCTCATATATTATTAGAAATCCATCCGATTAGAATGCCGCATGTGCGGCGGAATGAGAGGAAATATGCGGATAAAAATAATAGGGGGCCTTTTTTGTGCTCTTTTTTTGGCGGTGCAGCCGGGAGTGAGGGCGCAGGGGACATATCCGACAAACAACACTTCATCCTCAACAAACGAGTTGTTTATGAGATCAGGCTTGTCTCCGGCGGCGGAGCTGCTTCCGGAAACGGATCTGTCCCTGTACGCTACGGCGGCAGTGCTTATGGACGGAGATACGGGCAGAGTGCTTTACGGAAAAGCGGCGGATACGCCCATGGCTATGGCCAGCACCACCAAGATATTGACCTGTATTCTGGTGCTGGAAAATGCTTCCTTAGAGGAAACGCTGGAGGTGTCCGCCTATGCGGCGGGTATGCCCAAGGTGAAGCTGAATCTGCAAAAGGGAGAACAGTATACGGTGGGGGATCTTTTGTATTCCCTGATGCTGGAATCTCATAATGACTCGGCGGTGGCGCTGGCAGAGCATGTGGGGAAGCGGCTGTTGGAGCCTCCGCTTTCGGATAAGCCGGCAGGAGAGTATACCAGGGAAGAAAGTCAGGCGGCGGTGGCTGCCTTTGCACGTCTGATGAATGAAAAGGCGGTGGAGCTGGGGTGCAGGGACAGCTGGTTTATCACGCCAAACGGGCTGGACGCCACCCAGGAGTTTACCCTGCAGGACGGCACCGTCATACAAAAGGAGCATTGTACCACGGCGGCGGAGCTGGCAAGGATCATGGCCTACTGCGTTTTGGATTCGCCAAAGAAAGAGGATTTTCTAAAAATTACACGAGCTTCAAACTACAGCTTTTATGCTAACGGCCGCAGCTTTTCCTGTGTGAATCACAACGCATTTTTGAATATGATGGATGGGGCCTTAAGCGGGAAAACGGGTTTTACCAATAAAGCAGGTTACTGTTATGTAGGGGCACTTGAGCGGGACGGCAGGACTTTTGTAGTGGCACTGCTGGCCTGTGGCTGGCCCAATCACAAGACCTGGAAATGGAGCGATACGAGAGAGCTGATGGAGTATGGAGTGGATAATTATTTTTACAGGAGCTTTGATGAGGCGGGGACTGCCTTTGACGAAACGCTGTTAAAACCGGTCCGGGTGTTGAACGGCCAGACGGATATTCTGGGGGGGACGGCCTATGTGGAGCTTGCGGTAGCGGAAGACGAGGATGTTCCACGGGAGAACGGAGAGCGGAGGACCGGCATCGGCGGGGAGGAAAATCCGGAGAACGGAGAGCAGGAAATTGACACTGTTGGGGAGGTAAATCCGGAGAACGGAGAGCGGAAGACCGGCATCGGCGGGGAGACAAATTCGGAGTTGGAAGGCACGGAAACCGCCGGGCGGATAAGACACGATGTTGAGGGACTGCTTATGCGGGCAGATGAGGAAATTCAAGTGGAGTACAGCTGGGAGAAGACGCTTACGGCTCCGGTGGAGAGCGGAACAAAGGTGGGGGAGATCCGGTACATAGTGGACGGTGTGGTCTATAAGCGGGAGAGGATCGTAACCGTGGATGCTGTGGAGGAAATATGCTTTGAATGGTGTTTAAGGCAGGTGCTGGGGCGGTTTATGTTTTAAGCACAAATTTTAAGAAAATTTTCAGAAAATGCAATTCGTGCTTTGCGGATTGCATTTTTTGTGGTATACTGATGGATAATCGGGGGAAACTTGTTTCCCGGTTAAGAATGTTCTGCATTTATTTATATAAACGGAGGGCTGAAAGCATGAGTAGTACATCAAAAGCGAGTCAAAGAATAACAGCTTTGCTCGATGACAACAGTTTCGTTGAGATCGGCGGACTTGTAACTGCAAGAGCCACGGATTTCAATATGAAACCGGGCGAAACTCCTTCGGACGGTTGTGTGACCGGCTATGGAGTAATAGGTGGAAAGCCTGTGTATGTGTACAGTCAGGATGCGTCCGTGATGAACGGTACGGTGGGCGAGATGCACGCAAAAAAAATCACCAATCTTTATGATCTGGCCATGAAGACAGGGTCTCCTGTCATCGGTCTGATTGATTCCGCAGGACTGAGGCTGCAGGAGGCAACGGATGCGCTGAATGCTTTCGGCGAGATTTACAGAAAGCAGGCTTTATGCTCCGGCGTCGTTCCTCAGATCACAGCGGTTTTAGGCAGCTGTGGCGGCGGACTTGCTCTGTTCCCCACATTAACGGATTTTACCTTTATGGAAGAGAAGAACGCAAAGCTTTTTGTCAATGCGCCTAACGCTTTGGACGGCAATGTGGTTACAAAGTGCGATTCTTCTTCTGCTGCTTTCCAATCCGAAGAGAGCGGCATTGTAGATGTGGTGGCGGATGAAGCGTCCGTGATGACAAAAATCCGTGATTTGGTGGGCTTTTTGCCTTCAAACAATGAAGAGGGCAGTGATATAGTAGAGTGTACGGACGATTTGAATCGTTTGTGTACGGATCTGGCAGCATGTGTGGGCGATACCTCCATTGCGCTTTCTATTTTGGCGGACAACAATGATTTCTTTGAGATAAAGGCAAATTACGCAAAGGACATGGTGGTTGGCTTCTTAAAGCTGGACGGCGTGACCGTAGGCGCTGTTGCCAACCGCAGCGAGGTGTGTGACGCCGAAGGAAAGGTCGTGGAGAAGCTGGACGCCGTTCTTTCCAAACAGGGCTGTGAGAAGGCAGCGGATTTTGTAAGCTTCTGTGATGCTTTTGACATTCCGGTGCTGACACTGACCAACGTGAAGGGCTATCAGGCTACCATGTGTTCTGAAAAGGGTATTGCAAAGGCAGCAGCAAAGCTTACCTATGCTTTTGCCAATGCCACGGTGCCCAAGGTAAACGTAGTGATCGGAGAGGCGCTGGGAACGGCGGCTGTTGTCATGAATTCCAAGGCTGTCGGAGCAGATATAACCTTTGCATGGCCGGATTCAAAGATCGGCGCCATGGAAGGCCGGCTGGCGGCAAAAATTATGTACGACGGCCAGGGCGCAGATGTGATTAACGAGAAGGCAGCCGCATATGATGCTTTGCAGCTTTCTGCAGTAAGCGCGGCCAGGAGAGGCTATGTGGACAGAATCGTGGATGCGGCTGAAACCAGAAAGCATGTAATCGGCGCCTTTGAAATGCTCTTTACCAAAAGAGAGGACCGTCCCGCTAAAAAGCACGGAACAGTATAGAGAGGTGATTAGAGTAAGATGAAAAAGAAACTATTGGCTTATGTTTGTATGATCGCCTGTATTTTCGGACTGACTGCCTGCGGAAGCGGAGAAGAACTGACGCCTTATGAGCAGAGCAGAGTAGACAGCGCCGGAAATGCGGCAACGGTGGTCGTATCCCTTTTTGCTGACTACCTCTGTCAGGGAAATCCTTTTGTGGTTGAGGAATTGGAGACCAACGAAGAGATCGAATATCTGTGTGAGCAGTATTTCGGGGTGATGGTGAACGGGAATGCGGTTGCAACCGGCGTACAGTCCTTTACTTCCGCACTGGAGACAATCGGGAGCATTACCGACGCAGGGGAAGCAAAGATTAAGATCGACGGGAAACAGATTATCGTAGAAGTTCCGATTACCGGGGAAAAGCAGAATGCGGTGGCGGAGATCATATTTTCCAACGATCTGTTCATGCGTCTGGAATCGGCAGCCTTGAATCCCACCGCATCCATGGGACAGCTGATGGGGAAAGCGGCACTGAACACCTTAATCGGTATGGGAACGGTATTTATCGTACTGATTCTGATTTCCTTTATTATTTCCTGCTTCCGCTTTATCAATAAAGCGCAGGATGCGGCGGCAAAGAAGAAAGCAGCGCAGGCTGAAAAGCAGGACGGCGGAAGCACTGGCGGTGCGGCGCAGATCGAGGAAGCGGCGTCAGAGGACGAATCTGATGATCTGGAGCTGGCAGCCGTGATCGCGGCAGCCATCGCGGCAAGCGAAGGAGCCGCTTCCACGGACGGATTTGTGGTACGCTCCATCAGAAGACGGTAAATAATTGCCAGGGAGGAACTGGCAGACAGTGAAAGACAATTATAATTTTGGAGGAAAATAAAATGAAGAATTATACCATTACGGTGAACGGAAATGTATATGATGTGACGGTGGAAGAGGGCGCGTCCACAGGCGCTCCTGTGGCGGCTAAGGCTCCGGCGGCTCCGAAGGCGGCTCCGACGGCTGCACCCAAGGCGGCAGGCGGCGCAGGCAGTGTGAAGATCGAGGCAGGTGCGGCAGGAAAGGTATTTAAGCTGGAGAAGAAGCCCGGAGACGCAGTGAAGGCCGGAGATCCGGTGGTTGTCATCGAGGCCATGAAGATGGAAATTCCCGTGGTTGCGCCTCAGGACGGAACGGTTGCAAGTATTGATGTCGCTGTCGGCGATGCGGTAGAGGCAGGAGCGGTTCTGGCTACCATGAACTAAGGCTCATGGCGCATAGGAATCACTTCCACCATAGACAACGACAACAGGAGGTCAACAAATGGAATATATAGGTTCTACGCTGAACAACCTGCTTCATCAGACGGCTTTTTTCAATCTGACCTGGGGAAATTACCTGATGATTGCGGTTGCATGCTTTTTCCTTTATCTGGCTATCCGCCACGAATTTGAGCCGCTGCTCTTGGTGCCCATCGCGTTCGGTATGCTGTTGGTAAATATTTATCCTGACATCATGCTTCACGCGGAGGACGCTTCAAACGGCGTGGGCGGGTTGCTGTATTATTTCTACAAATTAGATGAGTGGGCGATTCTGCCTTCCCTGATTTTCATGGGTGTGGGCGCCATGACGGACTTTGGCCCGCTGATTGCCAATCCCAAGAGCTTTTTGCTGGGAGCAGCGGCACAGTTCGGCATCTTTGCCGCTTACTTTGGGGCGATTGCGCTGGGCTTCAATGATATGGCCGCAGCTGCCATTTCTATTATCGGCGGCGCCGACGGTCCTACCTCCATCTTTTTGGCAAGCAAACTGGGGCAGACAGCAATTATGGGCCCGATTGCGGTGGCGGCATATTCATATATGTCACTGGTGCCCGTGATCCAGCCGCCATTCATGAAGCTTTTTACCACGAAGGCGGAAAGATCCATCAAGATGGGACAGCTTCGCCCGGTGTCTAAGCTGGAGAAGATTCTGTTCCCGATTATCGTTACCATTGTGGTATGCCTGATCCTTCCTACCACGGCTCCCCTTGTGGGTATGCTGATGCTGGGTAATCTGTTCAGGGAATCCGGTGTGGTAAGACAGCTGACAGAGACGGCTTCCAATGCCATGATGTATATTGTGGTTATTTTGCTGGGAACATCCGTGGGCGCAACCACAAGCGCAGAGGCATTCCTGAACTGGGATACGTTAAAGATCGTAGGTCTTGGCCTGATTGCATTTATCTTCGGCACCATTGCCGGTGTCCTTTTCGGCAAGCTGATGTGCAAGGTTACTCACGGCAAGGTGAATCCGCTAATTGGTTCCGCTGGCGTATCTGCCGTTCCCATGGCAGCCAGAGTGTCCCAGAAGGTGGGTGCGGAAGCAGATCCCACCAACTTCCTGCTGATGCACGCTATGGGACCCAACGTGGCAGGCGTTATCGGAACTGCAGTGGCCGCAGGTACCTTTATGGCTATCTTCGGGGTCTTTTAAGCAATAAGCCCGAAATAATCCAGCAATGCACAAAAAAATTATATGGAGGAAATTCGCAATGTCAGAAATCACAAAAAAACCGATTAAGATTACGGAAACCATATTGCGTGATGCACACCAGTCTCTGATTGCTACCAGAATGCCTACCGAGTTTATGCTTCCCATTGTGGAGAAAATGGATCAGGTGGGATACCATTCTGTAGAATGCTGGGGCGGCGCAACCTTTGACGCTTCCTTACGGTTCCTGAAGGAAGACCCTTGGGACAGACTGCGTAAGCTGCGTGACGGCTTTAAAAATACCAAGCTGCAGATGCTGTTCCGCGGACAGAATATTCTTGGTTACAGACCTTATGCCGATGATGTTGTGGACGCATTTGTGCAGAAGTCCATTGCAAACGGTATTGATATTATCCGTATTTTTGACTGCCTGAACTATCTGCCTAACCTGCAGGAGGCAGTGAATGCTACTAACAGGATGAAGCAGCAGGAAGGCAGAGGTCATGCACAGGTGGCATTGTCTTATACCCTGGGAGATGCCTATACCCTGGAATACTGGGCAGATATGGCAAAGAAGATCGAAGAGATGGGAGCGGATTCCATCTGTATCAAGGATATGGCAGGCTTGCTGGTTCCCTACAGGGCAAGCGAGCTGATTGCGGCCATGAAGGAGAATACAAAGCTTCCCATCCAGCTGCATACCCATTATACCTCCGGTGTGGCGGGCATGACTTACCTGAAGGCTGTGGAAGCCGGCGTGGATGTGATCGACACCGCTATGAGCCCGCTGGCTATGGGCACTTCTCAGCCGGCAACCGAGGTGATGGTGGAGACCTTCCGGGGCACGCCTTATGACACAGGCTTTGATCAGAATCTGCTGGCGGAGATCGCGGATTACTTCCGTCCCTTCAGAGATGAGTGCTTAAAGAACGGCCTGCTGAATCCCAAGGTGATGGGGGTTGATATTAAGACCCTGCTTTATCAGGTGCCCGGCGGTATGCTTTCCAACATGGTGAGCCAGTTGAAGGAGCAGAACGCGGAAGACAAGTATTATGAGGTGCTGAAGGAGATTCCTCAGGTCCGCAAGGATCTGGGCGAGCCGCCTCTGGTGACGCCTTCTTCCCAGATTGTGGGCACCCAGGCAGTGTTCAACGTGCTGATGGGCGAGAGATATAAGATGGCTACCAAGGAGACCAAGGCAGTGCTTCGCGGCGAGTACGGTCAGACCGTCAAGCCCATGAGTCAGGAGGTCATTGATAAGGTTATCCCCGGCGAGACCAGGTTGACAGGGCGCTTTGCGGATACGCTGAGCAATGAGATGGATAAGCTGGAAAACGAGATGAAGGAGTGGAAGCAGCAGGATGAGGATGTTTTGTCCTATGCTTTATTCCCTCAGGTTGCCATGGACTTTTTCAAGTATCGGCAGGCTCAGCAGGAGAAGGTGGATATGACCCAGGCGGATACTGCAAACGGTGCATATCCGGTATAGTTCGTAAGGATTTCTATGAGCAATAAAAATCCCCGCTTGAAGGCTGTGGGCTTTCAGGCGGGGATTCGTGTGAGAAGAATTTCTGACTGTCTGCGTCCGCCGATACGCCTATGATACAAAACAGACACATTTTCGTGGTATCCTTACTATTGACAATTTTTCCGGTGCAGGGTTAAAATGACAAAGATGTGTAAAAGGCAAAAAGATCCGGTTTCGCGGATCAGAGTCGGCACTGCCGCCGGAGGCGGCATGTTTGAAGGCAAGAGCACAGATGAGAGATGAAGAGTTTATAAGAGCCGGACGGCGGCCGCCAAACGGCGGACAATATAGCAGACGCCGGGGCGGCAGGAGAGGAAAAAGAAAGGTTTCCCTTTTGCTGACCTTTATTTTGCTGCTTTCCGGGCTGCTTGTGGGGGGCTGTTTTTACGTGGACAGCCTTACCTATAAGGTGAGTTACGTGGAGGCGGGCGTGGAGATCAGTCCTCAGGATTTCTTTAAGAATCCCACGCCGGATGCGGTTTTCGTCGGCGAAAGCCGGAAATTTGACACCCATATACCGGGAGAATATCAGATTAACGTAAAAAGCGGTCTGTTTTCTCACGAGTGTACGCTCTACGTCAGGGATACCATTGCCCCGGTGGGGAGTGTAAGTCCTGTGGAACTGGGGTATGGGCAGATCTGTCGGCCGGATGATTTTGTGTCGGATATACAGGATGCCACTACCGTATCCGTAGTTTTTGCCGAGGCGCCGGATTTTGGAAAGTGGGGGGAACAGGGTGTGGTGATTCTGCTGAGTGATATGGGCGGAAACATAACACGTCTGGAAACAACGCTGTTTATTAATCCTGTTCTGGCCGAGCTGGAATGGGAGGTGGGGACTGCCCCGCCTGTTGCGGAGGACTTTACGCTGGCAGGGCAGGAGAAAAAGCTTCTGACCACAGGAATTGATACCTCCCAGCCTTCCCGTCAGACGGTGAGTATTGAGGTGGACGGAATCGCATATAATTCTATACTTAACATCAGAGATACCGTTCCGCCGGTGGTGGAAGTAAGAAATGTGAGCGGATTTGTGAATACTCCGGTAACGGCGGAGGATTTTCTCGTATCCGTTCAGGACATAACGCCGGTGACGGCTGCATTTGCCGTAGAGCCGGACCTTACTCTTGCAGGAAGCCAGGAGGTCAGTCTGATATTTACGGATGGAAGCGGTAACGCGGCCAGGGCTTCGGCTCTGCTTACGCTGACAGAGGACAAGGAGCCGCCCGTGATCACGGGAGCCAGGGATATAACTTATGTTATGGGGACATCCATTGCCTATAAAAAGAATGTGACGGTTACGGATAACAGCGGAGAGGAACTGGCGCTGAATGTGGATAACAGTCAGGTAAATCTGGAAGAGGCAGGGGTATATCCGGTGACCTATTCCGCAGTGGACCATGCGGGAAATACAGCGTCCGTAACTGTAAACGTTACGGTAATGGCAATGACCTATGACGTGAACGAGGTTTACCGTTATGCGGACGATGTGCTGGCATCCATTTTTACGGAAGGGATGAGCCAATATGATAAGCTTCAGGCCATATATAATTATGTGAAGACAAATGTAGGTTATATCAGCCATTCCGATAAGGGAGACTGGGTGAAGGCCGCTTATGAAGGCTTTGTACAGAAGCAGGGAGACTGTTATGTCTATGCCTGTACCACCAAGGTACTGCTGGACCGGGCAGGTATTACCAATATGGATATTGAAAAGATTCCGGCAAAGACGATGCACTATTGGAATCTGGTGGATATAGGAGAGGGCTGGCATCACCTGGATACAACGCCCAGAAAGGATCATCCGGTCATTTTTTACTGGACGGATGAGCAGCTGATGGAGTATTCAGCAAAGCATGGAAATTCCCATAATTATGACCATGAGCTGTATCCGGAGGTACCATAGCATGACGAAAACATTTTCTAAGGCTGCATACAGTTTGTATACAGCCCAAGGAAATCTAAGTTCCGCTATAAAGAACGCAAGGGCAGCGTTCTTTACAAAGGTATACGCAAGGGCATTGTTATGATTGAGTCGGGGAAAGGCACATAAGAGGTAAGTAAATGAAAAAACTGGGAATTATCGGCGGGCTTGGACCTATGGCTACTACTTATTTTTTGTATCTGTTGACGCAGATGAGCCTGGCGGAAAAGGATCAGGAGCATATGGAGATATTGATGCACAGCAAGCCCTCCATTCCTGACCGTACCCGTTATATACTGGGATTAAGCCTGGAAAATCCTGCCCCGGAGATGATAAAGATCGGGCAGGAACTAAAGAGCATGGGGGCGGAGCTGCTGGCAATTCCGTGTATCACGGCGCATTATTTTCATGATGAGCTGGAGCAGGGGACTGGTTTAAAGGTGGTACACGCGGTGAAGGAAACCGGAAAGTATTTGCAGGATGAGGGAATTGAAAGGGTCGGAATCCTTGCCACGGACGGAACGGTAAAAAGCAGGCTGTTTGAAAATGTATTGAGTCAATATGGAATAACTACCGTAAATCCGGGGGAAAAATCACAACGGATGGTCATGGATTTGATTTACCGCCAGATAAAATCCGGTGAAAAGGGAAATCTTGACCAGTTTACTCAGGTGGGAGAGGAACTGTTTCATGCAGGGGCCCAGGTGAATCTGCTGGGCTGTACGGAGCTGTCCTTGTTAAAGAGGGATTATTCCCTTCCGGCAGGCTTTTTGGACGTGCTGGAGGTTCTGGCAGGGTGCGCAGTGCAGGAGTGCGGCAGATTTGATATGCGGTATCGGGAACTGATTACGAAATAAAATCCGGAAAGATCCGGATCATGGAGAGGCATGAAGAAATGCAGAATAATGTTTTGGATTATTTGGACGAAACGGTTTTAAAGGTACCGGAAAAAATAGCGTTTTCCAACGGTACAGAGGGTATGACTTTTTTACAGGTGGACAGGGAAAGCAGGGCTGTCGGGACATGGCTTCATAAGAGCGGAATTTACAGGAAGCCAGTGGTGGTATTTATGAACAAGCACCCGAAGGAGGTTGCCGCATTTTTTGGCGTGATCAGAGGGGGCTGCTTTTATGTACCTATAGACGAGGAAATGCCCCGTGTACGTATTGATTTGATCTTATCGAATCTGCAGCCTGAGGTGATTCTCTGTGACCGCCAGACGGCCGGGATTGCGGAGAGCTTTTCCGGACGGATGGAGATTGTGTTGTATGATGAAATCTGCAATACGGAGATCGACAGTAAAGCATTGCAGGAAATTCACGACAGAGCCATTGACACCGATCCTATTTACGTGGTATTTACTTCGGGCTCTACCGGAGTGCCCAAGGGGGTGGCGGCATGTCATCGTTCGGTGCTGGATTATATCGAGCATTTGTCTGAGGTGTTGGAATTTAATGAAAATACCGTATTTGGCAATCAGACGCCACTGTACTTTGATGCCTGCTTAAAGGAGCTGTATCCCACTATAAAGTACGGGGCTACTACTTATCTGATTCCCAGAGAGCTTTTCATGATGCCGCTTAAGCTGGTGGAATATTTAAATACCTATCGGATTAATACCGTCTGCTGGGTGGTGTCCGCGCTGACCTTTATTTCAGCCTTCGACACCTTTAAAACGGTGGTGCCCGAATATCTGCATACGGTGGCTTTTGGCAGCGAGGTTTTCCCTATCAAGCAGTTTAAGCGCTGGCGGGAAGCGCTGCCACAGGCAAAATTTACCAATTTGTACGGCCCTACGGAGGGCACGGGCATGTGCTGTTATTATAAGGTGGAGCGGGATTTTGAGCTGGACGAGGCCATACCCATTGGGAGGCCCTTTGCCAACACGGAGATCCTGCTGCTGAAGGAGGACAATACGCCGGCAGGCAGAGGGGAGACCGGGGAAATCTGTATCAGGGGCACGTCGCTTACCCTTGGATATTATAATAATTTCGAAAAGACCAGCGAAGTATTTGTACAGAATCCGCTGAATACGGCATATCCGGAGCTGATTTACCGCACAGGGGATCTTGGAAAATTAAACGAAGCGGGAGAGCTGGTTTTTGTGTCCCGAAAGGATTATCAGATTAAGCATATGGGACACCGGATTGAGCTTGGCGAAATAGAAGTCAATGTAAATATGCTGGAGGGAATGAAAAGCTCCGGCTGCATTTATGACTTGGCGAAAGGAAAAATTGTGTTATACTATGTAGGGGAGATGGAAGAAAAAGAGCTGGTGGCTCTTTTAAAAGAAAAGCTTCCCAGGTATATGATCCCTAACCATGTCAGGAAGCTGGAGCGAATGCCCTTAACCGCCAACGGAAAGATTGACAGAGTGACACTGACGAAGTATCATCAGGAGAGTACACGGAAAATTTTCCGGGAAGCTTCCGGGGAAACTTCCCGAAAAGAAAAGAGGTAAAGACGATGGAAGAGCTGTTGAGTATTTTGAAGGATCTCCACCCGGATGTGGATTTTGAAAAGGAAGAGCATCTTGTGGATGATAAGATTCTGGATTCTTTTGATATTATCTCCGTGATTTCCGAGATCGCGGAGCAGTTTGATGTGGTAATTTCCGCAGAATATATTCTGCCGGAATATTTCAATTCAGCGAAAGCGCTATATGCCTTGATCGAGCGGCTGGAGGATGAGGATTAAGATGCTGTTTACATCCTATGAATTTCTGGAATTCCTTCTGATCCTGTTTCTGCTCTATTACCTTCTTCCGGGCAGGTGGCAGTGGAAGCTTCTGCTGGCGGCCGGTTTTGTGTTTTATTTTTATGCGGGACCGGTGTATTGTGTCTACATTTTGGTGACAATCCTTACCACCTGGTTTGCAGGGCGCAGGATAGAGGCAGAACGGGATAAGAGAGACATCTGGCTGAAGGAGCATAAGGAAGGCTTAAGCAAGGAAGAGAAGAAGAGCATAAAGGCAAAAATAAAGCACAGAACATGGATTTGGACATTATGCTGTCTGCTTTTCAATCTGGGTATTTTGGCGGTAGTTAAGTATACGAATTTTGTGATTGCCAATCTCAACGGGCTGTTGAAGGCTGTCGGAAGCGGAAGGCCCTTTGATTTTCTGAATATTATCGTACCGCTGGGAATTTCCTTTTATACCTTTCAGAGTATGGGGTATATCATTGACGTATACCGGGGGACTGTTGAGGCGGAGAAAAATCCCTTTCGTTTTGCGCTCTTTGTATCCTTCTTTCCCCAGCTGATCCAGGGACCTATCAGCAGATTCGGCGATCTGAAGAAGACGCTTTTTGAAGAGCATCCCTTTGATAAACAGACGGTGGCTTTGGGGCTGCAGAGGATTCTTTGGGGATTTTTTAAGAAGCTGGTAATAGCGGATCGGATTGTGGCAGGAGTGAATACCCTGATCCATGATGCGGACGCTTACCGGGGGGCTTATGTATTTGTGGGCATGCTGTTTTATGCGTTGGAGCTTTATGCGGATTTTACCGGCGGAATTGACATTACCATCGGTATTGCCCAGACCCTTGGCATCAAGGTGACGGAGAATTTTAACAGGCCCTATTTTTCCAAGAATATTAAAGAATACTGGAACCGCTGGCATATTACCATGGGCTCCTGGTTTACGGATTACATTTTTTATCCCATATCCGTGTGCAAGCCGATGCTGAAGCTTTCTAAGTTTTCCAGAAATCATTTGGGGGAGGTGGTGGGCAAAAGAGTGCCGGTATATCTTTCTTCCTTTGTGGTCTGGTTTGCCACAGGAATCTGGCACGGAGCCAGCTGGAATTTTATCGTCTGGGGACTGGGAAACTGGCTGGTCATTATGGTGTCTCAGGAGTTGGAGCCCTTGTATCAAAAATTTCATGATACATTTCCTGTCCGGGGAAAATTTGCTTTTCGGCTGTTTCAGGTGGTGCGCACGGTTTTGCTGATGAGCTGCCTGCGCATGTTTGACTGTTACAGGGACGTGCCGTTGACGTTTCGGATGTTTGGCAGCATGTTCAGCGAGGGAAACTGGAATATTTTGTGGAATGGCGCGCTGCTGAAGATTGGCTTGTCTGCCGTGGACTACTTTGTTCTGCTGATCGGGCTGATGCTTTTGATCACGGTAAGTCTGATACAGCGGAAAGGGAGTGTGAGGGAGAAAATTGGGCGCCTGCCTTATTGGGGGCGATTTGCACTCTGGTACGGATTGTTTCTGACGGTGCTGTTGACGGGAGCTTACGGTGTGGGCTATGATTCCAGCCAGTTCATTTATAACCAGTTTTAGAGCTTGAAGAGGGTGCAGGAATGAAAGGGAAAAAAATTTGCAGGACCATAGCCACGGTTGTTATTATTGCAGGCAGTCTGGCGCTGCTGCAAAGATTGTTGACACCAAAGTATACAGACGGTATAATCGAAGGAGCGCTGATCGCGGAATATTACGGAGAGGAAAAAGACCATGACGTGATCTTCATCGGGGACTGCGAGGTATATGAAAATTTTTCTCCTGCAGTGCTGTGGGAGGAATACGGAATCAACAGCTATATCCGGGGAAGCGCCCAACAGCTGATCTGGCAGTCTTATTATCTGCTGGAGGATACCCTGCGGTACGAAACGCCGAAGGTGGTGGTGTTCAATGTGCTGTCCATGCAGTATGACGAGCCGCAAAAGGAAGCCTACAACCGGATGACGCTGGAGGGTATGAAGTGGTCCCTGTCCAAGGTGAAATCTATATATGCCTCCATGACGTCAAAGGAAAAGTTTGAGGATTATCTTTTTCCCATTCTCAGATACCATTCCAGGTGGAGCGAGCTGAATGAGGCGGATTTGAAAAATATGTTTGAGACGCCTAAGGTTTCTCATAACGGTTATTATATGAGGGTGGATGCAAAGGCGGCGGAGAACATTCCTGAGCCACGGCCTTTGGGAGATTACCAATTTGGCAAAAACGCATATTTGTATCTTGACAAGATGGTAAAGCTCTGTGAGGAAAAGGGAATTCAGTTGATTTTGATCAAGGCGCCCAGTCTTTATCCGCACTGGTATGACCAGTGGGAGGTACAGATGGAAGAGTACGCAGAGGCTCACGGACTGCTTTATTATAATTTCCTGGAATGTATAGACGAGATTGGACTGGATTTTCAGACGGATACCTATGATGCCGGGCTGCATCTGAATCTGTCGGGAGCGGAAAAGCTGAGCACTTATTTTGGAAGGCTTCTGGCGGAGGAAACAGCGGTGACGGATCGGCGGAGCGAGGCAGAGCTGGAGCGGCGATGGCAGCAAAAGCTTGCGGCGTATGAAGAAGAGAAGCGACAGCAGTATATTCAATATGGAATAAAATAACAGGAGGATACTTATGAAAAAATTTATCAGTATTTTATTGGCAACAGGTATGATTTTGCTGGCAGGCTGCGGCAACAGCGAGAATACCATCAGCGGAGAAGTGAAGGATAATCAGGGAAGTACCGCTCAGGGAACGGGCAGCAATGCTGGAAATCAGGCGGGAGGCAGTTCAGAGGCGCAGTCTAAGGGTTATGTATTTGTTTACAACGGGGTGACGGTTTCGGTGGATGGGAATATGGCTCCCGTGCTGGAAGCGCTGGGTGAGCCGGCAGATTATTATGAGGCGGCCAGCTGTGCTTTTGAAGGCCTGGATAAAATTTATACCTATGGCAGCTTTGTAATTGAAACCTATCCTCAGGGGGACAAGGACCTTGTATCGGTGATCCGGCTGACGGATGATGCCGTATCCACTCAGGAAAATATTTATATCGGCAGTACCAGAGACGATGTGACCAGAGTATACGGAACGGATTATACGGAACAGGGCAGTATGCTGGTTTATACGAAAGACGGTATGAAGCTTTCTATTTTGGTTGAAAATGATACGGTGACCTCGATACAATATTTTTCCACGGTGTTGGATGAGTAAGGAATGGAAACGGATTCCTGGAAAGCAAAGGGCAGGGGTGTTCCTGAGGGAATGCCCCTGTAACAGTTCAGCCCCACAACCAGACGGTGCCAGCCGGCCATTATTCTCATTCGGACACGCTTGCGCTTGAGGCGCGACGTAGCGGTACATAAGCAAGCACAGTACGCTTGCTAAGTACCGACGTCTTGCACAGTCCTCATTGAGAACAATGGCCGGCTGTCGCCTGTTACTTGATTGCGGGGTGTCTGAACTGTCACGCGGTTACCTTTTTCCCATATGAGGGGCTTGACATAAGGAAGATATTCCGGTAACATAACATATGTTACACTGATTTTGCAGAAGAGGGGACAAGCTTTGCCGGCAGGTTTGGCGGATTGGGGGGAGTGCGATGGCACGCAAGGAAACAATAACATTACAGATGATTTTGGACACTGCATTTGCAATGACCAGGGAAGAGGGCTTTTCAAATGTGACGGCCAGAAAGGTGGCGGCAAAGGCGGGTTGTTCTACCCAGCCCATCTTCAGAGTTTATAAGAATATGGATGAGCTGTGGGATGCGGTTTATCAAAAAGCCGCCCGTTTTTTTCAGGATTATTACAGCCTGTACCCACGGATGGGAAAGGCGCCCTTTTCCAACCTGGGTATGGCATACATAGCGTTTGCAAGAGAAGAAAAGCATTTGTTTGAGCTGTTATTTGTAAACAGCACACCCGGCCGGAAAAGTATGTATGAGATTTTAAACGGCGGAGAAGGAAATGTGGTATATGAGATAAATCTTGCAAAGGCGGCAGGCTGTTCTGATCCGGGCGCTCTGTTCATGCGCATGTGGATTTTTATACATGGTGCGGCCTGTATGTCTCTGACGGGGGACTATGATCTGTCGGATATGGAGACACTTGAACTGCTGGAACGCTCCTGCGGGGCATTTATGGCAGAAACCCGGCGGCAGTAAAAGGCAAAACAGGAAGCAGGTGTAATTGATTTGAGATCGGCAGGTCCCCGGCGGAGAAGCAGGGAAGTTGAACGGAGGCGGATGTGGGTAAAGAGTATGATGTCCTGGGCAGAATATCGGACAAATATCATAAAATGAGCAAGAGCCATAAGGCCATTGCCACATATATTATGGAGCATTATGACCAGGCGGTGTTTATGACTGCCGCAAGGCTTGGGGAGCTTTTGGGGATCAGTGAGTCTACGGTAGTGCGCTTTGCCTCCGGTATCGGCTATGATGGCTATCCGGAGTTTCAGCGGGCCCTGGAGGAATGCGTTAAGGGAAAGCTGAGCAGTGTGCAGAAGATGGATGCAAAGTACGGCAGAAGTTCACAGTCAGAAGTGCTTACATCTGTAATAACGGCTGATATTGAAAAGCTTCAGCATACCATTGACAACCTGGATCCCACGGCATTTGAGCTGTCGGTGAATACGATTTTAGAGGCGGAGACCATTTATATTATGGGATTGCGCAGCAATGAGCCCTTGGCGGAATTCCTTCATTTTTACCTCAACATGATCAGAGGCGGGGTGGTGCTGTTAAAGACCACCAGCGTCAGCGAGACCTTTGAGCAGATGATCAGAATCAATGAAAAGGACTGCTTTATCGGCATCAGCTTTCCCAGGTATTCCATGCGTACCTTAAAGGCCATGGAGTTTGCCAGTGACAGGAATGCAAAGGTGATTGCCATAACTGATTCCACCCATTCGCCCATGAGCCTGTATTCCTCCTGTAATCTGCTGGCACGGAGTGATATGGTTTCCATCGTGGATTCCCTGGTGGCGCCTTTAAGTGTGATCAATGCGCTGGTGGTGGCGCTGTGTCTGAAGTGTCCCCAGGAGGTGAAACGAAATCTGGAGATGCTGGAAGAAACATGGAATAATTATCAGGTTTACTTAAATGATGAGATTAATTTTATTGACGACGAGCCAATGCTGAATTATTCCCTCCGCAGGGAGGACGGCGAGTGAGGCTTCGAGGAAACGGTCGGCCGTTTTGCATGGTGACAGACGAAAGCGGGATAGGGGTAACAGTATGGGCAGGGTAATCGTCATAGGAGGCGGCCCCGCGGGAATGATGGCGGCGGTGGCGGCGGCCAGGGCAGGGAGCAGCGTCTGCCTGATTGAAAAAAACGAAAAACTGGGCAAAAAGCTGTTTATTACGGGAAAAGGGCGCTGTAATGTTACCAATGCCGGGGACATGGATACTTTGTTTGCAAATGTCTGTACAAACCCCAAATTTTTATACAGTGCTTTTTATGGATTTGACAATACGGCTGTTATGAAATTCCTGGAACACGCGGGCTGTAAATTAAAAACCGAACGGGGAGACAGAGTTTTTCCGGTATCCGACCACTCGTCGGATGTAATAGGGGCGTTGCAGCGGGAGCTGAAAAAGTGCGGTGTGGAAGTGCTGCTGAATACAAAAGCAGCTGATATTTTAAAGGCTTCACAGGAAATGACATTTATGGGAGTTCGACTTTCGGACGGCCGCGTGATACACGGAGACAGAGGAATTATTTGTACCGGCGGCATGTCCTATCCCGCCACCGGCTCCACTGGCGATGGATACCGTTTTGCCAGGGCGGCGGGGCATAAGGTGTCGGAGTTAAAGCCGGCGCTGGTCCCTCTTCTGGTGGAGGAAGCCTGGTGCCGGCAGCTGATGGGGCTTTCTCTGCGGAATGTAGCCTTAAGACTGCTGTGCGGCGGACGGAAGGTTTACGAGGGCTTCGGCGAGATGTTGTTTACTCATTTCGGGGTCAGCGGGCCGCTGGTGCTGACGGCCAGCAGCTTTTACAGGGAGGGCGGCGGAACGCTGCTTCTTGATCTGAAGCCGGCGCTGGATGAGCAGCAGCTGGATAAAAGGCTGCTTCGGGATTTTGAAGAGAATAAAAACAAACGCTTTAAAAACGCTTTGGGGAAGCTGTTTCCTGCAAAGCTGATACCGGTTATGGTAGCTCTTTCCGGCATTGATCCCGAAAAAACGATTCATGAGGTTACTGCTAAGGAGCGCCGGGCATTTGCAGGTCTGATCAAGAGGCTTCCGCTGACGGTGACAGGGACCGGGGGATTTGATGAGGCAATTATTACCAGGGGTGGTGTGGCCGTGGCGGAGGTAAATCCGTCCACCATGGAATCAAAGAAGGTAAAGGGGCTTTATTTTGCAGGCGAGGTGCTGGATCTGGACGCTTTAACCGGGGGCTTTAATTTGCAGATTGCCTGGTCTACAGGATATTTGGCGGGAGAGAACGCTGCGGTTTGAAGAAGGGCTGCACAGGATGCTTCGGAAGGGGAGGAAGATTGAAAATTGAAATTTTCAATCTCGGAATTTGTGACGCTGCGCGTCCCAAAGTTCCCGCAGATGCAGATGCCGCTTGCGCGGCGGAAGGAGAGGAAAGATGGCATATAATATTGCGATTGACGGACCCGCAGGCGCGGGAAAGAGTACCATCGCCAGAGCGGTGGCGGAAAGGATGAATCTGATATATGTGGACACAGGGGCAATGTACCGTGCCATAGCGTTGTACCTTTTAAGACAGAAAACTGATCTGCAGGATCAGGGAAAAATTGTGGAGCAGTGTAAGAACGCAGATGTTACCATACGTTACGAAGACGGCGTGCAGGTGGTGTACTTAAACGGGGAAAATGTGAACGCCTGTCTGCGTACCGAAGAGGTGGGCAGCACCGCATCCGTCATCAGTCCCATACCGGAGGTACGGAAGAAGCTGGTAGAGCTGCAGCGCAGGCTGGCGGCGGAAAAAGACTGTATTATGGACGGGCGGGATATTGGCACCTGCGTGCTGCCGGATGCACAGACCAAAATTTATCTGACTGCCAGCAGCAGTGTGCGGGCAAAGCGCCGTTATGACGAGCTGTCGGCAAAGGGGGAAAGCTGCGACCCGGAAAAGATCCGGGCGGATATTGAAGAGCGGGATTACCGGGACATGAATCGGGAGACCTCGCCCTTAAGGCAGGCGGAAGACGCCGTTCTGGTGGACACCTCGGAGATGACAATACAGGAAGCCGTGGAGAGGATTATTGCAATCTGCAGTAAGTCGTCAGGGAGGGGAGAGGAAGATGGAGGTCAAAATTGATCCATGCACCGGATTCTGCTTTGGGGTGAAGCGGGCAGTGGATACCGTGTATGAACAGTTAAAAAAAGGGAAGACTATATATACCTATGGTCCTATTGTGCATAATGAGGAAGTCATCCGGGAGTTAGAAGAGCAGGGAGTCAGGGTACTGGATGACGTGCAGGCGCTGAAGGCACTTCCCTGCGGAAAGGCCTGCTCCGGGGAAGCGGCCGGGAATTCGGCAATGGTGATTATCTGCGCCCACGGCGTGTCAAAGCAGGTTTATGAAATGCTGGAGGAAAAGGGCCTGGAGTATGTGGATGCCACCTGCCCTTTTGTGAAGAGGATCCATGGTATTGTAGAGAAAGAGAGCAGAGAGGGGAAATATATTGTCGTTGTGGGTGATCCGGGGCATACCGAGGTAAAGGGGACTCTGGGCTGGTGTCAGGGGGATGCCGTCGTGCTGGAAACCGTGGAAGAAGCCGAAAAGTTTGTGCCGCCGGAAGGGCGGAAGGTCTTTGTTGTCTCCCAAACGACATTTAACTACAATAAATTTTATTATATAGTTGAAATTTTTGAAAAAAAAGGTTACAATGTTAGTGTTGCGAATACGGTATGCAGCGCGACAGAAGAGCGCCAGCGCTCTGCGAGAGCTCTTGCAGAGGAAGCTGACGTAATGATTGTAATAGGAGGCAGGCACAGTTCCAATACAAAGAAGCTGTATGAAATCTGCAGTGAGAAGTGTGCCAAGACCTATTTTATACAGACACTGGATGACTTGCATTTAGAACTGCCTAAATCTGTCCGCCTGGTGGGTATTACAGCGGGGGCTTCCACCCCAAATAAATTAATCGAGGAGGTTCAAAATTATGTCAGAATTAACTTTTGAACAAATGCTGGAAGATTCAATTAAGACAATACATTCAGGAGAGGTAGTCGAGGGCACGGTCATTGATGTCAAAGCGGATGAGATCGTTTTAAACATCGGGTATAAGTCAGACGGTATTCTTACAAGAAACGAATATACCAATGATTCCAGTGTTGACCTGACTACGCTGGTAAAGCCCGGCGACACCATGGAGGTTAAGGTCCTGAAGGTAAATGACGGCGAGGGTCAGGTGGTACTGACCTATAAGAGACTTGCCGCCGACAGAGGGAATAAGAGGATCGAAGAGGCATATAATAGCAGAGAGGTCTTAAAGGCAACTGTGGCACAGGTGCTGGAGGGCGGCTTAAGCGTTATCGTGGACGAGGTGAGGATTTTCATCCCTGCCAGTCTTGTTTCCGACACTTATGAAAGAGATTTGTCCAAGTATGCGGGGCAGGAGATTGAATTTGTAATCAGCGAGTATAACCCTAAGAGAAGAAGGTATATCGGTGACCGCAGGCAGCTGGTGGCAGCCAGAAAGGCAGAGCTTCAGAAAGAGCTTTTCGAGAGAATCCACGAGGGAGATGTTGTGGAAGGAACCGTTAAGAATGTTACTGATTTTGGTGCCTTTGTGGACCTGGGCGGCGCTGACGGACTGCTTCATATTTCCGAAATGTCCTGGGGACGCGTGGAGCATCCCAAGAAGGTATTTAAGGTAGGGGATCAGCTGAAGGTTTTGATTAAGGAAATCAGCGGCAGCAAGATTGCGCTTTCCCTGAAGTTTGATGATGCAAATCCCTGGCGGGATGCAGCAGATAAATATGCCGTAGGCAATGTGGTGACCGGAAAGGTGGCCCGGATGACGGACTTTGGTGCTTTCGTGGAGCTGGAGCCCGGCGTGGACGCTCTGCTTCATGTATCGCAGATTTCCAAGGAGCATGTGGAGAAGCCTGCCGACGTATTGAGCGTGGGTGAGGAAGTGACGGCAAAGGTCGTAGACTTTAATGAGGATGAGAAGAAAATTTCTTTGAGCATTAAGGCTATGCTTGCACCTGAAGCAGACCAGGAGGAATCCGATGAGGATGTGGTTTCCGTCGATATTGATGCGGTGATCGCGGCGCAGGAGGAATAAGCTCCGGTATCCGGCAATGAACATCAAAGCATTTATGGTATGAAACAGAGCAGGAGAGTGTGTGCCATGACCTATGATTATGAGTATTTTAAAAAAGAAGTGCTGGCGCTGACCTCGATTGACTTAAGCTGCTACAAGGAAAAGCAGATGAAGCGTCGTATCGACACTTTGATTGCCAAGCACAGGATAGACGGATATGACAAGTATGTGCAGGGATTAAAGACGGACAGGGAATTGTTTGAAGAGTTTGTCAGCTACATTACAATCAATGTATCCGAGTTTTATCGGAATCCTGAGCAGTGGAAGCTGATGGATGAGCAGGTGATTCCGGAGCTGATTAAAAGATTCGGGAATAACCTGAAGGTTTGGAGTGCTGCCTGTTCTACCGGCGACGAGCCTTATTCCCTGGTGATGGCGCTGTCCGGCCATATACCGCTTGCAAGCGTCAGAATCTTTGCCACGGATCTGGATAAGCAGATTATTGCCAAGGCGAAAATGGGACTTTACAACAGTAAGAGCATTCAGGCTGTGCCTGCCGAGATGAAAAGAAAGTATTTTACGCAGGTGGGCCCGTCCTTCAAGGTGGCGGAAGAAATCAAGGCCAAGGTAGAATTTAAGGAGCATAATCTGTTAAAGGATGCCTATCCGACGAATTATCATATGATCGTGTGCCGCAATGTGCTGATTTATTTTACCGAGGAAGCAAAGGATGAGGTTTTCCGCAAGTTTTTCAAGGCTCTTGCTCCCGGTGGCGTACTCTTTATCGGGAGTACGGAGCAGATTGTCAATTATAAGGAGATCGGGTTTGAGAGGAAGAACTCGTTTTTCTATCAAAAGCCTGTGTAATACATAAGGACACAGAAGGAAAAAGAAATAAAATAGAAATAATAAATGAAATAGAAATAAAATAGGAAAGGGGCTGTCATCTGACAGCCCTGTTTTTGGTTGTGCGCCTGGAGGTGCCCGTTTTTATAGCTTTGGATCAGTATGTGGCAGCCATCATTGTTAAAACATGAGCCGCATACCGGGAAAACGCCGGGCGGTCATGCTTCAAATCGTCGGTGAGCTCGAAGAACAATTCCCTGCTCTTATAATCACGCTTAAAGAATGGCTCGAACACAACGCTCCATTGAGGAAGATAGCAGGCAAATTTTCTGGTGTAACAGTTTGCTGCCGAGGCGGGGAGCCTGTGTTTTTGATCCACAAAGCCTGCTACGGATTTATGGAGCGCCACGTCCTCAGTGGGAAGATAATAATAATCCTTATAATTGGAATAGAAATATTTCAGTTCTTCCTCGTAAATGGGGATTTTTAAGGTGGCCTCGGAGCCTTTCCCACGGAAGTAGCAGCCGCCTGCGGAGGTAAGCACCTCCTTGGGCAGCGGAGTGTCAGGTACAATCGTGATAACCAGCTCTTTTCTGGAGCTGCCGTTTACGTCCCTGTAATAATTTGCCTGTACCTTTTTGGCCTTGACCGGATGATTAAACAGATCGTAATAGGCCAATATGGGAAGTACCTCCAACATTCCCTTGAGATCGGAGGCGTTATGCAGGAAAAGCGCATTCTCGGAAAATTCGTTTGGATTTTTAACATAGTCCTGATAAATGCCGATCAGCTCGCCGCCGGAAAAAACATCCCTGCGCTCGGTCCCCAGGAACTGCTCTATCGTTTTTTGCTTGCAGTTGGGGAGCTTGAGGAAAAATTTGTAGGGCGCGATCCGCCGATACAGGTCAATGCCCTGGAACGGCTCAAAGGTGAAAGGCAGAGAAAGCTGCTCGCACTTTTGAGTGATAAAGGGCAGATCAAAATTATTACCGTTATAATGGATCAGATAACGGTAAAGCTTGGCAAATTCGAAAAAAGCCGTCAATACATCGGCTTCCTGCTCTGTGTTTTCGGCCAGCCATTGGGTGGTACGCCATTTTCCGGCAAGGTAATAGGCGCAGCCAATCAGATACAGGTTGGAGGAACGGGCTGTGAAGCCGGTGGTTTCTATATCGAAAAATAAAATACGCTCAAGAGGTGCAAGCCGCTCAAGAGGATAGGAAATCGAAAAGTTTTCCAGGGTTTCCTCGCAAATTCTCATGGTAAATCTCCTGTTGTCATATAATAGCGCGTATGGTTTGCTCGTTAATGATCGCAGAAAAACAAATGTCTGCTTTCAAGTGGCAGTATGCCACTTTGGGCAGTATGCCACTTTGCGCTTTGTTTTTCTTTTGCGACGTTACTATATAAACTCGAAAGCCGTGCCGAATGCGAACTTCGTTCGCATTGCACTCTCTGTTTGACTTCGTCAAACGCTTTCTCGTTAATGATCGCAGAAAAACAAATGTCTGCTTCGCAGCCGCTTGTTTTTCTTTTGCGATCATTATATCATAAATTTTAATTTAACAGTAGTATTTTTGAGAAAAAAATAGTATATTTAAGAGAGTAGTTCTGCATAATTCGACAGGAAGCAGCAGAAGGCAGACAGGTGACGGCCCGGCGATCAGCGGAAGCGGCAGGGCTTAAGCAGCTGCAGCAGTATAAAACGGGAAAGGACGTAAAAAGGTATGGCAAAGTTGACATTTGTGGGCGGCATACATCCATACGACGGTAAGGATTTGTCCAAGGATAAACCGATACAGGACATACTTCCAGGAAATGAGCTTGTGTATCCGCTTTCCCAGCATATTGGCGCTCCGGCAAAGGCGATCGTGGCCAAGGGCGACAGGGTGCTTGCCGGGCAGAAAATAGCCGAGGGAGGCGGATTTGTTTCCGCGCCGATATACGCTTCGGTATCGGGAACGGTCAAGTCTATCGAGCCCAAGCGTGTGGTGACCGGAGATCTGATTATGAGCATTGTGCTGGAAAATGACGGCCTGTATGAGGACGTAGGATTTTACCCTCCAGCGCCTTTTGAAACCTTAAGCAGAGAGGATATAATTGACATCATCCGGGAAGCGGGTATCGTGGGCATGGGCGGAGCGGGCTTCCCTACCCACGTGAAGCTTTCGCCAAAGGAGCCGGAAAAAATAGAGTATGTGATTGCAAACTGTGCGGAGTGTGAGCCCTATCTGACCTCTGATTACCGCCGGATGCTGGAAGAGCCGGAAAAGCTGGTGGTGGGGCTGCAGATTCTGATGCGGCTTTTTGAAAACCAACAGGGAAAATATGCCCATGGGATCATTGCCGTGGAGGATAACAAGCCGGATTGTATTTCTCTTTTGCGGCAGATGACAAAGGACATTCCGGAGATCAGCGTCAAGGCATTAAAGACCAAATATCCTCAGGGCGGCGAGCGGCAGCTGATCTATGCCACCACGGGCAGAAAGATTAATTCCACCATGCTCCCTGCAGATGTGGGCTGTGTGGTAAACAATGTGGATACCATCGTGGCGGTGTACCGCGCCGTCATGGAAGGCAGGCCCCTGATGGAGCGGATCGTAACTGTCACGGGGGATGCCGTGGCCAGTCCGGGGAATTTCAGGGTGAAGATCGGCACCAGTTATCAGGAAATACTGAATGCGGCGGGAGGCTTTCGGACGAAGCCGGAAAAAATTATCTGCGGCGGCCCGATGATGGGCTTTGGCATGTTTGATTTGAACGTTCCCTCCACAAAGACCTCTACGGCTCTTCTGGGACTGTCTAAGGATGACGTGGCGGCCATGGAGCCGGGCCCCTGTATCAACTGCGGGAGATGTGTGGAGGTGTGTCCCGGCAGAGTGATTCCCAGCAGGCTTGCGGATTATGCGGAGCATTTTGACGAGGAAGCGTTTCTGGAAAATCACGGGATGGAATGCTGTGAATGCGGGTGCTGCAGCTTTATCTGCCCTGCAAAGCGGCCATTGACTCAGGAAATAAAGTCCATGCGAAAGATACAGCTGGCAAAGAAGAAAACAGGAGGAAAGGCATGAGCGAATTGTTCAAGGTATCATCAAATCCCCATATTCGTTCCAAGGTGACGACGAACGGTATCATGCTGGCAGTCATTGTCGCGTTGCTGCCTGCCGCCGGCTTTGGAATCTATAACTTCGGCCCCAGGGCCATGGCGGTGATTCTGGTAACTATTGCCAGTACCGTGCTTACGGAATTTTTGTTCGGATTATACAAAAAGAAACTGACTGTCACCGATCTTTCAGCAGTGGTGACGGGGCTTTTGCTGGCGCTGAATCTGCCGGTGACTATTCCTCTTTGGATGGCGGCGTTGGGCGGCGTGTTTGCAATTCTGGTGGTGAAAATGGTTTTTGGCGGTCTGGGGCAGAATTTTATGAATCCGGCATTGGCGGCCAGATGTTTTCTTTTGATTTCTTTTCCCGGCGCAATGGCAGGCAAGGCTTTCGAATGTGATGCTTACACGGGGGCCACACCTCTTGAAATATTAAAAAACGGCGGTGAGGTCAACGTGATGGATATGGTCATCGGGCGTACTGCCGGTACGATCGGGGAAACCTCCGTGATCGCACTGGTGATTGGAGCCTGTATCCTGATTCTTTTGGGTGTTATTGACCTTCGAATTCCCGGCAGCTACATAGCAACCTTTGTGGTATTTTTGGTGGTAGTGGATCTGGCTAAGGGGCAGTGGATTTCACCTGCCTATCTTACGGCTCAGCTGGCCGGCGGCGGCCTGATGCTGGGGGCCTTTTTCATGGCCACGGATTATGTGACGAGGCCCATTACGATTAAAGGGCAGTATCTGTACGGAATTTTCCTGGGGCTGATGACGGGGGTGTTCCGCGTGTTTGGATCAGGAGCGGAAGGCGTTTCTTATGCCATCATTCTGGGAAATCTGCTGGTGCCGCTGATTGAAAGGATTACAAGGCCGACAGCTTTCGGTTATGAGAAGGGGGGCAGACGCGGTGAAAAGTAAGAGTGATGTTTCCACAATGCTCAGGGAAGCCGGAATCTTGTTCTGCATTACTCTGATTGCGGGGCTTGCGCTGGGATTTGTTTACGAGCTGACCAAGGAGCCCAGAAGAATTCAGCAGGAAAAGGCAATTCAGGAAGCCTGCATCGCCGTGTTTCCCGAAGCAAAGGAGCAGGAGACCCAGCTTAGGTTTGAAGATACGGGCTATGTGCCGGAAGAAGCCCTTGCTGCAGAGCTGGCAGAGACCAATGTGAAGATCGGCACCGTGTTTGCGGCCTATGATAATGATACGCTTTACGGATACGTGGTGGAATCCACTTCGACAAAGGGCTACGGCGGCGACATTGTGCTTTATGTGGGCGTGGGCACGGACGGGACGGTGAACGGCGTTTCCATCACGGAAATTTCCGAGACCGCAGGTCTTGGCATGGAGGCTCCCAATGTGCTGGTTCCCCAATTTGCGGGCAAGAAGGTGGAGAGCTTTGTCTATACCAAGACGGGAGCGGCAGCGGAAAACGAAGTAGATGCAATCAGCAGCGCTACCATCACTACCAGAGCCGTCACAAATGCGGTAAACGGCGGCCTGAAGGTGGCTTTAGGATTACTGGGGGGAGGTGCTGTCAATGAATAAAGCGGTTGAAAGGCTTTACAACGGTTTTATCAAGGAAAACCCTACTTTTGTGTTAATGCTGGGCATGTGTCCCACCCTGGCTGTGACCACCTCCGCCATCAACGGCTTGGGGATGGGGCTGACTACCATGGTGGTGCTGGCCTTAAGCAACCTGTTTATTTCCCTGCTCCGGAAGGTGATTCCCAACCGGGTGCGGATTCCGGCGTTTATCGTGATTATCGCGTCCTTTGTGACCATCGTGCAGCTGCTGCTGGAAGCATATCTGCCTTTTTTAAACAAGGCGCTGGGGGTTTATATTCCCTTGATTGTGGTAAACTGCATCATTTTGGGCCGGGCAGAGGCATACGCTTATTCCAATCCGCCGATTGCCTCCCTGTTTGACGGGATCGGCATGGGGCTGGGCTTCTCCTTTGCCCTGACCTGTATCGGCGCGGTGCGTGAGCTGTTAGGCGCGGGAAAGCTTTTCGGATTTGCACTGCTTCCTGGTTCCTTCGAGCCCATTCAAATTTTCGGGCAGGCGCCCGGTGCGTTCTTTGTGCTGGCCTGTCTGGTGGCGTTACAGAACTTTGTAAAGGAAAAGCGTAAGAAGGCAGGAAAGCCCTATGAGAAGATCGGTTCCGGCTGCAGCGAGGACTGTATGAATTGTTCCGAAAAGGGCTGTAGTAAGCGTTTTTATGATGATAAGGAAAAGATCATAGACCTGGAAAAGGAGGGGAAGTAGATGGCGGCCGTAATTCATAAGATAGGAGAGTTTCTGCTGCTGCTGGTCAGCACCTCTCTGGTGAGCAATGTTGTCCTCAGTCAGTTTTTGGGGCTGTGTCCCTTTCTGGGAGTTTCAAAGAAGGTAAAGACCGCAGGGGGTATGGGGGTGGCGGTTATCTTTGTCATTACCCTGGCCAGTGCCGTGGCGGGAGCCATTAATAAATTTGTGCTGATTCGGTTTCATGTGCAGTATCTGGATACCATCGTGTTTATTCTGGTTATTGCCGCGCTGGTTCAGTTTGTGGAGATGTTCTTAAAGAAGGCAATGCCTTCTCTCTACGAGGCGCTGGGTGTGTATCTGCCCCTGATTACTACAAACTGCGCGGTGCTGGGCGTTGCCATCAGCAATGAGCAGGCGGAATATGGGATCGGCATGGGAACGCTGGTAGGCTTTGGCACGGCGGCGGGATTTACCATTGCCATTGTAATCCTGGCAGGTATCCGCGAAAAGATTGAATATAATGATGTGCCGGAATCCTTTAAGGGAATGCCGATTGTGCTGCTGACGGCAGGGCTGATGGCAATCGCCTTTATTGGTTTTTCCGGATTGGCCGGAGCGCTGTAGTGTGAAGAGAACTTCTAACTGCCTTCGGCAGTTTTTGCTCATGCAAAAAGCCTGATTCTCAGGCTTGGGCATTTCGCAAAGAAGTTCTATACTTCACACCGAAGAATGCCTGAAATATGGCATTCTTCATTCGGATTTGAGGTTAGAAAGGGGAAGATAACACATGAGCGGAATTGGAATTGTTACGGCTACGACAGTGGTGGGTGTGGTTGGCATTTTCGTCGGCCTCTTCCTGGGTGTTGCGGGTATCAAATTTAAGGTAAAGGTTGACGAGAAGGAAGAGGCGGTTCTGGCAGCTCTTCCTGGAAATAACTGCGGCGGCTGCGGATATGCCGGCTGCTCCGGTCTGGCGGCAGCCATCGCGAAAGGGGAGGCGCCGGTCAATGCCTGTCCCGTGGGCGGAGAGCCGGTAGGAAAAAGGATCGCGGAGATCATGGGCGTGGAAGCAGAAAGCCAGGCAAGGCAGGTGGCCTTTGTAGCCTGTCAGGGAGACTGCGACAGAGCAAAAAAGGATTACGATTATTATGGCATTGAAGACTGCAGGATGATGAGCTTTGTACCCGGAGGCGGTCCCAAATCCTGTAACAGCGGATGCTTAGGCTTTGGTACTTGTGTGAAGGTTTGTCCTTTTGATGCCATCCATATAGAAAATGGTGTTGCAGTGGTGGATAAGGAGAAATGTAAGGCCTGCGGCAAGTGTATTGCGGTGTGTCCCAAGAATCTGATTTCCCTGATTCCCTATGATGCAAAGACAGCAGTGGCATGCAGCTCCAAGGATAAGGGGCCGGTTACCATGAAGGCCTGTGAGGTGGGATGTATCGGCTGCGGTATTTGTGTAAAAAATTGTCCCAGTCAGGCAGTTACGGTTACGGAGTTTAACGCCACCATTGACCAGGAGAAGTGTACGGGCTGCGGAGTATGCGCGGAAAAGTGTCCCAAGAAGGCAATCATAAAATTATAAGATAAGGAACATTATAAGTAATTATAATAAGAAATATATTAAGAGAAATGTAAGCTTGCAGCACAGGCTGCCTTGCAGGTTTTAAAAGCAGAAGGAAGGGGGCGGGAGAAACGGATCATGAAGCTGCATGATGATTTTGACGAACATTCCGGTATGACGCCGACGGTGGTGATGACCATTGTAGCGGTCACGGTATTTATTGCAATTATTCTGGTGGTGGTTTTGATAGCTAACAGCGGCAGGAAGAGCAGTCATGGGACCGGAAATGCGGCACAACAGCCGGAAGGAACATCACCCGTCATCCTGCCAACGGAGCCGGACAGTGCTTCTTCCGGAAGCGGACTGCGCCCGGAGGATCTTGACTTTTGGGATATGTATCCTCCGGAGGAAGAAGAAACGCCGGAGCCCCAGGACCCTGCAGAGCAGGAAAAGGCGGAGAATGATCCTGCTGCCGACGGAAAGCATACGCTGGTGGTGAGTGCGGACGGCAAGGAAGAATGGGTGCTGATCAGTCCCTATCTCCCAAAGCATGAATATGACTTTACCAGGCTGGTCTGTCAGTCCGACCGGATGAAATATTACGAGAACGGGAAACAGGTTTCCTATGTGGGCGTAGATGTGTCAAAGCAGCAGGACTATATTGACTTTGTAAAGGTGAAAAAAGCGGGGATTCATTTTGTCATGATCCGCGTGGGGGCAAGAGGCTACGGTACGGGGCAGTTGATTGTGGACGAGTACTTTAACGAAAACATCAAGCGGGCTACAGATGCCGGGCTGGATGTGGGGGTATATTTTTATTCTCAGGCAATCACGGAGGATGAGGCGATAGAAGAGGCGAATCTGGTGCTGGAATGTCTGGGAGAGTATGAGATCACCTATCCTGTAGCCTATGATATGGAGCTGGTGCCAAACGATACCTCCAGGATTGACGGTTTAAGCAAGTCGGAGCGCACAAAAATCACCAAGGCCTTTCTGGACACTGTCGGAAATGCGGGATATAAAACGATTCTGTATGGAAATAAGGAATGGCTGATCAAAAAGATTGACATGTCCAAGCTGACCGCATATGATGTGTGGCTTTCCCAGGCGGCGGACATTCCGGATTATCCTTATAAGTTTGCCATGTGGCAGTACAGTACCCAGGGCTCTGTGGACGGCATTGCCGGGCCGGTAAACCTGAATATCAGCTTTATTGATTATTCGGAGAAATAACAGGAAGCGCCCTTAAGGACGATAACCGGTTATCTTTGGAGAGACTTCGAGAGCAGAGTAGATTTCTGCATATCTGCTGGGGGAGAGATCTTCAATATAATTGGGCAGGAATTTTTTGGTTACCCCGTTTTTGTGCAGGATGTCTATGGCTTTATTGTAGGCGATGGCTGCGGTGATTTCATCATCATAACGCCCTACGATATAATTTCCACGAATATGAATGCGGACAGCAAACAGAAGCTGTCCGTTTTTGTATTCCGAGGAAACGCCATGATATAGATTTAATATTTCCAGATTTTCCCGGCGGAAATCACTGTTGTCGCCATTGATAAAGCGGTAATCCCTGCCTTCTTTGGCATAGGGCTTAATACCGTATCTGGAAACAATGCTGACCTGAAGACCATAATCGGCTACAAAATAGTGACTGCCCCGCCGCATAATTTTATGGGAGGAATAGTAGAACAGATCGTCAGGATCAAATTTTAACACCAGAGAGGGGGAAAGGTAATAATTAAACATCCTTTTGCCCATATAGATGGGATTGGAAAAATACAGGCCGTTATCTCGAAAATTAGAGAGGCTGACCCACTTTTCAAAAGGAAGCGCGCTTTCCTCCTGATAGGTTTCCGGCTTACAGAGATGAGTCGTCAGGATGCGCCGCCCCTCCAGATACGCATTGTGTGCATCTAAGGAGGTAGAAAAGCTGCCCAGGCTGATGTGCTTTGTGCGGTATGTGAGAGAGGCACGAAAATAAGGCGTTCCGTCTTTGCGGAATGCCGGGAAAACGCCCGCCGGGCACGGACATATGGTATTGTCAGGCGTTGAATCTACTGCCATATATTTTCCTCATTGTAGTGGGGGTGACGCAGTGGCGGCAGTTTAGACACCAACGTAATCGAGTGACAGGTGACAGTTGTTCTCAATGAGGACTGTGCAAGACGTCGGTACTTGGCAAGCGTACTGTGCTTGCTTACGTACCGCTACGTCGAGCCTCAAGCGCAAGCGGGTCTGAATGAGAATAACTGTCACCGGTTGACGTCAAGTTATTGGTATCTGAACTGCGCACTCGCACTGCGCACGTTCACTACGCATTCGCACTGCGCACTCGCACTGCGCACGTTCACTGCGTACTCGCACTGCGCACTCGGAAAACCTTCGGTTTTCCTCGTTCACGGGCTTCGCCCTATGGAAAAAGTCAAACATAAATTTTCTTACGTGCAGGCACGACGAAAATTTATGTTTGTCTTTTTCCGCAGTGCTCATTGCTTTCGTGGACATTATATCATTTAAGTCATATAACAGGCAATACTTTCATATATATTGATATGTCGGACAAAGCAGGGGTCCGATAGTTTTTGTGAAAGGACAGGACATGCAGATTTATGTATAAAAAAGCGTTAAGCCTGTTATTGCTTTGTAATTTGATTATATTGATGGGCGGCATCTGTGTATGGGAGATCGAACATGCGGGGCCGGAAACCGAATCGGCGCTGATGCTGAAGCTGGAGGATTTGGAGGCGGAAAGCGGAGTACTTCCGGAGCTGTCAGAAGCGAAGAGCAGCGGAGGGATCGGTATCGCAGATATGACCGCATCGGGACAGCGTGTGGTCAGCTACAGTCTGATGGAGCAGGGAGACTATCGTTTTCTGGAAGAGGAAGAGCTGGAGGTGCTGCAGCGGATTGTAGAGGCAGAGGCCGGAAACGAGGATGAGGACGGGAAGCTGCTGGTGGCAAATGTGGTATTGAACCGTGTGGACAGCGACAGTTTTCCGGATACCGTTACGGAAGTAGTCTTTCAGCAGTCAAAGGGAGTTACTCAGTTTTCGCCGGTGGCCAGCGGCAGGATTCACACCGTGAAGGTCAGCGAAGAGACCATTGCGGCAGTAGAGCGGGCGCTTTCAGGGGAGGACATTTCTCAGGGAGCCTTGTATTTTGCAGCAAGAAAGTATGCCAGCAGCAAAAAGATGAGATGGTTTGACGAGAAGCTCACCTTCCTTTTCCGCCATGGCGGGCATGAGTTCTATAAATAGCAGTCGCCGAAACTGTATGAAAAATACTTGCCATGGGGGGATATTTATGGGATAATGACCTTATTCGGGGCGGGATGCGGCCGAATGGACGAGGGACGAAGCAATGGACAATAACAAGTCATGGAGTAGCATTGGGAAGGAAATCCGGGATGCTGTTGAGGCTGCTTTGACAACAGGTGACTTTAAGGATCTGGGAGACGTTGTGGTAGATACGGTGACGGATACAGTGAAGGGTGTGACCTCAAGGGTGGGACAAGCTGTTTCCGGTATTGTGGGAGAAAGCCAGACATTAAAATGGGAAAACGCTGCAAACGAGCGCAAACGGGCGCAGGAAGAGCAGCAGCAGGCACAGCGGGTCCGGGAGGCTCAGGCAGCCTTGCAGAGGGCTCCTTTTCGGAAGGTCGGACGCATTTCCAGCGTGCTCTATAAGGTGTTCGGCGGCATTGGAACCGGCATTATGGGAATCCTGTCGGCGGTTTTTTTAGGGCTTGGAATCAGCAATGGAGGCGGCTGGTGGGCTGCCTTTTTCGTATTGTCTCTGGTACTGCTGGTATTTATAACCATGACCGGCGTGGGGTGCAGGCAAAAAAAGCGTCTGGACCGGGCGCAGAAATATCTGGAGCTGGCGGGAAACAATCATTATATCAACCTGAGCGATTTGTCCCTTTATACCAATAAGCCCTTTAAATTTGTCTTAAAGGAGATTCGGAAGATGCTGGAGGCCGGTCATTTTCCTCAGGGGCATCTGGACAATCAGGAAAGCTGTCTGATGCTGGACGACAAGATTTACAGGGAATATCTGGACCTGGAAAAGCAGCGGAAGCTGCAGGAGCGAGAGCAGAAGGCGCAGGAACTGCGAGGTGAGTTAAATACCAGAAAAACAGGGAACGCCGCTGCGGAAGCAAAGGCGGCTTCGGGGACGGAAAGCGTCGATGCGGAGCTGGATGCCATAATCGCGGAGGGGCAGGAATGTATCCGAAAGCTGCGTGACATGAATGACAATATCCCCGGAGAAGAGATTTCCGCTAAACTGTTTCGGCTGGAAAATCTGCTGAAGGAAATTTTTGAAGGCTTAAAGGAGCATCGGGAACAGCGGCATCAGATGAAAAAGTTTATGAATTATTATCTCCCCACCACCTTAAAGCTGGTGGAGGCATATGAAGAATTTGATGAGATGGAAGCTCAAAGTCAGGAGATTATCGAGGCAAAACTGGAAATCGAAAAAACGCTGGATACCATTAACTGTGCTTTTGAAGAGCTGCTGGCCAGAATGTACAGGGATACGGCCTTTGATGTGACCACGGATGCGCAGGTGCTGACAACCATGCTTGTAAAGGAAGGCCTGGCAGGCCAGGGCGCTTTTGCAAAGAAAAAGGAGCCGGAAAAGATTCCCAGATAACAGGAGAGAAATTTTACTTAAACATAGGAGGATACATAAATGAACGATCTTGATGAAATGCTGAAGGAGGCGCCTACGCTTACCTTTGAGCCGGTAGTGGATACAAAGCCGCAGACACCGGCGGAAACGTCGGAGAGCAGGGCGCTTAACGCTGCGGATTCCGGGGAAGACATGACTGTGCGCCTTACACCGGAGGAACAAAAAATGGTGGATGATTTTGCGGCGCAGATTGATATTACCAATACCCAGCAGGTACTTCAGTACGGCGCGGGATGTCAGAAAAAGATTGCAGACTTTTCCGAGACGGCGCTGGGGAACGTCCGTACCAAGGATATGGGTGAGGTTGGAGAAATGCTTACGCGGGTAGTTTCGGAGCTGAGGTCCATTGAAGATGAGGACGAAAATAAGGGTTTCTTCGGAATGTTTAAAAAGAAGGCCAATCAGCTGGCGGACATGAAGGCGAAGTACGATAAGGCAGAGGTAAACGTAAATAAAATCAGCAGCGCTCTGGAAACCCATCAGGTTACGCTGTTGAAGGACGTGGCCATGCTGGATAAAATGTATGAGCTGAATCTGAATTATTTTAAGGAATTATCCATGTATATTTTGGCCGGCAAGAAGAAGCTGAAGGAGGCACAGGAGGTGCAGCTGCCGGCGCTGGTGGCTAAGGCGGAGCAGAGCAGCCTGCCGGAGGACACCCAGGCGGCCAGGGACTATGCGGAAATGTGCAACCGCTTTGAAAAGAAGATACATGATCTGGAGCTGACCAGAACCGTATCCCTGCAGATGGCGCCTCAGATCCGGCTGATCCAGAATAACGATACGGTGATGAGCGACAAGATCCAGTCCACACTGGTGAACACGATACCCCTTTGGAAAAGCCAGATGGTGATTGCCATCGGTCTGGATCATTCTACGGATGCGGCCAGAGCCCAGCGGGAGGTCAGTGATATGACCAATGAGCTTTTGAAAAAGAATGCCGAGAATTTGAAGGTAGCCACCCTGGAGACCGCAAGAGAGAGCGAACGAGGTATTGTGGATATTGAGACATTAAAGACCACCAATCAGACTCTGATCAGCACCCTGGATGAAGTGCTGAAGATTCAGCAGGAGGGCAGGGAAAAGAGAAGAAGCGCGGAGGTGGAGCTGCAAAAGCTGGAAAGCGATATGCGGAACAAGCTGCTGGAGCTGAGTACCTCGCGCTGACAAAAAGGTTTAAGGAGAGAAAGAAAAGATGGATGTATTATACAGCAGTACAAGAAGCAAAAGCGCTCCCGTAAAGGCCTCGGAGGCCATATTGAAGGGTCTGGCGGAGGACGGCGGCCTGTTTGTCCCGGATCATATTCCAGCGTTGGATAAAAGCCTGGAAGAGCTGTCACAAATGGATTATCGTCAGGTGGCATATGAGGTCATGAAGCTGTTTCTTACGGATTTTACGGAGGAAGAGTTAAAGGACTGCATTCATAAGGCTTATGATTCAAAATTTGATACAGAACTGATAGCGCCGCTGGCAGAAGCGGAGGGGGCATATTATCTGGAGCTGTTTCACGGTGCCACCATTGCTTTTAAGGATATGGCATTGTCCATTCTGCCCCATCTGATGATTACTTCCGCCAGAAAGAATCACATTGAGAATGAGATCGTTATCCTGACCGCTACCTCCGGGGATACGGGGAAAGCGGCACTGGCAGGCTTTGCGGATGTGAAGGGGACGAGGATTATTGTGTTTTACCCTAAGAACGGTGTCAGCCCCATCCAGGAGAAGCAGATGGTGACCCAGAAGGGCGCCAATACGCTGGTGGTGGGGATTCATGGTAATTTTGATGATGCCCAGACGGGAGTAAAGAAGATTTTTTCCGATAAAGAGCTGGCAAAGGAGCTGGAGGGTAAGGGCTTTCAGTTTTCTTCTGCCAATTCCATTAATATCGGCAGACTGGTTCCTCAGATCTGCTATTATGTGTATGCTTATGCGGCTTTATTAAAAGAGGGGAAGATCAGGGCAGGAGAGAAGATCAATGTAGCTGTGCCCACAGGTAATTTCGGAAATATTCTGGCTGCATTTTATGCGAAAAACATGGGGCTTCCCATCGGCAGACTGATCTGTGCCTCCAATGAAAACAAGGTGCTGTATGACTTTTTCAGTACAGGCACATACGACAGAAACAGAGAGTTTGTGCTGACCAGCTCGCCTTCCATGGATATTTTGATTTCCAGCAATCTGGAGCGGTTAATTTACCGGATTGCAGGGAATGACGCGGACAAAAACCGGGAGCTGATGAACGCGCTTACGCGGGAAGGGAAATACGCCGTCACGGAGGAAATGAAGGAAGCCCTGGCGGACTTTTACGGCGCATATGCGGATGAAGAAGAGACCTTCGGGGAGATCAGGCGGCTTTATGATGCCTGCGGTTATGTGATAGATACACATACCGCTGTTGCCAGCGCGGTATACCAAAAGTATGTTAAGGCCACCGGGGATCAGACGAAAACGATCATTGCATCTACGGCCAGTCCCTTTAAATTTACCAGAAGCGTTATGAACGCCATAGATGCAAAATATGATGCCATGGGCGATTTTGAGCTGGTGGACGAGCTTTCCCGACTGGCCAATGTGCCGGTGCCGCCTGCCATCGAGGAAATCAGGACTGCGCCGGTGGTACATGACAGGCAGTGCGAGGCGGACTCCATGAAGGATGTGGTAAAGGAATTTCTGGCATAATCGTGAGAAAGATTTTCTGGCATAATCGTGAGAAAGAATACTTTACGGATAGACAAATTCATGCTAAAATTATAAGCAGTAAATTTTTTGAAATTTACAATCAGAATCATGGAAGAGAGGTAAAAGATATGGCAGTGATTGATTTGAGCAAGTACGGCATTACCGGCGTGAAGGAAGTCGTACACAACCCTTCTTTCGAAATGTTGTTCGAGGAAGAGACAAAGCCCGGCCTGGAAGGCTTTGAGAAGGGCCAGGTAACGGAGCTTGGCGCAGTGAACGTTATGACCGGTATCTATACGGGACGTTCTCCGAAAGATAAGTACATCGTAATGGATGAGAATTCCAAGGGCACTGTCTGGTGGACCTCCGATGAGTACAAGAACGACAATCATCCCATGTCGGAGGATACCTGGGCAAAGGTGAAGGAGATTGCAAAGAAGGAGCTTTGCGATAAGAGACTGTTTGTGGTAGACGCTTTCTGCGGCGCTAACAAGGATACCCGTATGGCGGTTCGCTTTATCATGGAGGTGGCATGGCAGGCTCACTTCATCAAAAATATGTTCATCCAGCCCACGGCGGAGGAGTTGGAAAGCTTTGAGCCGGATTTCGTTGTTTACAACGCTTCTAAGGCAAAGGTTGACAATTACAAGGAACTGAATTTGAATTCCGAGACATGTGTGGCTTTCAATATTACCAGCCGTGAGCAGGTGATTATCAATACCTGGTACGGCGGAGAGATGAAGAAGGGCATGTTCTCCATGATGAACTACTATCTGCCTTTGAAGGGCATTGCTTCCATGCACTGTTCTGCAAATACGGATATGAACGGTGAAAACACCGCCATTTTCTTCGGACTTTCCGGAACGGGAAAGACCACCCTTTCCACCGATCCCAAGAGACTGCTGATCGGCGACGACGAGCATGGCTGGGATGACAACGGCGTGTTTAACTTTGAGGGTGGCTGCTACGCAAAGGTAATTAATCTGGACAAGGATTCCGAGCCTGATATTTATAATGCCATCAAGCGTGACGCTCTGCTGGAGAACGTTACCGTTGACGGTGCCGGCAAGATAGATTTCAACGATAAGAGCGTAACGGAGAACACCCGTGTATCTTATCCTATCAACCATATTCAGAATATTGTGCGTCCCGTTTCTTCCGCACCGGCGGCAAAGAACGTGATTTTCCTCTCTGCGGATGCGTTCGGCGTACTGCCTCCCGTGTCTATTCTGACACCTGAGCAGACCCAGTATTATTTCCTGTCTGGCTTTACGGCTAAGCTGGCAGGTACGGAGCGTGGAATTACCGAGCCTACGCCTACCTTCTCCGCCTGCTTTGGTCAGGCATTCCTGGAGCTGCATCCTACCAAGTATGCAGAAGAGCTGGTGAAGAGAATGCAGAAGAGCGGCGCTAAGGCCTACCTTGTAAATACCGGCTGGAACGGCACGGGTAAGCGTATCTCCATCAAGGATACCCGTGGTATCATTGACGCTATTTTAAGCGGTGCCATCAACAATGCGCCCACCAAGAAGCTGCCTATATTTGACTTTGAGATTCCTACCGAGCTTACCGGCGTAGATACCGGTATTCTGGATCCTCGCGACACTTATGCAAATGTTGCTGACTGGGAGACCAAGGCAAACGATCTGGCAGGCAGGTTTGTCAAGAACTTTGCAAAATATGAGGGCAATGATGCCGGTAAGGCACTTGTTGCGGCAGGTCCCAGGATCTGAAGCAGTATGAGTCGGCAGCAGGCTCATTGCAGGGAATGAAGGCTGTGTCCCTGGCTGTAGCTGTTTAAAATCATGCTGTGGCAAAACAAAAATAGGAAAGCAGACAATACGGCGGAGCGTAATGCTCCGCCGCACTGATATGCGGGAATGAAAATCCCAATGGTTCTTGAACAGGAAATAAGCAGGTAAGCTGCGACATGCAGGATTTTGGAGGTAGTATGACAATACGGGAAATGCTGAAATATGTGGATCATACGCAGCTAAAGGCTTTTGCTGCATGGGAGGATATTGTGCGCCTGTGTGAAGAGGCGATCGAGTACGGGACGGCTAGTGTCTGCGTACCGCCTGCATACATAGGAAGGATACATGAGACCTACAGGGACAGAGTAAATATCTGCACCGTTGTGGGCTTCCCTTTAGGTTATAGCGTGACGGAGGCCAAGGTGGCAGAGGTAAGAGCAGCTTTGGCAGAGGGCTGTAACGAGATTGATATGGTGGTCAATATCGGCGACGTGAAAAACGGTTTATTTCAAAAAGTGGAAGACGAAATCAAAACCATAAAGAAAGAGTGCGGCAGCCATATATTGAAGGTGATTATAGAAACCTGTTATCTGACGGAAGAAGAAAAAATCGCCATGTGCAGGGCAGTGACCAATGCGGGGGCGGATTATATCAAGACCTCCACCGGTTTCGGCACCGGCGGCGCCACAAGAGAGGACGTGGAGCTTTTTAAAAAGCATATCGGACCCGGAGTGAAAATTAAGGCGGCAGGAGGCATTTCCACAGCGAAGGATCTGGAAATGTTTCTGGAGCTTGGCTGTGACCGGGTAGGAACCTCAAGATGCAAAGAGATTTTAGACTCATCAAGGCTGTGATTTGAAAATCGGAAGAAAGGACGTAACAGGCAGTGTCTGTGAACGGTCAGACGGCGGGACTGTTACGCACAGGTTGGAACAAATATGGAAAATAAGGTGATTCAGGAGAGGCTGGCCGCGCTGCGGGCAGCGATGAAAAGGGAAGGCATTGACTTTTACATGATGCCTACCGCGGATTTCCACAATTCCGAATATGTAAATGATTATTTTAAGGTAAGAGAGTACTTCTGCAATTTTTCCGGCTCCAACGGCACGCTGCTGGTGTGGCAGGAGGGGGCAGGTCTCTGGACGGACGGCAGATATTTCATTCAGGCGGAAAAGGAGCTTACCGGCACTACGGTGGAGCTGTTCCGCATGCAGGATGAGGGAGTGCCCACCATCCTGGAATTTTTGCAGCAGAACATGCAGCAGGGGCAGACCCTTGGCTTTGACGGCAGGGTAGTGCCCATGTCGCAGGGAATGAATTATGAAAAAAAACTGGAGGGAGTCAGCTTTGCCTATGAGCAGGATCTGGCGGAAGCAATCTGGACGGACCGTCCAAAGTTTCCGGCAGGGAAGGTGACGGTCTTAGACGAAAAGCTGGCGGGAATGAGCTTTGAAGAAAAACGGGAAGAAGTAATGAAGAAGGCAGGGGAGGAAGGAGCGGACAGCCTGCTTCTTACCAAGCTGGATGACATTATGTGGCTCTTTAATATCAGGGGCTGTGACGTGGAGTGCAATCCGGTGGCCATGTCCTATGCCTGGCTGACAAAGGAGGCGACGGTGCTGTTTATCCAGGGTCAGGCTCTTGGTCAGGAGGTAAAAGCTTACCTGGCAGAAAAGCAGGTGGAGGTAAGGGAATACGGTACGGCAGTGGATTATTTGAAGAATCTGCCCTCCGGGAGGAAGGTGCTGATGGATAAGCGCCATTGCAGCTATGCCCTTTATAAGACGGTGGCCGAAAAACAGGCAGTTGTGGAAAAAAATAATCCTACGGAGCTGTTAAAGGCGGTGAAAAATCCCACAGAGCTTGCCAATATGGAGCAGATTTATTTAAAGGACAGTGTGGCGCTGACAAAATTTATTTACTGGCTTAAGACCAATATCGGTAAACAGGAGATTACGGAGATTTCGGCGGCAGACAAACTGGAAGCGCTCCGCAGGGAGATTCCGGAGTGTATTGATTTATCTTTCCCCTCTATTTCCGCATATGGAGCCAATGCGGCCATGATGCACTATGAGCCTACACCTGAGAGTTATGCGGTGTTAAAGCCGGAGGGGCTGTACCTGATTGATTCCGGCGGGCAGTATCTGGGCGGCACGACAGACGTGACCAGGACGATTGCATTAGGGCCGGTAACGGAAGAGCAGAAGCTGCATTATACCATGGTTGCGGCGGCAATGCTGCAAATGACGAACGCCTGTTTCCTGTACGGCTGTACCGGACGGAATCTTGACATTTTGGCGCGGCAGCCCATCTGGAATATGGCGCTGGACTATAAATGCGGGACGGGACATGGCGTCGGCTATATTCTAAACGTGCATGAGGGCCCTCAGAGCTTAAGATGGCGGTATGTGGAAGGGCAGACGGAAAGCCTAATCGAGGCAGGTATGGATGTTACCAATGAGCCCGGAATCTATATTGAAGGCAGCCACGGGATTCGCATTGAGAATGTAATGGTAGCCGAAAACGATACCAAAAACGAATACGGGCAGTTCATGCACTTTAAGACGCTGACCTGGGTGCTCATTGACATGGAAGCTATTGAAATGAAGCATTTGAACGAGGTGCAGAAGGGCTATTTGGCGGCGTATCAGCAGGAGGTCTGTCGGAAGATTTCGCCTTACCTGACACCGGAGGAAGCGGAGTGGCTGAAAAAGGCGACGGAATGTTAATTGCGGCGGGTATGAAAAATCCGGAGAAGCGAAGGATAAGCGCTCTCCGGATTTTTCACTCAACAGGAAATGCTGCGTCGTATTTCAGGGCGTAACATCCCTGCGGTAAAGCTCGGTACCATCCGCCGAGCAGACAATAATACGCACGGCGTCCAAGGTCAGACCACGTTCTGCCTCGAACATGGCGAACAATGTTTGAATAGAGTCTGCATTGGCATCTACCATGGCATCAAAGGTTGCCTCCTTTTCCTCTTCGGTAAAGTCGTCGAAGGAAAGGCCGGCCGGCAGGTAATATTGATAGATCAGGGTGTTGCCATCCATGGCAAAGGAAAGGGTAATGCCGGTGGGAGCAATCAGGTTATTGATTGCTTCCAGCGTTTCCGCCGCTTCGTCGGAATCCAGCCATTCCTGCAGACTTCCACTGTCGTTCAGACTGCCGGAGCCTGGACTGTCAGGGAGGACGGAGGGATCAAGGTTTTCCGTAACATCTAACGTATAAACAAGTTCACCATCCGCATTCAGGTAATTCAGACGTATGACCTCTACAGGAATTCCATAGGACGGATAAGTTATAATATCATTTTTCGCTGACAAAATAACCATTTCCAGGTTTGATTCCAGGTTGGCAGTAATAGCGGCGGTATCCAGAATTTCTCCATATTGGAAATTGTATATAAGAATGTTTGGCTCTTCTACACTGATCGAGAAAGAAGAGAATATGTCGGTTTCGACCAGCTTATTCAGTTCGTCAAATACCTGGTTCAGCAGATCCTCCAATATAACCCGAACATCGCTGTTATAAAATTCCGTCACGGAAGAGAAAGCATCAAACTCAAGGCCGTCAAGGTTTCCGTTAAATACATCTTCCAATGTATAGGAAGAGGAAAAATTATTGTCTGTTCCGTAAATGCCTGTTCCGCCTTGACCTGCGCCGGGAATATTTTGTGTGTAGAGGGAGGAATTATCGCCTACACCGGGAACATTAGGGGCGCCGGGGGCGATACTGACGCCCGGATCGGAGCCGTCCGATATATTCTGTGAAGGCTCTCCCGCCGAATCGGAGCCGTCCGCCGTACTTTGGGAGGAATCGACCGCCGTACCGGAGCTGTCTGTGGGATTATCCTGTGAGGAACCGTTTCCGGGAGCAGGCTTTTCACCGCAGGCTGTGGTACTCAGCACAAGCAGCAGAGACAGGGTAAGTATGGAAACAATTTTTCGAAATGCCACTGTTTTTTTCATTATGAATAACCATGCCTTTCCGTAACGTTTGCAAGGAGATTATAGCACGAACTGAAAAGTTTGTAAAATATTTCTATTGTAAACAAATGGGGAATCGGCTATAATAATGGTAACCTGAGATGCCCGATTACTCTTGTTTATTTTTGAACCTACATTACTTTAAACGGGATTCCTATATTGCCGGGCGGCTGTCAGGCCCTCACTCCTTTGGAGGATCGGAAGGGAAGGCAAAAATCCGGTTGCGGTCACCCACCTAGCATTGCTAGGAGTCAAAGGACAAGAGGCGGCATTCTTGGGGAAATGCAAACAAGGTTTGCCATACGAAAGAAAAGAGCAGCCCTGATGGCTGCTCTTTTCTGCGTAGACTGCAGGTATGGGGGTATGAATATTGAAGAAGGACCGTTCTAAGTTAAACAGGTCCCAGCGGATGCAGATTAAGGCATTTATCTGTCTGCTGGGTTTTCTTTTGATTGTGGTATTGCTGCTGGGCAAGCTGGCAGGGGTACTTCTGCACAAGGAAGAACAGCCGGAAGAAGGAAAGCCGCTTCCGGAGGTGCATATTCCCACAGTGGAGACCATACATAATATATGGATCATGGAAGAGGATGAGGAAGGGCTCCTGGTCTTTTGCGACGGGGAAAGGGAGAAACTGGGCTGGGGAAGCTCCGGCAGGGAAGGAACCTTGTTTCGGCCGGAAGAGCCGGTGCGGGAGCAGCTGGCGGATGTGACGTTGACAGACGGACTTGTCACGGGAATACAGTTGAAAAAAGAAAAAATTAATGGCAGGATTCTGGCGGTCGATGAAGCGGGGATCGAGGTGGAGGGCTATGGGAAGCTGCCTCTTGCAGATGACTGTAAGGGGTATCGGCTTTATGACAGTCTTCAGATGTGTACGGTAAATGACGTCTGCATCGGATATGATTTTACGGATCTTTGCCTGGAAAACGGATCTGTCTGCGGCATCCTCATGGTAAAGGAGGATGCTATGGAATACATAAGAGTTCTTTTGAAGGCCCAGGATTATGCGGGACTTCTTCACGATGCCCCGGTACTTACTGCAGACACCGGATTTACCGTTATATACGGGAATTATGCAGACAGAAAGACGGAGGCGCATCAGGCAGGGGAAGAGATTGTTTTTTCTTATGACAGTCCTTATTTTGAAAGTGACAGGGTATTGGTGGTGCCGGATGTGCTGACCGGCAAGGTGATATTAAAAAGCGTGAGCCGCAGTCAGGGAACGCCCTCCTATCGGGGAAAGCTGGAGCTGCTGAAAACGGAGGACGGGATTGCCGTGATTAACGAGGTTTTGCTGGAAGAGTACCTGTACAGCGTGGTGCCCAGTGAGATGCCGTCAGGGTATCCTAAGGAGGCGCTGAAGGCCCAGGCAATTTGTGCCAGAACCTATGCTTACGGACACATGGAACATGCAGGCTGCCCAAGGTACGGCGCACATGTGGACGACAGCACCTCTTATCAGGTATATAATAATATTTTAGAGCAGGAAAGCACCACCACCGCCGTAAAGGATACCTACGGGCAGCTGCTTTATACGGCAGACGGAGGGCTGGCGGGAACCTATTACTATTCTACCTCCTGCGGGGCGGGAAGCGACGCCAATGTGTGGAAAACGGAAGCTGCAGCAGCAATTACCTATCTGCCGCCCAGACATTTGAGCAGGACTGCCATGTCGGAGGCTTTATCTCAAGTTACGGCGGGGGGACTGCAGACGGAAGGTCAGTCCTTCGGTGAAAAGCTTAAGGACGAGGCAGCCTTTGCAGATTTTATTCTGTCGAAGAATCCGGATGATTTTGAGGTAAATGAGAGCTGGTATCGCTGGAGCTATGAGGTGGAGCAGCTGGATTCCGCACACATGCTGGAGGTACTGCAGAAGCGTTATGCAGCCAACAGCAGGCTGGTGCTGACGTTTAAGGACGGGGAATATGTGAGTGAAGAAATTGACCGGCTGGGGAAGATTCAGGAGATTTATGTGGAAAAGCGCGGTCCGGGGGGCGTGGCGGATGAGCTGGTGATCCAGGCGGAGCATGGGACGATCAAGGTAATTTCCGAACACAATATCCGCTGTGTTTTAAACGACGGGAAATCGAAGGTTTTGCGGCAGGACGGGAAAAAGGTGGCAAGCACAAGTCTTTTGCCCAGCGCATTTTTTGTAATATCGACTAGTAAAGAGGAAGGAAATGTGGTAGGATATAGCTTGTCCGGCGGCGGCTTTGGCCATGGCGTGGGGATGAGCCAGAACGGCGCCAAGGAAATGGCAAAGAGCGGCTGGAATGCCGGAGACATTCTGCAGTATTTTTACGAAAATTGTGTAATAAAATGTATTTATGAGTAGGAGAGAATATAAGTGCTTCGCAAGCTGTATCTGATCGGTCAGGACTTTTCTGCCCAGATGAAAAAACAGAATATCAGTGCCCATGCGGCAAGTATTGCTTTCTTTTTTTTCCTGTCCATAGTGCCCATGCTGATGGTTTTAAGCATGATGATTCCTTATACGCCGTTGACGGAGGAAAACCTTACGGAGTCTGTGGCGGATCTGATTCCTGATAAGGTGGAGCCGCTGGTGGAAAGCCTGATTGCCGAGGTATATGATAAATCGGCAGGCAGCCTGTCCGTTGCAGTACTGGCTACGCTCTGGTCCGCTGCAAAGGGTGTGATGGCCCTGATGCACGGCTTGAATGCCGTAAACGGCGTGGAAGAAAAGAGGAATTATTTTGTGGTGCGGGGGGTTGCCTGTCTGTATACGGTAGTCATGCTGGTGGTGGTGATTTTGTCCCTGTTCCTTAATGTGTTTGGCAATCAGCTGGTGAATTTGGCGCTGCACAGGATCCCCCCGCTGCAGAAGCTGGCGGCGTTTGTCATGAATTTTCGCTTTTTGGTGGTCTGGGCAGTGCTGACGCTGCTCTTTGCGGCCATATATGCCTATGTGCCCAATGATAAGCTGAAATTTAAAGAGCAGATTCCGGGGGCTACTTTTGCAGCCGTAGTATGGAGTGTTTTTTCCTGGGGCTTTTCCATTTATGTGGATTACAGTAATTCTTATGGTATTTACGGCAGTCTGGCGATTATTATTATCATACTGCTGTGGATGTATTTCTGCATGTATATCATCATGGTAGGTGCTTACCTGAATCGGTATTTCAGGCCTGTGAATCAGGTGCTGGCGAGGACAAAACGGCGAGAAAAGACTTGACATTTTCAGACAATGTGGTTAAACTTATCAATTAATAAAAGAACAAAAAGGCATTGATGGTGTACAGTAAGGATTTATTTTCCCGCAGAGAGGGGAAGCCGCTGGCTGAAAACTTCCCTGGGTCCAGATGAATTCCCCAATTTCCCACCGGAGCCGCCGGATGTGAATATGCGGGGCATTCCTGCAAAAGTAGCTTTGGCCGTGCAGCGCACGTTATGCGCAAAAGAAAGAGTCTCGCTTCATAAGCGGGGAACTTGGGTGGTACCGCGGAAATGATTTCGTCCCATGTGCAGTAATGTACATGGGACGAAATTGCGTCTGCGGGAAATGAACAGAAGGATATAACAAGAATAAAGAATGGAGGAAATGCTCAATGAGTGAAAAAAATGACAGATTTGCCGGTATCCGGCAGGAGATTCTGGACGGCATCAATAAGCGTGTCGAATCCAGGGCGGCGGCGTTCGAATTAAGAAAGCAGTTTCTGGATTCCAAAACCGGCAAGATCGGGCAGATGATGAAGGAAATGAAAAGCATCGCGCCGGAGGAACGGGCAAATTTTGGCAAGAGTGTAAACGAGCTGAAGGAATGGGCACAGCAGAAGTTTGCGGAGCTGGATGAGATGATGAAGGCAAAGGAGCTGCGCCTGCGTTACGAGCTGGAAAAGATAGATGTGACCATGCCTGCGGAAGACAGGGAGACAGGCAATCTTCATCCCGTTACCCAGATCCGTAATCAGCTCATGGACATCTTCGTAGGCATGGGCTTTGAGGTAGCCGAGACAAGGGAGATTGAAAAGGATTATTATAATTTTGAGGCCTTGAACATCCCTAAGGATCATCCGGCCAGGGATATGCAGGATACGTTTTATCTTTCGCCGGAGTTTCTGCTGGCTACCCAGACCAGCGCGGCGCAGATTCATACCATGGAGAAGAAAAAGCCGCCCATTAAGATCGTCGCTGCGCCGGGAAAGGTGTTCCGCTCGGATGACGACGCTACCCATTCCCCCATGTTTCATCAAATGGAGGGGCTGGTGGTGGATAAGAAAATCACCCTCTGTGACTTAAAAGGGATGCTGGACCTGTTTGTGAAGAAAATCTTTGGGGAAGAGACGACAACAAGACTGCGTCCCTCTTATTTCCCTTTTACGGAGCCTTCCGTGGAGGTGGACGTGAGCTGCTATGCCTGCGGCGGCAAGGGCTGCAAGCTGTGCAAGGGAACGGGCTGGATCGAGCTTTTGGGCGCGGGTATTGTGAACAAAAAGGTCTTGGAAAACTGCGGTATCGACTCGGAGCAGTACAGCGGCCTGGCCTTTGGTATCGGCCTGGATCGTACTGCCATGCTGAAATACGGTATAGGCAATGTGAAGCTTCTGTTCGAATCCGATCTGCGGGTATTGCGCCAGATCAACGACAATTAGAGTGTACTTAAATCAGAAAACGGTACACTGTAAAGAAGTGAAATAGGAGGGATAATATGTTAGTACCTTTGAGCTGGTTAAAGGATTATGTGGAGATAGATATTGCGCCGGAGGAACTGGAAAAAAAGCTGTTTTCCTGCGGCTTTGAGGTCGAAGAGCGGCATCAGGTCGGCGAGGCCGTCAGCAATGTGGTGGCAGGCCTGGTGGAGGAATGCGAGCCCATTCCGGAGACCCATCTGCATGTATGCAGGGTAAACGCCGGCGCTCATGGCAGCTTTCAGGTCTGCTGCGGCGCGGATAACGTTAAGGCGGGAGGAAAGTTCCCGCTGGCGTTAACAGGCGCCACAGTGTTCATGACGGGGAAGGACCACAAAACCGTGGAAGGAACCATGACAATTAAAAAAGGAAAGCTTCGGGGCTATGATTCCGAGGGAATGCTTTGCTCCGGCGTAGAGCTTGGCGTTACCGAAAATATGTATCCGGGTGCGGGCTATGACGGCCTGCTGGTGCTGCCTGATGACGCGGAGCCGGGAGCTGACGTGAAGCCCTTGCTGGGATTGGACGATTGGATTTTTGATGTGTCCATTACGGCCAACAGGCCTGACTGCCAGAGTATTCTGGGGCTTGCCAGGGAGGTGGCAGCGGTTTTGGACAAGGAGGTAAAGCTTCCTGCCATGGACTATACGGAGACGGAGGTAAAAAAGGAGGGCTTTTCTGTCACGGTTGACGCACCCGATCTCTGTCCCAGATATATCGGGCATTATGTGTATGATGTCAGGATCGGAGAATCACCGCTGTGGATGCGGCGCAGACTGGCGCTGGTGGGACAGGAGCCCATCTCCAATATCGTGGACATTACAAATTATGTTTCTCTGGAAATGGGCCAGCCAATGCACGCCTTTGACTGTAATGATCTGGAGGGCAATGCCATCCGAGTGCGGAGAGCGGCAGAGGGAGAGCAGATTGTCACCCTGGATTCCAAAGAATATACCTTAAATGCCAATAACCTTGTGATCTGCGACGGTGTAAAGCCGGTGGCCATTGCGGGTGTTATGGGCGGATTGAATTCGGAGATCCGGGATACCACGGGGGATGTAATGTTTGAGTCCGCCAAATTCGTCAGGGATAATATCCGTAAGACCTCCAGGGCGTTGGGAAAGCGCACCGACGCCAGTGCCAGATATGAAAAGGGTGTGGATGAATATGCTACTGTCCATGCTATGAAGCGGGCGCTGCATCTGATCGAAGAACTGGACTGCGGTAAGGTGTCCTGTACCCATGTGGATGTGAATACGGGGAATTCCGTGGAGCCTGCGGAAATGCGGGTCAGTGTGAAAAAGGTCAATGAGGTGCTGGGGATTCAGGTGCCGGATGAGGCAATTTTGCACATCATGAAAAATCTGCAGTTTTCACCGGTGATGAACGGAGACGAGCTGATCCTGCAGGTGCCGGCTTATAGAGAGGATATGGAGACCTATCAGGATGTGGCGGAGGAGGTCATCCGTATGTACGGCTATGAGCATGTGATTCCTACATTCCTGTCGGAGGCAAAGGTCACCATGGGCGGCCAAAGCGTGGAGCAGAAAAAGGAATTGAAGTTAAAGCGGCTTCTGTGCAGTATCGGGGCCTACGAGTGCATTCATTATTCCTTTATTTCCCCCTCGGATCTGGATATGCTGCGACTGCCGGAGGACGCTCCGGAGCGCAGGGCAATCCGCCTTTTGAATCCGATTAACGAAGAGCTGTCCCTGATGCGGACCACTCTGGCGGCATCCATGCTGAATGCCGTGGCCAGGAATCAGAAAAAAGGGAATCTTTCCGGAAGACTGTTCGAGGCAGGAAAGATATTTATTCCCGGTGAGCTGCCCTTAACGGAGTATCCGGACGAGCGGGATACGCTTTGTATCGGTATTTTCGGAGAGCAGGAGAGCTTCTTTACCTTAAAGGGGATGGCGGAGAAGCTGGCGGAAACCATGTTCGGGCATTTTTCCTACGAGCCCGCGGAAAGGCCGTTCCTCCATCCTTATCAGTCAGCGGATATTCTTTGCAGCGGAGAAAAGGTGGGGTATCTTGGCAAGGTGGCATATGAAGTGGCGGAGAAGCTGGATCTTCGTACCGATGCGTACCTGCTGGAGCTGGATTTGAAAAGGCTGTCCGAGCTTTGCGATAAGAAGGAGGTATTCATACCGCTTCCCAAATTCCCAGAGGAAAAGAGGGATCTGGCTCTTGTGATGGGTAAGGAGGTTACCTGCGGACAGGTGGAAGATGCTATTCGGAAGGCCTGCTCCCATGTAGGGGACATAAAGCTGTTTGACGTGTATGAGGGCGGACAGATTCCGGAGAATAAGAAGAGTATGGCGTTTACCGTTGAGTTTCTCCCCGGAGAGGAAGCCTTTGAGGCGGACACGGTGGACGGTTATGTAAAGAAAATATTGAAGAATTTAAAATATCATCTGGACATTGAGTTAAGAAGCTGATGATATTGCAGCTTTATGATCTGGAAGATCCGGAGGAAGAGACAAAAACAGAAATTGAAGGAGAGAGATTATGTTAAAGAAATGTGCATGGGAAAATTATGACGGAAAGCAGGAAAAGAAGCTGGAAAAGCTGTGTAAGGAGTACAGGGAGTTTCTGGACAGCGGTAAGACGGAGCGGGAGTGCATTGACACCATTGTAAATACCATTGAGGCCCAGGGCTATCAGGAGCTGGAGAGCCTGATGAAGCAGGGCGGTACGGTGAGCAGGGGGGCAAAGGTTTACAGTGTATGGATGAACAAATCCATCGTGATGTTTCAGATTGGCAAAAAGCCCATGGCGGAAGGACTGAATATCCTGGGCGCTCATATTGACAGCCCCAGGCTGGATGTGAAGCAGAATCCTTTGTTTGAGGATATAGATAATACCTTTGCTTATCTGGATACGCATTATTACGGCGGGGTGAAAAAGTATCAGTGGGTGACGCTGCCCCTTGCCCTTCACGGCGTGGTGGTAAAAAAGGACGGCACCACCGTGGAGCTGAACATCGGTGAAAACGAGGATGATCCGGTATTTTTCATCTCCGATCTGTTGATTCATCTGGCGGGAGAGCAGCTGGAAAAGAAAGCGGCAAAGGTGATCGAGGGCGAAGCGCTGGATCTGATTGTGGGCTCCCGGCCGATTATCCTCGGCAAGGAGGAAAAGGAGACCGACGAGGGAAAGAAAAAGGCAAAGCATCTTGTAAAGTCCGGCGTGCTGGATATTTTAAAAAAGACTTATGCCATCGAAGAGGACGACTTTCTTTCCGCGGAGCTGGAGGTGGTTCCTGCAGGAAAGGCAAGGGAGGCCGGCTTTGACCGCAGCATGATTTTAGCTTATGGGCAGGATGACAGGGTCTGTGCATTTACCTCCATGAAGGCAATGCTGGATTTAAAGGAGACGGACAGGACCGTCTGCTGCATCCTGGTGGACAAGGAAGAGATCGGCTCCGTGGGCGCAACTGGTATGCAGTCTAAGTTTTTTGAAAATGCGGTGGCAGAGCTGATGAATCTGACCGGTGAATACAGTGAAATGAATGTCAGGAGATGTCTGGCGAAAAGCTGTATGCTTTCTTCCGACGTCAGCGCAGGCTTCGACCCTAATTTCCGTTCCTGCTTTGAGCTGAAAAATGCCGCATGGCTGGGAGCCGGCATGGTATTTAACAAGTTTACGGGTTCCAGAGGAAAATCCGGCTCCAATGACGCCAATGCGGAGTATATCGCCCACCTGCGCAAAATATTGGACGAAAAAGGAATTGCATACCAGACCGCGGAGCTGGGCAAGGTGGACGTAGGAGGCGGCGGAACCATTGCTTATATTCTGGCGCTGTACGGTATGAATGTGATCGACAGCGGCGTGCCGGTGCTGAATATGCACGCTCCTTGGGAGGCTACCAGCAAGGCGGACATTTTTGAGGCTTACCGTGGGTATAAGGTATTTGCAGAGCGCTGCGAAGCGTAAAGGATAAGTTCGGATGATATTAAAGAAGAGTGACTTTTATTTTGATCTGCCCCAGGAGTTGATTGCCCAGGACCCGCTGGAGGATCGTTCCGCCTCCAGGCTGTTGGTGCTGGACAAAGAAACCGGGGCAGTGTCCCACCATGTTTTTCGGGAAATTGTGGATTATCTAAAGGCCGGGGACTGCCTGGTGTTAAATAATACAAAGGTGATCCCGGCAAGACTTCTAGGCGTAAAGGAGGACACCGGAGCCCATGTGGAGGTGCTGCTTTTAAAGCGCAGGGAGGCGGACGTCTGGGAAACTTTGGTAAAGCCGGGAAAAAAGTGCAGGCCCGGAGTATTTTTAAGCTTCGGAGATGGACTGTTAAGGGCGCAGGTACTGGAGACGGTGGAAGAGGGCAACCGCCTGATTCGCTTTGAATATCAGGGAATATGGGAAGAGGTCCTGGACAGGCTGGGGGAGATGCCCCTGCCGCCTTATATTACCCATAAGCTGAAGGATAAAAACCGTTACCAGACCGTATATGCCAGGTATGAGGGCTCCGCGGCGGCGCCCACTGCCGGCCTGCACTTTACTGGAGAGCTCCTGGAGAGGATTCAGGAAAAAGGGGTAAGCCTTGCCTATGTGACTCTGCATGTGGGGCTGGGGACTTTCCGGCCGGTCAAGGAAGAAAATGTCCTTGACCATCATATGCACTCGGAATATTATCAGATTTCCGAAGAGGCTGCAGAGAAAATCAACGGAACGAAGCGGGCGGGAGGGCGCGTGATCTGTGTGGGCACCACCAGCTGCCGCACCGTGGAGAGTGCGGCGGACGAAAAGGGAATTGTCCATGCAGGCAGCGGAAATACAGAGATTTTTATTTATCCAGGGTATCATTTTAAGGTGTTGGATGCTTTGATTACCAATTTTCATCTGCCGGAGTCCACCCTGGTGATGCTGGTCAGCGCCCTTGCAGGAAGAGAAAATGTGCTGGCGGCTTATCGGGAGGCGGTCAGGGAGCGATACAGGTTTTTCAGCTTTGGGGACTGTATGTTTATTCGATAGAAGCGTTTCTGTATATTTGGAACAGAATAAAGAATGTCCGGCTGACTTTATTCCGAAGATTGTTGATTTTATTCCGCTATGGCAGTATACTGTATCTGAAAAGCCTGGAGGTGCTGACATGAGCAATACCATAACCGTAAGGGAAGCAGCAAAGCTTTGGAAAATCACAGAACGCCGGGTAACCGTCCTGTGCAAAGAAAGCCGGATAAAAGGAGCATATAAAAAGAACCGCCGTTGGATGATTCCCATTGATGCAGAAAAACCTGTGGACAGCCGGATTAAAACCGGTGCATACAGAAAAAACCAAACATTGCCTGACCTGCCGCTGCCGGTTGGAATTTCGGATTATCGTTTGGCCTCGTCCGAGTACTACTATGTTGATAAAACTATGATGATCAAGGATTTTCTGGACGAGAGGCCAATGGTGTCTCTGTTTACCCGTCCGCGCCGTTTTGGCAAGACCTTGAATATGGATATGATCCGTACCTTCTTTGAAAAGACAGATGAAGACACTTCTGTTTATTTCAGAGATAAAAAGATTTGGTCCTGCGGTAAAAAATATCGTGACTATCAAGGAAAATATCCGGTGATTTTTATCACTTTTAAAGATGTAAAACGGGACTCCTGGGAGGAGACCTATGATCAAATCTCTAAGATTCTGACACAGGAGTTTGAACGTCACAGTGAACTCTTGGAAAGCGGGCAGTGCAGTAAATATGAGAAAGCGTACTTTAAAAATGTTCTGGAAGAGAAGGCGGACAGTACGGACATGATGATGTCCCTGCAAAGGCTCTCTCAAATGCTGGACGAGCATTATGGTATTCCGCCGATTATTATTATTGACGAGTATGACACGCCGATGCAGCAGGGGCATGTGGGGGGATTTTATGATAAAGTAATTCTCTTTATGCGCAATCTCTTTTCAGGTGGTCTGAAAGATAATCGACACCTTTCTTATGGCTTTTTAACAGGCATTCTTCGTGTCGCCAAAGAGAGTTTTTTCAGCGGACTGAACAATTTAAAAGTGAATTCCATATTGGACAACCAGTATAGTGAGTATTTTGGCTTTACGCCGGAAGAAGTAAAGACGATTGCACGCTATTATCATGCGGAGGACAAGTACGCGGAAATCTGTGCCTGGTACGATGGGTATCGGTTTGGAGATTCGGAAATATTTAACCCGTGGTCCGTCATCAATTATTTTAGCGGCGGCTGTCAACCCAGGGCCTTTTGGCAGTCAACCGGCAGCAACGAGATTATCGGTGAAATTTTGGCGAATGCGGGCGAAGATATTTATGAACGTCTTAACGCTTTATTGCAGGGGGAATCTTTCGTGACATATATTGACACTGGAGTTATTTATCCCCAGATCCGCAAGAATCCTTCCTCCGTGTATAGCTTTCTTTTGGTTGCAGGCTATCTGAAAGTCGTGAGGGTGGATCCTGCTTTCAGCGGTGATTATATGTGCGAGGTGGCGCTGCCCAACCGGGAGATCACATTTGTCTATAATAAAGAGATTCTGCAAAAATTAGCTGATGTCATTCCCCAGGCTACTGCAATTTCAATTCAAGAAGCACTATATTCCAATAATGTGCAAAGGCTGCAAAAGGAGATACACAAGCTTCTTCTCCAGACGGTAAGCTGCTTCGATACTGCAGGAGAGAACTTTTATCATGGTTTTGTTCTGGGGCTTTGTGCCATGATGGATAACCGTTACTATATCCGCTCCAATGGGGAATCCGGAGAGGGTAGATATGACATTCAACTATTTCCTAAGTCAGAGAGTATGCCGGGTATTTTGATTGAACTGAAGGCAGGCAGAGGCTTCTTTGGAGAAAAATTAAAACAGCTTTCCGAGACAGCTTTGGTACAAATTCAAGATCACAAATACGATACGGATTTGATCTCAAAGGGCGTTAAAACGATCTTCAGGTATGGCGTAGCTTTCAGCGGGAAACAGGTGGAGATCACGGCGGCTTCCTGATGAAGAAATGGAAGCGTATGAAAAAGCGACAGGGAATGATAGATAGGATGGAGGAAATACTCATGAACGACAGAAGAAGAAACAAGAGAACCAATATGCCGTCAAAGCTTGTTATGAAAAGACTTGACGGCAATACGGGAAAAGAGGTAACCATTAACATTCTGGATGTCTCTAAATCAGGGATCGGATTTGAGTGTGGGGAAGTTCTGCAGATCGGAGAGGTGTATGAGGCGCATCTGACCCTTTGGACCCATGAGGTGCTGCATGCCCTGCTGCGGATCGTGCGGATTGAGATGGGGACCGGGGGATATGATTACGGCGCGGTCTTTGTGGGAATGGGAGAGGCGGAGTTATCCAGAATCGAGACCTATCAGACTGTCAGCGAGCTTAACGGCGATGGAAATTAAGAAAACCGGGAGAAAAGGCGGCTCCGAAATGGGTGCAGGCGTTGGAAACGGCCGAAAGAAAAAAATTGTGGTTACGGTGTCGGCAGCAATTTTGCTGCTGGTATTGTATGTGCTGATCTTTGGCTTTTCCGCTCAGGATGGGGAGCGCTCCGGGTCCTTAAGCCAGATGATTTCGGAAAAGTGCGTGGAGCTGTTAAACAGCTTATCCGGCGGGAACTGGACGGAAAGCTTTATGCAGGATTTGGCCGCATATTTTGAGCATCCGCTGCGAAAGCTGGCGCATTTTTCGGAATATGCCTGTATGGGGATACTGCTGTATATTTTATGGAGGCAGTGGATCAAAAGAGGCAGGAAGCTGTATCTGCTGATTGTGCTGTGGGTTTTCTGCTCCGCGGGGCTGGACGAGCTTCACCAGCTGTTTGTGCCGGGGCGTTACGGAAGCTTTGCGGATGTGCTGCTGGATACCTGCGGCGGGGCTTTTGGAATGTTGCTTTGTGTCTTGGCGGCACGGTTTGCGGCATGGCTCCGGCACAAAAGGAACCGGAGTGTACAACGCAGGAACGGAAAGGAGCAGCAGATTGAAGAAGACTAAGGCCGGGAAGAAGCTCAGCGCCTGACATGGACGGTATATTCCGCCGCTTCCAAAAGCCGCACGGCTGCATTCATGGAAGGCTCATCGTAAAGCTCCACTAAAAGCACGCCGTCTTCGGATTCTCGGTTATGGGTAATGCCGATATTTTTGATACTAAGGCCGTTTTCGGCCAGCAAAGCTGCAATATGTGCCAGAGCGCCGGTCTTGTCCGCAATATCCACATTGAAGCTGTAGGAGCGTTTGATGGGGCCGCTGGATGCGTTGACAAAGGAATCCCGGTATATTCTGGCGTTGTCAAACACAGCATAGAGCGCCTGTTCGTTCCGATTATCCAGCTGGTCCTTGAAGGCAGTCAGCGAGTCAATGCAGGCTTGCAGGAGGGAAGAGATATTTTCCGTGTTGGTCAGGCAGATCTGCTGCCACATGGCGGCGGAAGAAGAGGCAATTCTGGTAATATCCTTGAAGCCTCCGGCGGCGATCATTTTCATGATGCCGTCTTCCGAGTCGCTGTCCCGCACCAGATTAACCAGAGAGGCGGCGATGACATGAGGAAGATGACTGACGGCGGCGGTCACATAATCATGCTTCCGGTAATCAAGAATCAAGGGAATGGCCCCTATCTTTTCCGTCAGCTCTCGATAGGCCTCCAGCTTCTCTTTGGGGACGGAGGGTGTAGGCGTCAGGATATAATATGCGTTTTCCAGCAGGGCAGCCCTGGAGTTTACATAGCCGGTGCGCTCGCTGCCGGCCATGGGATGTCCGCCGATGAAGCAATGCTCCAGACCGGCCTCCCGGACGGCCTCGTGAATAGTGGATTTTACGCTGCCCACATCGGTGAGCAGACATTTTGCGGGCATTATTTTTTTGACGGCGGCCAGGTTACCGTCGTTTTTTTGTACGGGCGCGCACAGGAAGATATAATCGCAGTCCGCAAAGCTCTCGTCGATGGCGGGGGCAATGATGTCCGCCACGGTGTCCTGCTTTGCCTGGCGGAGGGCTTCCAGATTCACATCGAAAGCGACGATTTTAATTTGAGGATCATATTCTTTTAAAGCTCTGGCGATGGAGCCGCCGATCAATCCAAGGCCGATAAAACCGCAGATCAATTCAGACATGGGAGACCTCCTTATACAACAGGTTCAATTTTAAACCCTGCTGTAACAACAAATTCTACTATAACACTTTAATGCGTTGAATTCAAGCAGGAATTTCGATATGCCGCAGGGGGGATGCCCACCTGCTCTTTAAAGGTTCGCGCAAAATGGGCGTAGCTGGAATAGCCTGTCATGGACTGCACCTGTGATACGGTAAATCCTTCCGCCAGCAGCTGCCGGGCCTGGGCCATTTTACGCAGCAGAATGTAACCTTTGACGGTAGTGTTGGTATGCTTTTTGAAAATGCGGGAGATATAATCCGGATTATAGGTAAAGTGCCTGGAGAGATCGCGGAGAGAGACGGTTTCTCCAATGTGTTCCTCCAGATAACGGATCATATCGGTTACTGTCTGCTGGGTTGTGGAAACGTGGAACTTTTTTCCGTGTTCCGCATTCTGCAGGCGTACAAGGTTGTCTACCTGGGACATGAATTCTGCCAGACAGCTGATGGAAGCAAAGGAGTATTCGCCCTGAAAGGCAAGCAGCTCATCCAGCGTATTCTGCATGATCTTTAGCTGGGAGCCGGAGGGAAAAAGCAGCAGGGGACGCCCGGAGTCCTGCAGATAGGAATATTGTTCCTTCCCCTGTGGGAAAAGACTGTCCAGCCAGGCAGCCTTAAGCGAAAGAATATAGCGGTCATATAATTCGTCGGTTCTGTCAAAAAGCCTGTGCATACAAAAAGGCGGAATCAGGATCAGGGTTCCGGGCTCCGCGGATACGACCCGGTTTCCCAGCAGAATATCCGGCAGGGGGGACAGACTCAGGTACAATTCCACACCATCATGGACATGGGGCGGAATGTGGGTACGACAGATTCCGGTGCGGCGGACAATGTTATAGGCATCGTCCTGTTCTGGATAAAAAACAGGTTTTTCCATGGCAATAACCAGGCCTTTCTGTAATGTGACTTATCTTTAAAGCATAGCAGGTATCTTAATCACAGTCAATCTCTTTAGGTCGGATTTCATCATAAAATAGTAGAATTTATGTATTGTTTAGTGCGAATTCCCTGTTTATACTTTAGTAAATATATGCCTTCCAAAGGCGGGTTTGAGGCTTTGGCAGAGCTGTAGCAGGAGAATGACGGTTATGAAGAGGAAAGCGGTTATTATAGGATGCGGGGGAATCGCACAGGTACATGCTCAGGCGCTTGCAGCGCTGGACGGAGTAGAATTGTGCGCTTTTGCAGACCGCAGAAAAGAGAGGGCGGAAGAGCTTGCTGCCCGGTACGGCGCAGGCAGGGCGCAGTCTTATGGGGACCTTGAGGAAATGCTGGCCGTAGAGAGGCCGGATGTGGTACATATCTGCACGCCCCATTATCTCCATGTTCCCATGGTGGTGAAGGTGCTGGAAAGCGGCGGTGCGGCTTTTATGGAGAAACCGCCTGCAATTTCAATACAGCAGTTTGAAGAGCTGAAAAATACAGCGGGGAGCGGAAACCGGCTGGGAATTTGCTTTCAAAACCGCTATAACGCGTCCGTGAAAAAAGTAGATGAGCTGCTGCATGCGGGAAGCCTGGGGGAGGTGAAGGGAGGCAGGGCCTTTGTCACCTGGTGCAGGGAGGCGGAATATTATCAGAGCAGCGACTGGCGGGGCAGGCGGGATACGGAAGGAGGCGGCGCTCTGATCAATCAGGCCATTCATACGCTGGACCTTTTACTGCGGTGGCTGGGAGAGCCGGAGAGAGTGGAGGCATTCATGGGCAATCGTCACCTGCAGGGAGTGACGGAGGTGGAGGATACCGTGGAGGCCTATCTGGAATTTCCGCAGGGCAGGAGAGCCTGTTTTTATGCCACTACCGCCTATATGGCAGACGCTCCCGTATTGATAGAGCTGGCTTGTGAAAAAGGCAGCATCCGCCTGGAAGACGAGCGGGTGACGGTGCGTTACTTACAGGGGGATGAGGTTGTCTTTTCCTTAAAGGCGGGGCAGGCGGCAGGGAAAGCTTACTGGGGAAGCGGGCACGCAGCCTGTATTAAAGATTTTTATCAAAGTCTGGAGCAGGGAACGCCATATGCCAATGATCTGCAGTCAGTGGAAAATACCATGCAGGTGATGGCACGGATTTACGAAGTCGCAAAAGGCGAAAAGATTTTCTAAGGCGGCAGAAAGAGAGGAATTATGGAACAGGTCAGACTGGGAATTATCGGGATCGGCGGCATGGGAAGCAATCATGCCAGAAGCATTTTGGAAGGGAAAGTGCCGGAGCTTAAGCTGACGGCGGTAGCTGATGTGCGGGAGGCCAGAAGAGACTGGGCGAAACGGGAGCTGCCGCCGGAGACGGCGGTTTACGGAGAGGGCAGAGAGCTGATTGAGAGCGGCAGCTGCGACGCGGTGCTGATTGCCACGCCCCATTATCTGCATCCGGAGCTGGTGATTTATGCCCTGGAGCATGGTCTTCATGCCCTCAGTGAAAAGCCGGCCGGAGTTTATACCAAACAGGTGCGGGAGATGAACGAGGCAGCGGCAAAGTGCGATAAGGTATTTGCCATCATGCTGAATCAGCGGACGAATTGTGTTTACCGCAAGATGCACGAGCTGATTACCGGCGGGGAGCTGGGGCAGATCAAGCGGGTAAACTGGATCATTACGGACTGGTATCGTACTCAGAGCTATTATGACGCGGCGGACTGGAAGGCCACCTGGGACGGGGAAGGCGGCGGAGTGCTGCTGAATCAGTGCCCTCATCAGCTGGATCTGGTCCAGTGGCTGTGCGGCCTGCCGGTACGGGTCAGAGCTTTCTGCCATGAGGCAAAATGGCATGACATAGAGGTGGAGGACGACGTGACGGCTTACATGGAATATGAGAACGGGGCAACGGGGGTTTTTGTGACGTCTACGGCAGATACTCCGGGTACCAACCGACTGGAAATTACTCTGGAAATGGGCAAGCTGGTATGCGAAAACAATAAGCTGCTGCTGTACCGCCTGAGCGAAAATGAAAGAGTTTTCTGCAAGACCTCAAAGGAAGGCTTTGCCCAGCCGCAGTGCAGGCTGGAGGAAGTGGAGACGGACGGGCTGAACGAACAGCATATCGGCGTGATGAAGGCATTTGCCGGCAGGATTCTCCACGGCACGCCGCTGGTAGCAGAAGGCAGGGAGGGAATTCGCGGGCTGACTCTCTCCAATGCCATGCACCTTTCCAGCTGGCTGGATCAAATGATAGAGCTTCCCTTTGACGAAGAGCTTTTCCTGCAGGAGCTTAATAAAAGGCGAGCCACATCCAGGAAAAAGACGGGCAGCGGCGTGGTGTTCGACACGGCGGGAACTTATTAGGGAAAGAAAATCAGGGAAAGAAAATCAGGGAAAGAAAATTAGGGATAGAAAAACAGGAATGAATATGTCGGGGATAAGTGCATGTCAGAAGACGGCGGCCCTGCACGGCGGGATGGAGGAATCATGTTTGAGAATATTATACTGACAGGCTTTGGGGATGAGATTGATTCGCTTTTGGATCAGCAGATGCAGGTAATGGAAAAACTGCATATGAACCATATTGAAATGCGCGGCGTGGATGGCAGGGGCATTGAAACATATTCCGCAGATGAGGCGAAGGTGCTTAAAAAGCGTCTGGATGACAGAGGTTTTTTGCTTTCAGCCATCGGCTCGCCCCTCGGTAAAATCCGGATTACGGATGATTTTGAGGCCCACATGGAATTATTCAGGCATACGGTGGAGCTGGCTCATATCATGGGAACACCCAATATCCGCATGTTCAGCTTTTACGGCCCGGCGGAAAAGGACTTTTGCGGGGGAAAGGCGGATCCGGGCAAGGCGTGGCTTTCTGTCTGGCGGGATGAGGTTATGGAACGTCTGGGACGGTTTACGGAGTATGCCGCGGCCAATGAGGCAGTTCTGCTGCACGAGAATGAGAAGGATATTTACGGGGAGATGGCGGCGGAATGTCTGGACATCTTGAAACAGTTTGCAGGGGAGCATTTTAAGGCAGTGTTTGATTTTGCCAATTTTGTGCAGGCCGGTCAGGATACGCTGGAGGCCTATGAGCTGCTGAAGCCCTATATCGCCTATATTCATGTCAAGGATGCGCTGTTTAAAGACGGCAGTGTGGTCCCGGCAGGACAGGGGGACGGCAATGTGCCCGAAATTCTGGGGCGGCTGAAAGCGGAGGGTTACAGCGGTTATCTGTCAATAGAGCCTCATTTGTCCGAGTTTACGGGATTTTCCTCTCTGGAAAGGGGTGGCAGGATCGGCAAAAAGCTTACCGGTGAGGAAGCCTTTACCCTGGCGCATGAGGCGTTAACAGGGATCCTGGAAAAGTTATAAAAACGGAATGCGAAATATTATAACAATAGCTTGTAAAATAGTGAATTGTTTAGTAAAATGTTCATATGGGAGTTTGCAGTCCGTTTTCAGGATGTACCAGAATGCCCAAAATACTGCATAATTGGAGGAACTTATATGAAAGTTTACACAACCGACAAGATTCGCAATGTGGTGCTGTTAGGTCACGGCGGGAGCGGCAAGACGAGCCTGGTGGAAGCCATGGCTTATCTGTCCGGAATTACTTCGAGAATGGGCAAGGTGTCTGACAAGAATACCATCAGCGATTATGACAAGGAAGAGCAGAAGCGTCAGTTCTCCATCAATACCTCCGTTGTTCCGATCGAATGGGAAGGGTACAAGATCAATATCATGGACACTCCCGGTTATTTTGATTTTGTGGGCGAGGTGGAGGAAGCCGTCAGCGCCGCGGGAGCAGCCATTATCGTGGTCAACGGCAAGGCCGGTATTGAGGTTGGCGCCCAGAAGGCATGGGAGCTTTGTGAAAAGTATAAGCTGCCGAGAATGATTTACGTGTCAAACATGGATGTGGATCATGCTTCCTTCCGTCAGGTGGTGGAGGATATGACGAACGCTTACGGTAAGAAGATGGCGCCCTTTAACCTGCCGATTCGCGAAAGCGAAAAGTTTGTGGGCTATGTCAACGTGATCGCGGAGACCGGAAACCGCTGGCAGGGCAAGGAAGTGGTGCCCTGTGAGATACCGGAGTACAATAAAGCAAATCTGCAGATCTGCCGGGATACTCTGATGGAGGCTGTGGCGGAGACCAGCGAAGAGATGATGGAACGCTATTTTGGCGGAGAAACCTTCTCGGAGGCGGAAATCAGAGCGGCTCTGCGGACCAATGTGTGCGACTGCAGTATCGTTCCCATGACCATGGGGTCAAATGTGTTGTGCCAGGGTGTGTACACGCTGCTGGACGATATTGTGAAGTATTTCCCCAGCCCCGAAAACCGCAAGGTGGCAGGCATCAACATGAAGACCAACGAGATCTACAACGCGGATTATGATTTCTCCAAGGCAAAATCCGCTTATATCTGGAAGACCATGGTAGATCCCTTTATCGGCAAGTATTCCCTGATCAAGGTGAATTCCGGCGTATTGAAGACGGATGATCTGATCTATAACGTGGACAGGGACATTGAAGAAAAGATCGGCAAGCTTTATGTACTGCAGGGGAATAAGCCCATTGAGGTGCCGGAGCTTCACGCAGGGGACATCGGCGCTTTGGCGAAGCTGACGGCGGCCAGAACCGGCAACAGCCTTTCTACCAAGGCAACCACCATCAAGTTCGGTAAGTTTGAGCTTTCTACGCCCTATACATACATGCGTTATAAGCCTAAGAATAAGGCAGATGTGGATAAAATATCCCAGGCTCTGCAGAAAATCGGCCATGAAGACCTGACCATGAAGACCGTAAACGATGCGGAAAACCGTCAGACGCTGCTTTACGGCATGGGAGATCAGCATCTTGAGATCATTGTCAGCAGACTGTTAAATGAATACAAGGTGGAGGTAGAGCTTTCCAGACCCAAGGTAGCCTACCGGGAGACGATTAAGAAGCAGTCGGATGTAGAGTATAAGTATAAGAAGCAGACCGGCGGACACGGCCAGTACGGTCATGTGAAAATGCGTTTCAGCCCTTCCGAGGATCTGGAGCAGGCTTATGTGTTTGAGCAGGAGGTAGTGGGAGGCGCGGTGCCCAAGAACTATTATCCGGCCGTGGAAAAGGGTCTGCAGGAATCCGTGCTGAAAGGGCCTTTGGCGGCATACCCAGTGGTAGGTGTTAAGGCAGTATTGTACGACGGATCTTATCATCCGGTGGATTCCTCCGAGCAGGCATTTAAGATGGCTACGATACAGGCCTTCAAGAAGGGCTTTATGGAGGCACATCCCGTTTTGCTGGAGCCGATTGCCAGCCTGAAGGTGACCATTCCCGACGCATATACCGGGGACGTTATGGGCGATCTGAATAAGCGGCGCGGGCGTGTCTTGGGCATGAATCCTGCACCCGGCGGAAAGCAGGTGGTGGAAGCGGAAATTCCCATGAGCTGTCTGTTCGGCTATTGCACGGACTTACGTTCCATGACCGGAGGCCGCGGAGAATATGCTTATGAGTTTGTCCGTTACGAGCAGGCACCCTCCGACGTACAGGAGAAAGAAGTGGCCGCCAGGGCAGCAAAGGTTGCGGAGAGCGACGGCGAGGAATAAAAGGCGAAACAGTTTAGGCATCCACAGTCTGACGGCGACAGCCGGCCGTCATTCTCATTCGGACACGCTTGCGCTTGAGGCGCGACGCAACGGTACATAGGCAAGCACAATACGCTTGCCAAGTACCGGCGTCTTGCACAGTCCTCATTGAGAACAACAGCCGGTTGTCGCCTGTTACTAGATTATGGGAAGCTGAACCGCGACAGCCGCAGGGCAATATAAAATTTCTTGACAGAAGCAGGAAAAGAGGTTAAAATAAGCGGTATCTTTAACAGAATATCAACAGACATTGATGAGGAATATTAAGGATTTCGGACTTTCAGAGAGCCGCCGGGCGGTGCGAGGCGGCAGAAAGATTTCCCCAACTGGCCTCGGAGTTCCTTTTTTGAAGCGTGCATGCGCACGTGTGTAGGAAAAGGCGGCAGATACCGTTATCCATCCTAAAGTGCATGTGTAATCATCTAAGCGTTGCTTATGCCGGCCGCTTCGGGAAAAGCACATGAAGTAGAGTGGTACCACGGAAAAAAGCCCTTTCGTCTCTATGCGGACGAGAGGGCTTTCTATATGCGGACAGTGTGCCCTGAAATTCAGATCAGTCATTTGGCGAAGAATTATGAACGATTCGGCACACTGGGTAGGATGTCAAAAGGAGGAAAGAAAAATGGCAGTACCTTATAACCATCACGAGGTGGAGCAAAAATGGCAGAAGGTCTGGGATGATGAGAAGGCATTCAAGACCTCCGATGATTATTCAAAGCCCAAATATTATGCGCTGGTGGAGTTCCCTTATCCTTCCGGGCAGGGGCTTCATGTGGGGCATCCCAGGCCCTATACGGCGCTGGACATTGTGGCCAGAAAGCGGAGGATGCAGGGATATAACGTGCTGTATCCCATGGGCTGGGACGCTTTCGGCCTGCCCACAGAGAATTATGCCATTAAAAATCATATTCATCCGAAGATCGTGACGAAGAACAATGTGGAGCGTTTTAAGGGGCAGCTTCACGCCCTGGGGTATTCCTTTGACTGGGACCGGGAGATTAACACCACGGATACGGATTACTATAAATGGACCCAGTGGATCTTTTTAAAGCTCTTTAAGGCAGGGCTTGCCTATAAAACGGAAATGCCCATCAACTGGTGTACCTCCTGCAAGGTGGGACTTGCCAACGAAGAGGTGGTCAACGGTGTCTGCGAGCGCTGCGGCGCGGAGGTAGTCCGCAAGGTAAAGAGTCAGTGGATGTTGAAAATTACGGAGTACGCGGATCAACTGATTCAGGGGCTTGACACGGTGGATTATATTGAGCGGGTCAAGGTTTCACAGCGCAACTGGATCGGTAAATCCACCGGCGCGGAGGTGGATTTCACCATAACCGGTAAGGAGGATAAGCTCCGGATCTATACCACCAGGCCGGATACCCTGTTTGGTGCTACCTATATGGTGGTGTCTCCCGAACATCCTTTGATCGACAAGTATAAGGATGAGATCGGCAATTACGAAGAGCTTGCGGCTTACAGAGAGCAGGCGGCAAAGAAATCTGACTTTGAGAGGACAGAGCTGGCAAAGGACAAGACGGGTGTGGAAATCCAGGGGCTTACCGCCACCAATCCCGTTAATGGGAAGGAAATTCCTGTCTGGATTTCCGACTATGTACTGATGACCTATGGGACGGGAGCCATCATGGCTGTTCCTGCCCATGACGAGAGAGACTGGGAGTTTGCAAAAAAGTTCGGTCTGCCCATTATCGAGGTGGTGGCCGGCAGCCCTGTCAGCGTGCAGGAGCAGGTGTTTGCGGACGTTGCCACGGGAACTCTGGTCAATTCCGATTTTTTAAACGGCCTGTCCGTAGCGGATGCCAAGGAAAAGATGATTGCTTTCCTGGAAGAAAAGGGGATTGGCCATAGCAAGACCAATTTCAAGCTTCGTGACTGGGTGTTTTCCAGGCAGCGGTACTGGGGAGAGCCCATACCCATTGTGCAGTGTGAAAAGTGCGGTTTTGTGCCTTTGGATGAGAGTGAGCTGCCGCTGCAGCTGCCGGAGGTGGAATCCTATGAGCCCACCGATAACGGCGAGTCGCCGCTGGCGGCCATGACGGACTGGGTAAATACTACCTGCCCTCATTGCGGCGGTCCTGCAAAGCGGGAGACGGATACCATGCCCCAGTGGGCCGGATCCTCCTGGTATTTCCTGCGCTATACGGATCCTCATAATCAGGAAGCGCTGGCAAGCAGGGAAGCGTTGGAATACTGGATGCCGGTGGATTGGTACAACGGCGGCATGGAGCATACCACTCTGCATTTGCTTTACTCCCGCTTCTGGCACAGATTTCTCTATGATCAAGGGGTGGTGCCCTGCGCCGAGCCCTACAGCAAGAGGACCAGCCACGGTATGATTTTAGGCTCTAACGGAGAGAAAATGTCCAAATCCAGAGGAAACGTGGTGAATCCGGATGATATTGTACGGGAATACGGGGCGGACACTCTGCGCACCTATGAAATGTTCATTGGGGCCTTTGACTTAAGCGCGGCCTGGAGCGAGGACGGCGTAAAGGGCTGCCGCAGATTCTTAGAGAGAGTCTGGAAGCTTCAGGATATGCTGACGGAGGAAGAAGGATACAGTGCAGAGCTGGAGACAAAGCTGCACCAGACCATCAAAAAGGTATCCGGCGATTACGAAAACTTAAAATACAATACCGCCATTGCCGCCATGATGGCGCTGATCAATGAATTCTATAAAAAGAATGCCGTCACCAGGGGAGAGTACAAAACGCTCCTTACGCTGTTAAATCCCGTAGCGCCTCATATTACGGAAGAGCTTTGGCAGGCAGCCGGCTTTGGCGGCAGGGTTTATCAGACCTCCTGGCCGGAATATGACGAGGCAAAGACCGTGGAAGCTCAGGTGGAGATTGCCGTTCAGGTAAACGGGAAGGTGCGCGCCACGATTTCCATACCTAAGGACATGGAAAAGGAAGCCGTGATTGCCGCCGCTAAGGAGGCCCTGGGGGATAAGCTCACCGGCAGTATTGTCAAGGAAATCTATGTGCCGGGGCGGATTGTAAATATTGTTGTAAAGGGATGAAGGATGAAAGCCTTTCCGAGTGTAAAACTACGGTGTCTAAGAACATAAGATAAGTAAAAAATAGTAACAGTTCGGTTATGCAAATAATTGAACTGTTACTGAAAATATTTGTTGACATATATGTATCATTTGATATATAATGTTTCAAAGATGATTCATCTTAGCGCTTATTATACAGAGGAAAAATTTTATGAAAAAGAAATATTTACAAAATTCGGGTTTAAACTCACTAAAAAATGTGAACAGTGTACAAAAAAATTATGTGCCTGTAAAAACGAAACCTGCTCTTATGCTTATAAGCAGTATGGGATGAAAAGATGGGTATTTGGTATAATTATTACGGTGATTACTCTTGGATTAATTGTCCCATTTTTGTCAGAAACTATTTGTACCATTTGGTTTCCGGAAGCGTCTGTCGGATTAAATACATGGAATCAATTTGTGAGCATAATACTTGGAATTGTGGCAACGGTTTTAAGTATAGTTTCTCTTATAATGGGATTTAAAAATTATGAAGACGGCTTAGATTTGCATGAGAAGCATATAGAAACGTTAGAAAAGATTTCGTCTATTTCGAAAGATGTTATTGAAGTAAAAGAAAAAATAAATAATCTTAATGACATCAAAAGTGAGGCTCCGAAAATTTCGTCCAAAATCTCATGGGGTGATGAGCCAAAAACTACTACATTATGACAGGATATTTTGGAGGGAATATGAATGTGTATGAAAAATGTTAATGCGACGATGATGTTTTGTTCAAATATCGAGAGCGGCGATAGAAATATTAATTCATTAACCGGAATTTATGATAGTGTGGTTCCGATCAGAGATGATAATATATATTATTTAAATAATTTCAATATTATTTTAAATTGCTGTATTATATTTGATGAAAGTTTTAAGGATAAACAAGACTGTCTGCAGTTGGAGATTGATTATGAATTTATGATTTGGCTGACTCATGTGGAAAGCGGTCTTGGGATTTCGTTATATAAATCAGATTTACGTATAAATAAAGAAGATTTGAGAACATGGTGTAAAGATTTTTATGAATTTAAAAGGTTTTTGAAGTTTTCAAGATTAGAAATACCGAAGGGCCTTGGAAATTATGCCGTTAAATTTTTGATACGAAAAAAGACGGAAGAAGATATTGCTTGGAATAATCAAGTGATACATTCTTTGATTATAGGTGAGAGCATGTGATTGCGTGAAAATGGGCTGCCGCGGGGCAGCCCGTGAAAGCTTATTAGTGCTTTGCCTTTTCCAGTATTTTGTCGATCTGTTTTAATTCATCGGCGGAGCTGTATTTTTTGATGGCCGCGATGGCGGCGCTCATTTCCTGTGGGGTAAAGGTCAGGTTTTCCTGTTTTGCCTTTTTCATCATGGGCATCATGAAGGCCATCATTTCTTTTTGACTTTTTCCGTGTCCTTCATTGAACATCTGCCCAAGAAATTCCAGTTTTTTTACGGGAATATCCTTCACCAGTGGATCCGACATCCAGGCGGGTTTTGTATCCATATACGCAATTCCTCCTTTCCTGCGCTGTTTTGTGACAGGCGTTTGAAAACGCCCATTCCGTAACCGGACTTTGGGTAATTACCCTTGCCGTTTATGTCTGAAGGATGGAAGACATATCCATACCGGACATGCCTGCCATACCGGATAAAATATCCATGGGGTTATCGGTGCCGCTTCCGAAGCCTTCGGGAAACATTTCCTTCATCATTTCCGCCATTTCCATCATTTCCTTTATTTTTCCCATGTTCTGCAGCATGTTTTTCATACCGTCTATTCTGGAGCGGTCGGCCTGGCTGCTGTAGGGGAGCAGTTCGTCCAGCAGTTCAATGGTATCGGAATTATCCCCGGAGAAAAAGTCTGCGGAAAGATGCCTGGTGTTTGGCATAGGTGCTTCGGGGCGGTGCAGGAGAGAGAGGGTGTACTGCAGCTCCAGGAATTTTATGTAAACTGCCAGCATACCCTGCTGGGAAGAAGGAATCCAGGACATCAGCACTTTCAGCATTTGAATTTTATTGGTGGTAAAGCGGGAGTCAAATGCTGTAACCAGGCTTGTTCCTTTTTCCTCCATTGTTTCTGCCGCCTTTCTGAAGTTTGCTTTACTTCTATACTTATGTACCTATCCTATGTAGCATCAGGCGTGCTTAGTACAATCAGCAAAGTCCCTCAGACAGTTGCTTTATAGAAAAAAGCAGGCTCCCGAAGGAGCCTGTTTTTCGGGACTTTTGGCTGGTTAGCAGCCGCAGCCGTTGTTGCAGCCACAGCCATTGTTGCCGCCGCAGAAGCAGGAGATCAGGAGGATCCAGATGATCCGCCGAACAGGCTGCTGCCGCAGCCGTTGTTGCAGCCACAGCCGTTGTTACAGCCGCAGCCATTGCCGCCGAACAGTCCGGTGCCGTTGCCGCCGCAGAAGAACAGAAGCAGGAGAATCCAGATACAGCTGTTGCCTCCGAACACATTGTTATTCTGTGCACACCCGCAGGAATCGTTGCATCCGCAGTTGGTTGCAGTCAAATCGCTCATTGTTATTGCCTCCAAAGTTTTTTTATGCTTTATTCTATGCGTTCCGGCCTGTCAATGTTTCCTTTAAAAACTGACTTGCATTAATTTCTATATGTAGTACAATAGGAAGCAGAGAAATCATACATAAAGGGATTGCTATGACACAGAAGGATTATACGGTGGAGGGCAGACAGTTCCGCACCGGAACGGATTATGCCAGGGCACTGCGTGATAAGAGGACGATAGACGAGCTGCGGAGCAAGACCAATATGGGGAATCGCGCAGCTTTGCAAAAACTTAAAAACGAGCTGGATGAGGGGAAGTATTCCTTTTACACTCTGCTGGGGGACGATTTCAAGGAAGAGGTGGAGGAAGCCCTGCGAAGCCCGGTGCGCTCTTCCAAAAAGGAAAAACATGGAAAGGCCGGCGGTTTGGGCGGCAAAGGAAACGGAACAAGAAACGGAACAGAGAAGCGGCCTGCAGGTCCGGAAAAGAAGCAAACCTCCCGTGAAGGGCCCGGCTCGGCAGAGATGGACGCCATTGTGCAGGAAGAGCTGAAGCGTCAGGAAAAGCGAAGAAAGCTGACCATCTTGGCCTGCAGCGTCGCAGCGATAGGATGCCTGGGATACTTCGGAATTTATTCCTGGTATCAATACAGAACGGGAAATAACTATGACAAGCTCAGCGAATTAAAGGGAAGCAAGCCCATTTCAGACCAGGTGGAGCCTGCCCGGACGGCGAATCCACTGTACACGCTGGATGCGACACCGGAGCCCAAGGAAGTACTGGATGAATATAAAAATTTATTAATTAAGTATAAAAAGCTAATCGGATGGCTGACTTTTGACGATAAAACTATAGGTGGAGAATCGGGTTTCCCCGTAATGCAGACGACTGACAATGAATATTATTTAAGACACAACATGGATCAGGAGTATGACAAGAACGGCACCATCTTTATGGATAAGGACTGTGACGTCTTAAAGCCCAGTACAAATTTTATTGTTTACGGGCATCACATGAAGAGCGGCAGGATGTTCGGAAAGCTTGATTTATACGAGGATCAGGAGTATTGCGAGGAACATCCCTATATTTATTTCGACACCATTTATGAAAAAGGCACCTATAAAGTTATGTACGTTTTTCGCTCCAGGGTGTATAATGAGAGTGAGATTGTTTTTAAGTATTACCAGTTTATAGATGCGAACAGTGAGCAGGAGTTTGATTCCTATATGGAAGAAATGGCGTCAATGTCCCTTTATGACACGGGGGTGACGGCGCAGTACGGCGATCAGCTGCTGACGCTTTCTACCTGTGATTATCAGGAAAAGGACGGCCGGTTCGTAGTAGTGGCAAAGAAGATAAAGGAGTAATGGCAATGGCTGGCATTGTGAAAACGCAAAAAAAGCAAACAACAGGAAAAAGCAAGAGTTCCAGAAGATTAAAAAGATCGGTTCGCAGAACGCTGGGAGCCTTGTTTTTGGTTTCGGCACTGGTGGTGGCGGCGATTCCGACGGAGGGGCTGCAGGCTGCGCCGGAAGACGGCATGACAATGGCTGTAGCGGCAAAGAGCTTTGACAGCAATTTGAAGTGGAATGCGAACAGATCTCAAATCCCGCTGGTGCCGCAGTCGAATCAGTATATCTTTGAGGATGCAAGCGGTATTTTTCGGTTTGCATGGCAGGATAATCTGGCTGTGATTCTTGGTTATGCAGGAGGTACAATTCCGGGCGGTGCGTTAACGATTCCGGATGCCGTGGATGCCTATGCCAAGTATCAGCCTAACGATGCAGATGGCAATCCTGTGGCAGTGAGCCGAAGCAGGGAGCCGCTCTATTACATATCAGTGGAGCGGGAGGTTGCTGAAAGCCATATAGAACAGACACCGGGGCCGGAGGGAACAACAGTATCCACTACGGTAGTTGACAGCTATACCAGACCCGGATTTCTGCCATGTCTCAGGAATGATCCAAACTGGAAGAGAGATGCGGTTTTGGAAACCTATTATTTTTACCGTTACGGCGGAACGGCAGATGAGTATAAGGCAGCTCCAACGGATGGGCCGCTGGTCACAGAGGAAACACTGGATGCAAACGCAATGAGTGCGTCCAATGCTTTTCTGGGCGAAGACGGACTTGTTTATATCAGAACGAGAGCGGGCGATCATCAGTGGATCCGTGGACAGAAGGTTGCTTACCTCGGAAACCAATATCTAGAGAGAATTGAAAATCCGACCGTTCAGACGGGGAAAGTGGTACAGGACTGGAAGATTGCAGATGCCTGTGCGACTGTTGCAAACTCAGACCCGGAGAAAGGTATCTTTGCGGGTCAGAGTAATATTGACAGCCTGACAGTGGGAGTGGATTTGGTGGGCATCGGTAATTATGCCTTTTATGGTTGTGCAAATTTGAAAACCGTGGAATTTGGAAACGGTCTTTTGGAGGTAGGAAAGTCTGCCTTTGAAAATTGTGCCAATATGTATGAAGTGGGATTTGCCTTTGGCTCGGTGCTTTCCTATATTTCTGACAGGGCATTTGCAGGTTGTATCAATCTGCAGTCATTTACTTTGCCCGTAGGTGTGACAGAAATATACGATCAGGCTTTTGAAGGCTGTACGGGTCTGAAAAAAGTTGATTTAACAGGTGAGACCCAGCCGCCCTATACAAATGATAAGAATGAGCAAATACAGCCGGTCACAATATTAAAAAATATTGGTTGTTCTGTATTCAAAGGCTGTACCTCCCTGCAGGAAATTAAATTTCCAAAGACTATGGGCAGCGCCCAGATACATTTGGACAATTTTAGCGGCTGTACGAATCTGGAGCATATTACTGTACTGGGAGATGAAACCAATTTCGTGCCTCATATCGGGAGCGGAACGGATACGGATCCTTCTTTTGAAGTAAAAGATTTTCTGGCCGGTGTAATGGAGAGCATTTACTTCGAAGCAAACGGGAAGAATCCGAACTCCCAAACTCATATTTTTACTACGGAAAATTCTCTTGCCTTTAAGTACTTGGATGATAAGCAGCAATATGAGAAGATTATCATTGCGCCCAATAATGCGAAGCTTACTTATCAGGCAGACGATAATAATAATCTGATCTATTTTGCCATGTCCGGGCCGGTGGATGAGGTGGAGATTCCTGCAAAAATCGGGCCAAGGAATATTTCTGCTTTAGGCGCAAGAAGCTTTGTAAATACCTGTAATTTAAGTAAGCTTATTATTCCGGCTACGGTGAGCAGTATCGGAGAAGAGACTTTTAAGGGCTGTCATAATTTAAGGCATGTGATCTTTAAGGATGCCAGCGCCATTACGTCGATTGGACGGGAAGCTTTTCATACGCAGGAAATATATACCGCCGAAGGCGGCAATCATGCGTGCGGGAACGTTGATCCCAAGGCGTCTTTGACCTTTACGGGAACCATTGCCACAAACGGCGGGGCTGGGAATATTACAACGCCCTTTGCCTATGCCATGAACATGGACGGGAATGATAATCAGATCAGCAATGCCAGCCAGACACCTACCTATATTACTTATTACAGCGGGTGGCCTTCTTTGCTGGAGGTGACTTATAACAGAGAAACCGGCAAGAGTCAGCTGGAGGACTATCCTACTATTAGTGAGTTAAAAAAGTTATCTCCGAAGTATTTTGATCTTGCAAAGTATCCTTTCATGGAAGATGACTACAAAGATGCCATAACTACGGCAGTGAAGGTATACTATGGCGGCACCGGCGGCAGCGGGGGTACAACGCCTGAAGTAACAGGCTATGCGGAAGCGCTTTATAATGCGGTGCAGAATATCGTTTTGCCCAGGGGTGTTGAAAGTATCAAGCCAGGATTATTCGTGGGTTATGAGAAGGAGGATTCTGAAGTATTTGGGGTTGAAGATGATAAAAAACAAAAAACTCTTACTGCTTATGGACTGAAGAAAGTGGAAGATGGAGCGTTTCAGGGCTTTAAAAATTTGACTCGTGTAGACCTGGCGGACAGTACCGTGGAGATCGGGTCCTATGTGTTTGACGGCTGTGAGAAGCTGACATCGGCTACCCTGCCCATGACCTTGGAGAATATCGGAATGCGTCCCTTTAAGGACTGTGAGAAGCTGTCAAATGTAAACTTTGGCGGCAATCCCAGATTTACGGTTGCTGATGATATAATCTATGAGACGGACGGAACTTCCGGTGGTGCCAAAGTGGCGGTGGTAGAGTGTCTGGAAAAAAGGACCAGGCCTGTGACCAAAGCAGAGCTAGCGGGGATTCGGAGGCTGTATCGGGAGGCATTCATGGGCACTGAGGTGCTGAGCGTGGATTTAAGTTCTTCTTATATAGAAGATGTACCGGAGTTCGCCTTTGCTTATACGCCAAAGCTTTACTCTGTGACGTTACCCAGTACGGTTGCGGATGTGTGGTCAAATGCTTTTAAAAACAGTGAGATTCAGACTTTGACTGTTCCTGGAGCAGGAACTAACTTTGACGATTTGGCTATGGGAGACGATATTTATAATGACACTACTGCGAATGCGGATAAATTCTGGAAGCTGCCTGATCCTGACAAGGGAGAATCCCATAAGCATACCTATTCCTATAGGACGCCGGAAGAGGCGGCGGCGGCGGGGGTTGGAGTCTGGGCAAAGGAAAGTACCTACGGTAATCCCCATATTCAGGGCAGTTCCGATGCCACGGACATGAGCAAGTTGGTGTTATACTGCGAATCGGGAAGTAAGGCAGAAAAGTTCGCTGAGAGGAAGAATATCGAAACCTCAAATGATTTTGACAAGACCTATGTGGTTAATTTCTTTGACGAGGACGGTGTAACAAAGCTGGTTGAAACTCAGACCGTGCGCAGGAACGAAGCTGCTGAGGCGCCGGATATGACCGGAAAGACTAATGCCAGCGGTCAGGTATTTGTCAAGTGGGTTTCCCAGCCTGCAGCGGATCCGGACTGTATTGTTGCAGATACAAATTTTGTTGCCAACTACGGAAATCCGGAGGTTGAGCTTTGCACGATTACTTTCTGGAAGGACTATACGCGGGCGGAATCCTTTGGTACCGCGCAGGTGGTAAAGGGTACTACCTTGGTTGAGCTGGAGGCATCCGGGCAGATTCCTACGGAAAGAGTGGAGGCGTATGCGGCATCCATTCATAGAAAGTTTGTAGGATGGGTAAGTATGCCGGAGGTGATTAATGAGGATGCCAATCCTTATGCCCAGTTTGACGCTCTTACCTGGACAGTGAATTATGTAGATAAAGACGAGCCGGATAAGATACTGTATACTCAGCAGGTGCCTGACGGAGCAGATGCTCCGAATTTACCGGCTGTAAAGGAAGGCAAGGATTTTGAAGGCTGGCTGGATCCTTTGGAGAATATTACCAAGGATACTACGATTCGTGGATTGTTTATAGATAAGTCCCTGACGGTAAGGCATACGGTGACCTTCTATAATTATGATGGTACGGTTTACAGAACCCAGAATGTGCCTGACGGTGAAGATGCGGTGGAGATCAGCGGTCCTGCAAGGGAAGGTTATACCTTTACCGGCTGGCAGCCGGCGGCCAATCTGCTTAAGGTTACCAGAGATGTGGATGTGACGGCTACCTATTCCCAGAACAATGGTAATCAGGGAGGAAATCAAGGCGGTAACCAGGGAGGAAATCAAGGCGGAAATAATAACAACAATAATAACGGCAACAATAACAACAATAATAACAACGGCAACAATAACAATACTGCCAGCGGCAACACCACCAGCGGTAATACTACCAGCAGCAACAGTGCCAATATGTATGTTTTGACCGTAAAGAACGGCAGTGGCTCAGGAAGCTATGCCGTAGGTTCACAGCCGGTGATTATTGCCAACGACCCGTCCTCCGGGTATGAGTTCAGCCACTGGACGGTATCCCCTGCGAATACGCCCATCGCCAGCACGGCGCTTTCCGCTTCAATTATTACCATGCCTGCGTCCAATGTGACGGTAACGGCAAATTACAAGAAGAAGACCGGAAGCAGTTCAGGTTCGGGCAGTTCTTCCGTCAACAGTACCTATCGTCCCAACGGCTCCACGGGAACGGTGACCAACGGCGGTACAACGGTGGTAATTGACAAAAACGGACTTTCCAATACTGGTGTGGTTTCGGCTGTGGTCAACGGCTCTTCGGATAACTTTACCATCAAGATTTCCGAGAGTGCGGCAGCCACGGAGGCGATTTTAAGAGCGCTGGTTGCGGAATACGGAAATGATTTAAGTAATATTAAGTATTTCCCCATGGATATTTCCCTTTATGATTCCACGGGGACCACAAAGATCACGGATACCACAGGGCTTCGGATCAGCATTACGCTGCCTCTGCCGGATTCTTTGATTCCCTATGCGGGGAACAATAAGGTGGCCGGTGTAGTAAATGACAGGCTGGATAAGCTTTCACCCAGATTTACCACCATTGACGGTGTGTCCTGTGTGACCTTTACGGCGGAGCATTTTTCACCCTATGTGATCTATGTGGATGTATCCAGATTGTCTGACGGGCTGGAAGCTGACAATACGCCGAAGACGGGTGACGGAATTCATCCCAAGTGGTTCCTTTCCATTGGTCTGGCTTGTCTGTCCTTCGTAATGTTTATGCAGAAGGACAGCAAAAAGAAGGTCAAGGTGAAGGCGAAGGCACGGTCCTGAAACGGATTTGCCCAAAACGCAGAGGGCAAGACTGAAAAAGAAATATTTATAAAGAAGGACTTTAAAAAGGATTTAAAAGAAAGACATAAAAGGAAGACATATGAGAAAGAGAAAACGGCTCTTTGGTGTCCTGCTTATAGTAATGGCACTGGTCATTATGGCGCTTCCCGTTTCGGAGGCAGACGCGGCGACGTCTGCTTCCGATTTTGTAATGGAGGGAAGTACACTGGTACGGTACAGAGGCACGGAGAAAAACGTGTCTGTTCCTGATACCGTAGAAGTGATTGGGAAAAATGCTTTTGAAGACAATATAACGGTTGAGCTGGTGGTGCTGCCCAATTCCGTTACCAGGATTGAAGAATATGCCTTCTGGGGCTGTGACAATCTGGATACGGTGGTGCTGGGGAGAGGGCTGACGAGTGTGGGAGATTATGCGTTTGCCGGCTGCAAGGGATTAAAGGAAATGTCTGTTCCCGCAAACGTAACCTCCATCGGCGTTCAGGCCTTTGGGGACTGTGTGAATATGACGGACATTTCCATTCCGGCTGAAACCAGGTATATTCATGATACTGCTTTTGACGGATGCGCAAGACTGGTTATTCACTGCGATGCAGGAACGGTGGCGGATACCTATGCTCAGGCATTTTATGAGCGGCAGAAGGAAATGCCGGAATATGAGGATGTGCCTAATTATCAGCCGGACAGCGGAGATCGGAATGATGGGGCGGATCAGCAGGTCCCGGACACGGAGCCTGCGCCGGAGCCTACGCCTGCGCCCACACCGGTGGATACCGAGGGTGATACCATAAACAGCACCAGTGTCGTGGGAAACCAGGCGGTGATCTTTCTGAATCCGGAAGAAATGAATGTGCTTGTTCCCACGCCTGCTCCGGCGCCTACGCAGGAGGTAACGCTGCCTTCCGTGCTGACGAATATTGCGGAAGTGATGGGAAATATGATGGCGGTAGGACCGGTACACAGTATCCCTAAGTATACTGTGGTGGACGGTCAGATCGTGGCGGACCAGGCCTTTTACAGAAGTGATTCTCTGGAAAAGGTAACGTTGAAGGAAGGAATTACGGAGATCGGGCAGTTTGCTTTTGCCAGAAGCACCCTGAGGGAAATTCAGATTCCGGAGGGGGTGACGAATATTTGTTATGGCGCGTTTTATCATTGTGATGATCTGGAAAGCGTTTTGCTTCCGGAATCCGTGATGAATGTGGAGCCGAAGGCTTTTGATTATACGTCCATGATGGAAAATTTTAAAAACAGCGGAACGGATTTTCTGGTGAACGGAGGCGTACTGCTTGGGTATAACGGCAGTGACAGTCAGGTGTTTGTACCAGGGGGGATTCGTGTTATTGCTGCGGAGGTTTTTGCCGGCCATGAAGAAATAGAAAGCATCAGACTGCCAGATAGTGTTCTTGTGGTAGGAGAGGGAGCCTTTGAGGACTGTACAAACCTAAGGCAGGTCAATCTGGGTACAGGGGTGGAACAGATCAAGGACAGGGCTTTTGCGGGCTGCAGCCGCCTGGAAGCAGTAAAGCTTCCTGCTTCCATAAAAACTGTTGGTCTGCAGGCCTTCGGAAATGCCGAGGTGATTTATAACGGAAGCGAGCCCCAGAGGACTTATGAGATTTCGGCCACCAGGCTTTCCAATGAGCCATATAGGGATGTGTCGTCGGAGCAGGCGCAGCCGGGAGTAACCGTGGTGGGGGCAGTACCTTCCACGGCACGGCTGGAGGGTGCGTCCAGAAGCTATACTCTGCTGGTTGAGCTGAAAGAGGACATATCCGAAGTGGAAGCGGCCTGGAAGCGGGCAATGGACGGAGAACTGCCGGAAAATATGACGGTGTATAATCTGCGGCTTACCGATAACAGCGGGATTCCCCTGACCAAGCTGGGACGCAGCGGCCTGAATGTGGTGCTGCCTTTGCCGGAATCTCTTGTGGGTCAGGAGCTGAAGCTGGTGACGCTGGACCGAAACGGACAGCTGGAAGCAGCGGGAGTGGAACGTGTGATGCTGGAAGGGACGGAATGCTTTCGATTCCGTACCACACATCTGTCATTGTTCGGCATTTACGGCGTGGGTCCCTCAAGCTCGGAAATCAGAGAAGTAAGCGTTTACATGAACAGCTACAGCGCCGGACCGAACGAGCGGGCGGAAAGTGTAAATCCGGTGATGATTCTGAAATATGTCTTTGGAGCGGCGGTGCTGATTCTGGGGCTTATGCTGTCCTTAAGAGGCGTGAGACATGCAGTGCGGCGTGTATAAGGCTTATCGTCCGCAGAAAATTTTGCAGGAAATCTTGAAGGAAATTTGATAACAAATAATGCGTCCGGGCATAGAATATCAATAAATGATATGCCGGGGCGCTTATTATTATGCAGCGGGTAAGAAAACAAATTCATTTTTTCTCTGAAAGCGGATTGAAGGATGGTGAGGGAGTTACCATAGCAGCCTTAGATTCCGGTGTGGCAGATCATCCGGATCTGGAGCGAAAAGTATTGGGTTTTAAGGATTTTATTTCCGGTGGAAAAGCTGCATATGATGATAACGGGCATGGAACTCATGTATGCGGCATCCTTTGCGGCAGCGGAAAATTGTCGGAGGGAAAATATCGCGGAATGGCGCCGGGAGCCAGGCTTGTCATCGGTAAGGTGCTGGATAAGGATGGGGACGGGTCTGCGGAAATCATGCTTTCCGGGCTGGACTGGATTCTGGAGGTGCGGGAGAGATACCGGATCCGCGTGCTGAATATTTCGGTAGGTATCGGAGATCTGCGGGAAAGGAAGAAGGAGCAGGCGCTTCGGGAAAAGATAGAGCAAGTGTGGGACAGCGGCATATTAGTGGTCTGTGCCGCCGGAAACAAGGGTCCCGGAAACGGAACTGTTTCTGCCGTAGGAGGAAGCCCACGGGTGGTTACGGTGGGATGCCATGACGGGGATTATCGCCCCGGATATGCGGGGCTTTGTGCGGCTTATTCCGGCAGGGGTGACAGAAACGGCAGAGTGTGCAAGCCGGATATTGTTGCGCCCGGAACGGATATTATGTCCTGTAACGGGGATTATCTGCGTCTGAACGGCAGGGCAGGAAGTGCCTATATTCCCAAAAGCGGAACTTCCATGGCTACGCCCATCGTTTCCGGGGCGGCAGCGCTGGCATTTTGGCAGTACCGCTGGATGACAAATGAAATGTGCAGACAGAAGCTGCTGTTTACGGCTGCCGATCTGGGACTGCCCTGGAATCAGCAGGGCTGGGGGATGGTGGATGTACGGAAGCTGCTGAGCTGATATGAACTGTCTGCTTGCAGAAAATGCGGAATTGACATCCCTTCGCATCCCTGCTATACTTTGTTCAAAGCATAATTTTTCTGTTTATTGACATATTTCTGTTATCTTATTTTTTCAAGAATCTATGCTTTTATTTCAAACTATTTTACTACTACAATAAGAGCAGGAGATTCAGGGATTATTTGTATATCACAGGTTTTTCGTCTTCTCCTGCAGAATTACCGAAGGGAGGAAGGCATGAAACTTGTTTCATTGAAGACGGACTACGCTTTTAAGGAGGTATTTTCCCATGAAAACGTAAGAAGGCAGTTTTTGAGCGATGTGTTGGGAAGCCGCTGAGCGGGAATGATATGATCGACGACTGGATTCGGCTGTTTAACGCGGAGAACGAGGAGGATTTGACTATGATTAAAAAGAAGAGCTTAGGGATAGCAGAAGCAATAGAGACATTGCGGGAATTGAGTCTGGGAAGAAGGCTCCGCTACTATTTTGAGATGCGCCAGAAGGCCAGACGGGACAGATGGGCGGAAGATGCGTATGTGCGGGAAGAGGGAATTGCCATAGGAAGGGCTGAAGGAAAGATAGAAGGAAAGATAGAGGGAAAGGCGGAAGCAAAATCGGAGGATATTTTGGAGCTGCTGGAGGACAAGGGGGTGGTCTCGAAAGAGCTTCGAACAAGGATTATGAACCAAAAGGATCTGAACATCTTAAGCAGATGGCACAAGCTGGCGGCTGGGAGCCGGACGACAGCGGAATTCGAGAATGCTGCTTTCCTGAAAAATTCTTGAGACAGTTTTCACAATACGAAAAAAGTTGACATGCCTCGTATAATTGTATACAATCATACAAGATGCAATGTCCGAGCGTCCGGCAGCCCACAAACAGAAGGGCAGTTTACCGGTATCCGGCTGTTGCGGAAAGTGAGGTACAGACAGACTTATGAGAGATAACTCTACATTTCAGAATCGTCCGATCACAATGAATCAAAAAAACAATCTTCTGGAAATAGAAGAGCATATGTACATTTTGGATGATGTGGAAAAGCCCAACGTTTTCCGAAATATGTTTCCCTATTCCGAGATTCCCAAGATTCCCTTTAACGACAGGATCGTGCCCCACAATATGCCGAAGAATATCTGGATTACGGATACAACCTTTCGGGACGGTCAGCAGTCAAGAGCGCCTTATTCCACGGAGCAGATTGTCACGATTTTTGATTATTTACATAAGCTGGGCGGTCCAAACGGAATGATCCGTGCCAGCGAATTTTTTCTGTACAGCAAGAAGGATCGGGATGCGGTGTATAAGTGTATGGAGCGGGGATATGAATTTCCGGAGGTTACCAGCTGGATTCGTGCCAGTAAGGAGGATTTTAAGCTGGTGAAGCAGATCGGAATGAAGGAGACGGGAATCCTTGTCAGTTGCTCCGATTATCATATTTTCATGAAGCTGAAGATGACCAGGCGTCAGGCCATGGAGCATTACTTAAGTGTGATTGAGGAATGTCTGGACGAGGGGATCAGTCCCCGCTGTCACCTGGAGGATATTACCAGAGCCGATATTTACGGGTATGTTGTTCCTTTTTGTCTGGAGCTGATGAAGCTGATGGAGAAATACAGGATCCCCATTAAGATCCGGGCCTGCGATACCATGGGATATGGGGTCAACTTTCCGGGGGCCGTGATTCCCAGAAGTGTGCAGGGGATTATTTATGCCATTCATACCCATGCAGGCGTGCCTCATGAGCTGATTGAATGGCATGGGCATAACGACTTTTATAAGGCGGTGAGCAATTCCACTACTGCATGGCTTTACGGCTGTTCCGGTGTCAATACTTCTCTTTTTGGCATTGGCGAGCGTACCGGAAATACGCCGCTGGAAGCAATGGTTTTTGAGTATGCCCAGCTGAAAGGCGATCTGAACGGTATGGATACCACAGTGATCACAGAGCTGGCAGAGTATTATGAGAAGGAAATCGGTTATCAGATTCCGCCCAGAACACCTTTTGTAGGCAAGAATTTCAATGTAACCAGAGCGGGGATCCACGCGGATGGGCTGCTGAAAAACGAAGAAATCTATAATATCTTCGATACGGAGAAATTCCTGAAAAGGCCTGTACTCTGTGCAATCTCCAATACCTCCGGACTGGCCGGCATTGCCCACTGGATCAATACCTATTACAGGTTAAAAGGGGAAAGCCAGGTGGAGAAAAACTCGGAGCTGGTGGCGGAGATCAAAAAGTGGGTTGACGGAGAATATGCGGACGGGCGTGTAACCGTCATGACCGACGAAGAGATAATTGCCTGTGTGAACAGGGTCTGCCTGGAAAAGGGCATACAGATCTGTAATAAGGATGGGGAGCAAAATGAGCAGCTATGACGTAAAGAAGGAGGTCACGGATAAATATTCCCTGCGGGGCCGGGTTTTCCATAAGCTGAGAGAGGATATATTAAGCGGGAAGTATGAGGATCATGAGGAATTAAAGGAGGTGGCCATCGGCGAGGAAATGGGGGTCAGCCGCACGCCGGTTCGCGAGGCCTTCCGTCAGCTGGAGCTGGAGGGCCTGATTCAGATCATTCCCAATAAGGGCGCTTATGTTACCGGCATTACGGAAAAGGACGTGAAAGATATTTATATGATCCGCTCGCATTTGGAAGGTCTTTGTGCCCGCTGGGCAACGGAGCATATCACGAAGGAACAGATGGATGAGATGGAAGAGAATGTTTATCTGGCGGAGTTTCATGCGGGAAAGGGGCAGCTGGAGCAGCTGGCGGAGCTGGACAACCGGTTTCACGACATTTTATATGAAGCCTGCGACAGTAAGATGCTGGAGCATCAGCTGAAGGATTTCCATCAGTATGTGCTGCGCGTGAGAAAGAAGACACTGGCAAATGTGAATCGGGGCCCAAAATCCAACGAGGAACATAAACAGATCATGGAGGCCATCAAGGCGGGAGATGCCGATCTGGCGGAACAGCTGGCCCATCAGCATATGATTAACGCCTATGAAAACATGGTAAAGAACGGACTGCATGAGATATATCAGGAGGTATCATTATGAGTACAGGTATGGAAAAGATCAGGATGACCACTCCCCTTGTGGAGATGGACGGAGACGAGATGACCAGAATTCTCTGGCAGATGATTAAGGATGAGCTTTTGCTGCCCTATGTTGACTTAAAAACGGAGTATTATGACCTGGGGCTGGAAAACCGCAATGCGACGGGCGATCAGGTGACCGTGGATTCCGCCAGCGCTACCTTAAAATACGGCGTGGCCGTCAAATGTGCCACCATCACGCCCAACGGGGCAAGAATGAAGGAATATAACTTAAAGGAAATGTGGAAAAGCCCCAATGGAACGATTCGTGCCATTCTGGACGGAACGGTGTTCCGGGCGCCGATCCTGGTAAAGGGGATTGTACCTTATGTAAAAAACTGGACGAAGCCCATCACCATTGCCCGCCATGCTTACGGCGATGTATATAAGAATACGGAGATCAAGGTGCCGGGAGCCGGCAGGGCGGAGCTGGTATTTACCGGAGCAGACGGTAAGGAGATTCGGGAGCTGATCCACGATTTTGACGGCGCGGGAATTATTCAGGGCATCCACAATACGGAAAAGTCCATATCCAGCTTTGCCAGGTCCTGCTTTGCATATGCAGTGGACACCAGACAGGATCTCTGGTTTTCAACGAAGGATACCATCTCCAAAAAGTATGACCACACCTTTAAGGATATTTTCCAGGAGATTTATGACAGGGAGTTTAAACAGAAATTTGCAGAGCTGGGCATTGAATATTTTTACACGTTGATTGATGATGCCGTGGCCAGGGTGATTCGCTCGGAAGGCGGATTTATCTGGGCCTGCAAGAATTATGACGGGGATGTCATGTCAGATATGGTAGCTACGGCTTACGGTGATCTGTCCATGATGACCTCCGTTTTGGTATCTCCCAGCGGTGTGTACGAGTATGAGGCGGCTCACGGTACGGTACAGCGGCATTATTACAAGCACCTGAAGGGCGAAGAAACCTCCACGAACTCTACTGCTACTATTTTTGCCTGGACAGGGGCGCTTAAGAAAAGGGGAGAGCTGGATCAAAATCAGGAGCTGCAGGACTTTGCAGACAAGCTGGAGCAGGCGTGTATCAAGACTGTAGAAGAGGGCAAGATGACAAAGAGTCTTTCCCTTATTTCCACCTGCGAGAATCCTGTTATTTTAAACAGTCTGGAATTTATCAGGGCAATCCGTGCAACGCTGGAGGGTCTGCTGTAGTAATCTTCCGCAATTCGTTGACATTTTTTTGCAACCTGCTATGATAGGAGTATGGAGAATGGACAGCAATGGAAGAGAAGGAAATTTCGCAGGCCGTCATCGGGCGGCTGCCCAGGTATTTCAGGTATCTTGGGGAATTAAAGGATGAAGGTGTGGAGCGTATTTCATCTCAGGATCTCAGCGTGCTGATGAAAATCACGGCGTCTCAGATTCGTCAGGATTTCAATAATTTCGGCGGCTTCGGGCAACAGGGCTACGGTTATAATGTGGAATACCTTTATGATGAGATCGGCAGGATATTGGGGCTGAACAGGCAGCACAGCTTTATCATTGTGGGAGCAGGGAATCTGGGACGGGCGCTGGGAAATTATATGAATTTTGAGCGTCGGGGCTTTATCTTTAAAGGAATGTTTGATAAAGACCCTGCGCTTTTCGGCGAGAAGGTCAGGGGTGTGGAGGTCATGCCCATGGAGAAGCTGGATGCCTTTGTGAGAGAAAACAGTATTGACATTGCCGTGCTGACGCTCCCCAAGGCCGGGGCCGAGGAGGCAGCAAAGAGGCTGGTACAGAACGGAATTAAAGCGATCTGGAATTTCGCCCATGTAGATTTGAACGTTCCGGAGGAAATTCAGGTAGAGAATGTACATCTTTCCGACAGCCTGATGAAGCTGTCCTATAATATAGACCGCTATGAGCATGAGCAGACAGCAGAAGTGTGAAGGGAATGAAGATTTTCTAAGTCATTCCCCGAAGAACGCAAGGTTAGCGTTCTTCCTGGCCGATTTCACGGTCGCAGGTTGTGGAAAGGCATGGTTATTATTATGAAACAGGAGTTTTCGGAGGCACTTCAGGGGAAAAGAATTCCGATCCTGACGCTGGACAACAAGTGGTATCGTCTGCTGGACGAGGAATCCCGGAAGAGTGTGGCAGGGATGGAGACCAGACTGAACGAGCTGTTGAAAAGACAGGGTAAGCTGAACACAGAGATAAAGGATATAAAGAAGCTGAAAAAGAAGCTGATGGCTGAAATTGTGGAGATGGCGGACCAAGCGGAACAAAGCGGGGACAATCGTCTGACAAAGAAGCTGGAGCAGCATAAAAACATGGTGGAGGAGTGCAATGAGCGCCTGGAGGAATATCAGGACGAGCTGATGGACCTTCCCAGAAGCATTGACAGGCTGAATTTTGAATTGATGCTGGCAACTATGGATTGCTGCTATGCCGCCATGCAGGAAAATACGGAAGGAATCAAAGAGATTTCAAAGTGGGTGGCGGATGTCCGTGTGGAATTAAAAAAGCAGCTGGTCAGAAAGCAGGAGATGGAGCAGAGAAATCATGCCATCTATTCTTATATGCACGATGTCTTTGGCGCCGAAGTGCTGGAGCTCTTTGATATGACATATAATCCGGAGGAACAACATCCGAAATAAAAGACTGTTGCGGGAGCGGCAGTCTTTTTGGATGGATGGCAAATATTTACGGCGTTTGGAGGCAGTTATGAAATATCTGGTAACGGCGGCAGAAATGTATAAAATTGATAAGTATACCATGGAGAGCATCGGCATTCCCGGAGCGGTGCTGATGGAACGGGCAGCGCTGGCCGCATTTGAGGCGGTTACGGGATACAGTGGAGCGGTGAAAGGCTTCATGAAAAAATCCGCATGCTGTGGGCAATCGGATTATTTACAGACGGCGCTGATCATGGCGGGCATCGGCAATAACGGCGGAGACGGGCTGGCGCTGGCACGTATGCTTGCAGAGGCGGGCTTCTCTACAGAGGTATGGATTGTGGGAGAAGAGGCAAAAGCCTCCGAAGAATGGAAGCGGCAGAGAAATATTTTAAAGTCTTATCCGGTGAATTTCTGTTCCAAACCGGGAAAAAATGAATATACTATTTTAGTGGATGCTTTGTTTGGCGTGGGGCTGTCCAGAGAGTTGTCCGGTATTTTTGAAAGCGCCGTGGGAATCTTTAACGGCCTGAAGGGCCGGAAAATCGCGCTGGATATACCCAGCGGCGTGGATTCGGACACGGGCCGGATCCTTGGCAGGGACAGCGTCAGGGCGGACGAGACGGTGACCTTTGGCTGCTACAAGCGGGGGCTGGTCCTTTATCCGGGTGCGCTGGCGGCAGGAAAGGTTACGGTGGCCGATATTGGGATTCCCGACTTTGCCTTTGCAGGTGAGCGGCCGGGTATGTTTGCGCTGGATGAGGCTCCGGAGCAGCTGCTGCCAAAACGCTGCCCATGGGGCAATAAGGGCACCTTTGGTAAGGTGCTGCTGGCGGCGGGAAGCATCGGGATGGCGGGAGCCGCCGTTCTGGCCGCAAAGGCCGCTTACCGGGCGGGAGCCGGGATGGTAAAGGTTATTACCTGTGCCGAAAACAGAGAAATCCTGCAGGTATCGGTGCCGGAAGCACTGGTAGGTACGGAAGAGGAATTTGGGTCCTGTTTTGAGTGGGCGGATGTGATTGCCGTGGGTCCGGGCTTGGGGAAGAGTAAGACGGCCCGTGGTCTGCTGGAGGAGGCTCTGTGCGGAAGCAGGCTGCCCCTGCTCATCGACGGTGACGGCTTGAATTTGCTGGCGGAGGATCTTAAGCTGCGGCAGATCGTGGCAAAGCAGGGCGAAGGGGGGAGAAGCATGGTGCTGACGCCCCATGTGGGAGAGCTTGCCCGCCTGCTGGGAAAGAGCATCCCAAAGCTTCAGGAGGACCTTGCGGAACGGGGCAGAGATCTGGCCATGGAGCTTCAGACTGTGGTGGCCGCAAAGGATGCCAGGACCTTTATCTGCAAGGCAGGGGAGCCTGTCTGCGTGAATTTAAGCGGAAACAGCTCTCTTGCCACAGCCGGCAGCGGCGACGTGCTTGCGGGTACGGTTGCAGGGCTGATGGCCCAGGGCATGGAGAGCTACCGCGCGGCCTGTGTGGGAGCATATCTTCACGGCTTATCGGGCGAGCGAGAGGCCTTAAAGTGCGGGGAACATGCCTGTATGGCAGGTGATTTGACATGGAGGTTAGGATGAACAGGATAGAGGAAGAAAACATACCAGAGTACTGCAGCAGAGGCTATATCCAGGTGGATTTGGACGCCATTGCCTATAATGTACATAGCATAAAGAGTAAGCTTGCGCCGAGCACTAAGATTATGGGTGTGATTAAAACAGACGGTTACGGTCATGGCAGCGTCCCCATTGCCCATATGCTGGAGCAGATGGACTTTATATGGGGCTTCGCCACCGCTACTGTGGAAGAGGCTTATGAGCTAAGACAGGCAGGAATCAGGAAGCCGCTTTTGGTTTTAGGCTATACGTTTCCTTATTGTTATGAACGGCTGGCGGAGGAAGAAATCCGCCCCGCGGTCTTTCGCAGGGACAGTCTTGAGCAGCTGCAGGCTGCGGCAGCGAGGACTGGGAAAAAGATAAAGCTTCACATTAAGGTGGACACGGGCATGAACCGGATCGGCATCACGCCGGATGAAGAGGGACTGAAGTTTATTGACGCTCTGCAGGGCTGCAAAGAGCTGGAGGTAGAGGGAATCTTCACTCATTTTGCCAGGGCCGATGAAACGGATAAGTCCAATGCGGAAAAACAGCTGGAAAGATTCAAAAGCTTCATCGCTATGTCGGAAGAGCGGCTGGGGTATTCCATCCCGTTTAAGCACTGCTCCAACAGCGCAAGCATTCTGGAGATGCGTCAGGCGGATATGGATCTGGTGCGTGCAGGAATTGTGATCTACGGCCTGTATCCCTCGGATGAGGTGAGCAGGTCGGCAGCAGAGCTTAAGCCTGCCCTGTCTTTATACAGCCGGATTGTCTATATTAAAACCATTTACAGGGGAGATTCTGTCAGCTATGGCGGGACCTTTACGGCAGAGAGACAGATGCGGGTTGCTACCGTGCCCGTAGGGTACGGAGACGGTTATCCGCGCAGCCTGTCAGGGAAAGGATATGTGCTGATCTGCGGAAAACCTGCTCCCATTTTGGGCAGAATCTGCATGGATCAGTTTATGGTGGACGTGTCGGATATTCCTGAGGCGGAGGAAGGCGGAAGAGTGGTACTGCTGGGAACGGACGGCGGAACAGGAATCAGTGCGGAAGAGCTGGGGGAGTTATCGGGGCGGTTTAATTATGAGCTGGTCTGTGATTTTGGCAAGCGGCTTCCCAGGATCTACAAAGGTATCCGCTGAAGCAAAAAAGAGGTATAAGAGTCAAAAGTGAAATGAATAAGGTGCCGGAAAGTGGCAATACTTTTTCCTGAACAATAGAGTATTTGGAGGGAAAATGAGACGAGGAGATGTATATTACGCAGATCTTAGACCGGTTATCGGTTCGGAACAGGGAGGCATCAGGCCGGTGCTGATCGTTCAGAACGATGTGGGAAATAAGCACAGCCCTACAGTAATCTGCGCGGCGATCACCTCTAAGATGAATAAGGCGAAGCTGCCTACGCACATTGAACTGAACGCCGCCCTGTACGATATGGATAAGGATTCCGTTGTGCTTTTGGAGCAGCTGCGGACCATTGACAAGAAGCGCTTGAAGGACAAAGTATGCCACCTGGACGGTGATATTATGAGAAAGGTAAATCGTGCTCTGATGGTCAGCCTGGAACTGGATACATAAGTGTTTGATGCGGGTTCTTGACTAACCAGGGGTAAAATGGTATATTTATGAGAAACATGGTCTTTTTTGACCTGTAAGAAACTCAAACTGGAGGAATGAATTGTAAAATGGACGACGGTGGTACTGCGGCCAGTATAGTTTTATTTGTTGTATTATTATTGATTGATATGTTTTTTTACGGCTTCGGGGCCGCCATCAGCGCCCTGAACGAAAAGGAGGTGGAGCGGAAGGCCGACGAGGAAAAGGACAAAAAATCCATAAAGCTTAAAAAAATCATTGCCAATCCCACGGAGTATATAAATACGGTGCAGCTTATCACCACGCTGATTAATGTGGTGATTGGCGCTACGCATTTTGGGATACTGCTGGGGTCTATACGCAGCGGGCTTACTTTTCTGGTGGAAAAACAGATGGGTCTTAAGATTGTGACGGTACAGGTGTTTTTTTGGATTGCAGCCGTGCTGTCCACTGCTTTGATCCTGTACATAACACTGACACTGGGCGTACTCCTGCCAAAGAAGATTGCTGCAAAAATACCGGAAAAGTGGGCTTATGTCTGCATTAATCCCGTATATTTTGTGACAAAGGTTCTTTCGCCCTTTACAGGACTTGTGACGCTGACTGTAAAAGGTATCCTGAAGATCTTCGGCGCAGGAGGCGATGCCAGTGAGGGCGATGTGACAGAGGAAGAGATCATCCATATGGTGAACGAGGGCCATGAGCAGGGAATTATTCAGGCCAGCGAGGCAAAGATGATCTCCAATATTTTTGAACTGGGCGACAAGGAAGCTCAGAATATCATGACACACCGCAATAATATTGTGGCGATTGACGCGGACATGCTGTTAAGGGATGCCATTGCTTTTATGCTGGCGGGGAACAACAGTCGTTATCCCGTTTATGAGGAAAACATTGATCATATCGTGGGAATCCTGCATTTAAAAGATGCCATGCGCTTCCACGGCTCCGGCGATAAGCAGAATGTTCCGTTAAGGGAGCTGGAGGGTTTGATGCGTGAGCCCTATTTTGTACCCCAGACCAAAAATATCGACGAGTTGTTTCGGGAGATGCAGGCCGGGAAGCTGCAGATGGTCATTGTGGTGGATGAATATGGCCAAACGGACGGCCTGGTTGCCATGGAGGATATTCTGGAAGAGATCGTAGGTAATATTCTGGACGAATATGATGAGGAAAGCGAATACATTGAAGAAAAGGGAAATGACGAATATGTGATTGAGGGTATTACGCCGCTGGAGGAGCTGGAGGAACGCCTGGGGATTTCCTTTGAGGAAGAAGAGTTCGAGACGCTGAACGGTTTCCTGATTTCTAAAATGGACCGGATTCCTGAGCCTGACGAACAGTTTGACATGGACTATAAGGAGTATCATTTTAAGGTACTTACGGTGGAGAACAAAATGATACAGAGCGTGCTGGTGAGCAAGCTTATGGAGTCGGAGCAGAAGCCGGAAAAGGATGAGCCTCCCCATGAAGGCGAATAAAGTGTGATAAAAATTTTGTAAGATTAAAAATCCTATAAGATTAAAATTTTAATAAGAAAAGAGGAAAAGAAAAATGTCAGGACATTCGAAATTTGCCAATATTAAGCATAAAAAGGAAAAGAATGATGCTGCAAAGGGCAAGGTATTTACCATTATCGGAAGAGAGATTGCAGTGGCTGTAAAAGAGGGCGGCCCGGATCCTGCCAATAATTTTAAGCTGGCAACGGTCATTGCCAAGGCCAAGGCAAATAATATGCCCAACGATACCATAGAGAGAGGTATTAAGAAGGCGGCCGGGGATGTAGGCAATGTTACTTACGAATATGTTACTTATGAAGGATATGGTCCCAACGGAATTGCCATTATTGTGGATGCCCTGACGGACAATAAAAACCGTACCGCGGCAAATGTGAGAAGTGCCTTTACAAAGGGTCAGGGAAATGTAGGCACTCCCGGATGCGTATCATTTATGTTTGATAAGAAGGGGCAGATCATCATAGACAAGGAAGAATGCGATCTGGAAGCAGACGATCTGATGATGACGGCACTGGACGCGGGAGCAGAGGACTTTAATGAGGAAGAGGACAGCTTTGAGATACTCACCGATCCGGACAGCTTTGAGACAGTCAGGGAGGCCTTGGAGAAGGCCGGTATTTCCATGCTGAGCGCAGAGGTGACCATGATTCCGCAGACATATGTAAGCCTGACGGATGAGACGGCTGTCAAGAATCTGCAGAAGACGCTGGACCTGCTGGAAGAGGATGATGATGTACAGGCGGTTTATCATAACTGGGACGAATAGAGAGGTTGATACATGGACAAGCTGGCGATCGTGGTACCCTGTTATAATGAGGAAGAGGTTTTAAAGATTGCTTCGGAGGCCTTAAGGGGCGTCCTGCAGGATTTAATCCAAAAGGAGAAGATTGCCGGGGACAGCTTTATCCTGTTTGTCAATGACGGCAGCAAAGACCGGACCTGGGAGCTGATTGAGGAAGAGCATGCGGCATACCCGGAAAAGGTCTGCGGCGTTAAGCTTGCCGGCAATGTGGGACATCAGTTTGCGCTGACCGCGGGACTTATGACCGCCAAGGACATGAGCGACGTGACGGTATCCATTGATGCGGACCTGCAGGATGATGTGTCCGTGATCGAAGAAATGATTGACAAGTTCCACGCAGGCTGTGATATTGTGTACGGCGTCAGGCGGGAGAGAAAAACGGATACCTTTTTTAAGCGTACCTCTGCCCAGATGTTTTATAAGCTCATGAGCCTTATGGGCGTAAAGACGGTGTACAATCACGCGGATTTTCGCCTGATGTCCAAGCGTGCCGTGGAAGAGTTTTCCAAGTATAAGGAGACAAATCTGTTTCTACGGGGAATGATGCCTTTGATCGGGTATCAAACGGACAGTGTATATTATGACCGCAAAGAACGGGTGGCAGGGGAATCCAAATATCCCTTGAAGAAGATGCTGGCTCTGGCATTTAACGGGATTTCATCCTTTAGCGTAAAGCCTATCAGTCTGATCCTGGGAATGGGTCTGTTTATTATTTTTGTATCAGTGATTGCACTGGTGTATGCTTTGATTTCTTATTTTACCGGCCATGTGGTGCCCGGCTGGACCTCGCTGATATTATCCATCTGGTTTTTAGGAGGATTGCAGCTTTTGGCGATCGGCCTGGTGGGGCAGTATATCGGGAAGATATATATCGAGGTAAAACAGCGGCCCCGTTATAATATCGAAAAGATTCTGACCGCTGACGGAGAGAGTAAATAACATATGAGCTGGAAAAAGAACGTATTCAGTTACCTGCTGTGGGTTCTCTATGCAGTGGCAGCTGAGGTGGGGCTGGTATGCCTGGCAGATGCGGTATGTGATTCTCTGGGAGTGGAGATTTACATGGGAACTGTTGTCTGTGCCGTCTATATTGTTTTGGCGGGGGCAGGCGTTTTTCTGATACACCGCTTTGCACCCAAATATTCCGAAGCAGGGGGGAATAAGCATTCTCTGCGGACATTGATTTTTGGAGGGACGGCTGTAACCCTGCTGGCCGCAGGCTTCGTGCTGCGGGCGCTGGGAGCAGGCAGCGTGGAAGGGACCTCCATGTATTATGAACTGGCGGCTGTGGGGCCTGGGAGGGAGCTCTTGGAGGGTGTTCATGGAGCCGCTTATTTTTATGTCCAAATGCTCCATGGCCTGCTTTATTTTTTGGGTAATAAGTCGGCGGCTGCCGTGTGGGTGCAGATTTTGCTGCAGATGGGGGCGCTGTTACTTTTTTATTTTGCCATGAGAAGGCTTACGGGAAAAATTGCGGCGCTGGTAACGCTGGTCTTCTGTATGTTTTCTTCTTATCTGATCGGGGAGTCCCACCGCCTTTCGCCGGCCATGCTGTATCTTTTTTTCTGGGCGGCGGTCCTGCTTGTGATTGCATATCTGGTGCGGACAGGGAAAAAACAAGGGGGATTTTTGGCGGCGGGGCTTCTGATTGCTGTTTTAAGCTATCTGGACGTGGCGGGATTTTTGTTATTGCTGATCTTTACCGCCCTGATCTTTTGCGGAGAGAAAAAGGCTGACAGCAGGGGGAAGGGCATTTTACTCTGTTATGCCGGAGTAGGAGCCGGCTTTGCGGGGTGCGCGTTTGCGGATGCTCTGGTGAACGGGAAAACATTTTTACAGACGCTTGAAGTATGGGCCGGGCTGTATGGCCCCGGAAGCTTCAGGCTTCCGGTTACAACGGATACGCCGGAGGTACTGGTGGAATATATTATTTTGTTTGGCATTTTGACGCCGGGCATTTATTCTTTTTGGAGGGATCGAAGACAGGATCGCAGAAAAGGATGGACACTATTGTTGATTCTTATGGGTACGGCCGGATGTTTTCATGTTTTTACGGAGGAAATGCCGATAGGGATTTACATGTATCTGGTTTTGGCGGTCATGGCCGGAATTGCCGTGGAAGAGTGTGTCTGCTTTGTACAGCCTGCTCCTGCGGAAGGAAATCCCGTACCTGAAATGGCAGAAGCCGCAGAACAGGCAACGGCAGGAGAGCCGGAGAAAAAAAGGCAGGAGACTGTAAAAAAAGAGCCGGGAACAGGAGGCGGACGAGAAATGGCAGGAAAAGGAGCAGAAACAGGAAGCATACAGGAAGGGACAAAAGCCGACGCAGGAAAAGATACAGGAGACGAACGGAAAACGACAGGGCAAGGGTCAGAGGCGGAAAATGCTTTGCCGCAAAAAAAAGTCCGCATGATTGAAAATCCGCTGCCTCTGCCCAAAAAGCATGTAAAGCGGACGCTGGATTACGGCAGGGAAGTGCCGGAAGGGAAATATGATTTTGATTTGGAGGTGGACGAGAAAGACGATTTTGATATTTGAGATGCAGAAGTCCGATATATGGGAAACAGCTAAGCCATCTGTATGGAGAAGAAATACGTACGTCTGCAAAAGCGGACATGTTTTTCAGCCGCATTTTTTGTAAAATATTTCTGCCTCTTGCATATTCATGGCAAAGCAGTTATACTATAAGTAAGAAAGTTAGAATTTCTTACTTAAAATTATAAACCAATACCATATGCCCAAAACAAGAGCATGAATAGGAGACGATATTATGCTTGCTGAACTTCGCCAGAAGGCACAGATCACAATTCCCAAGGAAATCATTGTAAAACTCGGTTTGTCAGAAGGCGATAAACTGGATGTTTTTGAAAAGGACGGATCCATCTGCCTCATGCCGGTTGCTGTCTATCCCAAGAAATATCTGAACGAGCTGAAAGAAGAGATCAGTGGTGTAAAAGCAAAACTGGCCTCCGGGGAGCAGCCAGTCTTTGACAGCGTGGATGCCCTGTTTGATAAATTGGAGGCAGACTGATGGCATATGAATTTACCTTTACGCCGCGGTTTCAGAAACATTTTAAGGAGCTCACCGCTCAGGGAAAGAAACAGTTAAAAAATAAACTGGAACTCTTGGCGCAGAATCCCTCCCACCCGTCGCTTCGCACCAAGCGGATTCAGGGCACCACAGATCTTTTCGAGTGCAGTGTCAACATGGACATCCGCATTATCTGGTATTATGAGGGCGACAAAATGATTATTTTGGTGGACGTAGGCCATCACGACATTTTAAAACAGTTTTGATTGTAGAAGCGGCGTATCTCAAAAGGGACATGCCGTTTTCTTACATTCACTTTTATGTAATCAATTTTTTGCAACGACGGATTCTCTGCTTTTTGCACCCTGTTTATAACAGGCGATTGAAAATTTATCAGAATTTTTTTATTAGAATATGGAAATGCTGATAAGGAAGCAAAATATGCTTCCTTATTGTTTTGGCTGGCAGATACATTGACTTTCGGGCAGGAACATGAGAGGGAAAGACTGAAAATTCCCACAGATTTAGATGCCGCTTACGCGGCGGAATGAGAGGAAATATGGCGGAAGAAAAGAAAGACAAGAAGATTGAAATGGAACAGCACAGGGATGAACGGATCGAAAAAACAGGTCAGGCTACGCTGGATGATAACGGCCGCCTGGAAAATATTCATTTGATCTCCATCATCGGGGAGATTGAAGGGCATGATAATCTTAACAACAATTCCAAGACCACGAAATATGAGCATATTCTGCCGAGCCTGGCTGCCATCGAGGACAGCAGGGAGATTCAGGGAGTTCTTGTGCTGTTAAACACTATGGGCGGGGATGTGGAGGCCGGGCTTGCCATCGCGGAGATGATAGCGTCCTTAAGCAAGCCAACGGTATCGCTGGTATTGGGCGGCAGCCATTCCATAGGGGTGCCGATTGCGGTGAGCACGGATTATTCTTATATTGTGCCCACGGGGACCATGGTCATTCATCCTGTTCGTATGAGCGGTATGGTAATTGGGGTTCCCCAGACCTTTGATTATTTTAAGCTGATTCAGGACAGGATTACGGGCTTTGTCTGTAGTCATTGCAGGGCGGACAAACATAAGCTGGAAGCACTGATGATGGAGACGGGAGTGCTGACCAAGGACGTGGGCACCATACTGGTGGGAGAAGAAGCCGTAAAACACGGAATTATCGACGAAGTGGGCGGCATTGACAAGGCCATGAAAAAGCTTCATGACCTGATTCAGGAATCAGGAATGGTTGCAATATCGTAAAAATAGGGGTATAATGTTCACAAAAGCATTGAGCAGTGCGAAGGTTTATCGAGCAGCACTGCAAAGAAGAAGCACAGAAGCAAGATAAAAAACGGGGTAATCATTTATGTCCAAAAACAGAATAAAAGAGCCGGAGCGGTGGCAGTTAAGGTATGCGGCGGGTTCTTACTGGCTGCTGGACATGAAGAGGGGAAATGAAAACAGAAGGACTCCACTTTCCCTGAATCAGGCGGGAGCGGAGCTTTGGCGGCTTTTGCAGCAGGGAACGGAGGAAGAAGCAGCAGCGGAGCTGCTGTGTCTGCAATACCGGATTGACAGAGAAAGCGCATTGGAGGACGTGCGGGGGTTTCTGGCGGGCCTTAAATCCCAGGGGATCCTGATCGAGCAATTTTAAGCTTACGGCGGGGGTACGGAAAAGAAAAATATGAATATATTGCTGATTGGCGGAGCGGGTAATCTGATCAATAATCTGATTATCAAACTGAATAAAGAGGGACATCGAATATCCCTGCTGACAGGAGACCGTTATGGGAAGGCATCCTATCAACGTACCTTCGAAAAATATAATTTTCCCTATGAGAGCGATAATCTGAAGGAAATTTTTGAGAGTATCCGGCCGGAATTAACCATTTTTCTGGGCGCCTACGATACAAATTATCATTGGACCGGTGAAAATACGGAGCGGGAGGCTGTTCGCTTTTCCGCCGGTCTGATGAATATTTTGATGGCGTATTCCCAGTACACGGAAGGGCGGTTTCTGTATTTATCCACCCAGGAGGTATATGGGGAAAGCAGACAGGAGGAATACGGAGAGGCGGATCCGGTGACGCCGAAGGGAGTTCCGGCCATGGTCTGGTCCCAGGCCGAGGAAATGTGTGAAAATTACAGGAAAAGCTGCGGATGTGATATTATGGTTCTGAGAATGGATCATGTGTACGGTATTCCGGAAAACCGCAGGGATACCAGGGACATCTGCAGCCGCATGTGTTTGGAAGCGCTGGAAAGTAAACGCATCACCGTAAGAGAGGATCGAGTGTTTTCTCTTTTATATGTGACGGATGCGGTGGAATTTATAAACAGGCTGGCTATGTGCCCTGAACACAGGAGCGCTCTTTATAACCTGTCTTCCATGAGGGAAATGACGGAAACCTCCCTGGCAGACATGATATGTCAGGCCTGGGGGGAGCCTTTGGAGCTGATTCCTGTTCAGGGGGAGGAAGAGGAAAGGATCATCCTGTCGGATATTTTATACGAGAGTGAATTTGGAAATCCGTTTTTCTGCGAGGTGCAGGATACGGTAAAGAAAATCACGGCTCAAATGAAGAAAAAAGCACATCTGTTTTTAAACGGCGAGGAAGAAGACAAGCCGCTGGGGGACAGGGTAAAGGATAAGGCCGGCTGGCTTTTAAAAACGCTGCTTCCCTTTGCGGAAAATCTGATATTGTTTATTCCCTTCTTTATGCTGAACAACCGGGCGGTGGGCAGCGAATATTTTGCAAATCTTGATTTTTATCTGCTGTATGTTTTATTGTTTGCCATTGTTTACGGCCAGCATCAGGCAACCCTTTCCTCCGTGCTTTCGGTGGCAGGGTACTGTTTTCGGCAGATGTATGACCGTTCGGCGTTTGAGGTCATGCTGGATGCCAATACATATGTATGGATCGCGCAGCTGTTTATTTTGGGACTGGTAGTAGGGTATATGCGTGATCAGATCACAAAGCTGAAGCTGGAGAGCAGAAGCGAAAGAGAATTTCTGGACATGCAGCTGGTGGACATTCAGGACATTAACAGCAGTAATGTGCGTGTAAAAGCGGCGCTGGAGACCCAGATTGTCAATCAGAATGACAGTGTAGGAAAAATTTACAGCATCACTTCGGCGCTGGATCAATACAGCTCGGAGGAGGTGTTGTTTTATGCTGCGGAAATGCTGGGTAAGCTGCTAAAAAGCAAAGATGTAGCTATTTATACGGTGTCTAACCGGGCGTACGCAAGACTGTTTTCTTCGACCTCCGTAAAGGCCCGCCAGCTGGGCGGCTCCATCCAGTACACCAATATGGGTGAAATGTATGAAACCCTCTGTCAGAGAAAGGTATTTATCAACCGGAGGATGGAAGAACAGTATCCCCTGATGGCAAACGCCATTTTTGAAAATGATGAGATGCAGATGATTATCATGGTATGGGGTATCCCCTGGGAGCGGATGACCCTGGGACAGGCCAACCAGCTGGTGGTAATCAGTGCGCTGATTCAGAACGCAGTACTGCGGGCAAACCGTTATCTGGCTGCACTGGAGGAACAGCGGTATGTGGCAGGAACGCAGACGTTGAAGACGGAAGCGTTCCAGATCCTGGTGAACGCTTATCTGAAGGCCAGAAACAGAGGGCTTACGGAATGTACCCTGCTGTCGGTTAAGGTGGAGGCCGGAAATCATTTGGAGGCGGCCGGGCTTTTGGGCAGCAAGCTTCGTCAGTCGGACTATATCGGCACATTGTCGGACGGCGGCTTGTACACACTTCTGGCCAATACCAACGGCAGGGATGCGGAATATGTTATAAAGCGCTTTGCTGAGCTGGGCTATGAGAGCAGGATCGTGGAGGACAATGTGCAGGCGACAGTATAAAAAATAACCTTTAGGAAGAAGGTGTAATAAGGGTGGGGGAAAAAGAGATTTTGTTGTGTGTGCTGCTCGGAGCAAATATGGTTATTGTCCTGGTCTATCTTTTCATAAATCTGTTTCACAGAAAGAGAAAGAGCAGGAGCTGCATGATACGGGGAACGGTTATGCTTTTATGTCCGCTGGCAGGACCTTTGTTTTTTGCCATGGCACATCTTTTTTACCGCCTTTTTTTCTCTGCACCCGTAAATCTGGAGGACGTTGTATTCAGTAAGGAGCGGAAGCGTACCTTTATTCATGCAGAGGAAGACAGAGAGAGAAACCTGGTTCCGCTGGAAGAAGCAATCGAGATTACGGATACGGATAATCTTCGTGGGCTGATGATGAACGTGGTAAGGGGGGATATTCAGAAATCGCTGGCTTCCATTATGCTGGCTCTAAACAGCGAGGATACGGAGACTGCCCATTACGCTGCCAGTGTGCTTCAGGATGCTCTTAACGATTTTCGGGCCAATGTGCAGAAGCAGTATAACCTGATTATGGAGGGAAAGCCGGAACAGCTGGAGCTTGCGGAGGCGCTGGTAGATTATATGGACCAGGTGCTGGTGCAGCATGTGTTTACGGATATGGAACAGGAGCGATATGTGGGGATTATGGGTGAGGTCTGTGAGCTCCTGTACAATCAGGACAGAGCCCGTATGACCAGCGCCCGGTATGAGGCGGTCAGCTTAAGATTTCTGGAGCTGGAGGACTTTACGAACAGCGAAAAGTGGTGTGAGAGGGCAGAATATCATTTTCCAAATACGCTGGCCACCTATTCCTGTCTGTTAAAGCTGTATTTTAACAGCGGGCAGAAGCGCAAGTTCTTTGAGGTGATAGATGAACTGAAGCATTCTTCAGTGGTGCTGGATCATGAGATGCTTGAGCTGGTCAGGGTATTTCAATGAGTTTTAGGAGGCGGCCCGAATATGTCCGGAAGTCTAAAAAAGGCAACAGGAATGGTATCCATCAGAAATTTTTTGAGCATATGCACCATGATGGCGGTGCTGTTTTTCATGTTCCAGTTTTTTCAGCTGTTTAAGGAAAGCGGAAATATGTATGACATCAACCAATATGCGGACAGCGCTGCTTTGTCGGGGGAGGGACAGTGGAAGGCCGATCAGCATGCCGATGCGCCGTTGGTTCTCTTTTTGGGAAAAGACGAGGGGGCTGCGGCGGACGTGGCCGGTCAGTGGTGTCATTATACGAAGCGCCGCCTGATTTCTGCAGACAGTCCTGAGGGGCTTGCGGAAATGCCGGAAGCGCAGGATGCAGGGATCTTGTTGATTGACGGGGCCGGGCTGGAGCTTCCCGGACAGGAGGAAGCGGTTATATCTCTGCTGGATTTGCATATTATGACGGTATTCTTAACCTTGCCTGATTCCGGAACATTGAAGAAATGTGATAAGCTGTGCAGTGTGCTGGGAATTGTGCAGATCGGTGATGAGCCGGCGGAGACGGAGGGGCTTCAGATTTACTCCGGTTTTCTGTTGGGCGGGGCGGCGGAATATAGAATCACAGAGGAAATGGATGAAAAGCAGCAAAAGCTTCAGGATCTGGAGCTGTCTATACCATGGTATCGGCTGGGCATAGGTACGAAGATCTATATGACGGGACTGTTTGACGAGGATGAGATAGACAGAGAGCTGTTTCCGCCGGTGATCTGGAGAAGCAGCTATAACGGAAACAGCGTGTTTGCGGTAAACGGTGATTATATGACCCGGCTGGCGGGAATCGGGATCCTGGACGGATTTTGTTATGAAGGGCAGGACTATTGCCTGTATCCGGTGATCAATGCGGAAAATGTGACGGCGGCAGGTTTTCCAGAACTGGCTGAAGAAAATACGGAAAAGATTATGGAGCTGTACAGCCGCAGTCCGGGGACGGTTCAGCAGGATGTGATGTGGCCGGGAATTTATGCGCTGGCCGATAAAAACAAGCAGAAATTTACCTTCTTTTTTGAATCCCAGTATCATTATGCGGACGATGTGGAGCCTTCTGGGGATAATCTGGCTTTTTTCCTGCGGCAGATGCGGGAAATCGGCGCAGAGGCAGGGCGGACTTTTGAATATGAAGGAAATATTACGCTGGCGGAAAAGCTGGCCAGAGACGGAACATTTTGGGAGGAAAATGCCGGTGCGTACCGCTTTTGCGCCTATTATGCCGGCGATGAGCTGAAGGATGAGGTCAGGGAGGCATTGGATCAGGGGAGCCTGGCTGATATAAGGACGGTAGTGACCGGTTATCATCCGGGAGATTTTCTGGTCTCCTACTATGATTCCGAGGTTACGCTCCAAAGCATTACGGGACATGCCCTGGAGTACAGCTTCAGCCTGGACTTGCAGAGAAGGAGCCTGGAAACGGCTCTTGGGTATTATAATCTGCTGCTGGACTTAAAACCGCCCCTGTGGCCGGAAACAAAGGAAGACCAGTGGGAGAATTATTTTGACGTAGTTTCCAGCAATATTGGTACTTATTGGAGCCCCCGGAACGGTTTTGACAGCACCACCCTGACGGAAAGCGACAGTCGAATCAGGAATTTTCTGAATCTGGGGTATTCCCAGAGCAGACAGGAGGATACCATCAGCCTGAAGGTGGAGGGAGCCGGGGAGGCCTGGTTTCTTCTCCGGACCCATGGAGAACGGATTGGCAGGATACAGGGCGGGGAATACACAGAGCTGGAAAAAAATGCTTATCTGATACATACCAGTGAGCCTGCCGTACAGATACAGTTGGAGAAGGAAAAGGGAGAAAACGGCTTTTATTTTTCTGATTAACGTATAAGGGAGAAGGAATATTTTGAAAATATGTATTATAGCGGAGGGCTGCTATCCTTATGTGGTGGGCGGCGTGTCCAGCTGGATTCACAGTATGATAAAAGCGTTTCCACAGGTAGAGTTTGTGGTTCTGGCCATTATCTCCAACCGTTCTCAGAGCGGGAAATTCACTTACGAGCTGCCGGATAATCTCACGGCAGTTTATGAAGCGTATCTGGAGGATCTTGACTGGGGACATAAACGGAAAAGCGGGAAGCGTACCAGCTTAAGTAAAGAGGAATACCGGGCCCTTCGGAGTATCCTGCTGGATGAGGATGTTGACTGGGATACCATATTTTCCATGTTCCAGAAAAAGCATTTTTCCGTGGATGATCTGTTGATGGGGGCGGATTTTTTAAATATTGTGAAGGAATGCTATCAGAGAAGGTATCCCCTTATTGTATTTTCAGATTTCCTTTGGACCATGCGCTCCATTTATATGCCTCTGTTTCTGATTTTACAGACACCCCTGCCAAAGGCGGATATTTATCACTGTGTGGCCACCGGATATGCAGGAGTGCTGGGCAGCATGGCCAAGCATTTTTACCGGAGCGGTCTTTTGATTTCAGAGCATGGCATCTACACCAGAGAGAGGGAGGAAGAGCTGCTGAAGGCAAGCTGGGTGGAGGGCATTTATAAGAATGTCTGGATTGATCAGTTCAGAAAGATGTCCCGGCTGGCCTATGAGAGAGCGGACAAGGTTACCTGCCTGTACGAGCATGCCAGGCAGCTTCAGCTGGGCTTAGGCTGCAGGGAGGAAAAAACGAAGGTTACGCCCAACGGCATTGACATGAGCCGTTTTGCCGATCTGCCGGGGAAACAGCCGGAGGATGAGGGCTATATTAATGTGGGAGCCGTATTAAGGGTGGCGCCCATCAAGGACGTAAAGACCATGATCAGGGCCTTTGCTTTTGCAAAGGAGCAAAACTCGGCGCTGCGGCTGTGGATCATGGGTCCTGTGGACGAGGACAAGGAGTATGCGGAGGAATGCTTTCAGCTGGTGGAGGACATGCGTGTAAAGGATGTGGTTTTTACGGGCCGCATTGATGTCAGGGAATATCTGGGGCGGATGGACTTTACGATATTGACCAGTATCAGCGAGGGGCAGCCGTTGACGATTCTGGAGAGCTATGCTGCCGGGAAGCCGGTGATTGCCACGGATGTGGGAAACTGTCGGGGCTTGATTTACGGAGAGGGAGACGGCCTGGGAGCGGCAGGAATTTTAACCCACATTATGAATGTGGAAGAGATCACGGCAGCCATCAGGGAGCTGGCAGGCTCATCCGGGCTGCGCAGAACCATGGGGGAATGCGGCTATGCCAGATTAAGAAAAGGTTATCAGCTGGGCCAGATGATCAGTACCTATCAGGAGCTGTATCAGGATATTGGCTGGGAGTACGGAAAGCTCTGGCCGGGAGAGGATCTGGACGAGGAAGGCTTCAGCCTGGAGGATTTTAGCGGCCCAGATGTTGGCGGAGCGGACTTTGATATAGAGGATCTGGACGCGGATGATTTTGACATTGCAGACTGAAACAGCGAAGGAAAAGGAGGATCGTCATGGCAGGCATCGGGGTGAGACTAAACCGAATATTCAGCAAGAATACGATCACTACGAATCTGATCGGATTCGGCTACAGCATGGTGATCACCATTGCGCCCATGTTTCTGGTAATCGGGGCGGTAATTATCATGCAGCAGCTTCTGGGGTATTCAAAGCTTGATTATGCTTCCAGGGAACTGTATTCCTGTACGGTATTGTATATTTTTATCTTTTCTTTGACGACGGCGGCGCCCTTTAACGCCGTGTTGTCAAGATACCTTTCCGACGTGATCTATAATGAAACCTATGAGGATATTCTGCCCTGCTATTATGTGGGGCTGATGATGAACATTCTCTTGAGCAGCATCGTGGGAATTCCCTTCTGCATCCGCGAGTATCTGCTGGGGGTGGAGCTGATCTTTGTCTTTATCAGCTACCTGGGATACATGAGCCTGGTGCTGGTATTTTATTCCATGCTGTATTTGTCCATCTGCAAGGACTATAAAAAAATCTTCGTTTTTTTCCTGATCGGCATGGGGGTATCCATATTGTTGTCCCTGGCGCTGGTGTGGCTGTTTAAGGTCAACGTGATTTATGCCATGCTGCTTTCGCTGGTGGTGGGCTTTCTGGTGATCGGCTGTCTGGAGCTGGCGCTGATCAAAAGCTATTTCAGGGAAAACAGCGGAAAATATCGGGAGGTGCTGCAATATTTTAAAAGCCATTGGCAGCTGACAATTACAAATACGCTTTATACGGTGGGAATGTATATTCATAATTTTGTGTTTTGGTCCACGGATATGCGGATGGAGGTAAAGGGCGGATTTGTCTGTATGCCCACCTATGATATGGCTACCTGCCTTGCCATGCTTACTAACATTACGGCCAGCATGATCTTCATTTCCAGGGTGGAGATGCACTTTCACGAGCGGTACAAGGCGTATTCCGAGGCGGTGATCGGCGGCCGGGGGGCGGATATTCAGGATGCAAAAAAGATGATGTTCGGCCAGCTTGCGGAAGAGCTGATGAATCTGACGCGGCTGCAGTTTATTGTTTCGGTGGTGGTTTTTTTCGTATTTTATATTCTGCTGCCCAAGCTTGGATTCGGCGGGCAGATCATGCGGATTTACCCTTGTCTGGCAGCAGGCTATTTCATCCTGTTTATTATGTATGCAGCCATCATTTTTCAGTATTATTTCAATGATATGACCGGGGCCATGATGACCTCCGTCACCTTCTGCGGAGTGACGGTTGCGGTGAGCTTTCTGGCCACACACTTCAGTCCGCTTTGGTACGGCGCGGGGGTGGCTGCCGGCTCCTTTGCCGGCTGGGTGGTAGCGTATCACAGGCTGCGCAAGATGGAGAAAACGCTGGATGTGCATATATTCTGCAACGGCAGTATTTTAAAACGGGGCAAAGGGAAAAAGCCGTCCAATCTGGTATATGTGAAGGACGGACACGAGAAAACTGCAAAAAAGCCGGAAGCGTCGGATGCGGGAGCGCGGATCGGACAAATGGGGGGGGCGTAAAAGATGGAAACAGGAGATTGGTTACGGGTTATTATTTGTGTGGGCGGCGTGATGCTTTTGGGAATTACGATGTCTTCTCTGGCAAAAAGGCGGATGACGGAGCCTTTCTGTCTGGCATGGGGAATTATCAGCATTGCCTTGATTTTGGCGGGAATCCTGCTGCGTCCTTCCATGTGGAATCGCTATATCAGCTTTGCAGGTATGCTTTTGGTGCTGCTTGTGGGTTTCGCTGTGATTTATATTGCGTTCTTTGTCAGTACGAAGGTGTCCGAGCTGATGCGGAAGAACCAGGAGCTTGCCATGCAGGTGTCTCTTTTAAACTGGGAGAAGGACGAGCTGTGGAAGAAGCTGAATGAGCTGGCAGGGCAGGTGGAGGAAAAATCCGTATGAGGAAGCTTTTGTTTGTAATCAACACCCTTGGGCAGGCCGGGGCGGAGACAGCACTTTTAAATCTGCTGAAGAAAATAGATCCGGAGAGGTATGAAATTTCTCTTTATGTACTGATGGGCCAGGGGGAGATGGTCAGCGAGGTTCCCAAGCATGTCAGGCTGTTAAATAACTCCTTTTGTGAAAGCCCGGTTTTAAGCAGCGAGGGGAGAAGGCTGATGATCCGTCGAATTTTGAAGGCGGCTTTCTGCAGGGGCACCGTTTTTAAGCTGCTGCCGTATCTGCTGCGGAACTTTTTTTCCATGGCGGCCAAAAAGCGAATTCAGACGGACAAGCTGTTGTGGAGACTGTTATCCGACGGCGGGCAGCGCTTTGACGAGAAATTTGATCTGGCGGTGGCTTATCTGGAGGGAGGCTCTGCCTATTATGTGGCGGATCATGTGAAGGCCGGGAAAAAGGCGGCTTTTGTGCATATTGATTATGAAATGGCAGGCTACAGCCGGGAACTGGACAAAAACTGTTACCTGAATTATGACAGGATATATGCGGTTTCTGATGAGGCAAAAAAATCCTTTGAAAAGGTATATCCGGAGTGCCGGGAAAAATGCAGCTTTTTCCCGAATCTGCTGGATGTGGAGGGAATCAGGCAAAAGGCGGCCTGTGCCGGCGGCTTTGCCGATGATTTTAAGGGAATCAGGATTCTGACGGTGGGACGGCTTGTCACACAAAAGGCTTATGATATTGCATTGGAGGCCATGAGCCTGTTAAAGAAAAGGGGAGCGCAGGCACGGTGGTATGTTTTGGGCGAGGGGGACCAAAGGGGAGCCCTGGAGGAAAAGAGGCGTCACCTTGGATTGGAAGAGGATTTTCTGCTGCCGGGAGCCGTGAGAAATCCTTATCCTTTTTTTGCACAGGCGGATATTTATGTCCATGCCACCAGATTTGAGGGAAAGAGCATTGCCATTCAGGAGGCGCAGATTTTGGGGAAAGCGATTCTGGTTTCGAACTGCAGCGGCAACAGGGAGCAGGTGGCAAACGAAGTGGACGGGCTGCTCTGTGAGCTTACGCCGGAGAGCATCTGCGAAGGTATTCAGAGGCTGATAGATGATGAAGAACTGCGCCTTATGCTTGGCAGAAGGGCAGCGGAGCGCTCCTTTGGGGGCAGGGAAAAGCTGGAAGAGCTGCTGGAGCTTGCAAATTAAGGAAATGAGAAACAGGCAGCATGGGGGGAAGACAATGGAAGAAAAAAGGTGTAAGGAGCTTTTGATTATTATTCCGGCCTATAACGAAGAGAAGAATATAGGCGATACGCTGGAGGGCTTAAAAGCGGCGGGCATTTTCGAATGGGCGGACATACTGGTCATGAATGATGCTTCCAAAGACAGGACGGAGGAGATCGTGCGTCAGCACGACTGCCAGGTGGTGACTCATGTGTATAACTTAGGTTACGGCAGCGGCTTGCAGATCGGGTACAAATATGCGGTACGCAAAGGCTATGCGTATGTGATCCAGATGGATGCAGATGGGCAGCATGCAGTGAGCAATGTGAAAAAGATTTATGACCGGCTGCTTGCAAAGGACGGGGAAGAGGAAGGACCGGACATTGTGCTGGGGTCACGCTTTGTAAAAGGCAGTGAGACATACCCCATCTCGCCGGTGAAAAAAATAGCATACAGCTTCTTTCGGCTGCTGATCCGGATGGGGACAGGCAGAAAAATCAAGGATCCTACCACGGGCCTGCAGGGCTTAAGCAGACGGGCATTTTCCTATTATGCCGGATATACTCATTTTGACGATCAGTACCCGGATGCCAATATGATTATGCAGATGCTGCTTCTGGGGTATCAGGTGGAGGAAATGCCGGCGTTGATGTTTGCCAGACATGAGGGTGTCAGTATGCACCACGGGATAAAGCCTTTTATATACATGTTCCGCATGATTTATTCCATTATTGCGGTTTGGCTGCGGATCAGGCTGTTCCACTATTCATAAAATTTTCTTGATAATAATATGGACGAAAAGGGGGGTGCAGATATGGGCATTTTTAACAGAAAAAGCAGGTCAGATTCCGGCTGGAGGCTGAAATCCGCTGATCTTGCCGAGCGCATCGAGGATGTCTGCAATCCCTGCAGAGGCTGGTATCAGATTCATACCTTTTTAGCGGAGGCAGAGCCGGATTTCGGAGAGCTGGAATGGTGTCTGGACAGGAAGGATACTCTGGCGCTGGTCTTTTTGGATATTGGAGCGTTCAGGGACAGGAATCTGGACCGGACGGCTTTTGAGCGGATGGGGAGAATTCTGGACTTTTTTCGAAAGAACGGTTATGATATGATCTTAAGGGTGGCATATGATCATCAGGGAAAGGCCGTGGAGAGGGAGCCTTATTTCTGGGATCAGGTGAAGGCGCATATGCGGCAGGTGGGGGAGCTTCTGCAGGATAAGGGGAAAGGCGTTTTTGTATATCAGGGGCTGTTGACGGGAAACTGGGGAGAAATGCACACCACCCGCTTTCAGGATGAGAAGAAGAGGAAGGAGCTTTGGCAGATTCTAAGGGAATATCTGCCGGAGGATACTTATGCTGCCGTGAGGCGTCCTGCATATTGGCGGCAGTTGAATGAAGAGGGAGCGGACAAGACATGTGCGGGTCCGGTCATGGGCCTGTTTGACGATGCCATGTTTGCCTCCGGGGATCATTTGGGAACCTTTGGCACGCTGAATCGTGAAAACGGCTGGGGGGAAGCCTGGAACCGGGAGGCAGAGCTTGCCTTTGAGGAAGAACTGTGCAGCAGGGTGCCAAACGGGGGAGAAGCTGTTTTCGGGGAAGAGCTGTCAGAGCGGCTCACATCTGCGCTGGTGGAGGATACTCTGCGCAGGATGCACGTTACTTATTTGAATAAGGTCTATGATTCCGGGATTCTGGATCTTTGGAAGCAGTGGAAATACGAGGGGGCGGAGGGATGGAACGGGAAAAGCCTGTATGATTATATTGGCGCGCATCTGGGCTACCGCCTGGTGATCAGGAGCGTGAGGCTTCAACCGCTGCGGGCCGGAGACGGCGGGAGCATTGAAATTGCCGTGGAAAATACGGGGTTTGCCTCCCTATACCAGGAGGCGGAATTTTGGCTGGAGAGCAGGGACGGCCTGCGGTGGCTTTTAAAGCAAGAGGGAAAGCATCGGGAAACGGTCTGGAAGAGCAGGGAAACCAGAATTTTATTATGTAATGTACCACTGGCGCCCATGGAGCTTTGGATTTTGGGAACAAGGAAGACGGACGGAAGGCGGATCCGTTTTGCCAATGGCTGTGACGAAGACGGGAAGACAAAGATCGGGGAGTTAATAAACGTCCATTGATAAAAAACCCTAAGGAAGGGTGTGAAAAAACTTGGTTACTTGGTATTGGGCAGTAGAATATAGTAAGGTACTGGCGGGATATATCTTTTTGATGTTTATCTGGCCCCTTTTTATGCTGCGCAAATATCTGAAGGGCCGTTCCACCGTGTTTTGCTTTTCGTTCTGTATTACCTTTCAACCTGTGCTGGTCAATACGGCAGTGCTTTTACTGGGGCTCGTTCACCTGTTGAATCCATGGATTTTTCGTGGACTGTTTTATATTCCGTTTTTGATTGAGGTTTGGAAATGGCTTGGCTGGGGAAAGAAGGAAGGGCGTAATATAAAGCATCTGCTGAACGGAACCTACGGAATCAAGCTGTTTTGTCATAATGGGCTATGCAGCGCGGGAAGGAGAATCCGGGGATTTTTTCGCATGGTCAGGGCCAGGCTGCACGGGCACTGGTGGGAATACGGGCTGCTGTTTGTGGTTATTGTTTACGGAATGATTTATTTTTCCTGGGGAGCTTTTCAGGATTATTCTTATGGCTTTGGTGATATGTATACCCATCATTCCTGGATTTACGGCCTGATCCAGGGACAGATCTTTTCCGCGGGAGTGTACCCGGAGGGAGTTCACTGTTTTATTTACGGACTGCATGTTTTGTTTGGACTTCGTGTCTACAGCATCATGTTATTTCTGCAGCCCGTACATGTGGCGATATTTCTGCTGTCGGTTTATATTCTGCTGAAGGAGGTGTTTCACTGGAAGTATACGCCCATATTTACGCTGGCGGCTTTTCTTACCATAGATGTGGTGTGTATAGATGCGGTCTACAGTATGTCTAGACTGCAGTGGATGCTGCCACAGGAGTTCGGCCTGTATACGCCTTTTTTATGTGCGGCCTTCCTGATCCGCTATCTGGGGACGGAAAAAAGAATGGCCTTTCGGGGAAAACTGACAAAGGGGTATTGGGATGAAAATCTTTTGGTATTTGCCCTTTCTCTGTGTGCATCCCTTACCATTCATTTTTATCCTACCATCATGGCCTTTTTCCTGTGTCTGGCCTTTGTGCCCCTGCATATGAGAAAGATATTTTCCGGGAAACGGTTGATTCCGCTGGCAGCGGCGGCTGTTGCCGGCATTGTGGTGGCGGTACTGCCCATGGGCGGAGCGCTGGCGTCGGGCATCGAATTTCAGGGCTCCATCGGCTGGGCCATGAGCGTCATCGACGGCACGGATGGACAGCCCCAGGAGGCACCGGAGCCTGTGGAGACGGCAGCCCCGGAGGGGGCAGCTTCATCCTCTGAGGGCGGAGTACCGGGAGCGGAGGCCTTACCGGACGGCGGAGCAAATGCCTCGGAGCAGGGGGTACAGCAGGGCGCGTCCGGGCAAGAGGGGGAAGCAGTCCCGCAGGAGCCCAAGGAACCTTTGGGTGATCGGATAAAGCGGATTGTGGCAGGGATTGGTCCCGCTTTGCAAAGGAAGGCTCTTGCCATGTATAAGGCAGGATATGAGACGCTGTACAGGCAGGAGCGTGCCGTCTGGATAATAGGAGCCACGGCGTTAGCATTTGCAATCTGGCTGCTTTTAAGGTTTATCCTGACCCTTGCAGGATTGTTATTTCGGAAAAAGAAAATCAGCCGGGCGGGCTTTGACGGGTATTTTTCCATTGCTCTGGCATCGGTGATTTTCATGGGAATGTACTGCGCAAACAGTATCGGGCTGCCGTCCCTGATTGCCGGGTCCAGGCTTTGCACTACAATACAGATGCTGATTCTGGCCATGATGCTGGTGCCCGTTGATCTGGTGTTTACTGTGCTGCATCTGATGATCTGTGAGGGGATTTTAAAGGTGGTGTCGGCATTTGTAACGGCCGGAATTTATGTGGGGACCATACTGACAGGGAATTTTCATGGGTTTTTGTATTATGAGCTGACCAGGTTTAACGGTGCGGTGCTTTGTACGGATTCCATTATCAGTACCCTGCCGCGGTACAGCTATACGATTGTGTCTCCCGTTGACGAGCTGTATCAGATGATACAATACGGCTGGCATGAAGAGCTGCTGAACTTTGTAAATGAGAGTCAGACGGAGGAATATCGGGTGCCGGCGGAGCATTTGTTTATCTTTGTGGAGAAGACTCCCATAGAATATGCGCAGAGTCATTTCTTTACGGGGCCGGAGTGGCTGGCCTGCGAGCGGTATCCGGAGTATTATAATTCTTATGTCAGCCAGTGTCCGGGGATTACCACATCCAGGCTGCTTGGGGAGGAAGAAATGACCGGAAGCAGGTATCAGTTTGAACTGCGGGCCAGCGTCTATTCCATTTTGGGGGTGCGGACTTTGGTGGAATCTTTGGCGTATAAGTGGTGCCAGAAGTTTGACACACTGTATCCGGGAGAGTTGCAGACCTATTATGAGGACGAGCATTTTGTCTGTTATTATATTAAGCAGAATCCCCAGAGTCTTTATCAGCTGGGCATTCTGTATCAGGGCGAGGAAGAGTGAACGTGAAGGAAACCAAAAAGCAGGAACATAAGAAACAGGAAAATAAGAAGCATAAATTAGCATCCGTTGCTGCAGGGATGGTTATTTTCTGTCTGCTGCTGCTTTTGGGCTGGGCAGGATGGATGCTGTATAAAAGGGCAGAAGAAGCGGTAAGCCTTTCTGACCGGATACAGGCGCTCACCGGGGATCTGTCCTCTATGTCTGAAGAGTATTCGGTGCTGGAGGAAGAGCAGGGAGTGCTGTCCGATAAGTTTTCCCTGATTTCCGGACAGTTTTCCGGGCTGTGGCAGAGGTATCTGTCAGCCAGAGGACATGGCATGGGGGAGGCAGAGGGCTTTGAGTTTACGGAGTCTGCAAGAGAACTGAAAAATCCAAACAGAGGATTTTATCATATGCACGGATATTTCATCAAGGATGAGGTCAGAAGCCTTCAAAGCTATCAGGAGGACTTAGGCTGGCGTTTTGCCAAGGATCATGATACCAGCCTGACTATGATCCAGATTAACCTGCAGTATTTTAAAAACAGGGAGATTTCCGCAAAAGGGCTGGAGAGTCTGGATAATCTTTTTCGGGCCCTGGAGGCAAATGCAGGGGATAAGCATTTGATTTTGCGTTTCCTGTATGACTGGGACGGAAAAAACATGCAGTATGAGCCAGACAGCCTGGATACCATTTTAAGGCATATTGAGCAGGTGGGGCCCTGGCTGAAGGAATATCAGGAGCAGATCTTTTTAACCCAGGGGCTGTTTATCGGCAGCTGGGGGGAAATGCACAGCTCAAAATTTTTAGGCCAGGAGAATTATCAGCTTTTGGCAAACGCCTTGTATGAGGCCACGGCGGACAGCACCTATCTTTCCGTGCGCATGCCTGCCCAGTGGCGCATGATTACGGGAATCGGGGATCCGGAGCAGGTGGTCAGGGGCGACGGGAGCCTGGCTTCCCGTCTGGGGCTTTTTAATGACGGAATGCTGGGCAGCTGGAGCGATTACGGAACCTATGGGGATCAGACCAGGGAAGAGCACGGAGATTTTACCTTTTGGAATCGTCAGGAGGAATTGGCTTTTCAGGATATTTTGTGCAGAACGGTGCCCATCGGCGGGGAGATTATGACTCCCAATAAGTATAATGATTTTGAAAATGCCTTACAGGATATGAAGGCCATGCACGTTACCTACGCCAATCGGGACTTCGATACCAAAGTGTTTGACAAGTGGGCGCGGACGACCGTCAGCGAGGACAGCTGCTTTGACGGTATGGACGGGCTGACCTATATGGAGCGGCATTTGGGCTACCGCCTGGTGCTGCGGGACACGGCTTTTGCGTATGACTGGAAGGAGGATCTGCTGACGGCAAAGATCACCCTGCAGAATGTGGGATTCGCCCCCATATACAGAGAAGCGCTGGTGGAGCTTATATTGTATGACGCTGAAAACGGACGGGAATATTCTTATACCTTAGGTCCGGAGCAGGATATTCGTGATCTGGCGGGAGGAACCGTGTCCGATGAGCTGATGTCTTTAAACTGGGAGCTGCCCCTGGGAGGGATGCCTCAGGGAGAGCTGGAAATTTATTTCCGCATTTCAGACGAGCTTTCGGGCGAGACCATTTTATTGGGCAATGAACAGGACCCTGACAGGAGGGGATACCGGGTGGGGACCTTACGTCTTGGAGAAGCAGAAGAGCTTTTAGAGCTTTGGAAACAGGAGCTTCCTGACTGGCTGTTTGGAATCTTGAATAAAGAAGGTTGAGGAAACCTATGCAGAAGATTGATTTTGTGGTGACCTGGCTGGATGAAAGTGATCCGGAATGGTTAAAAAACAGGAAAAAATTTGCCCCCGGAGAGGGAGAGGACGGAAGAGCCGAAAGGTATCGGGACTGGGGCCTGTTCCGCTATTGGTTTCGGGGTGTGGAGCGTTTTGCTCCCTGGGTGAGAAAAGTACACCTGGTGGTCAGCGGACGGGTGCCGGACTGGCTGAACACGGACTGTCCCAAGCTGCATGTGGTGAGACATGAGGAATTTATTCCCAGGGAATACCTGCCAACCTTTAACAGCAACGTAATAGAGATCTACCTGCACCGCATAGAGGGGCTGGCGGAGCAGTTTGTTTATTTTAACGACGATATGTATTTGATCAACAGGGTGAAGCAGGAGTACTTTTTTCGCGGCGGCCTGCCCTGCGATCTGCTGGCATTACAGCCCGTGGTAGCAAATCCGGATAATCAGGTCATGTCTCACCTGTTTTTAAATAATGCACTGGTGCTGTCCAAATACTTTGATAAGCGTAAGAATATGCGCCGTCAGCCCTGGAAGTATTTCCATTTCGGCTATCCGCCCCTGTATTTTTGCTATAATCTGCTGGAGCTTTCGTTCCCGCTTTTTACGGGCTTTTATACGGTGCATGGTCCCATGCCTTTCCTGAAAAGTACTTTTTTGGAGCTTTGGGAAAAGGAGGAACGGGCCCTGACGGAGATGTCCGGCAACAGGTTTCGGAGCGAGACAGATCTGACGCCTTACCTTTTTAGGGAATATCAGAAGCTGGCAGGCCGTTTTCGGGCAAAGAATATTCAAAGGGATTTTCGGTATTTTTCTGTTTCCGGCCAGGTGGACAGGCTACTGCGCACGATCAGGAGGCAGAAAAAAAAGATTATCTGTATCAATGACGTGTCTTCCCTGCAGGAGACGGAGCATATTAAAAATTTGATTCGAGAGGCATTTCGGGAGATACTGCCCGAAGCTGCCGAATTTGAACGAGAGGGGAAAGCCGGTCCTTCGGCGGAATGAGAGGCGGAAGTGGCAGAAAAAAGCAGGACCGAATATTCGGCGCGAAATGCAACGGTGGCAATGTGTTCCAGAATACTGGCCATGCTTGCGGGTTTTGTGGCAAGGGTGGTATTTACCCATACCTTAAGTGAAGAGTATGTAGGAATTAACGGGCTGTTCACTGATATATTGAATGTGCTTGCGCTGTCGGAGCTGGGAGTGGGGACGGCGATTACCTTTGCTCTCTACAAGCCTATATCCGAGAGGGACATAGAAAAGCAAAAGTCCCTGATGCGCATGTACCGGGATTTTTACCGGGGCGTGGCGGGGACGGTGCTGGCGCTGGGGCTTTTACTGCTGCCCTTTTTAGGGTATCTGTTCAGGGACCAGCCTCAGGTAGAGCATCTGACCTTGATCTACCTGCTCTATCTTGCCAATTCCGTGCTGTCCTATACCTTTGTCTATAAGCGGACCTTGGTGGATGCTCACCAGCTAAGCTATATCGGCGTGCTGTATCAGACCATGTCCTGGTTTGCCCAGAGTCTGATCCAGATCGGCGTGCTTCTGCTTACAGGGAATTTTATGCTTTATGTGTCGGTGATGGCATTATGTACCGTTGCCAATAATTTGTGCATCTCCGCAAAGGCCGACAGGCTGTATCCTTATCTGCGGGACAGGGAGGTTCAAAGGCTTCCGGAGGAAGAGAAAAAAGGAATATTCCGCAATATCCGAGCCATGCTTATGCACAAGGTCAGTACGGTGATCGTGAACAATACGGACAACCTGCTGCTATCCGCGTTGGTGGGGATCCGCAGCGTGGGCTGCTATACCAACTATTTTTTGATTATCGGCTCCATTCAGCAGGTGCTGACGCAAATGTTCGGCGGCATAACGGCAAGTGTGGGAAATTTAGGAGTGGAAAGTGATTCGGGGAGGATCAGGAGGATTTTTGAGGCTACCTTTTTTATGGGGCAGTGGGTATACGGCGTGGTTGCTGTCTGCCTGTATGGGGTGCTGAATCCCTTTGTGGAGCTGTTTTTCGGCAGCCAGTATGTGTTTTCAAAGTATATTACCCTGGTGCTCTGCGTGAATTTCTACATAACGGGTATGAGGCAGCCTACCCTGATCTTTCGAGACTCGCTGGGAGTTTTTTGGTATGATCGTTATAAGTCTTTAGTGGAGGCTGCTATTAACCTGGTGGTTTCCCTGATTTTGGGGAAATGGCTGGGGACCATAGGAGTATTTATCGGGACCACGGTCAGCATTGTGACGACCTCTCTCTGGGTGGAGCCTTACATGCTGTACAAGCATAAATTAAATTACTCGGTGAAGACTTATTTTGGGCGTTATGCACTGTACGGGACGGTGACGACGGTGGTGTGGATTTGTGCGGAGCTTCTTTGCAGACGGATTTCCGGAACACTGTTTGAAATGTGCGCGTTACGGCTGGTGTGCTGCTTTGGAATCACAAATCTGGTGTATTTTGTGCTTTATCACAGAACGAAGGAATTTCGGCTCTTAAAGGCCAAAGCGCTGGGAATTATTAAAAACATAATCAATAAAAGAAAATGATAGGAGCCAGACTGCAAATGGAGATCGGGAAGGAAGAGCGGCTGCTGCTGGGGCTGCTGGATGTGGGCCTGAGGGTAAAGGAGCCCGTGGAAAGCAGGACTTTAGCGGAGGCGGACGAACGAACTTTGAGCGGAATTGACTGGGAAAAGCTGGAATATATTGCCCGCAGGCATTCCGTGCTATCCCTGTTATGCTATCCCTGCCTGGGAACGGAAGCAATTCCGGAAAAATTCAAAAGCTCGGTACAGAGGGAAGCCAGGGGGATTGTACTGCAAAATTACCGTTTGCTGCTTGCAGGCAGGGATATGGTGGAGCTGCTGGAGGAAGCTGGTATTCACGTGGCGGTATTAAAGGGAGCGGCGGCCGCCCGCTCTTATCCGGAGCCGGAGCTGCGCAAGGCGGGGGATATTGACCTGTTGGTGGAGCCGGAACGTCTGGAAGAAGCCTGCAGGGTATTGGAGAAGCTGGGATGCCGGGCAGCGGAGTGGCAGCCGGCTCTGCATCATGTGGCCCTTTGGACGGAGGACGGGATCGAGACGGAGGTGCATACCATGCTGGCGGAGCCCTTTGATAACGAGCAGATTAACCTGTACCTGAAGCGGAAGCTGCCGGAATGCCTTGCACATTTGGACCGGCGTCAGGCTATGGGGGTAAAGCTGCCCATGCTGGATTACGGGTATCACGCTTTTGAGCTGTTGCTGCATATGCTGCAGCATTTCCTGCGGTCGGGCTTCGGGCTGCGTTTTCTCTGTGACTGGGTGGTGCTTTGGCGGGAGGATATACCGGAGCCGGAGCGGAAAAGATTCCTGGAGCTGGTGCGGGAGAGCAGGCTGAAAGGCTTTTCCGACATGGTAACTGCGGCCTGCCGGGATTACCTGGGACTGGAAGAAAACAGGATCAGCTGGATGGAGCTTCCGGAGCGGATCAGCGCAAAGGAATTCATGCAGGAGGTTTTGGAGGCGGAGGAATTTGGTAAGTCTTCAGGAGAGCGGATGGTGATGCTGCGGAAGCCGGGACTTACGGGATATGTGCTTGAATTTCATCATCAGATGCACTTGAATTTCCCCAAGGCCGGAAGGTGGATTCCGCTTTGGCCCGTTCTCTGGACAATAACGCTGGTACGGTTTTTGCGGAATAACCGGAAAATCAGAGGGGTTTCGGGACGCACCATTCTGCGTAAGGCGGCGGAGCGCAGCCGGGTGATGGAACAGATGAAGCTGTGGGAGTGAAGGCGGCGACTTGCCCGCACTGCACCGTGTACCGGGCCAGCTACTTTAAGCGGTCCAGCCATTGATCCATGACGGCCCGGACGGTATCCACGGCCTGAGGCTCCTTGGTGCAGCACAGGCGGCAGACAAGAATATGGGGGGTAAGGTCCTGGGCTGCGTTTAGATTGAGGACGGCCTGCTTTCTTGTCCAGGAGGGCGAAATCAGGTGCTGGGAGATGGCCAGTTGTCCTTCCTCCGGGGAAAATCGTTCAATATTATTTTCAGGCGCCTGCTTTAAAAAGATGATGCCGCCCAAGGGCCAGGTTCCGGGGGTAGATATTTCAGAGGTGCCGCACCAGGGCAGGCCGTGTACGCGGGGAGTACGCAGGGAATCGACAGAGTGGCTGCAATCCAGGAGATTTAAATCACCGTTGATGAGCGGTGTCTGCAAAAGCTTATGCCAGAGGCCTGTGTGGGTGCTTTTTCCCACGCCGGAGTGTCCGGAAAACAGCCAGATATGCTTTCTGTACAGCAGAGAGGCAGAGTGCAGCGCAAACAGGCCCCTTTTCTGGGCAAGATAGAGGAAGCATAGACGGATGGCATGGAAAACATCCTTTATAAAAATTTCATTAGGCGATCCGGCAGCAAAGAGAAGAACCTTTGAACCGTCTAAGGTAAGCCGGGCTTCCAGAGGGCCTTCAGCGGACGGAAAGATCAGAATATAGCAGTCTTCATTTTTAAGCACGATCAGTTGGTCGCTGCGAAGCAGAGCTTCTCCCAGGGGATGAGAGGGCGGCAGGACGGGCAGAAGTTCTATCCTTTGATCAAAATGATCCTTTTCGGAAAATGTCGTAGTAAAGGAAGAAAAAGCAGAGGAAAAATAATTCGTGGGACCGGTGAGCGCCAGCTTCAGCCCACCGATCCGCAGACACAGGTTCGCAGGCGCAGAGGGAAAGCGCGGAGGATATTCTTCCAGAATATGAAGAAGACGCAGCTTATCCAAAAACTGCCGTATATCTGATTGAAGCCCTGGCAGCTCGTCTTTTTCTGCCTGAAAACGGGAGGCACAGAGAGCTATAATTTTGTCCTCAGAGGATTCCTCCGCCAGCAGCTTCCAGACATAAGCTCCGGTTTCATTAATCCGTACACCCCGGCGCATGTCAGCGATTCCCTGGCCGAAGGGCAGGAGATAGGGGATTCCGTTCAGGTAATGAAGTATATAATCGGCACTTTGTTTCATATTCATAGTTGGGCAGTTTTCCTTTACATAATTTGTTTCTAATATTTATTTTATCTTTTTCGACGAAAAATAGCAAGGATTATGAGAAGACGCATAAATTATTGTAGACAAAATGAAAAAGTATAGTAAAATGGTTTTAATGATTCTTTCATGGCCGTAGCTTACTTTTGGTATATCTGGTGAAGGGGGAAGGATGATGGGACGACTTGAGTGGAATGACAGATACAAGATCGGTGTGGATTTTATCGACAAGGAGCATCAGACGCTTTTTTCAACGATGAATAAGTTGCTTAAAATCAGTGAAAGCGAAGATAAAAGCGAATGGGCCTGTCGCGAGGGTGTGAAATATTTAAAAAATCATACAGTGGAGCATTTTGAGCATGAAGAAAAATACATGCAGGCCATCAATTTTGACGGATATGAGATACACAAGCGGCTGCATGATGATTTTCGATACAATACGCTCCCCGCACTGGAGGAAGAGCTTGAAAAAACCCAGTATTCGGAAGATTCCGTACGTCATTTTCTGGGAGTCTGCATCGGATGGGTGATCGCGCATACCCAAACGGAGGATCAGGCAATCGGAAAGAAAAAGTTTATCAGCAAAAAGGATAATCTGCTGCAGGGGAAGGAAGTGGAAGCGCTTCAGTCAGTGATCATACAGCTGGCACAGGAGGTGTTTCATTTAAAGGCCAAGCTGGTCAGCGAGCAATATGCAGGAGAAAATTTCGGAAAGATGATCTGCTGCCGTTTTTCCTATCGGGGAGAGGAAAAGGGCAGATGGGATGTTACACTGATCTTTGAAGAGAGCCTGGCGCTGAAGGCTGTGGGCAGAATATTAAATGTGGAATATCCAAGGGTTGACGATATGGTGATTAATGTGATCCGCTATATTTCCCGGCAGTTCCTGGAGCAGATCAGGGAGAGCTTTCCGGCCATTGATTTGCTGACGCTGGATAAGGAGTCGCTGCTGACCCATGATCAGATTGTAAAGGCCTTTGAACGGGAATCCCCGTTGTGCAGTCTGCTTTTTGATACAGGGGACGGTTATTTTGCGTTTAGTGCGAATGCGGCAGGCGGAGCAGGCGCAAAGATTTCATCAGCAATCGACCATGCGCATGCCATGGATGCCGTTCAGGAATATCTGGACAGAGAGGCGGATGAGCAGGCAAGGGCAAAGCGAAAAATTCTGATCGTAGATGATTCAGAATTTATGCGTGCCCGAATCAAACAGATGATGGCGGAGGACTATGAGGTGATAGAAGCCGAATCCAGTATATCGGCCATCAAAAAAATTGCCTTGAATCGCCCGGATCTGGTGTTATTGGATTATGAAATGCCGATCTGCGACGGAAAGCAAGCGCTGGAGATGATCCGTTCGGAGACGGATATGGCCAATACGCCGGTGTTTTTCCTGACCGGCAGGGGCGACAGGGAAAGCGTTAAAAATGTGGTGGCATTAAAGCCGGAGGGGTATCTGCTGAAAACGATGCCGGATGAGGAAATCAAAAGAAGCGTGGATGACTTTTTTGAAAAGAGACAGTGAGAAATTTTTGCGGAATCTTCTTGTTTTTTGTGTGACAATATGTTAATATGTTCATAACAATATAGGATTCGGCAGAAAGAAAAGAGAATATTTGTCGTGGTTTTTTTTAACGGCGGCAGGAGAAGGGAGAGGATAAGGGTGGTGAATTATGATAAGCCGGTAGTACTGCCAAACGAGGACATGGCGGAGGGAGTATATGCGGCAAGCGGAGCGGTAAGCGGACCTAAATGTGACAGTGTGTATATGCTGGGTGTCTGGCAGGCCCCGGATTATTCTGATTGGAACGGAGGAACGCGCGGATACAAGCAGCAGTTTGGATGTCTTGGATGTCCTGCAAATACGGGAAATGGTTGCGGCTTGCAGACTCATTATATTCAGTCAGGGCAGGCAGCTTCATATGATGTTGACAATGGAAACAGAAAGCCTTCATGGGAAAAGAAGGGCTATGGGCCGGAAGACACTGTTACTGATTGGAACATGTAAAATATTGCTGTCGAGTTTGTTTTGGCACTGAAAATTGGTGCATGAAGAAGGGAGAGGGGTAAAATGACAAACTACGAAAAGCCGGTGATCTTGACGAATGAGGATCTGGCAGAAGGTGTATATGCCGCAAGCGGAACGGCAGGTGGAGGTGGAGACTGCTATACCGTTACCGCGTATATCACGCAAACGCCGCAGATCGGCAATGAAAGGTATACGATTCATGTCGATGGCTTTCATAACACGACAACGCATCACAGTACCGGTCAGGTATTGGTATTAAGCTTTAATATGCCGGTTACGTACAGCAGCAGTAACGGTTCCCTGAGCGGCGGCGACGGTACCGCGGAGCTCAGAATCAGCTACTCGTATCATAACAACGCTGTGGACAATATCGGACTGGGTGATGTTTACGTGTCTGCCGGCGAGGGATTGGCGGTTACGGGCGCAAGATTGGAATGTAATTATTCCTGTGATCAGCATAGCGGCCTTCCGAATTATCCTGGCTAAATTAAAATGCTATAAAGTATTTATTTTACAAGAAACTGAAGCAGCATTGCCTATAATTGATTGGTAGTGCTGCTTTTTTTGCATAATCATTGTCAATGCGGTAATATGTCGACGGCAGATTACAGGTGGTTTTTAAGAAGGAGTCCGGGATGGGCGTTAAGGAACGGGCAAAATTTTATATGGGGCGCATCAGGGCAGGCCGCCTTCAGGAAATGCTGCGCCAGATTAAGTGGATTTACGAATATGCCCGTCATTACTGGCTGGCCATGATCTTTTATACCCTGCTGGGGCTGACGGGAACGGTGGTGTCTCTTTTATCCAGCTTTGTCTCAAGAGACCTGGTGAATATTATCACCGGTTATCAGGCGGGAGAGCTTGTAAAAACCTTTGCGGCCATGATCGGCTTAGGGATCGGCAGTACCTTTATGAATCAGATTTCTAATTATGCTTCCTCCTGGATTGGCATGAGGGTGGATTCGGAGATCAAATCCGATATATTTTCCAAGATTTTGGTGACGGACTGGGAATCTCTGACTCAGTACCATACCGGGGATCTGCTGACCCGGTGGGGCAGTGACTCTTCCAATATTTCCAACGGGGTCCTGAATTTTATTCCCAACCTGATCATTTATTTGTTCCGGTTTATCAGTGCCCTTGTGGTAGTGGTGGTGAATGACATATCCTTTGCCATATTTGCATTTTTAGGGATGCCTGTGAGCCTGCTTTTGTCTAAAACCCTGATGAAGCGCATGGTGAATAACAATAAGCGCAGCGCTGCCATGGGGGCAGAAATGTCCGGCTTTAACCAGGAGACCTTCTCCAATATTCAGACCATCAAGGCCTTTGATCTGCTTCCCTTTTATACTGGTAAGCTGAAACGGCTGCAGGCGGACTACATCAGCATGCGCATGGAATTTCAGAGAATGTCCATCGGAACCTCATTATTACTGTCGCTGGTTTCCATGCTGGTTTCCTATGCTGCTTACGGCTGGGGAATTTACCGGGTGTGGAGCGGGGCCATTGACTACGGCACCATGACCCTGTTTTTGAGCCTGTCAGGTGCCCTGACCGGAACGCTGCATAATCTGACGTCTCTGGTGCCCTCCGTTATCAGTCTGACCACCTCGGCAGGGCGGCTGATGGATATTGTAGAGATGCCGCAGGAGGATCATAGTCAGGATGAGGCGGCAGAGGCGTTTGAAAGGCGTCACAGGGAGGAAGGCGTATCTCTTCGGCTGACGGATGTAAACTATGCTTATCGGGGGGGAGAGGCTGTCTTTGCCGGCGTTTCCATTGAGGCCAGGCCTCATGAAATTATTGCTCTGGTAGGACCTTCGGGAGAGGGGAAGACGACCATGCTGAGACTGCTGCTTTCTCTGATTTCGCCAAAGGAGGGAAGCATCCGCGTTTTCGCCGGATCGGACGAAATGGAGATGAGCCCGTCCACCAGAAAGCTGTTTTCCTATGTGCCTCAGGGAAATACCATGTTTTCCGGCACCATAGCGGAAAATATGCGCAACGTAAAGCCGGATGCTTCGGATGAGGAGATTGTGGAGGCGCTGAAGATGGCGTGCGCCTGGGAGTTTGTAAGCAGACTAAGTGACGGGATTCATGCGAAGGTGGGAGAGCGGGGAGGCGGTTTTTCGGAAGGACAGGCCCAGCGGCTTTCCATTGCCCGTTCGCTGATCCGCAAATCTCCGATCCTGCTGATGGACGAGGCAACCTCTGCGCTGGATGTGGCCACGGAGAGAAAGGTTCTGCAGAATATTTTAAAGGACTCTTATCCCCGGACCTGTATTCTGACGACCCATCGGCCCACGGTTTTAAGCATGTGCAGCCGGGTATACGCCATCAAAGACAAGCAGTGTACGTGTCTTGAACAGGAGAAAATAGACGAAATGGTGCGGAATTTTTAAGCAGGAATCAAAGAATATTTAAAATTTTGAGGGCGATATGATTATGGATATAGAGGCGCTGTTGGCAGAGGGAAAAAGCATTCGGATTCATCCTCAGGGATACAGTATGTATCCCTTGTTTGTTCCTGGCAGGGACGAGGCGGTGATTGCACCGGCTGCGGAGAAGGAGTTAAAAAGGGGAGATGTGGTGCTTTACCGCAGAGAGGGCAGCATCCTGGTACTGCACCGGATTTGGAGGCGGACCAGGGAAGGCTTTTTCATGGTGGGGGATAACCAGAAGGAGACGGAGGGACCCTTAAAGAGGGAGCAGATCAAGGGAATTCTGTGCCAGGTGATACGTAAGGGAAAATGTTTTTCGGTAAACAATCTCTTTTATCGTCTGTTTTCTGCTGTCTGGCTCATGCTGCGGCCTTTGCGCCCGGTCCTGTCAAAAACGGCGGCAGGAGTAAAAAAGGTATTTCGCGGATAGAAGGAGTAAGCTTTCCTTTTCTTGCAATTCTTTTCCAAATAGTGTAACATGAATAGCATCTTTAAAAGAAAGAGGATCATTATGGAAAATCAAAATTTTCAGGGAACCGGAGAATATGTTGCCAGCGAAGAACTGATGGCCAGCGTTAATATTGCTATGGCGTTAAAAAAGCCGCTCTTAATTAAGGGAGAGCCGGGCACCGGCAAGACCATGCTGGCGGAGGCGGTGGCGAAGTCGCTGGGAAAGCGGCTGATTATCTGGAACATCAAGTCTACCACCAAGGCCCAGGAGGGCCTGTATGTTTATGATACCATTCAGCGTCTTTATGACGGGCAGTTCGGTGAGGAAGGCGTGAATGATATTGCCAGATATATCAAGCTGGGCAAGCTGGGAGAGGCTTTTGACAGTGAAGATCAGGTAGTACTCTTAATTGACGAGATTGACAAGGCGGATCTGGAATTTCCTAACGATCTGCTGTGGGAGCTTGATCAGATGGAATTTTATATCAATGAAACCAAGCGCACCGTAAAGGCAAAGCAGCGTCCCATCGTGATTATTACCTCTAATGCGGAGAAGGAGCTGCCGGATGCGTTTCTGCGCCGCTGTATTTTTCATTATATAGATTTCCCTGACAGGGAGCTGATGGCAGAGATTGTGAAGGTGCATTTTCCGGATGTGGAGGATAATCTGCTGAAAAATGCCATGGATGTTTTTTATAATATCCGCAGCATCCGCGACATTCGCAAGAAGCCCAGCACCTCCGAGTTGATTGACTGGATCAATGCCCTGCAGCTCGGCGGGATCCCTGCGGAAAGGATCAAGGCCGCTCTGCCCTTTATCGGCGTGGTGGTAAAAAAGGATGAGGATATGGAGCTGGTGAAGCAGGAGAAGGGAAATCTGTAAGGGCAATGTAGGCAGGGAGAGGATATATGACAAAAGAATTATTATCGTTTATCGTTTATATAATTCATGCCTGTGCGAATAAGTGGGATCTTAAACCTTCTGCGGTGTATAAACAAATGCAGCGTGTGAATTGCATAGCAGATTTTCTGACGCCAAATTATGAAGTTCTTCATACACAGGGAACACAGTATATTGTGGAAGATATTAAAGAATATCTCGCTGTGAGAGGGGAATTTGTATGATTATTTATCATGGATCAAATGCAGTTATTATGGAGCCTGATGTGGAGCATTCATTTAGAGCATTGGATTTTGGAAAGGGCTTTTATACAACGACTGTCAAAGAACAGGCTGAGAGGTGGGCAAAGCGAAAGGCAAGTATATATGGACAGGGTAAGGGAATTGCCAGCGTATATCAAATGCTTGATGAACCGCAGGGTTTAGTATATAAGGACTTTGGAGAAAATCTTGATGAATGGATTGATTTTGTATGTAAATGTAGAGATGGTGGAAATGAATATCTGCAATATGATTTAATTACAGGGAAGGTTGCAAATGATAAGGTGTTTCGGGTAGTAGATATGTATCATTCAGGTATTTGGGAGAAAGAGAGAGCACTGAAGGAAATAAAGATTTATCCAACATATGATCAGACTGCCTTTATAACAATGAAAGCAATTAAACAGTTGGTAGTGTATGAATCTTTTTATGAGGTATAAGCATGGACGAAGAAGTTCTGGAGAGGATGTATCAGGAAAATTTAGAAGAGCGTATTATTATCTGCCTTGCAGAAATGAATCATTTTTCGTATGAAAAAGCTATGGATATTTATTATCATAGTAAGTTGTCTGATAAAATCCAAAGCGGCTTGGAAGGAATTCAATATTTGGATCATAAGGTGTTAGCCCAAATACTTGTTGATACAGAAAAAGAGCTGATAAAATGCTAGTAAGGACTGTTATCCGTTTAATAATGGAGGCGTAAATGTTCATAAAGTTTTTTGAAACCCTGCGGGCTAAGGGCCTGCGGGTGACCCTGGGAGAATTTCTGACTCTGCAGGATGCCCTGAATCAGGGGCTGTGCGGCAGCTCGCTGACGCAATTTTATTATGTGGCCCGGATGATTCTGGTGAAGAGTGAGACGGATTTTGATAAATTTGATATGGCCTTTGAAGAATGCTTTAAGCCGGCTCAGAAGGAGACGGAGGTGGGCAGGGAAATGCTCCGCTGGCTGGACAAGTCCGATATGCTGGAGCTGGCCCATGAGGAAGCAAGAGCCCATTTGAACCAGATGGAGGACATTCAGGTGGACAAGGAGGATGTGGAAGAGACCTTTAAGCAGCGCCTGAAGGACCAGAATGAAGAGCATAACGGCGGCAGCTTCTGGATCGGCACCATGGGCAAGACCTCCTTCGGCAATATGGGAGGCAATGTGGGCGGCGTGCGGGTAGGCGGCAAGACCGGTTATCAGTCCGCTTTTTCCGTGGTGGGCGCCAGAAAGTACCGGGATTTTCGAGATGACCGGGTGTTGGATAACAGGCAGTTTCAGATGGCGTTTCGCAAGCTCCGGCAGTTTTCCTCCCGTCTGGATATACCGGAGTCGGAGCTGGATATTGACGGCACCGTGAACAAGACCTGCAATAACGGCGGCTGCCTGCAGATTGTGATGCAGAAGCCCAGGAAAAACGCGGTGAAGCTGCTTTTACTCATGGATTCCGGGGGGACCATGATCCCCTTCAGCAGCCTGTTAAACGATTTGTTCCAGGCCGTTCACAAGTCCAATCATTATAAAGACGTAAAGACCTATTATTTCCATAACTGCATCTACAGTAAGCTGTATAAGACGCCGGAGTGTGAGAATGGGGACTGGATTGATACGGAGTGGATGTTCCGCAATGTGGACAGCGATTATAAGGTGATTATTGTGGGGGACGCGGCCATGGCGCCGGAAGAGCTGTACTCGGATACCGGAAATTACCGGGGGCCCAACGGCGGCCTGTCGGGCTGGGAGTGGCTGCAGCTGGTGAAAAAGAAGTATAAAAAAGTGGTATGGCTGAACCCGAAGATGGCGCCGGGCAGAGCCCCCTGGCGGGAGGCGGAGACGGCGGTGAAGGAGCTGTTTCCCATGTACAAATTAACGGTAGACGGCTTGAATCAGGCGATGACAAAGCTGATGTCAGCGCGCTGACCGTGGATCCGGATATTTTATTTTTAAGCGCCAAAAAGTTTGGGCTGGTCAGCATTCACGGAGATTTAATGGATTCGGAGGAAGCGCGGCAGGCTGTTCTGCAGTTTGCAGGGCAGGATAGAAATAGTTAAAATAAGCAGGAAATCCTGACTTTTGACAACCCTGCAAGATTCTATATCATATATACAAAACAAAAGTGATGGAGGCAAAAACAATGACAGTATTTGAAGAATTAAAGGCAAGGGGGCTGCTGGCCCAGCTGACGGACGAGGAAGAGATTAAGGAGCTGATCAACAGCGGGAAGGCGGTATTTTATATCGGCTTTGATCCCACTGCGGACAGCCTCCATGTGGGGCATTTTATGGCCCTTTGCCTGATGAAAAGGCTGCAGATGGCGGGGAACAAGCCCATTGCCCTGATTGGCGGGGGAACCGGCATGATCGGTGACCCTTCCGGCAGGAGCGACCTGCGCACCATGATGACCACGGAGCAGATCGACCATAACTGTGAGTGCTTTAAAAAGCAGATGAGCCGTTTTATTGAGTTTGACGAGAGTGGAGACATGAATGGGGACAGCTCCAAGGCGATCATGGTCAATAATGCCGACTGGCTCCGGGATCTAAATTATATTGAGTTTATTCGGGATGTGGGAGTGCATTTCTCCGTGAATCGGATGCTGACGGCGGAGTGCTATAAGCAGCGGATGGAGAAGGGCTTAAGCTTCCTGGAATTTAACTACATGATTATGCAGAGCTATGACTTCCTGTGCCTGTATGAGAAATATGGCTGTAATATGCAGTTCGGCGGTGACGACCAGTGGAGCAATATGCTGGGAGGTACGGAATTAATCCGCAGGAAGCTGGGCAAGGATGCTTATGCCATGACCATTACCTTGCTGTTAAATTCCGAGGGTAAGAAAATGGGCAAGACTCAGAAGGGAGCCGTCTGGCTTGATCCGGAAAAGACCTCGCCTTATGAGTTTTACCAGTACTGGCGGAATGTGGCGGATGCGGATGTTTTAAAGTGTCTGCGGATGCTGACCTTCCTGCCCATGGAGCAGATTCAGGAGATGGATCACTGGGAGGGCAGCCAGTTAAATCAGGCCAAGGAGATTCTGGCCTTTGAGCTGACCCAGCTGGTACACGGAACCGAAGAAGCAGAGAAGGCTCAGGACAGCGCCAGGGCATTGTTTGCGGGCGGCGGAGATGCGGCCAATATGCCCTCCTGTAAGTTGGAAGAGGGGGACTTCCTGAACGGAACCATAGACATTTTAGGAGTGCTGGTGAAGGCAGGGCTTACCGCTTCCCGTTCCGAGGCCAGACGGGCCGTGGAGCAGGGCGGCGTTACCGTGAACGACGAAAAGGTAACGGATGTGAAGACTGTGTATGCGCCGGAAGCCTTTGCCGGGGAGGGCCTTGTGGTCCGCAGGGGGAAGAAGAGCTATAAGAGGGTTGTGATGTAGTATAGCAGTGAGGTAATATTGAAGTGAAGATTGAAGAATATCAGGCAATATGCAGTCTTGTAAAATTGCTGTTACCAAACATGCAAGAATAAGACTGGAAGAACGTGGAATACACATGGATGATATTATAATGGTAATCAAAAATGGAGAAATAATAAAAGAATATGCGGATGATAAACCCTTATCCAGTTGCCTGATACTTGGGAAGTCTATGGATGATAAACCTTTGCATTTAGTGATAAGCAGAGATGAAGAATTTATATATTTGATAACAGCGTATTTTCCGGATATAAGGCAGTGGGAAAATGATTTTAAAACCAGAAAGGAGCATTGACGGCATGTTATGTATGGAATGCGGAGCAAATGCCAAGAAGGGATATACGACGGATGTTACTGACTTGGGAAGCTGTCTTGTAATTGTGAGAAATGTTCCCTGTTATAAATGTACGGAGTGTAATGAAACAATCTATACGGCTGATGTTATCAAGCGTCTGGATGAGATAGTGGAACAGGCTAAGAAACTGATGTAGGAAATCGCGATCATTGACTATGAAAAGGTAGCGTAGCGGCGTTTGCGTCTAATTTAAGGGTTTGGACAGTAAGCACTTACTTAATAAATGACGAAAAGCGAAGTGACAGGGGAAACCTGATCGTTGACGGGTGCGGCAGGATACAGGGGCAAGTTATCCTGGAATTGTAATATTATGGTAATTCAGGCTTTACGGGAATAAAATAATGAGATTGAAGAAGATAAAAAAATATGTTTTTCCTGTATTCTTTACCTGATGCTGGTGCTGCTGCCGGGGTGTGGGGATGCTTCGGAAATAAGCTCCGGCAACAATGGCGGCTCCACTGACGGAGAGAAGACCCAGGGAGCTTCCATTCAAGGCACGGACGATCAAGACGGCTCGGACAATCAGGACGGCACGGATAATACGGACAACAGGAACAATGCAGACGGCGGTGACAATGCAGAAAACAGGGACAGTACGGATACTTCGACAGAGCATATCGTGTCCGGCGTAACAAAGAAAACGCTGAAAGGATCGTTGGGACCGATTTTACGTCTGGCGAGACTACCGATCTGACACAGGAAGGTATATTTATCCAGGATTTTGCCTGTCTGGAGGCGAAGGGGGAGATCCTGTTCAGCGGCAACAGCGCTTCTGACAAAAAAATTCTCGGCAGGATGGACATGGACGGGAAAGGTATGCAGATAGAGGATCGGGAGCATTTATGGGGCGAACTGTGGGGGTTCGAGGATTTTGCGCTGGCAGATGAAGCAGAGCTGGTGGGAAAGGAAAAGGAGGGAGCGGTTTTTCGCTATGATGAACAGGGAATTCATTCTTTTCCTTTGACGGACAGCGATGAAAACGGAAACATCACCGTATCCTGTGGGGGCGGTTACTATGGGACACGCACCAATGTTCAGGATACGGCGCTGCGCTGTTATGTACGGATCTATTCCTCTAAAGACGGGAGCCTGGTAAAGGAGCTGCCGCTGTCGTATGAAGAGTACGGTGAAAATTTCAGGCTGGGCGGCTATCTGATATGCGACGATATGCAAAGAGTTATTTTATATGGGACGTGGAGGGGCCGGGAGACGGAATCCTGGATCGTATCCGTAAATTTGTAGAAATGCGGAAGGGAAAGACGCTGCGCGTTCCAAGATTTCTGCAAATTTAGATGCCGCTTTAAATGCCGCTTACGCGGCGGAATGAGAGGAAATATGTCCGCTAGGGAGAAACAAAGGAACTGTCAACATGCCGTATTCCAAGGGTGTACGATATTCTGTATCTTTGCAGTCATATTTGTGGTTATATGTAATCTGACGGCCTGCAGGAAGGGGCGGGAAGAAGCCGGTCCGGTGACTCTTGTTTATGGCACCCTGCATCTGGAACAGGAAATGGAGACCTGGATCTCGGAATACAATCTTGTTCAGGATGAAGTTAAGATAGAGATTAAGGAATATGGGCAGGAGGGCCTGGAAGAGGGGCTGGCGCGGCTAAATGCGGAGCTTGTGCAGGGGAAGGGCCCGGATTTGATAGATTTGAGTGATATTAATGCAGGTCCTTACATTTCTCTTGGGATACTGGTGGATATTTATCCTTTGCTGGAGGCGGATCCGGAGCTGCAGCCGGATTTTTTTATGCCCGGCGGGCTGAAGCTGTATGAGACTGGGGGACATTTATACGGAATTGCTCCGGGATACCGGCTGGAGACGCTGATGGGTGAGAGGGCTGTATTAGGAGAGCCGGAGGACTGGACGGTTGAAAAAATGTGCGGGTTTATAAATGAGCTGCCCCAGGGAAGCAGTTTTGTGAATTATCTCGGCTCTCTGGGATTTCTGCGGATTGTGCTGCACAGGGGGATGGAGGAATATGTGGACTGGGAGACGGGAACCTGTTCCTTTGACAGCGACGATTTCAGAGAACTGCTTGGACTGGCGGCCATGATGGACACGCTGCCACTGTTTGAGGATGAAGAGCAGGCATTTGCCGAGGGGAAGCTGCTGGCAAACCGAGTCTATATTTCCAGCCCGGAAGATTACGGGGCATCCGTCTCTTTATTTCAGGGGGAGCCGACGGTATGCGTTGGTTTCCCTTCACGAGAGGGAGGCGGGGCGCTGGTGACACCTTACCTGCCAATCGGCATCCGCAGCGGAGAAAAGCAGGACGCCGCATGGAAGTTTGTGAAGTCCCTTCTGGAAAATGAATTTCAGGAGAAGCACATTCGTTTTAATTTTCCACTGCGCCGGGATTCCCTGCAAAAAATGCTGGCGGAAGCGGCAGCTCGGTTCACAGAGGATAAGTCCGGGGAGATAACACTCCGAAAAGAGGACTGCGACGCACTTTACGAGGTGATATACAGCACGGGCTATTCCCAGGTTTTTGATACGAATATTTGGGAAATTATAGAGGAAGAGGCGGAAACCTGTTTTGCGGGGGACAAATCTATAGAGGAAGCGGCTGGAGTGATTCAAAGCCGTGCGGAAATCTATGTGCAGGAAAACTATGCTCTGGGGATCCGTCAGGACGGCCTGTGATTTTTTAACGGATTTATATTTTTTCCTTTTGCCCTGTTGACTCTCAACCATACCTTAGGTTTATACTGCACTCATGAAGCGCTTCATCAGGCAACTGACAACAGATTTTATAATCAGAAAGAGAGGCAGCGGCATGAGGATCGGCGAGTTTGCCAGGCTGACGGGAATGCCCATTTCAGTGTTAAGACATTATGACAAGGAGGGACTGCTGTGCCCCAGCCATGTGGATTACTTTTCCGGGTATCGGGACTATTCAGCTGACCAGCTGGAACAGGTGCGTAAAATCGAGCTCTTAAAGAACTGCGGACTTACCCTGAAGGACATCAGGGCCATTCTGGAACACGCTGGGGACAGTAAGCTCATCAAAGACATTTTGGACCGCCGGGAATCGGAATATCAAAGCATGCTCGCTGCCATTACAGAGGTGAGGCATATGGTTGAGAAGGAAGAAAGAAGATTCCTGTCCGAGGGAAGAAGCCCGGCGGTACTGGAAAGGGATGCCTATGGCGATATGATTTTGAAAGGAGCGCGTCTTGCCCTGCCCCTGGCGGCCAGGAAGGATCTGGAGGACCTGCAGGCGGCGTGCCGCAGTCTGGAGGAAGAAATCCGCAGGAGAAGCCTGCAGCGGATTTCCGGATTTATGACCCTTGGGGAAGAGAACGGCAAAGAAATTCAGGTGGCAGCAAGGGTGCTGGAGCTTGGGGAGGAAATAAAGGAGCTTCACGAGGATATTGCTATTCCCTTTGAAGAGGATGAACAGGTCATCGGCAAATGGAAGGTGCTGGGGGAATATGCCGTCCGGGAGGATTTTTACGCGGACACAGGGGAGCGAATGGAATCCTTCATGGGCAACAGGAACGGGGAGATTTTTTTCCTGCCGGGTGGAGAGTCCTACTGGATCTATAGCTGGACGAAAGGATTTTTAAAGCTGAACGGCGGGGACCAGTCCTGTCTGTGCCGTTACGAGCTGGAGGACTATGACGGAAGCCGCTATATGTTCGTGGAGAACAAGGGCGATGAGTACAGACGGGGCGGAGAGCCTACCGTACTGGTGCTGGAGCAGATGGATCATAAAAAGTATACCGTGCGGGAGATCGCCAGGGAGGATGATACGGACCTGCCCTTTGTAGAGGACCAAAGAGTACTGGGAGACTGGAAGGCCTATGATTTTATCCGCAGCAGGGAGGAATTTGACCCGGCTGTGAGTCACATTCCCCAGGACAGATTGATGTATCAGCACATGCACTTTGGAGAAGGGGGAGCGTTTACCAGCGTTTATATGGAGGAAATCATATCCGGTAAAGAGAAACAGAGCTGGACAAAGGGGTTTGTATTGAAATATTATAATCATACGGCTTGCGCTTATGAAATTCTGACCGTGGGTGGCAGGGACTATATGATAATAGAGTGGAAGAGCGGGGATTACTGCTGGGGCGGGTATGATACGGATTATTATGTGTTTGTGAGAGAGTAATGTGTGCGGTTTTTGCCTGAAAGCAGTATCAATCGTTAAACAACCTTTTGGTTATCAATCTCGGCGGCATTGACATGTGCAGGCGTTATTGTTAAAATATACGTTGAGCGGAATGTAAGGCTGGTACGAAGATAAAAAGATACGCCAGGAGGTTGTTTTATGTATCATTGTCATGTGTGCTTCTATATTACAGGCTGTCAGGGTCCGTTTGCCAAAATTGTCAGAAGCATGGTGGCGCCGGATGCTTTTGATTATGAATTTGCAGAGAGCGAGCATCTGAAAGAGGATGCGGCGGCTAAGGCCGATGTGATTTTTGCGGATCTGAGCAATTTGGAGGCGGAGAAGGCGGTACAGGAGCTTGGCTTATGGAAGAAGCCGGAGGCGGAGCTGATATTGCTGGCCAGGAGAGAGCAGATTGAAGAATGGGGAGACAGTTTGTCCGGGGTTACGGATATATGGACGCTGCCCATGACGGAAGCAGAGCTTCGCTTCCGGCTGCTGCGCTGGCAGGAAACTTATAAACTGCAAAAGGATTACTGGCAGGCCGGCCAATATTTGGAGAGCGTGATTAACGGAACACCGGACCTGATCTGGTATAAAGATAAAAACGGAATCCACGAGAAGGTGAATGACAGCTTCTGCAAGGCGGTAAACAAAACCAAGGAGCAGGTGCAGGGAAGGGGCCACGCTTATATTTGGGATGTGGAGGCGGATGATCCCGCCTGCATCGAATCCGAGCGGATTGTCATGGAGAGCAGAAGGACCTGCGTCTCGGAAGAAATCATTCAGACCGGCGACGGGAAACGGGTGTTGACCACTTATAAATCTCCGCTGTATGATGTGGACGGCAGCGTTATGGGTACTGTGGGCGTTGCGATTGACGTGACCAAGGAACAGAATTACGCCAAGGAGCTGATTAAGAAGAATCAGACGCTGGAAATGCTGTTTACCACTATGGACTGCGGCATGATATGTCATACCTTAGACGGGACCCGGGTCATCAGCATCAATCAGGCGGCCTTGAATATTTTGGGTTATGAGTCTCTTGAGGAATTAAAAGGAGATGTTTTTTTCGTGATTGCATCTTCCGTGGTGGAAGAGGACAGGGCTAAGCTGCAAGACAGTATTCAATCCATGAAAAACGCAGGGGACAGTATAAGCCTGGAGTATCGTGTCCGCCATAAGGACGGAGCAATTATCCATGTACTGGGCAGCTTTAAGCTTGTGGAGGAAAACGGCGAGCTGTACTGTCAGCGTTTCCTGTTAGATCGCACCGCCCAAAAGCTGCAGGATGAGGAAGAGCGGCTGAAGGAAGAGCGGAGGAAGATGGAGCTGGTTCATGCGCTCAGCATCGACTATAATCTGGTATGCTTTTGGGATCTGGATACCGGCGAAGGACAAAATCTTCGAATTGGCGAGTGTCCTGGAGATGTACTGGGGCAGATCTTTAACGGCGGCCTGACCTATGATGAAGCTATGGAACGATACATAGAGGCCGGGGTATATGAGCAGGATAAGGAGCCGTTGCGACAGGCTGTTTCCAGGGAAAATCTGAAAAATGAGCTGCAGAAAAGGCCGGTATATCATATTAATTATCGGACGACCTGCTGTGGAGAGCTGCGTTATTTTCAAATGAAGGTGGTGCGTGCAGGAGAATGGGACAAAAGCCACAGCATTATTCTGGGATTCCGAAGCGTGGACGAAGAAACCCGCAGCGAGCGGGAGAGAAGAACTTTGCTGGAAAATGCGCTGTCTCAGGCAAACCGGGCCAACAAGGCCAAGAGCGTATTTCTTTCCAATATGTCCCACGACATCCGTACACCCATGAATGCCATTATCGGGTTTACCTCCCTGGCAAGCACACATATCGACAACAGGGAGCAGGTGCAGGAATACTTAAAGAAGATCATGTCATCAGGCAATCATTTGCTGAGCCTGATCAATGACGTTCTGGATATGAGCCATATTGAGAGCGGGAAGATTCATCTGGAGGAAGAGGCCTGCAGCCTTCCCGCCATTATGCACGAGCTGCGCAATATCATTCAGGCGGATGTTTATACCAAGCAGCTTGATCTGTATATGGATGCGGTGGATATACATAACGAAGAAATTTACTGTGACAGGCTGCGCCTGAATCAGGTTTTGCTGAATCTGCTGAGCAATGCGGTGAAGTATACGGGCGCGGGCGGCATGGTCAGCATGAAGGTGATTGAAAAACCGGGCGCCTCCGCGGGATATTCGTTTTATGAGTTTCATATCAAGGATACGGGCATCGGCATGAGTGAGGAATTTGTGTCCCATATCTTTGAACCCTTTGAGAGGGAGCATAATTCCACGATCAGCGGTATTCAGGGAACGGGGCTGGGTATGGCGATCACCAAGAATATCGTGGATATGATGAACGGCACCATTGAAGTGACCAGCAAGCAGGGGATTGGCACGGAATGTGTTGTCAGCCTGCCCTTACGCTTAAACGGAGGGAAGAAGCAGCCGCAGACGATTCCCGAACTGTCGGGCTTCCGTGCGCTGGTGGTGGATGATGATTTTAATACCTGTGATAATGTTTCCTGTATGCTGCAGCAGATTGGCCTGCGGGCAGAGTGGACCTTATCCGGCAAAGAAGCCGTTCTGCGTTCCCGTCAGGCATTGACACGGAACGATCCCTATTTCGTGTATATCATTGATTGGCTGCTTCCGGATATGAACGGTGTTGAGGTGGCTCGCAGGATCCGTCAGGAGACGGGAAAGAACGTGCCCATCATCGTTTTGACGGCTTATGACTGGGCGGACATTGAGGATGAAGCCAGAGAGGCAAGAGTAACCGCATTTTGCAGCAAGCCTTTGTTTTTCTCGGAGCTTAGGGGTTGTCTGTATTCGATTGTCAATGAGGACAGCAGGAAGAAGGAGAAAAGCGAGAGCAAGGGGGTTCTCCGCACGGGACGTATTCTCCTGACGGAGGATAACGAGTTGAACCAGGAGATTGCCGTCGCCATTTTAGAGGAAGCAGGATTTACGGTGGATGTGGCAGGAAACGGGCAGATTGCCGTGGATATGCTTTCAGGCTCCGAAGCAGGCTATTATCAGGTGGTGCTGATGGATGTGCAGATGCCGGTGATGAACGGATATGAAGCCACAAAGGCCATTCGTAAGCTTGCAAATAAGCGGCTGGCATCCATTCCTATTCTTGCCATGACTGCCAATGCCTTTGAAGAGGATAAGCAGGAGGCATTAAAGAGCGGGATGGACGGGCATATTGCCAAGCCCATTGATATTGAAAAATTGCTGGAAACCCTTGACCAGGTGCTTGGCTGAAAAAAGTAAGGGTATTCTCTTAAGTGTAATTACCACAAAAAAGGTATAAGGCTGCCTCCTGCCGCATATTCTCAAATAGGATATGACAGGAGGCTTTTGCTATGGAACATGTATCGACCACATACGACTTGTATCACGATATTCAGCAACGCACGGGAGGAGAAATCTACATAGGGGTGCTGGGGCCGGTCCGCACCGGGAAATCCACCTTCATCAAGCGATTTATGGAAGAAATGGTGCTTCCCAATATGGAGGACGAACACGCCAGGGAAAGAGCCCAGGATGAACTGCCCCAGAGCGCGGGAGGAAAAACAATTACCACCACAGAACCCAAATTTATACCCAATGAGGCGGCGAAGGTCAGTTTAAACGGTGACATTGCCGTGTCGGTCAGGCTTATTGACTGTGTGGGATACATGGTGGAGGGCGCAGCAGGCCATATGGAAGAAGATACGGAGAGAATGGTAAAGACGCCCTGGTTTGACCATGAGATCCCGTTTACCCAGGCGGCAGAGGTGGGCACAGACAAGGTGATGAATGACCATTCCACCATCGGGCTGGTGATTACCACGGACGGCAGCTTTGGCGAGATTCCCAGAGCCAATTACCTGGAGGCCGAGGAAAGGACGATTCTGGCGCTGAAGAAGCTGCGTAAGCCTTTTCTGGTGCTGGTAAACAGCCAGAAGCCATATTCCGAGGATGCGAAGAAAACGGTGGCAGAGCTGGAAGAAAAATACGGAGTGTCTTCAATCGCTGTAAATTGCGAGCAGCTGAAAAAGGAAGACATCAACATGATTCTGGAAAACGTACTTTATGAATTTCCGATTTCGGCAATCGAATTTTATATGCCAAAGTGGGTGGAGATGCTTTCGGAAGACAACCGGATGAAGCAGGACCTGATCGAAAAGGTGAAGCTGATCATGAAGGATTACTCTACCATCCGCAATGTGCTGGAGAAGCCGGTGGATCTGGAGAGTGAGTACATAAGGCGCTGCAAGACGGATACCATCTCTCTTTCGGACGGCTGTATCAGAGTTACCCTGGACGTGGAGGATTCCTATTATTATGAAATGCTGACGGAGATGGTGGGAGAGAATATTGCCGACGAGTATCAGCTGATCAGCAAGCTGAAGAGCTTTGCAGCCATGAAGCATGAATATAACAAGGTGCTGGATGCGGTCAATATGGTCCGCATCAAGGGATATGGCGTTGTCACTCCGGACCGGGAGGAAATCGTTCTGGAAAGACCCGAATTGATTAAGCATGGCAATAAATTCGGGGTGAAGATTAAGGCTTCCAGTCCGTCCATTCATATGATCAGGGCAAATATCGAGACGGAGATTGCGCCGATTGTAGGCACCCAGGAGCAGGCGGAGGATTTGATTACCTTTATCAATCAGACAGACGCACAGAGCGGCATTTGGGGTACGAACATATTTGGAAAAACGGTAGAGCAGCTGGTGAACGACGGGATCACGGCCAAGGTGGCGGTCATCGGAGAAGAGAGTCAGATCAAGCTGCAGGACACCATGCAGAAGATTGTCAATGACAGCAACGGTGGTATGGTGTGCATCATTATTTAAGAAAACAAGTCTGGCTGTGAAAGAAGCCACGGATTTCCGGAAGGGGTCTGTGGCTTTTTTTATATTTGACAATTTAAGGATTATTTAATAACTTTAATGCTATAACAGGATCAGAATAAAAACGGAAGGAGAAACAGCATGTATTTACAAATACTGAAAAAGGATTTAAAACGCAAGAAGACCATGAACATGATCCTGTTGATTTTTGTGATTCTGGCAGCTACGTTTATTGCCGGCAGCGCAAATAATCTGCTTACCGTAAGCAGCGCACTGGATTCGTTTCTGGAGAAGGCGGATGCACCGGATTACTGGTTTGCCTCCACAAATGCAGAGGATATTGAAAAATTTCAGGAATTTGCGGCGGAAAACGGTTATGATTATTTTATTTCCCGGCTGATCCAAATTGAGCCTAAAAATGTTCTGGTGGAGGGCAAGAAGCTCGAATATTCCAATACGCTGGCCTTGTCAAACTTAGGCGGTATTAAAATCTTCGATAAGGACAACAAAGAGATTACACAAATAAACGACGGAGAAATATATGTTACGCATGTGATGTTTTCATCTGCTCAAAACGACTTTCACGTGGGCGGAAAGATTGTGATCAGTCAGGGGGAAGTCGAGAAGGAGTTTACGATAAAGGGGTATACAAAGGATGCTCTCTTTGGCTCGTCCATGGTGGGAATGACCAGATTTATGGTAAGCGAAAATGATGCTGACCTGTTTGACAATGACAAAGCGGCAGTCTGCAGATCGGTGGAGATTCGCACGAAGGATGCCGGGTACAGGGACAAATTTAATGAGCTTGGCTTAAATACCGTGATGTTTGTGGATCGCGCCATGATTAAAATGATGTATTTTATGGAAATGCTCATTGCAGCGATTCTGCTGGTGGTGAGTGTGTGCCTGATCTTTATATCCATGGTAATTTTGCGGTTTATCATTCATTTTACCATTGCCGAGGAATTCCGTGAGATCGGTGTCATGAAGGCAATCGGGATAAAAAGCAGCAGGATCCGCGGGCTGTATATCGTAAAATATCTGGCGATTGCTGTCATCGGAACCGGGACAGGTATCCTTTTAAGCATTCCTTTCAGTAGGATTATGATAGAGAGGGTTTCTGCAAAAATTGTCATTACCGGGGATGACAATATTTTCATTAATTTTGGAGCGGCAATCCTGGCAGGAGCGACAGTGGTACTGTTCAGTTATCTCTGTACCAGAAAGATCCGCAGATTTTCTCCCATCGACGCAATCCGGATCGGTGAAACGGGGGAACGTTTTAAGAAAAAGGGAGCCTTACATCTTGGCAGCTCTCATTTTCCTGCAGTATTGTTTCTGGCGGTAAACGATATATTCAGCGGGTTTAAGGCGTATATCTCCATGATTATCATTTTCATCCTGGGAACATTGCTGGTGATCATTCCGGTAAATACCATCAACACGCTGCGGTCGGATCATCTTATCACCATGTTTAATATGGTGGAAAGCGATCACATCATCTCCAGAGAGATGCTTTTTAATCCCAATGAGGATAATGAGGCGAAAATTGAAAGGCAGTTTTTAGAGGTAAAGGAGATGTTTGCCGAAAACGGAATCGAAACAGAGGTTTTTCAGGAAATCATGTTCCGCAGCAATGTCAGCAAGGGAGAGAAGCGTACAAATTCCTTGTCCTTTCAGGGCCGGGGAGGCGTGACCACCGACGATTATGTTTACATCGAAGGAACGCCGCCTGCAAACGTTCATGAAGTGGCTTTGACTTATCTGACTGCAGGACAGATCGGAGCAAAGATCGGTGACGATGTGGAGATCAAGGTGGGAGAAGACACAAAGGTCTACATAGTGACGGCCATCACCCAAAGCTTGAATAATATGGGCGAGGGTGTGCGCTTTCATCAGGACGCGGAGCTGGATTACAATTATGCGGCAGGGAGCTTTGGAATTCAGGTAAATTACAGGGACGATCCGGACGAGGATGAGCTTGCGGCCCGTAAGGCTCTGCTGGAGAAGCTGTATCCCGATGCCAGGATTTATACGTCAGGGGGCTATATCGGCTATATGATTGGTGATGTGGCAAGCCAGGTTGACAGTGTCAAGGTGCTGATCTTAAGTATTATTCTGGCAATCAACGCTCTGGTGGCAGTGTTGATGGTAAAGAGCTTTATCACCAGAGAAAAAAGCGAGATTGCATTGTTAAAGGCCATCGGTTTCCACAACGGATTTCTTATCCTGTGGCAGACTTTGCGGATCGGCATTGTCCTGATTTTGTCGGTGCTTGTGGGAGCGCTTATTTCCGGGCCGCTGTCCACCCTGATTATTACGCCGATCTTTCGGATGATGGGAGCGTACAGCATTCAATTTGAGATCCGGATTCTGGAAATCTATGTGCTGTATCCCCTGGCGGTACTTGGAGTGACGGCTTCCGCGGCATTTCTTTCGGCACGGGGACTGCGGAAAATATCTTCCGCGGATATTTCCAATAACGAATAACAGCAGGCAGCCGATGATCAGTCAAATAATATCATAAAGGAGCGATTTTCATATGAAAACGATTTTAGAGGTGAAGGATCTTTGCAAAACTTATGTGTTAAATAAAAGACAGAACAATGTCCTGAAAAATGTAAATTTCCGTATTGAAGAGGGAGAGATGACGGCGGTTATGGGGCCTTCCGGATCCGGAAAGTCAACACTGCTGTATGCAGTTTCGGGAATGGATACGATTACGGCCGGGGAAGTAACGTTCTGCGGGAGAAATATCGGGGAAATGAATCAGAAGGAGCTTGCAGCCCTCAGGCTTGACGAGATGGGCTTTATCTTTCAACAAATGTATATGCTGAAAAATCTTTCGGTACTGGACAATATTATTTTTCCGGCCTGCCAGTCCCGAAAGGTGAAGGAGAAACGTCAGGAGACTCTGGAGCGGGGGCACGAGCTGATGCGCCGGCTGGGAATCATAGACGTGGCGGATAACGACATTAACGAGGTTTCGGGCGGCCAGCTGCAGCGGGCCTGTATCTGCAGGAGCATGATCAACAGGCCGAAAATGATCTTTGCCGACGAGCCTACGGGAGCCTTAAACCGTTCTTCCTCCGATGAAGTGATGGAAGAGCTTGCGGAGTTAAATTCTCTGGGAACCACGATTATGCTGGTTACTCATGATGTAAAGGTGGCGGCAAAATGTACAAGGATCCTTTATATAGTTGATGGCAACATTAAAGGAGAGTATAATCTGGGCAGGTATGAAAGGGAGAAGCTGCGGGATCGGGAACGGACCTTAAACGGCTGGCTGATGGAGATGGGTTGGTAGCGTGCAAAGATTTTCTAAGCCCGCAAAGTACGCGGACTAAGAAAATCTACGATTCCGCTTTGCGGAATCTATGCACGCGGAAGAATCCGCAAAGCGGATTCTTCCGGTTTTGTAGCAGTTGTTGTGCACACTGTGTAAGGTTAGTGTAGGACAGCGATGGCGGGAGGGCAGAAGTTGGATATATTGGTGGTGGAGGATAATAAGGAGCTGGCGGGGATATTGTGTGATTTTCTGCGTGCGGAAGGTTACACCGTATCTGCCGCCGAAAATGGTGAAAAGGCCTTGCTGCTGTATCAAAGATACGGCGCAAGGCTTGTTGTGCTTGATATTATGCTGCCGAAGGGAGACGGATTTTCCGTCTGTGAAAGCATCCGGCGGGACAGCAATACGCCGATTTTGATTGTGAGTGCGAAAACCCATAAGGACGATAAGCTGCTGGGCTTGAATCTGGGGGCGGATGATTATATCGAAAAGCCCTATGATATTGACATTCTGCTGGCAAAAATCAGCGGTATCTTCAAACGCAGATATTCCCTGGACGAGCTGACGGATGGGGAAGTCTGCGTCAACAGAAGCAGCCGCACCGTATACCGGAGAAGTCAACAGATCGAAATGACGGCAAAGGAATTTGACCTGCTGGTGCTGTTGATGGAAAACAGGGGCAGAACGCTCTCCAAGGAATATATTTTCAATACGGTCTGGGGCAGCGACAGCTTTTCGGAGCAGCAGACCCTGACGGTCCACATAAAATGGCTCAGACAGAAAATAGAAGAAGATCCGAAGAATCCAAAGCGGATTTTGACGGTTTGGGGAGTGGGGTACAGATACTCATGAGAGGGTTTCGAAAAGTATTTGCAGCAGCGGTATTTCTGATTGCAGGAATCATCGCACTGGCAAATTTCATGCTATACTTTCTGAAGGCACCGGAAAACGGCAGGCCTTACCGGGTAGAAATTAACCGGATTGCCTTGCAGATTGAGCAGGAGGGGCCGGAAAGCGTTGTATTGACCAACTATAAGTATGTGAATGCCGTGGTGAAGGGCGGAGACAATTTTTATGAGGCGGCAAGCGATTATGCAGTGCGTGAGATCAATGGTGAATTGTACCGTTTTGATTACCTTGTACCGGGCGGAGCGGGAGACAGGGTTGATTTCCTGATTGTCAATACCGCTTTGGGCGTGATGGGGGTCTTTGTCCTGGGCGTCCTGCTTTTTGTGAGAAGCCGGATTCTGAAGCCCTTTGAGCGCCTGACAGAGCTTCCCCGTGAGCTTTCCAAGGGGAATCTTACTATGCCCGTCAAGGAAAGCAGAAATAAGTTTTTTGGTAAGTTTTTATGGGGAATGGATCTGCTGCGGGAGAATCTGGAGCAGAAAAAGACGCGGGAGCTGGAACTGGAGCGGGAAAAGAAAACCTTGCTGCTGTCCCTTTCTCACGACATCAAGACACCTCTTTCCGCCATAAAATTATATACGAAAGCACTGTCCAAAAACCTTTATTCTGATGTGGACAAACAGCGCAGGATCGTGGAGAGCATCGAAAATAACGCGGACGAAATCGAAGAATATGTCTCCCGGATCGTCAGTGCCTCAAAGGAGGATTTTTTAAGCCTTGACGTGGAGAACGGCGAGTTTTATTTATCCTGGCTGATCGAAAATATTTCTGCTTACTATGGGGAAAAGCTGGCGCTGGTAAAGCAGGAATTTGCAGTGGGGAAATACAGGGAACGGCTGTTAATCGGTGACCTGGACAGGAGCGTGGAGGTGCTGCAGAATGTTATGGAAAACGCATTGAAATACGGCGACGGGAAACGGATTGAGCTTCTGTTTCCGGAAGAAGAGGAAGGGGATGTACTCATTGCCGTAAGAAACGGGGGCTGCACGCTGGATCAGGCCGATCTGCCTCATATATTCGAGAGCTTCTGGCGGGGAGCAAACGCCGGCAACAGACCGGGCAGCGGGCTGGGATTATACATTTGCAGACAGCTTATGCACAGGATGGGCGGAGAGATTTTTGCAGAGATTTGCGGAGAGCAGATCACAGTGACCCTGGTATTCAGAAAGGCGTAAGATTTCAGGCATATCATTGCTTTTTTTCCCTGATTTCTGTATAATAAAAAAGGTGAAAAGTTTCGCCGCGTAGGATTGCCGTTCGGCAATTCTTCCCAAGTCTTTGAAACCAAGAAAATATATAAGGAGGCGCCTGGGATGAGTGAAGTGTATGAAAAGCTGATGAGATGCTATGACTGCGTACGGAGAAAGACGGACTTTGTGCCGGAAACGGCGATTGTCTTAGGATCCGGGCTGGGGGATTACGCGGAGAACATCCGGGTGGAATTTGAGCTGCCCTACAGCGAGATAGAGGGTTTCCCGGTATCTACCGTACCGGGACATGCGGGAAAGTTTATTTTTGGCTATGTGGACGAGGCTCCTGTGGTCTGTATGAAGGGCAGAGTTCATTATTATGAGGGGTATCCTGTCAGCGACGTGGTGCTGCCCACAAGACTGATGAAGCAGCTGGGAGCGAAAATACTGTTTTTGACCAACGCGGCGGGGGGTGTCAACACTTCCTTTCATGCCGGCGACCTGATGCTGATAACGGATCAGATTTCCGTCTTTGCGCCCAATCCTTTGATTGGAGCGAATATAGATGAGCTGGGAGTCCGGTTCCCGGATATGAGTACGGTGTATGATAAAAATCTACAGCGGATCATTCAAAGAGAAGCCGGAGACAATGATATTTTCCTTCAGCAGGGAGTCTACGCCCAGCTGACGGGGCCTTCCTTTGAGTCACCGGCGGAGATTCGTATGCTGCGCACCTTAGGCTGCGATGCGGTGGGAATGAGTACGGTGGTGGAGGCCATTGCCGCCAATCATATGGGCATGAAAATATGTGGTATTTCCTGTATCTGCAATCTTGCGGCGGGAATGACGGCGGTTCCCTTAAGCCATGAGGAGGTACAGGAAGCAGCTGATCAGGCGGCACCGAAATTTAAGAAGCTGGTAACAGAGTCAGTAAAGGGCTTCCACTGCGCGGAACTGTGAGCGGAAATGGCGTTTTTGCAAGGCAAATTAGTTTGTTCGCCTCGTCGGCTTGCAGGCGTTGGGATTATGAGCCGCGGCGGAGTGGAATCATGGAGGTTAATGTGAAAAATCAAAGCGGAGAAGCTCAAAAGAAAACAGATCTGTCCGGTGCAGCTCGTGCAGCCTTGATTCAGGCGGCGCTGGAGGCCCGGAAGGAAGCTTATGTACCTTATTCTCATTATGCGGTGGGGGCTGCGCTGTTGACGGATGCAGGTGAAATCATTACCGGCTGCAATATTGAGAATGCTTCTTACGGCGCCACAAACTGTGCGGAGCGGACGGCTTATTTTAAGGCAGTCAGTCAGGGGATCAGGGGCTTTCAGGCCATTGCCATTGCAGGCGGCATGGAAGGGGAAGCACCGGTGGAGTATGCGTATCCCTGCGGCATCTGCCGCCAGGTGATGCAGGAGTTTGGCCGGGATGATTTTCAGGTCATCGTTGCCAAAAGCCCGGAGGATTATCAGGAATACCGTCTGGATGAGCTTTTGCCCTTTGGATTCGGAGGTGAAGCGATCAGGTGAATATCAGGCTTTATAATGCCAGAATTTTAACCATGGAGAAGGATAGACCGGTTTTTCGCGGAGAGATTTGGGTCAGGGATGAACGGATCCGGTGTATAGCGGAGTATGGAATGGGGGGCGCCGGACAGCAGGGCCGTGGGATGGGAGACGATGAGCTGAGAGCCGGCGGCCAGCAGGACTGCGCGGCAGGAATCGGTAGATTAAATGGTGATGTGTTACAGGGCGGCATGACGGAAACGGCAGGAAATGTCATGGCGGGAAATAACATGGGCAGACAAGAGACATGGGATCTGCAGATTGACTGCAAGGGTAATCTGCTGATGCCTGGCTTTAAGAATGCCCACACCCATTCTGCCATGACCTTCTTACGTTCCTATGCGGATGATATGCCCCTGCAGAGCTGGCTGCAGGAGAAGGTATTTCCTTTTGAGGCGAGGCTGACAAAGGAGGATATTTATCATCTGACAAGGCTTGCCATACTGGAATACCTGACCTCCGGCATCACATCCGTATTTGATATGTATATCAGTCCGGATGCTGTGGGAAGAGCCTGTATGGATATGGGAATGCGCTGTGTATTAACCAGCGGCCTGAATGATTTTACATCCTCCATAGAACAGACAGAAGAGGAATACCTGAGATGGAATCAGGAAAATTCCCTGGTCAGCTATCGGCTGGGGTTTCATGCGGAGTATACCTGTTCAAAGGAGCTTCTTGAGCGGGTAGCCGGACTTGCCGACAAATACAAGGCCCCCGTATATACTCATCTTGCGGAGACAAAACGAGAAGTAGAAGAGTGCAAGGCCCGGTATGGCTTGACGCCGCCGATGTTTCTGGAAAGAACGGGAATTTTCGAGCATGGCGGCGGAGGCTATCACTGCGTGCATATGACGGATGAGGACATGGATATGTTTTGCAGGCGCAGGCTGTATGCCGTTACCAATCCTGCCTCCAACATGAAGCTTGCCAGCGGCATTGCGCCGGCAGCAGAGCTTGAAAGAAGAAAGATTCCTGTTGCCATCGGCACGGACGGTCCTGCCAGCAATAATTGTCTGGACATGTTTCGGGAAATGTTTTTGGTGACAGGCTTAAGCAAGCTGCGGGAAGAAGACGCTGCCAGTCTGGACGCGCTGAAGGTGCTTGAAATGGCTACCGTAAACGGAGCCGGAGCCATGGGGCTGAAAAATGCGGATGTGTTGGCAAAGGGGAAGCTGGCGGATTTGATTATGATCGACATGAACCAGCCCAACATGCAGCCCGTTCATAATATCCCTAAGAATCTGGTGTACAGCGGGAGCAAGGCCAATGTAAGCATGACAATGATTAACGGAAAGATCCTGTACCGGAACGGCGAGTTTAACACTGGTGAAAGCGTAGAGGATATTTACGGAAGATGCCGGGAGATTGTGAAACGCGTGATCGGAGGGTAAGCGGGATGGAATATATATTACTGGCGGCAGCTCTGGCAGTATTTGTGATCGTGATATTTACGCTGGAAGCCTGCCGCGCCAAAAGGGAAGAGAAGAATTTTATCTTAAAGCTGTCAAAAGATTATTTAAAGCTGTCCGACAAAAAGTATGCCACGGAGCGCTTTGAAAAGCTGGACAGCTATTTCAGGCGGCATCCAAAAGAAGGGCAGCTTGACGACATCACCTGGAACGATCTGGGAATGGACGAGCTTTATAAAAGGATGAATTATACGCTCTCCGCCACGGGGGAGGAATATCTTTATTACGCCCTGCGTTCCATTAGTCTGGACAGGGAAGAGCTGGAACGCTTTGAAAGCAGGGTCCGTTTTTTCGGAGATCATCCGGAGGCGAGAGTAAAGTTTCAGTTCCGCATGAACAGGCTGGGGCATACGGGAAAGTATTCGCTTTATGATTATATTGACAATCTGGATTACCTGGGGGAGCGGTCCAATAAAAGGCATTTTATTTTGGACCTGCTTTTTCTGCCATTGATGGGGGTGTGCGCATTCAATTTCCCGGTGGGGATGTTGGGGATTGCGGCGTTGATGGTTTATAATATTATCACGTATTTTAAGGAAAAGGGTGAAATTGATCCTTATATTATCAGCTTTGCCTATGTGATACGCCTGCTGAACGTCTGTGACGAGCTGGAAAAAGCCGGGCTTTCAGGGTGCGGGGAAGAGCTGGAGCAGATCAAAATTCATAAAAAAGTGCTTCAGCCTATGAGAAGGAACAGTTTTTGGGTCATGAATTCCGGCTCTGCCAGAGGCGGAAACGCATCGGGTGATATTATCGGGATTGTGATGGACTATATCCGCATGGTGTTTCATGTGGATCTGATCAAGTTTAACAGTATGCTGGGTATCCTGCGGCATCATGTGGAGGATGTGGACAGCCTGATCAGTATTTTGGGATACCTGGAGACAGCGGCGGCAGTTTGGATTTTCAGGGAGTCTCTGGAAAACGGATGGTGCAGGCCGGAGTTTACAGAGGGAAAACTTGAAATTACGCTGGAAAACGGCTATCATCCGCTGCTGACGGCTCCGGTCAAAAACAGCATTGCGGCGGGCCGGGGGGTGCTGCTGACAGGCTCCAATGCTTCGGGAAAATCTACATTTTTAAAGACGGTAGCCGTCAATGCCATATTGGCTCAGACAATTCATACCTGTGCTGCGGACGGATACAGGGCTCCGCTTTTTCGGATCTATTCCTCCATGGCGCTGCGGGATGACCTTACGGGGGGAGAGAGCTATTACATTGTGGAGATTAAGGCGCTGAAGCGGATTCTGGATGCCGCCGCAGGTACGGCAGCAGATGCAGCAGCGGATGTCGGCATAAATGCTGTAACGGCAGGCAGGGCGCCGGTTTTGTGTTTTGTGGACGAGGTACTGAGGGGGACAAATACGGTGGAGCGGATAGCGGCATCCACACAGATCTTAAAATCCCTTGGCAGGGCAGGGATATTTTGCTTTGCGGCTACTCATGATATTGAGCTGACAGAGCTTTTACAGGATGCGTTTGACAATTATCATTTTGAAGAAAACGTACAAAATGGCGACATCAGCTTTAACTACTGTCTGCAGGCCGGGAAGGCTTCCAGCCGGAACGCCATCAGACTGTTGGAGCTGATGGGGTATCCGGATGAGATTACGGACCGGGCGTTCCGCATGGCGGAGCGGTTTCTTACGACGGGAAGCTGGTAAATCTAAGGCTTCCCGTTTTTACGTGTATAAGGTGTACTTGTCTGCTGACAGCAGACCACAGAAAAAAATAATTTCTATATAATCTGGTTGAATCATGAATTGCGGCATATAACTGCAAAATCAACCAGACAGGGGAATTATTTTGAATAAGCTCAGAGGAAGAAATCTGCTCATATTATTAAAATGGGTTCTTTTTATCTTACTTTTCTTTTGCATCCAGCTTATGGCAGTCAGGATGCTGTACCCTTCAAATGTCGGCACACGTGCATGGCAGCGTTTTTACAGGCTGAAAAAGGGTGAGGCGGAGCTGCTGGTGCTGGGAAGCAGTCATGCGTATTCCACATTTGATCCCGCGGTCATTCAGGAGATTGCAGGAATGAACAGCTATATTCTGGCATCCAATTCCCAGACTGTGGTTCAGGCTTATTTTAATTTGAAAGAAGCGCTGCGATACCAGCATCCGGAGGCGGTCATTTTGGAAGCTTCTTCTTTGGACGACAATAATAACTGGCGATATGGGGTGACGCCTGACCGGGACTGGAAGAAGGAAGCGAATATTGACGGGATGCGGTTTGGCCTCACGAAGCTGGAGGCCGTGAAGGAACAGTATCTGCAGGAAAACTGGAGTTATGCGCTGTTTCCCATTGTCAGATGCCATGATAACTGGGAGGATATTGCCACGGTCGGCTCCAATCTGGCATTCTGGAGCGGAGGGATTTGGAATTTTTCTTCCTTTCATCCAAGTGTGACTTTCATGTCTGAGGAAACAGCGGCGTTGTATGCACAGGCAGAGTATAATCCAGGGGAATTTGTGATATCCGAGACAAATGTGGAACACTTTCACAAACTGGCCCGGCTGTGCCGGGAAGAAGAAATCCCTCTTTATGTGGTGATGGCGCCCATGTATGACGAATATATCCGTTCCGTAAATTACGACAGCTGGGCGGAAAAGATCATGGCTCTGGCCGAAAGCGAGGGTGTGTATTATCTGGATTGTAATCGTCATTATGATGAGATTGGCCTGGAGGCCATAGACTTTGAGGACGCATTTAACGGCTGGCATCATTTGAACGGGACAGGCGCAGCCAAGGTGAGCCGATTTGTCATGGAGAAGCTTCAGGTGCAGGAATAATTCACGGGAGGGCAGGGCAGTGCTGTTTAATTCATTTTCATTTTTGATCTTTTTTCCTATTGTTGCCATCGTATATTTTTTGATTCCGCAGCGGATAAAGTATTTGTGGCTGCTTGGCGCCAGTTATTATTTTTATATGAGCTGGAATCCAAAGTATGCGCTGTTGATGCTGGCGGTGACGGTGATTACCTACGGGGCCGGGCTGCTGATGACGGTCTGCGGGCGGAAGTCCGGCAGACGGGGTAGACGGCTGAAAATGGTGTGTATTTTTGGGGGGATAGTACTGCTTCTGGGAATTTTGTTTGTCTTTAAATATTATGGGTTCGCTGTGGAGAGCGTGGGGAAGGTATTTGCCATATTTCATATTACCGTGCAGATGTCTGCCTTTGATATTCTCCTGCCCGTGGGCATTTCTTTTTATACCTTTCAGGGCCTCGGATACATCATCGACGTTTACCGGGGAGAGACTGCGGCAGAGAAGAATTTCCTGCGTTATGCCCTGTTTCTTTCTTTTTTTCCACAGCTGGTAGCCGGACCCATCGAGCGCAGTAAAAATCTGCTGAATCAGATTTATGAGCCTCATAAATTTGACGCTGGGCGGGTAAAGGACGGATTGCTGCTGATGGGCTGGGGCTTTTTCCAGAAGCTTGTGATTGCCGACCGCATTGCGATTCTGGTGGATGAGGTTTATGGGAATTATTTGAGTTACTCAGGACTGCAGCTCCTGCTGGCTACAATCCTGTTTGCGTTTCAGATTTACTGTGATTTCGGCGGATATTCGGATATTGCCGTGGGAGCAGCGCGGGTGATGGGCTTCACGCTGACGAAGAATTTCAGGAGTCCCTACTGTGCCGTTACGGTAAGTGAATTCTGGAGAAACTGGCATATATCCCTGACCACCTGGTTTCGTGACTATATCTATATTCCTCTGGGCGGGAACCGCCGGGGCAGATGGCGGAAATATCGGAATCTTCTGCTGACCTTTACCCTCAGCGGCCTTTGGCATGGCGCAGGCTGGAACTATATAATCTGGGGCGGGCTTAACGGACTGTATCAGGTGGCGGGAGATCTGACCGCACCCTTACGTGGCCTTTTGCAGGAGAAATTACATATCCGCACGGAATGCGGGAGCTATCGGCTTTTCCGGCGTCTGATCACCTTTGCGGCAGTGGATTTTTCATGGTTCTTTTTCCGGGCGGATGGTTTTAAAATTGCTTTGCAGATGCTCCGCCACGGATTTCAAAATATCGGTTTGCTCACCTTCTTTTCTCAGGAGAATCTGCTGGGTATTCATACGATCGGTTTGTCGGAAAAGAATTTTTTTGTTATGCTGCTTAGCCTTGTGCTGTTGATGTGGGTGGACAATCGGAAAAGGCGGGGAGTGGATTTTAAGGGAATATTGGCGCGGCAGAATATCTGGTTCCGCTGGCTGGTCTATTACGGATTGATTTTCAGCATCCTTATTTTTGGCATATACGGTCCTGGATATGACGCTTCTGCATTTATTTATTTCCAATTCTGAGAATGGTCCGGGAGGATTTCATAAATGAGAACAGCTAAGAAGATAATGGCGTTTATCGTGTTTCTGATCGTCGGTGTCCTCCTGTTTTGTTTTATACAGGCGTTGTTTGTGGAGAAAAGCTCCTATCCAAGGTATCGGGCCTGGAAGGCAGGAAAGGATATTGATGTTTTGGTGCTGGGCAATTCCCATGCGGACAATGGGATTCGGGCGGAATCCCTGTCTCTTGCGCTTTCGGAAAGCGAGGGGCGGGATGTACGGGTATTTAATTATGCGGTATACGGAATGCGCATGGAGCAGATGTATTATTTTGTAAAAGAAATCTTGAAAAGTCATGTGCCGGAGCTGATCATTCTGGAAACCTTTGCTTTTTGCCCGCTGGAGGACGGGGACAGAGATATTCTGGCCAGACGGGCCTTTGACGTGCTCCCGCTGAATCGGAATAAAGTGGAAGGGGTGAATTATTGCGTATTGGAGGCGCGGGAAAGCTTTTACCTGCCGTTTTTATTATATCATTCGCGCTGGGAGAGCCTGTCACCCTATGATTTCATGGTTTTATATGACGACACTTTGTGGCCTGCCTATGGAGGCAACGGGATCTACACGGCAGAGGCCATGGAGGACCCGGATGACGGATGGTTTCAGCAGGCAGTACCAGGTCCGGATGAGCTGCGGGAAATTACGCCCACGGAAAAGGAGTGCCTGGAAAAGCTGCTTCTGCTGCTGGAAGAAAAGCAGGTGAGGCTGCTGTTTGCCAGTGTTCCCTTTAAGAGCCAGATGGCGCAAAGCAGCATCGAACAGATAAAGATTAACAATTATCTGCGGGAGATTTATGTCAACGGGAGTACGGTCCAAATGCTGGACATGAATTGCCTCTGGGACGAACTGGACTTTGACTATAACGATTTATATAATGCCGGACATGTCAACAGCAGCGGTGCGGACAAGGTGACGGAGTGCCTTTTGGAATATCTGAGAGGCAGCGGGCTGCAAAAATGAGGAAATTGTCATAGGAAGGGCGCAGGGAAAAGAGGAACTATTTGCTTGACGGAAGCGGCCGGTATTGCTATACTTAAAATCAGAATGTGCCATGTCTGAAACGGGCCGGCACATCCAAGTATACAAATACATACAAATTAAGAAAAGAGGCTTAAAGATGGGAAAGCTGATTGAGTTTGGAAGAATGTTTTTGTCTTATGGGCTGTTAATGCTGATTATTGCGGTAGTTGCAGGTGCAGCGGTATTTATCGGTATTACCATGGCAAAGAAAAAGAACGCAAAGAACGAGGCGGCCGCCTCCGGGGAAGCTCAGAAAGCGGAAAGTTAATATGGCGAAATCGGCGGGGCAAAAGCTGAAGCTTCTGTATATTATCAAGCTTTTGACGGAAAACACAGATGAAAACCATCCGGTGAGTACAGCGGATATTATTGCATATTTAGAATCCAAGGACATTCACTCCGAGCGGAAAAGCATCTATGACGACATAGAAAAGCTTTGTGATTTCGGTTATGACATCATTCAGGTCCACAGCAGGCTGGGCGGCGGATATTATATGGGCAGCCGGGATTTTGAGCTTGCGGAATTAAAGCTTTTAGTAGATGCGGTACAATCCTCACGGTTTATTACGACCAGAAAATCCAGAAGCCTAATTAAAAAGCTGGAGCATATGGCCGGGAAATATGACGCCGGAAAGCTGCAGAGACAGGTTTACGTGGCCGGACGCATCAAAACGGAAAATGAAAGCATTTATTATAATATTGACAATATACACAGAGCGATTCAGGGAAATCAGCAGATCGAGTTTCAGTATCTGGACTGGAACCTGAAAAAAGAGCTGGTGCCCCGGATCGGAAGCAGGAAGCAGGCCAGTCCCTGGGCGTTGATCTGGAAGGAAGAAAATTACTATCTGGCGGCGTACGACGGCACGGACGGTATCATGAAGCATTACCGTGTGGATAAAATGGGGCAGGTCAAGGTGCTGAAGGAGGCAAGGGAAGGCTTGGAACAGTTTTCCGAGATTGACCCGGCGGCCTATACCAATCAGACCTTCGGCATGTTCAGCGGCGAGGCGGAAACTGTTACCCTGCAGTTTCCCAACAGGCTGGTGGGCGTTGTATTGGACCGGTTCGGCAGGGAGGCGGATATTCGGCCCATGACGGACAGGATTTTTCGAATCCGTGTGAAGGTAGCAGTCAGCGGACAGTTTTTCGGCTGGCTGTCGGGAATTGGAAGGGAAGCGGTAGTAATTGCACCGGCCTCCGTAAAAGAGCGGTACCGAAAATGGCTCACTGATATTGTGGCTACCATGCAGCTGACGGCAGAATTGCCGGAGTCTTTTCGGGAAAAAGAAGAAGGTTAGGTCAGGTATCTGAATTTAATCCAAAATTCAGGTACCTTTTTTGTATATATTTTTTTATTCCCTTCGTTGACAATTTGGAGATTCTTCCTTATACTGTTTAATAGTGGCACAATATATAGGGAGCAGAGAGCGACGGAAAACTATATTTTGTGCCAATATACAGAAGCAGGCCGCGTGACAGAGAATGCGCCGTATGGCAGGAGCCGGCGGCGGAGGAATGCAGGGACAGCGTGTATAAAATCATGAAGTGACGGAAGGGAAAGGAATCTATGAGCAGTAATTTTGATAAGGCATCTACGGAGAATATTGATTACGGGAAAGAGTTTAAGCCTGAGAGAGAGGTTTATGTTGTTAAGAAGGACGGCAGTAAGGAAATCTTTAACGTGCAGAAGGTTATCAACGCGGTGGCAAAGAGTGCATACCGTGCTTTGACAAAATTCACCGCGGAGGAAGAAAGCAATATTTGCCGGTACGTAATCGAAAAAGTGAATGAAATGGAGGTAGATGAAATTCCGATCCCGGTAATGCACAATATTGTGGAGAGTGCCCTGGAGCAGGTAAAGCCGGTGGTGGCAAAGAGCTACCGGGATTACCGCAATTATAAGCAGGATTTTGTGCGTATGCTGGACGATGTATATAAAAAGAGCCAGTCCATCATGTACATTGGGGACAAGGAAAATGCCAATACCGACTCCGCCCTTGTGGCTACCAAAAGGAGCCTGATCTTTAATCAGCTGAACAAGGAGCTGTATCAGAAATTCTTTCTGACCACGGAAGAGATTCAGGCCTGCAGGGACGGCTATATTTATGTGCATGATATGTCGGCCAGAAGAGATACCATGAACTGCTGTCTTTTTGACGTGCAGAATGTGCTGAGCGGCGGCTTTGAAATGGGAAATGTCTGGTATAATGAGCCGAAATCGCTGGATGTGGCCTTTGATGTGATCGGAGATATTGTCTTAAGCGCTGCCAGCCAGCAGTATGGCGGTTTTACCGTGCCCAGTGTGGATTTGATCTTAGAGCCCTATGCGGAAAAGTCCTATGATAAGTACGTGGACAAGTATATCCGGCTGGGAATTGACAGGGACACGGCCGAGGCGGAAGCCTACGCGGATGTGGTACGGGAGTACGAGCAGGGATTTCAGGGCTGGGAGTATAAGTTTAATACGGTGGGAAGCAGCCGGGGTGATTATCCCTTTATTACGGTGACGGCGGGCACCGGCACCGGCCGGTTTGCAAAGCTGGCCACCATTACCATGCTGAACGTGAGAAGGCGGGGACAGGGCAAGAAGGACTGTAAGAAGCCGGTACTGTTCCCCAAGATTGTATTTTTATATGACGAGAATCTGCACGGCCCCGGAAAGCCGCTGGAGGATGTTTTTGAGGCCGGTGTCAAATGCTCTGCCAAGACCATGTATCCCGACTGGCTGAGTCTTACGGGCAAAGGATATGTGGCCAGCATCTATAAGCAGTATGGAAAGATTATTTCTCCCATGGGCTGCAGGGCGTTCCTTTCTCCCTGGTATGAGAGAGGGGGAATGCACCCGGCTGACGAAAAGGATGTGCCTGTATTTGTGGGACGTTTTAATATCGGTGCGGTATCTCTTCACCTGCCCATGATTCTGGCCAAAGCCAGAAAGGAGAGCCGGGATTTTTATGAGGTGCTGGATTATTATCTGAATCTGATCCGTCAGCTGCATATCCGTACGTATGCTTATTTAGGGGAAATGCGGGCTTCCACCAATCCCTTGGCTTACTGTGAGGGCGGCTTCTTAAACGGGCATCTGGGACTGCATGATAAGATCAAGCCATTACTTAAGTCGGCTACCGCCAGCTTTGGCATTACGGCATTGAACGAGCTTCAGGAGCTTTACAACGGGAAATCCCTTGTGGAGGACGGTAAATTTGCCCTGGAGGTTATGGAATATATCAATACAAAGGTAAATGAGTTTAAGGAAGAGGATGGTAATCTTTATGCCATATATGGAACACCGGCCGAGAATCTCTGCGGAGTGCAGGTAAAGCAGTTTCGCAAGAAATATGGCATTGTGGAGGGGGTATCGGACAAGGAGTATGTGAGCAACAGCTTTCACTGTCATGTATCCGAGGACATTACCCCCATCGAGAAGCAGGACATGGAGGAACGCTTCTGGAATCTCTGCAACGGCGGAAAGATACAGTATGTAAAGTATCCGATTGATTATAATATCGAGGCGATCAAAACGCTGATCCACCGGGCAATGGAAATGGGTTTTTACGAGGGAGTCAATTTGTCTCTGGCATATTGTGACGACTGCGGGCATCAGGAGCTGGAAATGGATGTGTGCCCTAAATGCGGAAGCCGTAATCTGACGAAAATTGACCGGATGAACGGCTATTTATCCTATTCCCGCGTGCATGGGGACACCAGGCTGAACGATGCGAAGATGGCAGAAATTGCGGAGAGGAAGTCTATGTAAAGCGTGAAGGAAAGCACTAAGCTCGTTCCTCGCTAAGTGCTTTCACGCTCTGCAAGGCAGAGCTTCTTCACGCAGGAGAATCCGCAGACGGATTCTCCGTGGAAGTGTGAAAGGTGTCCAGCCTAAGAAAATCTAAGTCATTCCCGGAAGAATCCGCAAAGCGGATTCTTCCAGATGTTCGTTGTGTGATTTCGCGCTCTGCGGCGCAGGAGAGTACACGGGCAGGATGGTTTTATAGACGATATAGATGGAAGGTATATTTTATGAGGTATCATGATATAACAAAGGATGATATGAAAAACGGCGACGGGCTGCGGGTGGTGCTGTGGGTGGCCGGGTGCAGTCATTGTTGCAAAAATTGCCAGAATCCGGTTACCTGGGACCCGGACGGCGGGCTGGCCTTTGACAATAATGCGAAGGCGGAAATCTTTGAGCAGCTGGATAAGAGCTATATATCAGGAATTACCTTCTCCGGCGGGGATCCTCTTCATCCGGCCAACAGAATCGGGGTGCGGGAGCTGATGGCGGAGATCAAGGAGAAGTATCCGCAGAAGACGGTCTGGCTGTACACAGGGGATACCTGGGAGCATATTTTGTATTATCCTATGATGCGGTTTGTGGACGTGCTGGTGGACGGAGAGTTTCATGATGAGGAAAAGGATGCAAAGCTGCTCTGGAAGGGAAGCGCTAACCAGAGGGTGATTGATGTTCAGAAGACTCTTGCGCAGCCGGATCCTTTGATTCCTGTACTGCATTGCGGCGATTATGCGGAAGCCTATGAGCTGACCCGCAAGCCGGAAAATGCCTGCGGCTGTTCCTGAAACCGGGCCGTATGTGATATATGGAATGAAATTTGAGCTGCCGAAAAGCTGTAATCTTGGAGGAAGGCGGAAAATGGAAAAGGGACGTATACTTTTTTTAAACGGGGTGACCAGCGCAGGAAAAACATCCATCGTCGAAGCCCTTCAGGAGCGGGATGATGTGTTTTTTTATGTGGTTGCAAATGATTTGTTCCAGGAAATGGTGGGAGAGAAATTTCTGCGCGAAAATTATTGGAAATATCTCAGCGAAGTAATTATTATGATGTACCACACGGCGCGGCTTTATTCGGATATGGGTAAGAATGTAATTATTGACGGAATATTGGTGGAAAGAGAAGAAATTGCGCCTCATTATAAGCAGTTGACGGACATACTGAAAAATAATCCGCTTGATGTGGTTGAAGTATACTGTCCGTTGGATATATGCAGAAAAAGAAATATAATGCGCGGGGACAGAGGCGAAAATCAATCGGATGAGCAGCAGGAGCTGATGGCAAAAAATATAGAGTACAGCTTAAGAGTAGATACAAGTCAGCACAGTGCGGCTGAGTGTGCGGATATAATTGTTCGGGAATTGTTTTCGTAAGTCAGATACCCGCCGCATTTGGCTCATTGCTCGGAAGCTTGGAGGGAAAAGGTGAAGAAAATCGCACAGTTTTTGAAGGTCAGTGAAGAGAATTTTGTAAATTCCGTAAAGGAAGATTTCCCCATGTATACGGAGGCGGAAATCCGGAAAATGTATGAGGATATTAAGCTGCCGGCAAGGGCCACAAGGGGCAGCGCCGGGTACGATTTTTATGCTCCCTTTGATTTTCAGCTTTCACCGGGGGAGACGATCAAGATTCCAACGGGAATCCGGGTGCGGATGGAAGAGAACTGGGTATTACATATTTACCCCAGAAGCGGGCTGGGCTTTAAATACCGCCTGCAGTTAAATAATACGGTGGGCATCATTGACAGCGATTATTTTAACTCGGACAACGAGGGACATATGTTTATTAAGCTGACCAATGCCTCCAATGAGGAAAAAACGCTGGAGGTAGCAAAGGGTAGCGGATTTGCGCAGGGTATCTTTTTAGAGTACGGCATCACTGTAGATGATGCTGCGGAGGGGGTGCGCAACGGCGGCTTTGGCAGCACCACATAAAGCTGCATAAAAAACAGTACAAAACAACATCAGGCGCAGGATAACGGCATCAGAAACGGCGTTTAGAATAAGGAACTCCTTTTTCGGCATACTATGAGGACAAGATATTTTTCCGATTTCATTATGTAAAAGGAGTTTTTATTGTGGAGAAAGAATATATATCAGGGCGCCTGCAGGAGGACATGCAGTATCTGAATCAGGTATTGGATGTGGAAAAGAATTTTGACGTTATCTACAGGGTGGTGAATATAGGCGGGAAGGAAGCCTGTATGTACCTTGTGGACGGTTTTTGTAAGGACGATCTGATCCAGAAGCTGCTGCAGTATCTGATGGATCAGAAGGCGGAGGACATGCCTGAGGATATGCACGGAATTTCCAAACAGTTCACTCCCTATGTAGAGGTGGATGTGGAAGAGCGGTTTGACAGGCTCATTGACGCATTGTTGTCAGGAATGTTTATCCTGCTGATAGACGGTTATAAAAAGGCGCTGCTGATTGATTCCCGGACCTACCCCGCCAGAGGCGTGGAAGAGCCGGAGAAGGATAAGGTACTCCGCGGCTCCAAGGACGGGTTTGTGGAGACGATTGTATTTAATACGGCACTGATCCGCCGCAGAATTCGCAGCACGGAGCTTTGCATGGAGATGATGAACGCCGGGAAAAGCTCCAAGACGGACATAGTGCTTTGCTATATGAAGGGCAGAGCAGATGAAAAGCTGCTGGCGGACATTAAGAGAAAGATAGAGAATATCCGGGCGGACTCCTTGACCATGAATCAGGAGTCGCTGGCGGAATGTCTGTATAAAAGACGGTGGTATAATCCCTTTCCGAAATTTAAGTATACGGAGCGTCCGGACACGGCTGCGGCTCAGGTGCTGGAGGGAAACATTGTTATTCTGGTGGACAATTCCCCTTCAGCCATGATACTGCCCACTACCATTTTTGATGTGATAGAAGAAGCGGATGATTATTATTTCCCGCCTATTACAGGGACCTATCTTAGGCTGACCAGGCTTCTGATTACACTGTTTACTTTTTTTATGACGCCCACCTTTCTGCTGCTGATGAATTATCCGGAATGGGTGCCGGAAGGTTTTTCCTTCATCCTTTTACAGGAAGAGCCCAATATTCCGTTGATCTGGCAGTTCCTGATCCTGGAGCTTGCCATAGACGGGTTAAAGCTGGCGGCGGTAAATACGCCCAATATGCTGAGTACTCCTTTGAGCGTGATGGCGGCTCTTGTACTGGGGGAGTTCTCGGTAAACAGCGGCTGGTTTAATTCCGAGGTCATGCTGTATATGGCTTTTGTGGCCATTGCCAATTATACCCAGCAGAATTACGAGCTTGGCTACGCTTTGAAATTCCTGCGTATACTGACCCTGCTTTTGACCCAATGGTTTGGGCTTTGGGGGTATATCGGCGGCATTTTGCTGGCGGTGCTGTCTGTTTGCTTTAACAGGACGGTATCTAAGAGCAGCTATATTTACCCTTTGATTCCCTTTGACTGGAAAAAGCTGAAGAATCGCCTGATCCGCAGGAGGCTTCCGGAATCCGGGGAATGACGGCGGGCTTTACGCAGGGCCGAAGGGATATGACGGAGGCGATGAGGGCTGACTTAGGAATGTCAGTTGTCAAATGGTTTTGAAGGTGATATAATGTGGTATGGAAAACCATCAAAGATATTATGGAGGTGCCTATGTTTAAGCTTGTAACAGATAATATGGCGGATCTGCCACGGGAATATTTAAAAGAGCATAATGTGGACTTTATTTCTTTGAGCTATATATTGGACGGTGAGGTATATGGGAAAGAAAAGGAGCTGGATTACAGGGACTTTTACGGGATGATGCGGGACGGCAAAATGCCCACCACCTCACAGGTCAATCCGGAGGAAGCAAGGGCCTTCTTTGAAGAGTGTATCAAGGAGAATAAGGAGATTTTGTATCTTGCTTTTTCCTCCGGTTTAAGCGGCACCTGCAACAGCGGAAAAATTGCTGCGGAGGAAATAATGCAGGAGCAGCCGGATGTAAAGATCGTGGTGATTGACAGCCTGGCAGCCTCTCTGGGGGAAGGGCTGCTGGTACATAAGGCGGTGCGGATGCGTGATCAGGGTAAGAGTCTGGAAGAGACGGCGGCCTGGCTGGAGGGACATAAGCTGAATCTGGTTCATGCGTTTACGGTGGATGATCTGTTTCATCTTCACAGGGGAGGCAGGGTCAGCAAGACGGCAGCTATTCTGGGAACGTTGATTTCCATTAAGCCCAAGCTGCATGTGGACAATGAGGGACATTTGATTCTCATCGGCAAGGTCAGAGGGAGAAGAAAGTCGCTGGAGTCTCTGGTGGATTACATGGAGGCTAAGATGGGTGAATGGAGGCAGGAAAATAAGGACGATTATGTCTTTATCAGCCATGGGGACGCTTTGGAGGATGCGGAGTATGTGCGGGATCAGATTAAAAAGAGATTCGGCATGGAGCATTTTCTGATCAATAACGTTGGTCCCGTCATCGGTGCCCATTCAGGGCCAGGGACCATTGCGCTGTTTTTTATGGGGGAAGAGAGGTAACAGGCGGTGAAGAAAAAAAGAATGCTTATGTATCTGCTCAGTGCGGCTGCTGTACTCTGCATGACGGCCTGCGGCAGCGGAGGATCACCGGCAGGCAGCGGAAACGGCTCTCAGACAGAAAGCGGAGAGACAGGCAGCGGGGACAGGAATCAGACAGGAAATGGAGACGGTGCTTTGCCAGGCAGTGAAAATGACGGGGAGAGCAAGCCGCAGGAGCTTGAGGAAAGCGGAGAGACCATGACGGAGGAGACAGATTACATAGTGGATTATGAGGGGATTGCCACGGCAAAAATCGAGGCCGGAGTCAGCGTGCATGACCCTTCCGTTTATAAAGCAGACGGGAAATATTACATATTTGGTTCTCATATGTCCACGGCAGTATCCGAGGATCTGCGTCACTGGACTTCCATTGGGGACGGCTATAAAAACAATAATCCCGTCTATCAAGGCCTGCTGGAGAACAGGGATGCTTTTGCCTATGCGGGGAGCAAAACAAGCGTGATTCCTACGGATGACGGCGGTTATCATGTGTGGGCGCCGGATGTAATATATAATGAAGCGGCAGGGCTCTATTATCTTTATTTCTGCACTACCTCAACCTGGAACGCTTCCAACCTGTGCTATGGTATCAGTGAAAAGATTGAGGGTCCCTATGAATGGAAGGGAGCGTTAATTTGTTCTGGATTCACGGAAGGCTCCTTGGGGGCCACTAATGTGACGGAATTTGTGGACAGGGAGGAAGCCAAGGCAAAATATATCAAGGCGAACGGAGAATATAATTTTGACCGGTATCCGAATGCCATAGACCCTGCGGTACTCTATGATGAGGACGGCAGACTGTGGATGGTATACGGCTCCTGGTCCGGGGGAATGTTCCTTTTGGAGCTTGACCCTGAGACAGGGGAAGTGATTCATCCGGAGGCGGATGAGGAAAAACAGGTGGATCCTTATTTTGGAAAGCGCCTGATGGGCGGCCTTCATACCTCCATAGAGGCGCCGTACATATTGTATGATAAGGAAAGCGGATATTATTATCTGTTTGTATCCTACGGCGGACTTGTAAGGACCGGAGGGTATCAGATCAGGGTATTCCGTTCCGAGACCATTGACGGCGAGTATGTGGACATGAACGGGAAATATCCTTTAGATACCGGAAACTTAAAGCAGAGTCCTTACGGTCTGAAGCTGTCTGGAAACTATTACCTTCCAAGCCTGCCAATGGCTTATATGGCTACGGGGCATAATTCCGCGTTCGTAGATGATGATGGGAAAAAGTATATTGTGAATCATACCCGATTTGATATGAACGCCGAATATCATGAGCCGCGGGTGCATCAGTTTATTGTAAACGAAGAGGGCTGGCCCTGTATGCTGCCCTATGCCACGGACGGGGAAACGGTCAGTGCAGACGGATATGAGGCGGGAGAGCTGGCAGGGAAATACTACGTGATCAATCAGGGGACGGCTATTAACGCAGAGATCGCCCAGCCCTTTATCCTTTACCTGGAGGCGGACGGCACAGTGCGGGGTGACGGCGTTCAGGGCAGCTGGGAAGCAAAGGCAGGCAGCTGCTGCATGAGCATTACCTATGGAGATACAAGCTACAGCGGCGTATTCTGCCGGATGAAGGATGAAGCGGGAACTGAGGTGATGGTCTTCAGTGCCGTAGGCAATAACGAAAGTGTCTGGGGCGTGAAATATCCGTAGAACGGAAACCTGCTGCGGGAAAAGCAGAAAAGAATAGCTGCGTGAATGGATTATGAAAGAATTTTGACGGAAAAAACAGAATATGCAGGGAAACTTGCAAAATAATGGAAAATCTCTTGCTTTTTAGGTTGAAAAAGCAAGAGGTTTTTGCGTTTTGCATTTTTTGTGGCATAATGAGGAAGCAAAAAAGGGCCTTGCAATACAAGATAAGATCCGGTACACGGAGTTAAGCGTTGCTTAATATTAATCAAAAGTGCGCCGCTTTTACTTAAGCAACACTTGGTATATAATGTTAGCAGTACTTAAAGGAGGCGCAGGATGAATCATTTTATGATTGGGGAGCAAATACAGAAATTCAGAAAGGAGGCCGGACTGACGCAAAAGGAGCTGGGGGAAGCGCTGGGAATCAGCAGTTCGGCGGTTTCCCAGTGGGAGACAGGCGGCACGCCGGATATATCGTTGCTGCCTGCGCTGGCGGACAGGCTGGGGGTCAGCATTGACGCTTTATTCGGACGGGAGGAAGTCACGAGGGAAAATATGGATGAGGCGCTGCCGGTTTATCTGGCATCACTGCCGGAATCCAAGCGTCTTGAGGAAAGCTGTCGTCTTATGTGTAAGGTAATGTATTCCTTTTTGATGATACCATCCGCAATACGGATTTTTTGATTCTCGATGAGGGAACGTCCGCTCTGGACGAGCAGACTGCCGGGGAAATTGAGAGTGAGCTTTTGAAGCTGGAAAAGCTTACGCTGCTCACCGTCACCCACCATTTAAAAAAGGCAGAGGAATACGACGAGGTAGTTACCTTAAGAGAAGGAAAGCTAGAAGGAAAGCTTTACTGATTCACTCCAATTCTTCTTGACCTGTCCCGTATTTCGGTGTAGCATAAAATAAAAGAAACTGCTTGACAGCTTCTTTTACCGGACCGCTTTGGGGATGGGGGTACATAAATGGGGGAACAGGGATTTTGGAATGAAAGGGAAGCTTATATTGATTCCTTGATCAATTCGCTGAATATACTGGCAGAGGATAACTATGTTTATATCCTGAATCTGCAGCAGGACAGAACGTGGTTTTCTGAGGCAGCAAGGGTTCATTTCGGAATTGAGGATACCTGCGCCTGTACTTCAGAGCATTTTGAGATTATGCGCGGCCTGGTCCACCCGGATGACTGGTGGGAATATGAAGGCGGAATACCGGAGCGGATGCGGGGGATAAAGCTGGATTGGGAGTTGTGCGTCCGGATCAGGGATGTGTCCGGCGAGTATCATCTGTACAGCATTCATACCCGGATTGTGAAGGATGAAGAAAGTAAAGAGGAACACCTGATTTTGCTTCTGCACAATGAGAATGTCCTGCCGAGGATTGACGCCCTGACGGATCTGTACTCCCAGGCGAGATTTACAGCGGATATTGACGGGGTGATAGCTTCTGGTGTGCCCTTTGCGGTGCTGATGATTAAGCTGGAACGATTCAATAATTTGAATATTATTTATGGAAATGACTTTGCAAATCAGGTTTTAAAGGAAATGGCGCTGCAGTTTATCTACATGATGAATGAGGACAGCGCAGTATATCGTCTTGACGGGCCGAAATTTGGTTTTATCTTAAAAAGGTGTGACAGGGAAAAGCTGCTCACCTTCGAGCAGACACTGCGAAATACGCTGGCAATGGGCATCCGGGCAGACAACAGGCGAATCACGCTGAAAATGTGCGCGGGAGCGATCCTGATCGAGCAGCGGTACGAGGGCAGGGCGGATTCTTTGACCTCCAAGGTCGCATACGCACTGGAAGATTCGGAGGCGGAGCATCAGGGAAGGCTGATTATTTTTAACGATGAGGTGTGTACATCAGGAAACGTTGATCTGGATTTGATGAAGGTGATTCATCAGTCAGTCAGGGAGGGCTGTCAGGGATTTTATGTGGTATATCAGCCCATTGTAGAGTCTGAAACAGGGCACATTGCAGGTGCGGAGGCCCTGGTTCGGTGGCGCAGGGAGCCTTACGGCAACGTTCCGCCCGGTATGTTTATTGAATGGATGGAAAAGGATCCGGGAATGTACGAGCTGGGTAATTATGTGCTGCAGACAGCGCTGCGGGAGACGGTGAGACTGCTGGAGCTGTTGCCGGATTTTGTGCTGAATGTTAATGTGTCGGCAAGGCAGATGGAGAGGGAAGAGTTTCGGGGTGAAGTGCTGCGTGTTCTGGAGCAGACGAAATTCCCTGCCGCGCATCTGTGCCTGGAGCTGACGGAGCGGTGCAGAGATATGCCGCTGGAGGTGATAAAAGGAGAAGTGGAATTTTTCCAGGGGCACGGCATCCGTATGGCAATGGACGATTACGGGACCGGAAGCGCGTCGTCGGGAATCGTGCTTTGCGCACCGTTGGACGAGATCAAGCTGGACATGAGCTTTATTCGGGGAATCGCTGAGGATGTGAAAAAGCAGGCCATGGTCAGGTCTATCGTGGACTTTGCCAACAGCTGCGGCATGAGCACCTGTCTGGAGGGTGTGGAAACGGAAGAATTACAGAATTATCTGAGAGGCTTCAAAGCTACCTGGTTCCAGGGTTATTATTATTCAAAGCCGGTAGAGATCAAAAAGCTCCGGGAGCTGGTGAAAATGCACGCCAGACGTCGTATTGGATAAACATGCCGGGACAGGTGACGGCGATAGGGGGCAGGCGGAAAGCTGCCGAAAGCAAAAGCGCCCTTTGGGGGCGCTTTTAAAGCTTTACATTAATTTCCGCAACAATCCTCACACTTATCAAAGGCGGGATTGAAGGCGTAGAAGTTCCTGGAATCCAGGCGATCCTGAACGATACGCAACGCTTCACCGAAACGGGAGGATTGAAGTAAATCTATCTGTTGATTTTCTGCATCTTCTTGATAATAGATTGCCAATACATGCGGTCTTTCAAGACACGGATTACCGTAATCGTTGAATCCTCCACGACAAAGAAGATTAAATATGTACTGTAAGGCTTGAAATAAATGTTCAATCCCTCGATTACATATCCTGTAGCTTCATAGCCTTTGGGAAAGGAATCCAGTTCCTTGATTGCCTTCTTGATCTTCTTTGAAAAGTTTTCCGCATATTCACGATATTTGAAAGTGTCGAGAATATACTTTTTTGTTGACTTAATATCCGAGAGAGCATCTTTGGAAATCACAATTTTGTATTTTTTAGGTTTATCCGGCATTATATTTTGTCAATTTCCTCCCATGCTTCATCAAGCGTATAAACATCGCCTTTTTTCAGACTTTCTATTCCCTTGGAGAGTTCATCATATAACGCGCCTATGGCGGCTTTTTCGGAATATTCAGTTTTTAGGATTTCCTGATTTCTGATTGCCTGTGCTGCAGGTGTCATAGTATCACTTCCTTTCGATTGTTGACTTTATTATACGGTATTTAGTATTGGCGTATCAACAGATTTTTATTAAATTTTCCTCAAAACTGTGTGACATAGACTTTCATGGTTAAATGTTCCAAGTGATTTCAATGTTTCCGTCTGCAATCCGAATGACCTTGATAAGCGTATCGACTACCGCCTGTCTGTCCTCGAAAGAGAGCGTTTCCCATGTTTTTACATGATTGGTTATCTGCTTCAATCTGCCCTCTGTATCTGTGACATTTGCCGTGACGATTTCCTCCTGCAAGGCTTTCCGCTCTGCGTCCAGTTCTGATACTTTTTCGTCTATGTACTTCATCAGAACGCCGCTTGCCCCGGACACTTTGGAGAGAAACTCTTCGATTTCTTCCTCAATCTGCGTCAGACGGATTTTTTTCGTCATGTTTGTTTGGGGGACTGCATGCAGTCCCTTTTCTCCTATGTCAGATGGGCAGGAGAGTGAGCTCTCTTCGAGAGCTGAAAATTCCGACAGTCTTTTCTTGATTGCACCAAGCATATATTCTTCCAAAACGTCCGCATAAACCGTACAGCCTGCCCCGGTGCAGTTGCTTCCGCGGTTTCCCGACTGGCTGCAAACAAAGTAACGTCCCCACTTTGTTTTTGCTTTGCGGATTGTCAGCGCATAACCGCAGTTGCCGCATTTTACCTTACCGACAAGCCATGAATTTTTCGGTTTACAGGTCTTTGTTGACTGTCGGTTACTTAGACACCGTATGCGGCAGGCTAACCATGTCTTAGAGGGGATAAAACCCTTATGCGGCGCAAGCACAATCTCTTTGTCGGACAGGTCACTTTGCTTTCTTGAAGTGGAAACCGTACCCTTGTAGAGATAGCAGGCATTGTAACCCGTGAAGTCACTTGCCGGGTTATAGATGTTAGCGCCTTGACTTTGGAAAAACTGATACACGTCAATATCGGCTTGCACATACACGGGATTGCGGAGCATTTCACTGATACGGGCGGTATTCCAGTTTGCGCCACGTAGATTTTTAATCTGGTGTTCGTTCAAGTACCGTACAATATCCCCAAGTGAATTGTCCGTGTCCGCATACATGGAGTAAATCATCTTTAGCTGTTCGCTTTCCTCCGGGACTTCCTCGTACATGGAAGTGCGGATATTGTCAATGACTGTGTTCGTCAGACGATAGCCGTAGGGGATACGCCCGCCCATGTAAAAGCCGCGCTTACACCTTGCATAATAAGCATCTGTTACCCGTTTTTGTATGGTTTCCCGTTCCAGTTGGGCGAACACGATACAGATATTTAACATCGCCCTGCCGATCGGTGTGGACGTGTCAAATTTTTCCGTGGAAGAAACAAACTCCACATGATATTTCTGAAATATCTCCATCATGTTTGCAAAATCCAAAATGGAACGGCTGATACGGTCGAGTTTGTAGACAATAACCCGTTTGATTTTTCCTGCACGAATATCATTCATCATTTTTTCAAAGCCGGGGCGGTTGGTGTCCTTGCCCGAAAAACCTTTGTCTGTGTATTCCATGCAGGCTTCCCCGTGGGTTTCGTATCTGCAATACTCAAGTTGGCTTTCTACGGATATGCTGTCCTTTTTTTCGATTGACTGTCTTGCATACAATGCGTCATACATTCTATCTACCTCCTAAAACGTAAGACGCAATACCCAATGTCAAATTCCTATGGAATTTGACATCAAACAGATCATATCGTTTCCATGATTGTTTTGCAAGGGACTTACGCATATTTTTTGAAAATCTGATAGAGCCTTGCCCCGATTTCCTGTCGGGTTTCCTGCTCTGATTTTTTCTGAAAGGCGGGGTAGATGTTGGTAACAGTCAGGCTCATTTTATCTATGGAAAGATTTTCCATGTGTATTTGGGTATCGGGTGTAGGAGAATTATTCGTTTTTGACATAAACTTTCTCCTTTGACGGTTTCCCTAAATTTTATGAGAAGCGGCAAGTACACTATACGGGAATAGCGTAAAATCCCCCTTTACTACTTACTACGCACGGGAGGTAAAAAATGGCAAAGTTTCCGGGAAATTTTATAAAAAGTTTAGAATAGTGGAATAGCAAGCATAGGGATTGAGTACTCAATCCCGCGAATTTATTAAATGTAAAAATTCTTTTTTATGACAAAATTTGTTGAATATCACTTGTTTTATGATACAATTATCTCAAATAAAATAGCGGGAGGCTATCTAATGGATAAGCTACAAGAATTACTGGATGAATTTGAAGAAAAAATTAAAAAGGAAGATTTGAAAAATGTAGATAAAGATGATCCGAATGGACAATATAATTTTTGCATACCTAAAATTAAGAATTATTTTATCCCCTTTATTCGGGAAAATTTACAAGAAATAAATTATATTGGACGTGAAGAACAATTTTTTCAAAGTGTTTTCAATCGTGAGTATTTAATCGAAGCAACCATTTTTTATGTAGAAACAGCTAAAACAAGAGGCGTTTATGACGATAGTAAAACTAAGAGGTGTAATTCTATTAATGATTTTCTTATTGCATTTGGAAAATTTTATGAATTGGTTCTAAGAATAAATTTCGTATGATGTCTGTACATACATATTTACCAGCGACAGAGGAATTAGTAGCTGATATACGAATGAGATTAGAGAAAAAAGGTTATGTACTTTTAGAAGCAGAGGAATTTCCTGCAATTCAAAGGGAAGAGTATGATTTTGTTAAAAAGTATTTCGAAAGTGTAAATTCGCTTAGTGACAAACAGCTTCAAAGTTATATAATTATTCAATTAACTTTTTTATATGGCTTATCATTCTCAACAATTAGGAATATACATGCAAGAGATGTTAATTTAGAAAAAAGAACTTTAAAGATTTTAAGTAAGGATAAAAAGGATTATATCATTCTTGAATTGCCATATAGTATTTTTAAAAATATGAATAAACATATATCTCAGAATAGTCTTGATAATGATGAATTGATTTTTTTTACTAAAGAAAAAAGGAAAAATGATACGCCAATAGCAAGCTCTTTTTTAAAAGACGTTTTGACAAGAATAAAAGATTTATATGCTGAACAATATAACTGTAATGAAATTGTTCTTAAACGGTTTACTCATTTAGGAATGATAAAATATGCTATTTCAAATATGTTAGAAGCAAATCTTGACTTTGCAACTATTGAAAATTTAACATCAAGGGATATTAAGTTTATTCTTAGTTGCCGTCCTTATAGAAGTAATAGCGAGAAACAGAGTAATTATATAAACATGAAGATAAGAGCGACAAATACATATTATGAAATATAAAGCATATTTATTTGTGTTGATAGGGAATAATACTGTACCAATTATTATTCCCTAATGTTTATCCATCAAATTTATAGCCGATACCTAACACGGTTTTTATGTAGATCGGTTTTTTGCTGTCCGGCTCTATCTTTTTCCGCAGGTTATAAATCACGTTGACAACGCTTGAATGGCAACTATCACTATCCATATTCCAAACAGTTTCAAAAATTTGTGTCTGTGTGAGGACAATTCCGGGATTGGAAGCAAGGAATACAAGGGTATTATATTCAAGGCGGGTAAGGTTTACATCTTCCCCGCCTTGAATTACTCTGTAAACGTCAAACCATGCGCCCCATAATAAAGCAACGCCGCTTTTCAGCGGCGT